>CAWATW010000007.1:0-542359 GCA_963785075.1 uncultured bacterium
TCGAAGGGCACGATGATTGGTGGTTTCCGGCGGTGTCCGATGGTGGCCGCTACATCGCTCTCCCGCTCGTCTACTTCGAGTCTGGCAGCTCCACGGTGTCGGGTGCGCTGCAACCCCAGACCGAAGGGGGGCGGGTCCTGGTGATCGACGGGGAGACGGGCGAGGAAGTCTTCCGCGTCGACCGTGATTCGGGCGCGACGGCGGTCACGTTCGACGACTCCACCGGCGAGCTGCTTGCGATGTTCTCCGACGGCTCGCTGGTCACGATCGATCTCGACACGCAGCAGGTCGTCGCCGACATCCAGACCGGAGTCGCATCGGGGGTGTTCGAGATGGGGGTGCGGCCGGACGGAAGGGTGATCGTTCTCACCCAGGGCAGTGCCGAGCTAGTCGACAGGCGGTTTGGTCTCCTGGGTGTGTCTGTGCGAGCCCCTGATGGAATTGCGCAGGCGGAGATCCTGCCGGACGGGCGGCTCGCAACCTGGACCAACAAGCCGAGCGTCGACATCTATGACTTCGATCCGAGCAATGCGCTCATCGACCGGACGTGGAACCTCGATGATCCACTGACCGAGTACGCCTTCAACGATGGGAAGGCCGGTGGCGTCGACCGGTCGACCGGCGACGTTCGGTCGTCGACCTAGAGACGGGTGAGCGTTGGTCGGTGACGCTCCGCATGCCCGACGGGTCACTCTTCGGCCCGATCAAGGCGTACCCGGAGGCAGATGGCGTGTCCGCCATCAACACCGACGGGCTTTACGCCCGCTTCGAGAACGGCGAATCGCCGTCGAGACGTTCGAACTCGACGGCAATCCCGGCGGCGGTACTCGACTCGGCGACATGTGGTCGATGATCGTCGAGCGACCCGATGGCTCCTTCGCGGTGGACGTCCTCGACCTGACCCCGGGCTCGGTCGAGGCTCGTGCAGAGCGTGCCGACGCCGGCCCGTCCATCACGTGCACCCGACTCTCAATGGTGGGGTCAATTCGCGGTCCCCGGTGGGCCATTGCAGACGTTCGATGCCTCGGGCGCACTCGTCGGGGAGTTCGAGGTTCCGGGGCAGCTGAACAACGTCAACGTCTTCGACCCGACCGAGCGCTGGATCGCAGCCGCTCTCAACGATGGCGGACTGGTCCTGATCGACACAGTCGAAGGCGACGTCGAGGTGCTTCCCGACACCCAGTTCTGTGCCGAATCTCGGCTTTGCCAGGGACGGAGAGTTGCTCGCCGTCACCTTCGCCGACGGACGGGTACGACTGTGGGACGTCGAACGGGGTGATTGGGCCGGATTGATCTGGGACGGAGAGGGCGCAACGTTCGGTTCGCCGTCCTGGTACGACTCCGAGACCGAGACGATGTGGATCTTCGCGACCGGCAAGCTGCTTCAGGTGCCGCTGAACCCGGAGCGGTGGATCGAGAAGGCATGTGAGGTAGTCGGCGACGGCTTCACCCAGGACGAGTGGGACCGCTACGTCCCAGGCGACGAGCCACTCACCTCCGCCTGCAACTGACGCGCTGTCGGGCAACCCAGGGTTGCTGACGACATCTGGTGTCGATCTCAGGTCAAGGTTCGAGCGTTCGCCCTGGTCACGGTCTCCAGCCGCCTCCCGAAAAGTCCCGTGATCATTGGTGATTCGGCGCTGTTATCTGGCTGTAATGCGTTGAGATGGGGCTGTGATGCCGCTGAGCGACTGTGGTGCCGTACTCGCCGAAGGTCGGCGGGACACGGAAAGGAAAGACCATGTCAGCCACACTCACCCGTCACCCCGAGACCCACATCCCCGTCTCGGATCGGAACCAGGCTCCCGCACCCAAGAAGAACGGTCGCTGGGTCATCGCAGCCACCACGGCCGCCGTCGCCGCCATCGTGGCGGTCGGCGTCGCAGTCAGCAGCCCGACCGTCGACGACGGCTCGCACCAGTTCGCCGAGACGCAGCGCCAGATGGCCCTCGCCTCCGTGCAGACCAACGACGTGTCATCTCAGACCGCCGAGCTCCAGCGTCAGCTGGCTCTCGCAACGGTCGACGGCTCGACGCAGTTCGCAGAGACACAGCGGCTGGCGGGTCTCGCCCCGCAGGTCGACACGTCGTCACAACTGGCAGAGGATCTCCGCTTCGCCGCCATCGGCGCAGGTGTGGATGTCTCGAACCAGGTCGCCGAGACGCAGCGTCAGCTCGCTCTCGCCGTTCCCACGGTGACCGACACTTCGAGCCAGTACGCCGAGACGCAGCGTCAGCTGGCGCTCGCTGTTGCCACGGTGACGGACGGCTCGTCGCAGTTCGCCGAGGCCCAGCGGATGGCAGCCCTTGCGCCAATCGTCGACGGGTCGTCGCAGTACGCAGAGGATCTCCGCTTCGCTGCCATCGGCGCAGGAGTCGACACCTCGGTGCAGTACGCAGAGACGCAGCGGTTCCTGGCGATCCAGGGGCAGGTCGACACCAGCCACGACGTCGCCGAATTCAATCGGATGCGAGCCGTCGATGACACCTCTTCGGAAGCCGCCGAAGCACGCCGGTTCGCCACGGTGGATACGACCGGCACCTGAGTGACAACTCCACACCTGTCACGGTCTTCCACCACTGGCTGACCGGTGGAAAGCATCGAACCCCGGCAACCCGCCGGGGTTCGATGACAACTCAGCTCCGTCACCGCCATTGCTTCCGCGTGCGTTGGAGATGATCGGGCATCCGATGATCACCGGGGTCGGAACGTCAATCCACTTGCTCCAGGAATCCGAGCACCATGTCCTGATACATGCCCGGGTCTTCGTTCCAGGCCCGGACGTGGGCGGCGTCTTCGATCGGCTCGAAGTCGATCAGGTCTGGGCGGGCATCGGCGAGCGCCTTCCCCACTTCGAACGGTACTTTGGTGTCCTCGGTGCCGTGGAGAACAAGCATCGGCGTCCGCAGGTCGGCGGAACGGGCGACGTAGTCGACTTCGTCGAAGTCGAGGCCGGTCCGCATCCAAACGAACATCCTTCCCACGGCGAGCAGGCTGTCGCCGATCGGACCACCGACCGGGAGCGCCTCGCCCGACCGCAGATCGATGACTTCACGGAAGTCGGTCATCGGCGACTCGAGGATCGCTCCGCGGACGAAGGTCGGGTCGTCGGTGTTCAGCAGGTAGTTGAGGACGATGCCCCCACCCATGCTGATCCCGTCGAGCACGACACCGGCCGCACCCTGATTGCGGGCGTACTCCACGGCCGCCTCCAGGTCCTGCCACTCGGTCTGACCCATCATGCCGAGGCCGCCGTCGGACTCGGGGGCGCCGAGATCGTTGCGGTACGTGGGCACGAGGGTGGGGTACCCCATGCCTTCGATGGTCGCCACCAGGCGAAGGGTGTCGCGCCGGCCTGCGGCCAAACCGTGGACGGCGATGATCCACGTCGAGTTGTCGCCCGGTACGAACCAGGCCGGAAGCGCACCCTGGGGACCGTCGATCACGACGTGCTCGAACTCGATCCCGAGAGTCGACGGATCACCCGGGTACACGAGGCTGTCGAAGTCGGCGACGTCGTCACCAAGCGGAACCTCCGTTCCCTCGACCAGCGAGAACTGCCTCGTCTCTGTCGTCTCCGACCACTCGTCGGCGGGTTGGACGATCGCCCATCCGTTCTCCCACTTGAGTCCCATGACGGCGTCACGGTCGAGCGAAACCGCGGCCTCGTCCGGCGTCCCGATCACGAGTCGATCCGCATCGACCGACAGAATGTCGGAGTCGTACTCCACTTCGGCCAACGCCGTGGCCATGCCGTCGATGACCTCACCCGACACGTACCAGCTGATGGCCGCAGAGGCCATCAACAGCGTGGCGGCGAGTGCCACGGAGATCCAACGCACGGCGTGCCGGGCCGGGCGACGATGCCGTGTGGGAACTCGTTCGGCCCGCTTCAAGACGGTGGACATCAGCACTCCCTTCGTGCCCTCTACACCCTCTCCCATACAGCGCCCGCATCGTCGCGTGCAGTGCCGATTGGAGGTTCTGGGGAGGCTTCAACCCGCTCGCGGCAGCATTGCTCGGATACGGCGCTCACCACGCTCGAGCACGGCCGGCGCTTCGTGACGCCATTCGGGCTGGATCAACACCGTGTTGGCGATCACGAGCGTGCGACCTGCGATGAAGGTCGCCACCTCCCCCCCAGGGTCCGGCCACGGTGACACGGTCTCGTAGCCCCTTCGGATTGCTTCCCAGGACGCGTCGAACCCATCGTCGCCCCAGAAGTAATACAGCGTGGTGGCGAGGTCCTGGACCGGCCACCCCCACATGAGGTCTTCGAAGTCGAAGGCCGAGATCCGCCTTCGGTACACCTTCACGTTCCACATGTGGAGGTCCCCGTGCAGCACCTGCATCGGCTGACCGGACTGCAGCCGTTCGATGGCCGCTGTGACGGCATCCAACGCCTCGCCGTACAACCGTCGCCGCCCGGGAGGCATCAGGTCGCCATGATCCTCCTCGAGCAGGACGTGGGGCTCGTCGAACGGGAGAGGCTGGTCGTATGTCGGAGCCGTGAAATCCGGCGGCGGACGGAACGAGGAGCCGTGACCGTGCAGCGCCGCGGCGAACGCTCCGAAAGACCGGAGGTTCTCGGCGGTGAGCCGGTCGGCCATCAACGGACCGGGCAGCCACGAGAAGACGACGCAGTTCCTGGGATCCGGGACGCCATCGGCCGAGACGACCGTCAGAAGCTCACCGTCGCGAGTCCGGAGGGGTCTCGGCACATCGAGGTCGGTTTCCAGAGCGATGGATTCGAGCCACGCCATCTCCGCTCGAACCTCGGCCTCCGAGTGCGCGATCGGGCCGCCGATGCCAACGCGAAGGGCCCACGAGTCACCTTGGCCTGTGTCCAGTCGAAACGTGGCGTTCGAGTCCTGGGCGATCAGGCGGATCCGGACCACATCGAGGTCGTAGGCGGCGATCGCAACCTCGGCCACCCTTCTCAGGCGGCGGCCACGGCCGGCGTCGGTGAGCTCGTAGAAGTCGCGCAATCGCCGGTCCTCACGCGACCGGAGCGAACGCTTCGTCGGAGGCGTTCGCTCCGAAGCTCCGAATCACCAGGAGCATCACGGGAACCACCACCAGATTGGCCAGACCGAAGAGGCGGAACACGCCGCCGTATCCCAGGTTGTCGCTGAGTGAGGTGGCGATGCCTTCACCAGCCGCAAGCCCGATGTTCGACATGGTCTGCAGGATGGCGAACATGGATCCGGCGATCCGCAGATCGGTCACGCCCATCGCAATGGTCACGTAGTTGGTCCATTGGAAGCCGACTGCGAGACCCCACAACGGCGCAGCCAGAAGGATGGCGTTTTCGGTGTCGAGCGCCGAAAACGCCAGTCCCCCGACCGTCACCAGGCCGACCGTGATGAGTGTCGAGATCCGACGACCGCCGCGTTTCACCGCCATCGACATGCTCACACCGCCCACGAGGAGCCCCACGCCCTTCAGCGTCCCGTACAGGCCCAGGGTCGATGCCGACGATCCCAACTCGTCCGACATGTAGAACGTCACCAGCCCTTCGATGCCCTGGAAGAAGGTCCACGCGAGGATCAGCCCGAGCCCGAAGAGCAGATATCGAGGCTGGAGCATGACCTTGAAGGCCCTGCGATCGAAGGTGTGAGCCTCGGTCCGATCTGGTGGCTCCTGCACACGAGCTACGAAGACCAACGGGATGAGCATGAGGGCAGCGATCACCAGGAACAAGCTCTGATATCCGAACGTCTCGGCCACCAGACCCAATGCCAACGACACGGCGACCAACCCCACGGCCCGACCTCCGTTCATCCACGCCTGGACGGTGGGATGGTCGACCGGGTCGACCACATCGACCGACAGGGCGTCGGCGGTGGTGTCGAACAGAGCCATGAAGAAGGTGGCGCTCACCACCATCACGGCCAGAATCCCGAAACTCTTCGACGGGTCCACGAAATAGGCGACACCGAACGCAACCGCGGTCGCCGTGATCCCGATGAGCATGTACGGCACGCGGTGTCCCCGTCCGAAGAGCGGGTACTTGTCCGAGATCAGCCCGAAGATCCACTTGATCACGAAGGGCACGATCCCCAGCGTGGCGACGATGGCCAACCGATCGGCGTCGACGCCGGCCGAGTTCATGTGTGGTTTGAAGAAGTTGAGCTGATAGGCCTGGATCACACCCTGGACGAAATACACCGTGCCGAACATGACGAAGAGCTGGCGACGGTTCAGGTTCAGGTCGATTCGGTCCGGCGGCACGCGGCGAGGGTACCCGCTTGGGTTCGGTCTTCGCTCTTGGCGGTGACCTATCCGGGGCTTGTCTCCCGGACATTTTGGTACAACAAAATATCTCCACGCACTGTCGCAAAGGTTACTATTCGCCATGGATGAGACGGAGTGGGATGAGCTGAAAGCGTCGGGTGGCGCCTGTCGATTGCTCGACGTACGCGGCCCGACTCATCCAGTTCTCGTCTGGGCCTGGTCGCAGGTGCCTCGGCGGTCCCACATGGGCAAGGATTTCTCAGGGCGGTGAGGTCCGGGTCGTGCGCCCGGGGTGGGAGTGGAATGTGATGAGCGCTTCTCGTAGCTCTCGGATGCCCTGGCAGGGGCGGTACCGCAGGATCGCAGTCGTGGTGATGGTCGCCGTCGGAATGGCGCTGCCACAGGTGGACGAAGCCGCGGCCTCAGCCGGACCCGGAGTGTTGCCCGTGGAGGAGGTTCGGTCCACCTATACGGCCGAGTTCGGCGTTCCTCGCCCCGTCGGCGTTGCCGCGGTCGACGGCCGAGGCCTGGTCGTGGCCGGTGCTGGTGAGAAGAGGAGCGCTCTCGTCGAGTTGACGACCTCCGGACGCCTCGTCGCACAAGGCACAGCGGAGGTGGCGATCGAGCCGGGCTCGCTCGTCTTCGACGCTCGCTCCGATCGCCTCGTCGGCAGGTCGGGTGGCGAGATCGTGACGATGGAAACCCCATCGGCCAGACCCGGCCGCCAGAACCCGCGTCGTGGCCTCGATCGTGCCGGTGCAGGAACCGCAGCCGCGACCTTCGATTCGGGTGATGGTTCTACGATCGAACTCGATGGCTCCGGAAGAACACTGCGGCGGGTGAGCGGTGGCACGGTCCGTGCGATCGCACTCGACGTGCCGCACGGGATCAGGTTCGGCGCAGTTGCTGTCGACGCTTCCGAGAACACGCTCTACCTGATCGACGAGTCCACCTCGCTGTTGTACGCCTTCGACGAGGCGGGCGCACAGACCGCCATCTACGATCTCGGTCCGATCGCGCTGGGGGACGTGACCGCCATGGTCGTGGCTCCGAGCGCCGACGCCACCGATGACTCTTCGGTCCAGCATCTGTTCGTGAGTGACGCCGGCACCCGGTCGGTGTTGGGAAGGGTGGTCGAGATCGCGTTGGTGGTGCCGGATCAGACGGTTGCCCTCGCAGCCGGCGTGGTCACAGGCACGTTGGTGCGGACGATCGCGACCTCGTCATGGAGCCCCGCGAGCCCGGATCCATCCGGAATCGTCTACCTCCCAGGTTCGGATCGATTCGTCGTGGTCGACTCTGAGGTAGAAGAGACGACCGGTGCGGGGTATCACGGTGTCAACATGTGGGTGACGACGCGGGCCGGAGTGGTGACCGATACCGGGACCACACACCCGGCCTACTCCAAGGAGCCCACTGGCCTCGGCGCTCGTACCACCACGTCCCCGCCGGCTCTGTTCATCTCGGACGACTCCAAGCAGGGGATCCATGTGGTCCTACCCGGTGCGGACGACCGATTCGGTACGGCGGACGACTCCGTCACCTTCATCAACACGGCTCAGATGGGAACGACCGACGTCGAGGATCCCGAGTACGACCCGGTCACCGGCCACCTGTTCTTCCTCGACGGAGTGAACTCAGAGGTGTACGACCTCGACCCGGTGGACGGTGTGTTCGGCAACGGCAACGACATCGTGAGCCATTTCGACATCGGAGTGCTCGGTGCATCCGATTTCGAGGGGCTCAGTATGGACGTCGCCCGCGGGACGCTTCTCGTCGGTGCGAAGACCAAGAAGAAGGTCTACGAGATCACCAAGAGCGGTTCGCTCGTCCAAACCATCGATCTGACCGGCATCTCCGGCTTGAAGTACATCTCGGGGCTTGCGCTGGCGCCCGCCAGTGACGGGTCGGGACGCCGCAACCTCTACATCGTGGACCGGGCGGTCGACAACGACGCTGTGCCGTCGGAGAACGATGGCAAGATGTTCGAGATCGCACTCCCGGTGTCGGACGCTCCGCCGACCGTACAGGTGGTCGCCCCCGTCCCCGGTGCGACGGTCTCAGGAACAACGGTGCTATCCGCAGCGGCCGCCGACGATGTGGGCGTGGCATCGGTCCAGTTCTCGGTCGATGGGACGGTGGTCGGGACGGACACGAACTCATCCGGGGGTTGGACGGTCTCGTGGAACTCGACTGCTGTCGCAGATGGGAGCCATACGTTGATGCTCGTCGCCACCGACACGATCGGGCAGACGGCAACTTCGAGCACCTCCTTCGTGGTCGACAACGTCGACTCGCCGCCAACCGTGGCGTGGTCGAGCCCGGCGGCAGGCGCCGCGCTCAGGGGAACCGTGACGCTCGTGGCGGATGCCTCAGACGATGTTGCCGTGTCCTCGGTTCGATTCGTCGCCGACGGCGCAACGATCGCCACCGACTCGAATGGCTCGGACGGATGGTCGGCACCATGGAACACCTCGTTGGGCGGTGACGGCACACACTCGATCGAGGCTGTCGCCACCGACTCGGCGGGACAGTCGTCTTCGGCGGTTCGATCCGTGACGACAGACAACAGTGTGCCCACCGTGGCGATCACGGCACCTGCGGCGGGCGCCACGGTCTCGGGACAGGTGGTCATCGACGCCGGGGCGGCCGACGCCGGTGGGTTGGCCTCCGTCACCTTCCTGGTCGACGGAGTCACGATCGCCACGGATGCCAATGGCACCGATGGGTGGTCGGCGAGTTGGAACACCATCACTTCGGGGAATGGCACGCACAGCGTTTCCGCAATCGCCACGGACGCTGCGGGCAACACGGCAACGGCCACGCCGGTGACGGTGACCGTGGCCAACGCGGCTGGGGGTAGCGTCGACGTGACGATCACCTCGGGCGCCGATGACGTGGAGGAAAAGGCCAGCAACGGCAACATGACGGTGACGAGCACCGACCTGGATCTGATGCTCGACCGGGCGACGCTGCAGGCAGCGGTCGGCCTCAGGTTCCAGACCGTCCAGGTCCCGGCCGGCGCAACCGTCACCAACGCCTATTTGCAGTTCGAGGCCGACGAGGTGAGCACGACTGCGGCCGTATCGCTCGTGGTGGCGGTGCAGGACACTGCCAACGCTCCTGCATTCACCACGGCCAAACGGAACATCACCTCGCGTGCGCTCCGTGCTGAAAGCGTGACCTGGGTCCCACCCGCCTGGGCGGTCAGATACGAGAGGGGAACGGCTCAACGAACCCCCGACCTCGCGGCGATGGTTCAGGGAGTGGTCGCCAATCCCGGTTGGTCCCAAGGCAACTCGATGGTGTTCGTGATCACTGGCACCGGAAGCGGAACGAGGGTGGCAGGGGCGTTCGAAGGCGGACGAGCTCCGACACTCCACATCGAATACGTGCTCCCCTGACGGGTTGACGGACGGATCCGGGCCGGCGCCGCTCGCCCGCGCGGCGCCAGCCTCGGAACCAATGGTGCTCGCGTCCGGGATGACACGCCCGACATGTCTGAGCGTGCCGAACACCGATCCGATGAGACTCGGTCGGTCAGACGCCCTCGCTCTTGGCGATGAGATATCCGCGTGCGCGCTCGGCGAGCCGGTATCGGGTCACGAGAGCGTCGAAGGCCGCATCATGCCCCTCGACGACCAGATGGGCGAGTTCGTGGACGATCACGTAGTCGAGCACCCAAGGAGGCATCGAGGCCACCCGGTCGGAGATGCGGATGGTCCCCGTGGCCGGAGTGCACGAACCCCATCGCATGTTCTGGCGATTCGACCAGGCGATGGAGGTCGGCACGGGAAGGTCGTGGGCATGTGCCAGGCGTCTCGCACGATTCGGAAGATCCACCGTCCCCGACCGCTGCTTGCGAACGATCCGCTCACTCATCTCGAATGCCAGCCGGCGGGCCTCGGACTCTGGCATCGCATGCGGGACCATCACCTTGATGCGCCCGTCGGTCAACACTGCCTGCACCGTCTTGCGACGACGCGCGCTCCGGACGATCTCCACAGGGGGTCGGTTCTCCATGCCGTGCATCGTACGGTCCGCGGGTGACGGAAACGGATCAGGGCACCGGGACGAATCCTAGAGTGCAATCGATTGGACACCCGAGCGTGCGAGGCGGTCGTTGGAACTCTGGCAAATGTTGGTATTGGCGCTGGGAGGGGTCCTGGCCGGTGCGATCAACTCGATCGCGGGTGGCGCGTCACTGTTGACGGTGCCTCTACTGGTGCTGGCCGGCGTGCCCGGAAATGCGGCCAACGGTTCCAACCGGCTCGGCGTGATCACCTCGTCGGCGACTGCCGCGTTCGAGTTCCGCCGTCAGGGCGTTCAGGATCTCCGCAAGGTGTGGTCGGTGCTCGGTCCGGTCATCGCCGGTTCCGTTGCAGGGTCGCTCCTGGTCAGCCAGCTCTCCGACACGACGTTCGAGCGGGTGTTCGGCTTCTTGATGGTGCCCATCCTCATCCTGTCGATTCGCAAACCTCGTCCCAAGGTCGGTGGAGCAGGCTGGCCGATCTGGCTGACCGTCGTGATCTTCTTCGGAATCGGGATGTACGGCGGGGCATTCCAGGCCGGCATCGGCCTTCTCCTGATCGTGGCGCTCTCACGGTCGGGGCTCGATCTGGTCACCGCCAACTCGGTGAAGGTTCTCGTGAATCTCGCCGTGTCGTCGGTGGCTCTTCCGGTGTTCATCTCCCAGGGCTTCTTCGAACTCGTTCCGGCGGTCATCCTCGGAGTCGGCTTTGCGCTCGGCGGCTGGGTCGGCGCCAACATCTCGGTGAAGGGTGGCGAGAAGGTGATCAGGCCGGTGATGATCGTGGCCGTGCTTGCATTCTCAGGCCGGTTGCTCGGTCTGTACTGATCGGCGTCGCATCTCGATGACTGCGACGCCCGGTCCGACCTCCCGGGTCGACACCACACTGAAGCCCAACGTCTCATAGAGCGACCGGGCCGGGGTGTTTGCGGCTCCCGTCGACACGACCGCATCGGATTCCCCGCATGCGAAGACCACGAGCCGTCGTCCATGGCCCCGGCGTGCGAACCGAGGATCGACTGCCAGGCGGTCGATGTCGACGACGGAGTCCCGGCTCGTCCATGCGGTCAGGCCCACGAGCGTGCCATCTTCGAACGATCCCGCCCATTGCAAGTGGGTCAGCATCATGATGTCCGACGGGGACTCGTGTAGTTGCGGGATGCCGTCGAATTGCATCAGCTGCGCCTCCACCGCATAGGCCGCACGTTGGATGTCCACGATCCGATCGGCCAGGTTTCGGTTGGATACGTCCAGAGGACCGATCATGAGCGTGATCGTATCGGCGCGGAGGCCCCCTGGGCACCGTCGAATGCTTCTGGTAGCTTGTCCGGCCAGGTGACGCCGTGGGGGCGAGCGCCTCGTACGCCAAATCCTTCTGGGGGGATCGACCATGACCCGTATCGCCATCTTCGGTCGTCTGCTGCTGGTGCTGGCCGTGACGGCCGCTCTGGCGCCACTTCCCGCGTTCGCCGTCGAGGAAGAGCCCATCGTCCGAGTCGCCGACTGGTCCGACGACGTGGTGATCATCCACCGCGAGCCGTCCGTGGACGCACTCCAGATGGCGGCCACCGACCCACTCGGGTTGATCATCGGCTACACCGTCACCACCGCCTACACGCAGTCGAACGACCTGATCGACGTGTGGGCCTGTGGTTCGGCTGCGACCGCGTCGGAGCTGGTTGCGCAACTCGATGACGAGGTCGGCGACTACTTCGCCCACCATTCCCGAGGAAGGTATCGCCCTGTGTTCACCGCCAAGGGGAGTGCAGGCTCGGACACGGGCACCTGCACGAACACTGCGGTGGACAACGTGTCCAACGGAGCCGAAGCGTCGATGGTCATCAGCCCGGGCGCCGGCGGAGTCGCCTACAACATCCATTGTGGGACCGATCTCTGCCCGAGCTGGCCCACCTTCCCGGGGAACAATCGCATCGCATACGTGGGCGAGTCCTTCTTTTCGACCACGGCTGCCCATGAGATCGGCCACCTGATTCAATGGCCCCATTCCTACACGGGGAACATCGCAGGTGGGCTCGGCGAGTACGACAACGCCATGGATCTCATGTCCGGGAACTACGGGCGCGAGGGTGGCCAGATCGGCTCGTACTACCTGCCGTACGAGGCCGCCGTCATCAACCAGTACGCAGCCGGATGGATCGATCCATCCGAGGTGTGGATCGTGGATCCGTCCGGGGACACCGTCACCCTGTCGCCGACGCACAGCGGCACGCAGATGGCTGTGATCTGGGACGGCAGCTCCTACTACACGCTGGCGGCACGGGCGCCCGAGGCCTGGGACCCGATCGCATCGGCCTGGAGCGGTGTCGAGGTGTACAAAGTGACGCCGTGCACCGGCAACGAGTGTCTGCCCGGCTACCGCCGAGTCGTTCCGGAGCCCGCTGTGAGCTTCGTCTGGGACGACCCATCCTCCTACGACTCGCCTCCGGCTCATCTCATCCCCGGCGGTGGAAGCCGCACGATCGGTGGCGTCTCTGTCTCGGTCAGCGCCTCAGGGTCGAACTACACCGTGACGTTCGGGTCGGGTGCCGACCCGGGACCCACGGGTTCCGGTCCCGGTGGAGGCGGCACCGCCAACGGAACCTTCGCCGACGACGACACGTCGGTGTTCGAAGCCGACATCGAGTGGCTCGTCACTGCCGGCATCACATCAGGATGCAACCCGCCGGGGAACACGCTGTTCTGTCCAGACGATCCGGTGACCCGGGGTCAGATGGCGGCTTTTCTCCACCGGGCGCTGCCGGCGCTCGACGACTCGGGTTCGGTACCGGACTTCGGAGACACCGCCGGGTCGGTCTTCGAGGGCGACATCGACTGGTTGGCCTCCACCGGCGTCACCAAGGGCTGCAACCCGCCATCCAACGACCTCTACTGTCCAGGAGACCCTGTGACTCGCGGTGCCATGGCGGCCTTCCTGGTGCGGGCCCTCGGGTTGACCGCGTCGAACTCGACCGACTTCGTCGACGACAACACGTCTGTCTTCGAGGGCGACATCGAGAAACTGGCAACGGCCGGGATCACACTCGGGTGCAACCCGCCCGCCAACGACCGCTTCTGTCCGGACGACCCCGTGACACGCGGGGCGATGGCGGCGTTCCTGCGGCGAGCGCTGGGCTGACCAGCGGAAAGCCCTCTGGCGCGCTCTGGCCGGCGCCGACGCCCGTCACCAGCCGTTGACTCGGTCCCACGTGTCGACAACGGCGCAACCTTCCACCACCTGGTAGGCACGGTGAGCGGCTGCGGTGATGCAGGCGTGGTTGGGGAGTACACGTACGACGCTGCCGAGCGGCAGGTCTGCGCTGCCCTCCGAGCGACTCACGACGACCCCGTGCTCTTGGCTGACGCGCTGGACGATGAGGTCGGAAATGGGTTTCCCGTCGACGTCGCACACCTGCCCGTATCCCATGTCGACCGATTGTGACGCCGTGCTTCGGTCCAGAGATAGGGCGAGCGATCCGGCGTCGATGACAACGCCGTCGTGGCGACGACCGATCACCGTCGCTGCGACCGACAATGCGATGTCGTCGGGCCGGCACACGTCCAACCCCGACTGGAACAGATCCATGAACATGTAGACACCGGGACGCGCCTCGGTCACCCCGGTGAGGTCGTCGGCGATGGTCATGGTGGGGGTCGAGCCGACACTCACGTTCGGGCAGTCGATCCCGGCATCACGGAGCACAACGGCCGCATTCACGGCGGCGTCGCGTTCCATTCGGGCGAAACCCAGCCGCTCGAGGTCGTCACCTGCCGAGTACGAACCTCCGCAATGCGTCATCACCCCGACCAGTTGGTCGCCGAGAGCCTCGGCGATCTCCACGAGGGCGCCATCCTCGGGATCCACCCCCGCCCGGCGCCCATCCGAGTCGACCTCGATCCAGACCCGATGTTCCCCGTGCGCGGTGGTTGCCTTCGCCGCCTGCACCGAGTCGACGACGATCTGCAGATCGGTGCCGCTCTGGCGGAGCCGCATCACGCGATCGAGCTTGGAGGCGGTGACGCCGACGGCGTACAGGATGTCGACGTAGCCGTGCGACGCGAAGTACTCGGCTTCTGCCAGCGTGGAGACGGTGATGGCCCGAGAACCGGCGAGGCGAGCCACCTCCACCGATTTGGCGGTCTTCATGTGTGGCCGTAGCGACACTCCGAGCGCAGTCATCCGATCTCGCATGCGCGACAGGTTCCGTGTGAGCTTGGCCCGGTCGAGCAACAACGACGGTGTTTCGAGCTCGGCGACGGACGGCATGAAAGGCACGCTACCCGCGCGCGTCCGCCCGTTGCCGGGGATCGGGGTTCCAGTACGCTGCCCGGCGATGAGCAAGCCAGTCGTCGGTATCGTGGTGTGGCGTCGTGGGCTCCGCACTCCGCTCGGGGATCCAGAGGTCCTGCATGCGCTTTCCGACGCCTACGTGTCGGCATTCTCGGATGCCGGTGTGATCCCACTGCTCATTCCCAACAGGCGTTCGCTCGGCGAGGTTGGCTCCGTCCTCGATCGAATCGACGGGCTCGCGCTCTCGGGTGGCGACGATGTCGACCCGGCGTCGTATGGCGCTGAGAACGAGGCCTCGTTCGGCATGGATTGCGAGGTCGATGCCTGGGAAACGGAGCTCTTGGACCGGGCGCGACGGCGCCGGCTTCCGACACTGTGCATATGTCGGGGTACGCAGGTGCTGAACGTGGCTCACGGGGGAACGCTCCGCCAGGACATTCTCGAGGCCGGGACTCCTCACGAGCCGCTGGAGGGAAGGGACTCAGCCGACATCCTCTCCGCCACCCACCCGGTCACGTTGACACCGGCCGGGAAGCTCGCCGACATCTACGGGACCAATCAGGTGATCGTCAACACGATCCACCATCAGGCGATCGATGCACTGGGAGACGGCCTGGTGGTCGAAGGGGTGGCACCGGATGGCATGATCGAGGCGGTTGCCTCGTCGGATCCGTCATGGTGGGCAGTTGGGGTCCAGTGGCATCCGGAACGCACCCTCGGTGATGTGGACAAACCTCTCTTCCAGGCCTTCGCATCCGAAGCCGCCCGCTGACGGTTGGCGCCGCCTCCACCTTTACGATCAAGCGTGGTCGTCGATCACCCTCCAGAGTCGATCGACGTGTTCCTGCTCGGTGTGGGTCTGACCGATGGATACACGGATGAACCTGCGGTCGCCGAGCTGTGACGCCGTGACGAAGGAGTGACCGGATTCGTTGATGGCGTTCACGATCCGCTCGGTCCCCTCGTCGCCGGCGCTGTGAGCGAACGAGACGAGCGCAAAGGGGGTGGGAGCCACCAACTCGAGGCGCGGATGGGTGTCGATGCGGTGTTCGAGGTCCCGGGCCATCTCCACATGGCGGCGGATGTGGTGCCGTAGTCCCTCGGCCCCATAGTGACGCAACACGAACCACAGCTTGAGGGCGCGGAAGCGACGTCCGAGTGGCACATGCCAGTCCCGGTAGTCGATCACGGCACCGGACTCCGAAGCTCGATTCACGAGATACGGCGGGGGTATGCTGAGTGCCGAGAGCAGCGGTCCTCGATCGGCCACGTAGAACACCGAGCAGTCGAAGTTGGTGAACATCCACTTGTGAGGATTGAAGGTGTACGAGTCGACGAGTTCCAGGCCGTCCTGGTGATGACGGAACTCCTCGCAGATCATGGCGCTTCCGGCATAGGCCGCATCCACGTGGTGCCACATGCCGTTGCGACGGGCCACCTCGGCGACACGGCGCACCGAGTCGACGGCTGTGGTTCCGGTTGTGCCGACCGCCGAACACACGACCGCCGGAACGAGGCCCTCGGCGCGATCCGCCGCCACGGCCGCTTCCAGATGATCGACATCCATTGCGAAGACCTCGTCGACCCCGATCAGTCGCACGTGTCCGAACCCTGCGACCCGAGCACCCTTTTCGATCGACGAGTGGGCCTGCGACGACGTGTACACGACCATTCGATCAGCCGTTCCTGCTGCCTGCCGGCGGGCGACCACGAGGGCAGTGTGTGTCGAATCCGAAGCGGACATCTGCAGGACCCCGCCGCCGACCGAGGTCGTTTTCCACGTCTCGGGCAGCCCCATCAGGTCCACCAACCAATCGAGGACCTGTTCCTCCACCTCGGTGGTGGCGGGACTCGTCGACCACAACATGCCCTGTTGGGCCAATCCTGCCGCCGCCAGCTCACCTAGGATCGACGGGAAGGAAGCGTTGGCAGGGAAGAACGCAAACCAACCGGGGGACTGCCAATGGGTGAGACCGGGCATGACAACCCGATCGAGATCCGTCAGGATCTCATCGAAGGGCTCAGGTTGTTCAGGAGCCGCATCTGGAAGGCGAGACCGAATCTCGCCCGGTTGGACGTGGGGTGTGATGGGCAATCCCTCCACGGTCTCCCAATAGTCGGCGATCCAGTCGATGAGTTCCTTGCCGTAGCGGCGGAACTCGTCGGTGGTCATGTGATAGTCCATGGTCGTGAATCTATCGGTGTCGACGGGGGACGATGTGGGTACCGGAACGTGATCCGACCAGCAAGCCGGCCGACAGGGACCGGGTGGGCCGGGCCTGGAGAAAGCGACCACCGATGAAAACCGACGATCTGACCGCCCACTACGTGGGGATGCTGCGCCGCAGCGGCACGGGCGTGCGAGTCGATCTCACGGAGGATCCGGTTGCCATCATCGCCCATTCGGACTCGGGCCGGGTCTTCGCCGCCGCCTGGGAATCGGACGAAGGGCTCGTGGTTCGCCTGCGGCTCGACGCCATGGCAGGCGAGGAATTCCCGGAGATGGAGTATGTGGACGGTGGGACCCTCGCCTACGAGGTCGTGATGCGGTCGGTGGAGGACATCGAGTCGCTTGGAGCGATGTTGGAGCGCGCCCACGACCTGGCCGCTCGCCGATCCCAAGATTGACGTATTCGCGGCACCCCTTGACCGATCTCATCATCGGGCGACAGGTAATGTGTCGCCCATAAGGAGACCAGTGATGGCGTCGTATCTCGACAGTCTGAGTGAACGAGATGTCGCCACGCTCGCTGCGATCGTCGATTCCGATCCGGTTGAGCTGTCGGCAGAACTTCGTCGCCGCCCCTGGTCCATCCACGATCTGCTCGCGCGAGACGACGTGTTCGAGACCGTGCTGGATCGCAGCGCTCACCCCGCCAATGTGGTGTCGCCGTTCTTGTTGTTCGCGGTGCTCGTGCATCGCGTGGCCGACGAGCTTCGTGCCGCCACATTCGTCAACGACTGGTCTGGCCCGAAGAGCCGGCTCCCGGTCTTCGACGTGGAGCCGCTGCAGGAGTTCGTCGAAGACGCAGGCAGGATGTCGTTCCTCGCAAGGCTCCTCACGTCGTTCGCGGTTCCCGACCCGCCTCCGGTGCCGGCCGACCCCTTCGATCTGGGTGCCATGGCGGCCTGGCTCGACCAGGCGTTGCCGGCGGATCGAGTGGTGCTCCTCCGTCGATTGGGTGACCTGGCGCTGTTCAGCACCGGCGTCTTCCCCGATCGGACCGGGGCGAAGCCGCTGCTTCCGGTGGACGCCGAGCGGCTGGGCCGAACGGTGCAAATGACGTCAGAGGAAGTGCTCGCTCTCTGCGACTCGGCGCGCATCGCCCCCGGGCTCGATGCCCTGGAAGCCCTGGGATCGCGCTGGTACTCGGCGTCTGTTTCGGAGGGTGGCGCCCCACCGCTGGTGGCCGACATCGCACATCGCTTCCGTGCGGCTCGCCGTGTGTTGAACCATCTCACCGATCGCCATCTGTACCAGTTGCAGCCGAACTGGAACACGGCCGCATAGGCCCGGCGATCGTCGGCCGGTCTCACCGGCGGGTCGACCGAGGAAGTTGCTGAAGGCCGACCCGCCGGCAGAGTTCGTGTCAGGCTGCGATGGATGTACGGGTGCGCCGTCCCAGCGACATCTGCACCCGAGCGAGCGCCCGGACCCGTGCCACATCCGGTTGCGTCCCGTCGGTCAGCACGTCGATGAGCACATGCGACACACCACTGCTGCGTGCGATAGCCGCGAGCTCGCCCACGGCGTCGTCGCAGCGATCGATACCGAATGCATCTACGTCTCGGGCCAGTTGATGGAAGTCATACATGTGTTGTCTCCTGAGCGGTGTGTTCCATCAAGGTACGGCAGCCGGTCCATTCCGTCCAACGATTGATTTTGCTGGTATCCATCAGCTAGGCTTATGGTCACCATGGGTATGAACGACGTCGAATTCCGGCATCTCTCGGCGCTGGTCGCCGTGGCCGAAGAACACTCCTTCGGGCGTGCCGCCACCCGACTGGGGTACACGCAGTCCGCCGTGAGCCAGCAGATCGCGGCGCTCGAAAAGGCGGTCGGCGGACGGCTGTTCGAGCGTCCCGGGGGACCCCGGCCCGTAGAGCTCACACCGCTCGGCGGTTTGTTGCTCGAACATGCCGAGGGCCTGCTGGAGCGGATGTCCGAGGCCGACCGGGCCATCCACTCGTTCGGAGCGGGCGTGATCGGAACGTTGTCCGTGGGCACGTTTCAGTCGGTTTCGGTGCGGATGCTGCCCACGATCCTGCGGCGCTTCCGCAACGAGCGTCCGCAGGTCGAGGTGAAGTTGTTCGAAACCGATGAACAGTCCGAGCTCGAGGATCGATTGAAGGACGGACGTCTCGACGTCGCGTTTCTCGTCGATCCCTTCGACTCAGACACACTCGACGTGTCGTGGCTGTGTGAGGACCCCTTCGTTGCGCTCAGCCCCCTCGATGAGCCGCTGTACGCCGATGACAAGCTCGTCGACGTTGCCGTCCTCGACAATGTGCCGCTGATCAGTCAATACGACACGGCCTGTCAGCGCCTCATCGACGACGGGCTCCGAGGTGCCGGGATCGAATTGAACGTGGTCTTCCGGAGCGGCGACAACTCAGCCGTGCAGGCGATGGTGCGTGCCGGGATGGGTCATGCGGTGATGCCCTCGCTGGCGATCGACGAGGACGACCCAGGCGTGATCATCCGTCGGATGGATCCGGGAATCCCGGCCAGAACCATCAGCATCGCCAAGCCTCTGGGCCGCGACCTGCCGCCGGCCATGGACGCGTTCATCGA
This sequence comes from uncultured bacterium, assembly GCA_963785075.1. Taxonomy (GTDB): domain Bacteria; phylum Actinomycetota; class Acidimicrobiia; order Spongiisociales; family ZC4RG35; genus JAOUGY01. Next base: position 19,351 of record CAWATW010000007.1, read on the forward strand.
AATCGCGGTCGACTCGTTCAGGCACATGGTTCAAGCCTCGACGCTCGTAGACGCGTAATGCAGCGGGGCGAGTGTCCTGTCGCGTCTCGACGGGACGCTTCATCACGGAATCCCCCCTGGCTGCCTTCGGCAGCCTGTCCCCCCTTCTGGGGGACACGATCTCTGGAACCACGTCACCGTTGACCGGTGGAGCACCCATCCGGCTTCAACCGTTCGTGTCCCCCGGATGAGAGTGAAGAATCCCCCCTGGCTGCCTTCGGCAGCCTGTCCCCCCGTCTGGGGGACAGAATCGCTGGACACAACCCTCGGTTGACCGGTGGAGCACCCGATCAGCTTCCCACCGGTCGTGTCCCCCCGCAGGGGGGACAGCTTCGCCGGAGGCGAAGCAGGGGGGATTTCACACACTGAAGACAACGGAGGAAGGCACCCCTGCCGCGCTGTCGCGGGATACTCCCGTGTGTCGTATACCGAGCCGAGGCAACACTCTGAGGCTCAGGTTCCTGTGAAACGCGGGGGGCGCTTCTCCATGTGGGCTGCCATCGCCTCACCCAGATCGTTCGACATGAGGAACGACGTGTTCCACAAGGCCATGTGGTCGAGGGCTGCCGACGTGGACATATCCGCCTCTGCCTGAAGCACAGACTTCACGCCCTGGACGACCAGCGGCGAGTTGGCGGCGATCTCCTTGGCCAAACCGGAGGCAGCGGCATGCAACTCCTCGGTGGAGGGATACACGCTGTTCACGAGGCCGATGCGCTCGGCCCGAGTCGCGTCGATGTCCTTGCCGGTGTATGCCAGCTCGGCGAGATGCCCGGGCGCCACGACGCGAGGAAGGCGTTGGAGCGTGCCGACGTCCGCCACCAGCCCGATCTTGGTCTCTCGGACGCCAAAGACTGCGTCGGCCGCTGCGATCCGTATGTCGACGGCTGTGATGAGGTCGACCCCGGCGCCGAGGCACCAGCCATGGACGGCGGCGATGACCGGCTTCGGACAGCGCTCGAACGAGGTCATGGTGTCTTGGAGTTCTTTGATCTTGCGATAGAGCGTCATCTTCTGCGTCGCTTCGGACACGCCGTCGGACGGATTCACCGACATCAGCATCCCGAGGTCGATCCCCACTGTGAACGCTTCACCCCGGCCCGCCACCACGACGGCCCGGACGTCGGGATCAGACCCCAACTCGCCCATCGCGACAGGGATGTCCACCCACATGTCCGCAGACAGAGCATTGCGCTTCTCGGGTCGGTTCAGCCACAGCCAGCCGACGTGGTCTGCGACTTCGATCTCCAGATGCTGATAAGCCATGGAACGAGGATACGTCTCACCGGCGACCCTCCAACCGCGGAAAGGTCATTGGACCATGGCGCACGGACCACAAACGCCGTGTAGGTTCGGATCAGACGAAAGGGAGTGAATTTGGGACTGCGTAGACGTCTCGTCGCGTTCGTATCTGCGCTCGCGACTGCGCTGGCGATGATGCCGCTGGCTGCACCGGCCGCAACCGGCGACCCGGTGCTGATCAATGAAGTACTTGCCAGCACGACCGGCACCGATGTCGAATACTTCGAGCTGTATGGAAACGCGGGAGCCTCGCTTGCGGGGTTGAGCTTCATCGGGATCGAAGGGAACGATGTGGCCGGCCCGGGAACGATCGACTTTCAGTGGGACTTCGGCTCCGAAGATGCTTTGGGCACCAACGGCTTCTATCTCGTCGGTACCACCTCCAGTCTGGAGGGTGTCTACGGCGTGACGCCCAACGCCGACATCGCCGCCAACTCGCTGGAGAACTCATCGACCACCTATGCCTTGGTCGAGACCTCGTCGATCTCTGGATCTTCGGTCGACGGGTCCGAAGTGGTGCTCGACGCGATTGGCGTGACGGACGCGACCGCGAGCACCTTCTTCTTCGGTGCGCCAGTATTTGGACCGGATGGCACCTTCTATCCCGCCGGCGTGCGACGGATCGCCGACGGGGTCGACACCGATACGGTCGCCGACTGGGCGTTGGCCGACTTCGACCTGGGGACGGCCAACACCCCGACGGCCGGCGTGATCCCGGTCGTCCTCGAGATCACCGAGCTCCACTATGACAACATCGGTGGTGACGTGGGCGAGGGCGTCGAAGTCAGCGGACCGGAGGGCTTCGACGTGACCGGATGGTCGATCGTGCTCTACAACGGGTCTGCAACGCAGCGGAACGTCTACGACTCGGTCACGCTCGCGGGCATCATCCCGACCGGCGGAGCATTCACGGTGTACATCGCCGGCATCCAGAACGGGAGCCCTGACGGCATTGCTCTCGTGGACGACACCGGTGCCGTGGTGGAGTTCCTCTCGTACGAGGGGTCCTTCGTTGCGGCCAGCGGACCCGCTTCAGGGATGACGAGCACCGATATCGGAGTCGAGGAGCCTTCTGACACTCCAATCGGCTATTCGCTCCAGAAGGTCGCGGGCGTGTGGCAGGTCCCGGCGCCAAACACCTTTGCGCCCGAACTCGGTCCGACCGGACCCGATTGCACCGTCGGCGTTGCGCCGATCTCCCTTGTCCAGGGCGACGGTGCCGAGACCCCGTGCGATGGTCAGACAGTCACCATCGAAGGTGTGGTCGTCGGTGACTACGAAGGCGCAAGCCCTGCCCTGCGAGGGTTTTACGTGCAGGACGTCGCTCAGGACGACGGCAACGAGAACACGTCCGAAGGAATCTTCGTCTTCCACGGCGACGAGGACACCGTCGCCCTTGGCGACCTGGTCAGGGTGACCGCAACTGCAGCCGAGTTCCAGAACCAGACCCAGCTCGGATTCCCCGGTGAGCTCACGGTGCTGTCGTCGGGCAATGTTGTGGCGCCAACCACGGTGACCATGCCATTTCCGACGACGGACTATCTCGAGCGGTTCGAGGGCATGCTGGTCACGTTCGAGCAGCCTCTCTACGTGACCGAGTATTTCCAGCTTGCTCGATTCGGAGAGGTTGTCGTGTCCTCTGGTGATCGGTTGCGTCAACCGACGGACATCGCCGAGCCCGGTGCACCCGCCAATGCCGTGCAGGCGGCCAATGACCTCAACAGGCTCAAGATCGATGACAACCTCAACGACCAAAACCCTGACCCAATCCTCTTCGGAGGTGGTGGGCTGCCGCTGACGGCTGCCAACCCGTTGCGAGGCGGTGACACCGTCACCGGAGCCACCGGAGTGATGACCTACGGCTGGGCAGGCAACAGCGCATCGCCCAACACGTATCGCCTCAGGGTGGTCGGAGACCTCAGCGACTCGGGGCTGGTGGATGGCGGCATTGTGCCGGTGTTCGAATCCGCCAACCTGCGCCCCACTGCGCCCGAGGCCGTGGGCGGCACGGCGACCGTGGCCAGCTTCAACGTGCTGAATTACTTCCTCACGATCGATGAGGGCGGAGCCACCTGTGGTACGCCGGAGACCGAGTCGGACAACCTCGGGTGTCGAGGAGCCGACTCCGAGGAGGAGTTCGTGCGCCAGCGCGACAAGCTACTGGCGGCGCTCGGGAAGGTCGACACCGATGTGATCGGGCTCATGGAGCTCGAGAACACCACCGGTGTGGAGCCTCTCGCCGATATCGTCGCAGGACTCGGTGGGGCGTACGACTACGTCGATACCGGCACGATCGGTGCCGACGTGATCAAGGTCGGGCTCGTCTACCGGGCCGGGGCGGTCACGCCCCTCGGAAACCCGGCGATCCTGGACTACGGAGACGGCCTGAACCGTCCGTCACTCGCTCAGAGCTTCACGTCGGATGACGGAGAGGTCTTTACAGTGGTCGTCAGCCACTTCAAGTCGAAGGGCTGCTCCGACTCCACCGGTGGCGACACGGATCAGGGCGACGGTCAGGGCTGTTACAACCCGACCCGGGTGGCCGCAGCCGAGGCGTTGGTCGATTGGATCGGTTCCGATCCAACAGGCGCCGGCGATCCCGACGTTCTCCTCATCGGCGACTTCAACTCGTACGCAAAGGAAGACCCGATCGACGTGCTGACCGCAGCGGGATACACCGACCTCGGCCGGCTCTTCGGCGGCGACGAGACCTACTCGTACGTGTTCGATGGTCAGTGGGGTTACCTCGACTACGCCTTCGCCTCGGCGAGTGTTGTCGACCGGGTCGAGGGCGCAACGGAGTACCACATCAACGCCGACGAAGTCCCAGCACTCGACTACAACACCGAGTTCAAGTTCGACCTTGTGAACGTCCTCTACGCAGCGGACGAGTTCCGGACGTCGGACCACGACCCGGTGATTCTCGGGTTCTGCGATGTGATCGCACCGGACGCGACTGCCATTGCCGATCCGTCGGTGCTGTGGCCACCGAACAACAAGATGGTGCCCGTCGAGGTGGCACTCGACATCTCGGACGGCTCCGACGTCACCGTGACGCTCGTGTCGGTCGAGTCCGATGAACCCGATTGGGATCCGAAAAAGGGTCCCGACATCGTGATCCTCGACGACACCCACTTCGAGCTGCGGGCGAGTCGCCTCGGTGGGGGCGACGGCCGGGTATACACCATCACGTATTCGGCCGTCGACGAGTGCGGAAACGAGACGATCTTCTCGACGGAGGTGCTCGTCCCGCACGACCAAGGGAACTGACCGATACCGCGGAGAGGCCCCGGCCCTGTGGCCGGGGCCTCTTGCCGTTTCACGGTGCCTCTAGATCTCGGCTCCCCGGAAGGCCTCCCGCCACTTCACCCGGGTTCCGAACCGGAGCAGGCCGCCGGAATAGACCCGGCCGCCCAGTCGGACGAGGCCGACGATGGTCGCCGCGGTGATGACGATGGCGAGGGACATCTCCCACCAGGGCACGGCTCCGAGAGCGGCACGGACGGGAGCCACGAAGGGTGCCGTCGGCGGGAACAGCGTCATGACGTGGGCCAGGACGCTGCTCGGGTCGTTGACCACCTGGATGGCCCCGAAGAAGCCGATGATCGACATCACTGTGAATGGGCTGGCGACCCCCTGGGCGTCCTCCATCCTGCTCACCAGGGCACCTGCTGCGCCCATGCCGACGGCGTACAGGCCGAACCCCAGCACGAACCAGAGGACGAGCAACGGCAGCGTTGCCACCGGAATGGCGGGCAGGTCGATGGCACCGGTGATCCTCACGGCTCCCAGGGCCACGGCGATGGTGACGAGGAACTGTGCGAGCCCGAGCGCCCCGATGCCGATGATCTTGCCGGCGAGGAGTTGCCACGGCTGCACCGTGGACAACAACACCTCGACCACGCGGTTGGTCTTTTCCTCTGTGACCCCGGACAGCGTCCATGTGCCGTACGAGAGGATGGCGATGTACATGAGCATGGCGCCCCCGAATGCCACCACGAATTGGGTCTCTGTGTCCGCCGACTCTGCGCCGCCGATCGAGCGGACGTCGAGTGCGTCCTCGGTCAGGATCTCCGCCGCTCGAGCGACCTCGCCGGACACCTGGTCGAGCCGGACCGCGGCGGCTGCTTGCTGGAGCAGTCCCTCCACATCGCTGCCACCGAGCCCGGCTCCGTCAGGTGTGATCAGCTCCTGACCATCGACCAGAGCAATGTCGATCGTCGCGTCTTCGAGTGCAGCCTCCGCCGACGTCACAGAGTCGAAGGTGGTGACCTCTATCTCGACGCCCCCGTCGGCTTCCACGTCGGCATTACCCAGATCGAGGGCAGCTTCGATGATCGGATCGTTCCCGGCGCCGACCGTACCGATCTCATACGTGTCGGTGCGGCTGTCGAGCAGGAACGGGAGTCCGATGGCGGCGATCAGGAGCAAGATCGTGAACAGGCTGGAGAAGATGAACGCCTTCGAACGTGATCGCTCGACGATCTCGCGTCGGGTGACCAGCCAAAGTGTCTGTGCCGAGGTCATGCGACCGCCTCCTTGAACAGGTCCGAGAGCGACGGGGTCGTGTAGGTGAAGTGACGTACCGACCGCCCCATGGATGGATCCGTGATCATCCGGAAGACGTCGTGACCCGCATCGACCACCAGCCGGTGGCGGTAGCCGTCGTACGAGGAGGAGCTCACGTCGTCGAATGCCGAGAGGACTTCGTTCGCACGGTCGGACTCCACCTCGATCTCGACGATTCGATGTGGTGACCGGTCCTTGAGCGTTCGAACCTCACCGTTCACCACGATCCGACCCCGGTTGATGATCGCCACGTCCTGGCACAGGTCTTCCACCATGTCGAGCTGGTGCGAGCTGAACACCACCGCCGCACCGGCCGCAGCTCGTTCCCTGAGCACGTTGGCCATCGTCTCGGCACCGATGGGATCCAGCCCGTTGAACGGTTCGTCGAGGACCAAGAGCTCCGGATCGTGAATCAGGGCTGCGGCGAGCTGCACTCGTTGCTGGTTGCCGTGAGAGAGTGCATCGACGCTGTCGCTGAGCCGATCGGTCAACCCGAGATCTCCCATGAGCCGCTCGGCGGCCTCCCGCGCCGCACCGGCCGGCATCCCGTGAAGCTGCCCCACGTAGGCGAGCTGGTCGCCCACCTTCATCTTCGGGTAGAGCCCTCGTTGCTCGGGCATGTAGCCGAACCGCATGCGCTCGTGCGGTCCGATCGGCGAACCCTTCCATGTCACGTCACCGGTATCGGGTCGGACGAGGCCGAACACCGAGCGCATCGCCGTCGTCTTCCCGGCGCCGTTGGGGCCGAGGAAGCCGAGCATGCGACCGGGTTCGACCGCGAAGGTGCATTCGTCGAGCGCCACGACGTCGCCATATCGTTTTGAGAGGTTTCGAATCTCGAGCATCACATCTCCGTTGTGTCTGCCACCAAACGTATGGAACAGAGGCCCGGGCGACCTCCGTCTGCGGGCTGATGGGCCGGTCCTCCTTGCGGTGGATGTGTGCCCGGGAGGCGGTGCATAGGATCTTCCTCATGCCTCTGGACCTTCGACGGGTGATTTACCCTCGTGACGCCCTCGTGGCGGTTGGTATGGCCCTGCTGGGCCTGTTCGCCATGCTCGTGTCGTTCGACCACCTCGATCCGGCCGACCTCGAGTACGACCCGCCGTCGAGGACGACTGCGACCCTGTTGTTGATGCCGGTGGTCCTTCCGCTTGCCTGGAGACGTATCCGTCCCGCCGCCGTGTTGATGATCGTCACGGTGTTCTTCGTGATATTCCGCGTGATCCAGGCGCCAGAGGGAACGGTCACGTCGGTGGCGCTCTTCCTGGCGATATACAGCGTCGGGGCGTGGGAGGAATCGGCCGAGTGGCGGACGAGAAGTCGCGCCCTCGCCATCGGCCTATCCGTGTGCACGCTCGGGTGGAGCCTCTTCTCCTCTGTCGAGTTCGTGAACACCGATGCCGTGCTGGCGATCACGCTCACGTTGGCGTTCAACACGGTGTTCTTCGTGGCGGCGTGGATGATGGGTGACCTGGCGCGCACCCGCAGGGAGAACGAAGCGGAACTCGCACGGCGAGCCGACGAACTGGCGGCCGAGCGCGAAGTCCGCGCTCAGCGAGCGGTCGTCGACGAGCGGGTTCGAATCGCCCGGGAGCTGCACGACGTGGTGGCTCATCACGTTTCGGTGATGGGGGTGCAGGCAGGGGCAGCTCGTAGGATTCTGACGTCCGATCCGACGAGGGCCTCGCAGGCGTTGGAGGCGATCGAGGAATCCGGGCGTCAGGCGGTCGGAGAGCTCCAGAAGCTGGTCGGCTTCCTGCGGGCCGGGAACGAGGTCGACTCCACGGGGCCGCAGCCGACGTTGGAAGACGTCGACAAGCTGTTCGAGCAGATCGGCGTTGCGGGGCTCCCTGTCGAGAAGCGGGTCATCGGGCACCCGAGGGCGGTTCCCGATTCGGTGGCGCTGTCGGCATACCGGATCATCCAGGAGTCGCTCACCAATGCGCTCAAGCACGCGGGCCCCGTCCCGACTGCGGTGATCCTCACCTACACCAAGGGCTCACTCGATGTGGAGGTGGTCAATCGCCGGGGTGTGACGCAGCCGAATCCGGGCGGCGGGCGAGGACTCGTCGGGATGCGGGAGCGTGTGTCGATGCTCGGCGGCAGCTTCAGTTCGGGGATGTCGGCCGACGGCGGCTATCGGGTGGCAGCATCGTTGCCGACCGGCACCGCATACGACGCCTCGGCGGTTGGGGAATGATCACTGTCGTCTTGGCCGATGACCAGCAACTCGTGAGAAGCGGGTTCCGGATGATGATCGACGCCGAGCCGGACATGACCGTCGTGGCCGAGGCCACCGACGGTGCAGAGGCGGTCCGGATGGTGAAGGTTGAGCGACCGGACGTCGTGTTGATGGACATCCAGATGCCCGGCACCGACGGGCTGGAGGCCACCGAAGCGATCGTGCGGTTGGAGCCTCCCACCCCCCGTGTGCTGATCCTGACGACGTTCGAACGCGACGACTACGTGTTCCGGGCACTGCGCAACGGCGCCAGCGGGTTCCTGCTCAAGAACTCGCCCCCGGAGCAATTGCTCGAGGCGATCCGGGTGGTCGCCGCGGGGGATTCGTTGCTGGCGCCATCGGTGACCAGGCGGATAGTCGAAGAGTTCGCTCGTCGTCCGGCACCCGCTGCGGCAGGGATCGAGGTCTCACGGCTGACCGAACGCGAGGTCGAAGTTCTCGGCTTGGTCGCCAGGGGCCGCACCAACGCCGAGATCGCCGAGGAGCTCATCGTCGGCGAGGCGACCGTCAAGACGCACGTGTCCAACGTGCTCACGAAGCTCGGCCTTCGGGATCGCGTGCAAGCGGTGGTCTTCGCCTACGAGAACGGTTTGATCCAGCCCGGTGGTTGAGGCGGCATCCCAGTCGCGGCGGATCTCATGGTCGAGGCCGGGCTGGCCTTAAACCGTCAGGTGCACCATCCTTGTGGATCGTGAGACGTCTCTCCCTTCTTCTCGTCACGGCACTCGTGGCGGTGGCCTGCACCGGCGGGTCCTCTGGATCGACGGTCGACACCACGGTGGCGCCGGTGCCCGCCCCGCCGGCGTCGCCTGGAACCACCGCGTCGTCGCCGACCTCGACCATCCTCGACCCGGCAGTTTCGCCGGTCCGGGCACAGCTCGACTGGTTCGTGCGTGCCATCAACGGTGGACCGCTCTCAGAAGAGGTCTATCAGGAGCGCTTCGCAGAGGTGTTCCGACTCCAGGTCCCGTTCGAGGACCAGTTCCAGCCGATCGTCGGCCGTCTGGAAGCGGTGCCAGGTGATTGGCTCGTGGTCAGCTACACCGAGTTGGACGTCGATCGAGCGGTCGGGGTCGTAGCCGCCGGCGACGAGCGAATGCAGGTGTCGATCGCAGTGCAGCCGGAGGAACCCCATTTGATCACAGGCCTGCTCGTCCAGCCGGCCGACCTCGAGTCGACACCCGATTCCTTCGAGAATGCCATAGGGCGGCTCGAGAGCCTCGGGACCCTGCGGCTGGTTGCCGCCGAAGTCATCGACGGCGAGTGTGTGCCGCTCGAGTCCGTCGCCGGCGACGAGCCAATGCCGATCGGCTCCGCGTTCAAGCTCTTCGTGCTCGGTGCGCTCGCCGATGCGATCGAATCCGGGGACGTGTCCTGGGACGACGACATCGTGATCCGCGACGAGCTCAAGTCCATACCCACTGGGATCCTGCAGGACGAACCAGACGGCACGGTCAAGTCCGTGCGAGAGGTGGCGGAACTGATGATCTCGATCTCGGACAACACGGCCGCAGACCTCCTCGTCGATCTTCTGGGACGGGAGCGGGTGGAAGCTTCCCTCGGCGACCTGGGCCTCGTCGACCCCGGCCTGAACATCCCGTTCCTCACCACCCGCGAGCTCGCGGCTTTGAAAGTGGGTCCGTCGTCGGGACTCAGAAGCCAGTACGTGGCGGCGGACGAGGCAGGGAAGCGGGCGATCCTCGACCAGATCTCGGACATCACTGTCGCGGACCTGCCGATCGCAGATTTCGATGAGCCGATCGATCCGGACACGCTCGAATGGTTTGCATCCCCAGACGACATGTGTCGGGTTCTGGTGAACCTGTGGACCGGTGGCGACGAACAGATCCGCGAGATCCTCACGGTCAATCCCGGAGCCGCTCCCAAGCCGGGCGTGTGGGAGGACGTCGCCTTCAAGGGTGGCTCCGAGCCTGGTCTGGTGTCGGCGAACTGGCTCACCACCGAGTCGAGTGGGCGCGTCTTCGTGCTCTCGGGCTCGGTTGTGAACCCTGACGAATTGATCGACGAGCTCCAGGTGTTCCTCCTGTTGGCCGCAGCGCGCGATCTGATGTCGCCGGCAGAATGAGCCACCTCGACGCCGAGGGCATCGACTGGGGGCGACTCCGTGAACTGCGGACCACCTTTCTCCAGGAAGGGCCCGGAGGGCCGGCCTACTGGAGCGACGATGACGTGCTCCGAGACTACGACCGCACCTTTGGTGAGCGCATCGGGTGGAAATGGGACTTCGTTCTCGACGAGCTCGAGTTGCGCGGATGGGCTCCTCCGCCGGGCACGGTTCTCGATTGGGGCTGTGGATCTGGGGTCGCCGGCCGGCGTTTCCTCGAGCGCTTTCCGACGACCGGCGCACTGCGCTGCCACGATCGCTCCCTCCGGGCAGAGACATACGCGGTCGATCGGGCGACCTCGGCAGGTATCCCCGTCTCGGGCGAGGGCGATCCGGTCACCCTGGTGGTCAGTCACGTGATCGGGGAGCTGGACGACGCATCGCTCCGGCGTCTCGTTGGTGTCGCTTCGGCCGCCACGGCCGTCGTGTGGGTCGAACCCGGAGACCACCGTTCCAGCCGGCTGTTGATCGAAGTCCGCGAACGCCTTCGGCCGGCGGCGTCGGTCGTTGCCCCCTGCACTCACCAGGAAGCCTGTGGGCTCTTGGTGGGCGACAACGACCGGCACTGGTGTCATCACTTCGCCTCGCCACCGTCCGAGGCGTTCACCGACGCAGGGTGGGGTCGCTTCGCCTCCGAGACCGGAGTCGATCTCCGAAGTCTCCCTGTGAGCTTTCTGGTGATGGATGCCAGGCCCGTCATCGAAAGGCCCGACCTCGTGCACACGATCGGGCGCCCTCGGGTCTCGAAGTCCGAGGCACGCGTGTTCTGCTGCGATTCCACCGGCGTTTTCGATCGGCGGATCACCAAGCGGCGACTTCCGGATCCATACCGGCAGGCGAAGAAGGGCAGGCTGGCCACCCTCGCCTCCTGGGAATGCGACGGCGATGAGATCGTCGACTGGGTTCCGGTGCCGGGCGTGTGAGGTTCACGCCACCCAGAGGTGTGGCGGATTGGCATCGCTACCGGCGGGCGCTCGGAGCGAAAGCCGGAAGACGGTCCACCCGTTGATGCGGTCGTAGGAAACATCGCCTCCCATCATCCGTGCCAGCTCGCGTGAAATGGGGAGGCCGAGGCCGACGGAACCAGGTTGAGTCGTAGACGGATGGGCGGTCTGATACGGCTGGAAGATCCGTTCCGCGTCAGAAGCATCGACACCTGCACCGTCATCCCACACCTCGATCGCAACCGAACCCGGCGCCACGACCGCCCGCACCAGAACCTGCTCGCCGCCATATCGTGCGGCGTTGACAACCAGGTTGCGAAGGATCTGGCGGGCGCGAGGCGGGTCGGCGACGATGGGCGCCGGACCCGCGTGGACGGTGAGCGACGGAATGAGTCGCCCGGCCACAGGTGAGACTGCACCGTCGATCAGGGCCTTCACGTCCGTCTGCTCGAGCTTGATCGCAAGCTGGCCGAGGTCGAAGCGTGCGGCAGTCAGGAGATCCTCCACGATGAAGCTCAGGTCGAGTGCCTCTCCTGCGATGCTCGACGCGATGTCTGAGCGCGTCGACGAGTCGAGGTCGACCGGGTCCTCCTCGAGGATCTGGGCGAAGCCCAGAATCCCGGTCAGCGGTGTGCGGAGCTCATGACTGACGGCAGCGATGAGCTGATCCTTCGACCTCACCAGCTCCTCGTTGTGAGCGACTTGGGAACGGAGCCGTTGCTCCACCAGAGCACGCCCCAGTGACGCCCCGGCATGAAGGGCCATCGCCGAGAACAACCTCCGGTCGGCCTCGATGAACGGGACTTGTTCTTCCCGACCCCATGTCGCCACCCATCCGATGGTCCGGTTCGATCCCGACCTCAGCGAGGCCGTGAGGCGCTCTTCGGGCTGATCCATTGGTGGCGCGGGGAAGTCGGTCAGCCCTCGTGAGAGCTCGATCACTCCGTCGTGCCACCTTCGGTGCTCCCACGCGCCATCCACTTGCAGGGTCACCTCAACCGTTCTCGTCTTCAAAGCCCCCGCCAGTCCGGACAGGACGCCCGAGACGAGATCGTCGACGCGCACCCGCTCGGCGAGGACCGTGGTGAATGCATACAGGGACTCCAACTCGGCGTGACGTCGTGTCAGCTTCCCGTAGACGGCGAACGCGGTGTGGAACCCGACTGCGAGCAGGCTGGTCACGAGCACCGACCACAGGGACAGCGCGATCGGTAGAAGGACAACCAACCCCACGATTGCGCCGCCGCTGACCTGGAGCATGGCAATCGCCATCTCCCTGAGACACTCGGCGAGCGAGCGGTCTCGATCGAAGATCGACAGTACTGCTGCCACGGGGAGGGACGTGGCCAGCCCCCCGGCGATCGCCCCTCCCAGGAGCAAGAACCAGGTCGAAGGCGAGCTCAGGTCACCGGCGGCCTGGGAAGCGATCGACACCGCGACCGACGCGCCGAGGCCGGCCGCAGCCCCGTTGAAGATGACCTTGAGTGGGGCCTGTCGCTCGATCAGAACCCCGTTGAGCAGAGATCCGAGCAGACGTGCGAGGATCACTTCGGGACCGGCCAGCACCCCGAGGGCCACCAAGAGTGGGATCTCGATCGGGTTGAGGGTGTGGGCTCCCCGCCGGGTGAGGAGATGAACGGGTCGCGCCTCGGTCGCGAGAAAGGCCAGTGCGAGCATCCACCAGCGGACTGGGGTCCGGAGCAGCACGGAATCGTCGGCCGCGACGAAGCCGACGGCGGTCGCGACCGCCATCAGAACCGTCATCAGCCATGCCGTCGTCGTGGGCCACCGGCGCACGGGGTCCTCCGTGGTTCGTGAGCTACCAGTCGGTTGAAAGCGCCGATGGTCAAGCGTCGGACGATGCTTCCGGGACTCGGGTCAACTCCAGTCGACGTTTGTCCATCGGGACCCGGTCCACCGGGACCCGGTCCATCTGGACCCCGACCAGTCGCCACCCGTCCAGCGTGAGCCCGTCCACCGTGACCCGGTCCACGAGCCAGTTGTCCACCGCGACCCCGACCAACTCTTCCCCGACCACATGTCGGTGGTCCATCGTGAGCCGGTCCACCGCGAGCCCGACCATGCATCGGTGGTCCACCTGCTGCCCGACCAATTGTTCCCGAATATGTCGATTTCTCCGCTGAGCTCGACCCCGTCGACGATCATTCGGAGGGCGCCGCGTGAGTCGTCGATGGTGCCGGTCCCAGACGCCGGGAGGAGGTACTGCTTCGAATTCGATGGTGAGGCTTCGAGGGCGGCTGCGACGTTCAGATATCTCAGCGGCCACTGTGACTCCCCGCTGTCGACAGTGTCGGCGCCGTTGATCAGCATCTTCTTCACCTGGTCAGGCGTGAGCGACGGGTGCTGCTCGAGGAGCAGGGCCGCGGCGCCGGTCACCACCGCCGTCGCCTGAGAAGTGCCCGACGCTCGTACGAGTTGGTCTCCGATCCGTCCGGCCTCGTTGAACGAGTCGGACCACGATCCCGGGTTGCGAAGGCTGACCACGGACGCGCCTGGAGCGTGGATGTCAACGGGTCGGAAGACCCCGCCGGAGCTGAATGCCGCCGTCGACTCACTCTTGTCCGTGAGCTCCGATGCACCGACCGCGATGACGAGGGGGTCCCGGGCGGGGCTCGTCAGACGCCATTGACTCTGGCCCTCGTTGCCTCCTGCGACGACCACGACGATCCCGGCCTTCCACGCGCGCTCGACTGCGTAGGTGAGCGGATCCGTCAGATAGGTTTGCGTGGAGTCCGCTGAGAACGCCAGGTTGAGGATGTCGATGTCGGTCTCACCCGACTCCTTCTGGGCGGTGACCCAGTTGATCGCGGCGATGACCTGGCTCACGTCGGTGCCACCGTCGGCGGTCCCTGCCTTGATGCTGATCAGAGTGGAGTCCGGGGCGATCCCCAAGGTGCGGCTCGCGCTGCGGTGTTGGTCGCCGGCAGCCCAGGCGGCGTCGGTGCCGACGATGATCCCGGCCAGATGGGTGCCGTGACCATTGGTGTCGAGCGACCTGAGATCGTCGTAACTGTCCTCCGGCGTGAAGTCAGGACCGAATACGACATTCGAGTTGGCGAGCCCGGCCACGTGTACGACGCCCGTGTCGATCATGGCGATCGTGACGCCTTCGCCGGTGGCGTCGGAGGTCGCATTCCCCTTCTTGTCGACGAGGCCGATGCGGAGCGCAACGTCGAACGGGGTGGTCGGGTCTCCGAGCGTGACGGTCGGAGCTGCGGAGTCGGTGGTCGTGGAATCGTCCGGCGTGGCTGTTGGCTGCTTTGCCAGCGCCGCCCCGGCCGGGAGGGACATGGTGATCGCCAAGGTGATGGCGAGCATCCGCCCCCACTTCGTACTCTTCCGACCTGTTGTCATGACCGTGCCTCCATGCAGTGCTCCGTACAGGAGATGCATCGGCGGATGGCTAGCTCCAACGGGAGTGCCATTTCCCATGTAGTCCAAAAGGACCATTGAAGCGAAGCACAGGTTGACTAGTCAGTGCGCTGGATGGATCGACAGCCTGTGCGGTGATCCGAGGAAAAGGTGGCCGTTTGTGGCGGAAACCGACTTGTGGGCCTTCTCGCTGATGGCCGCCCGTGCTAATCCTGGGTCATGCCCACGAATGTCACCGCCGACTACAAGGCCGCCGAGGCTGCGTACCGGAAAGCCCGTGATCCGCAGGATCGGCTGACGGCGCTGAAGGAGATGCTGCGCCTGCTTCCCAAGCACAAGGGCACCGATCATCTTCAGGCGGACATCAAGTCCCGGATCAAGGAGTTGAACGAAGAGCTGGCGGGCCCCCGCAAAGGCGCCTCCAGGAGTGGTCCGCCCACGGTCATCCGGCCGGAGGGGGCGGCACAGGTGGCGTTGTTGGGCCCGCCCAACTCCGGAAAGTCGGCGTTGCACTCACGGCTGACGGGGTCCCATGTGGCTTCGGAGCCGTATCCGTACACGACGCAGTTTCCGCACCCTGGCATGTTCGCGTTCAGCGACGTCGCGTTTCAGCTCGTGGATCTGCCCTCTCTCACGAGACAGCACCACCCGGCGTGGATCGCCAACAGTCTGCAGCCCGCCGACGCCGCTCTGTTCGTGCTCGACCTGTCGGAGGCGGGATGCGTCGAAGTGGCAACCGAGATCGTCGACCTCCTGGCCGAACGTCGGGTGCACCTGACCGCCCATTGGCCGGCCCACGGACTGGAGACCGAGCACGAAGATCCGTTCGCACAGGTCATACCGACACTCCTCGTGGCTTCGAAGCGTGATCTTCTCGACGACCCGGCGGGCGAGTTGGCGGCGTTCCGGGATCTGTCGGGTCTGGCGTTCCCCGCTCTGCCCGACTCGTCTCTCGAGTCGAGTCCTCCGGACGAAATCGGCAGGTTCTTGTTCGAGCACCTGCAGATCGTGAGGGTCTATACGAAGGCCAAAGGCGCCGACGAGGACGGCAAGCCCTTCACCGTCCGAAGGGGAGCATCGGTGTTCGACGTTGCGCAGATGATCCACAAGGAAGTGGCCGCCTCATTCAGGTATGCCCGTATCTGGGGGAGCGGATACGACGGCCAGCAGGTCGGGCGCGATCATGCCCTCTCAGACGGCGACGTGATCGAGATCCACTGATCGGACGGCGTTCCTTGGCGATGATCCGTCGCGGTGGTGGTGCCGTGTGAGTGCACCTCGACCGGGGGTCGGCTAGCCCAGAGGGTGCCGCTCCTGGACCATGGCGGCGGCCGCGAGGCCAGATGAGAATGCACCCTCGACTCGGGCGCCTGCCAGAGCGTCTCCCGCAACGACGACCCGATGGTGCGCACCGATGGCTCCAACGTCCAGGGGGTTTGCGGGCATGGAGTACCGCCACCGGTGCCCTTGCGCGTGAACCACTCGGCCATCGAAGTGAGCCTCTGCCTCGGCCACGAGCAGCGGCAACCAATCATCGGGTGTCTCCTCGAGGTGCTGGCTGGCGAATGTTGCGGAGGAGTGGACCGTGACGGCCGGGACACTCGACACCCCTTTGTGGTGGTTGTCGGCGATCCATGCCACAGGCCCGGAGCTCATGGCCACATGACCCGCCGGCAGTCCTGCTGGACGGTCGAGGATCAACATGGCGGCGAGACACGGGTCGTACCTCACGGCCGACAGCCGATCGCCCAAACCTCCCACGTGTCCACCCAGCAGCTCCAGCGTCTGAGGTATCGGAGCGGTGACCACGCAGACCTCGGCACGATCTCCCGCATCTGTGCGAACCGACTCCCGATCGACAACCACCCGGTTGACCGGATGCCCCAGACGGACGTCGAGATCGGTTGCGAGATGCTCCGGGATCGATCGCATGGCGGGAGCCCCGACATGACGGGGCTCGACCCCACGGTCAGGGTCGGTGACACTCCGACCGTCGAACCAGACCTTCGCAACGCCGGTCTCGAGGAGGCCACCAACGATCTCCCGGAACTCGGGGGAACGGGCGCTGAAGTGCTGAGCGCCATGGTCGAAGCGAGCGTCGCCGATGCGTTTCGAGGCCATCCGTCCCCCGACGGCCCGTCCCTTGTCGACCACGGTCACTGCGTATCCCTCTGTTGCGAGCGCGCGCCCGGCCGTCAGGCCGGACATCCCTGCGCCAACGATCAGAACCCGCATCGGCCCATCCTGGCACGGTGCACGGCCGGTTACCCTCGGCGCATGGAACTCTTCGAAGCCCTGTACACCACGAGAGCGATGCGCCGGGTGAAGCCGGACCCGATCCCCGACGAGGTGCAGGCCGCCATCCTGGACGCGGCCGTGAGGGCGCCGTCGGGAGGAAACAGCCAGAACTGGCGGTTTCTGATCGTGACCGATCGAGAGGTCCGGGGCCGGCTCGCCCCGCTCTATCGGTTGGCGTTCGAACAGCTGCAGACGACGATCTATGCCGGGCGGCGGGAAGCAGCCGAGGCCGCCGGAGACGTCGCCGCGCTTCGAGTGATGCGCTCGAGTGCCTGGCTCGCGGAGAACTTCGAGCAGGTACCGATGTGGTTTCTCGCCTTCTCCCGCAACGACCCCACTGGGGCCTCCATCTATCCGGCGGTGTGGAACGCAATGCTGGCGGCCAGGGGACATGGGGTCGGCACCTGCTTGACGACCATCCTGGGTGTCTTCGAGGCACCAGCGGCGTTCGAGGTCCTCGGCGTCCCGGACGACAAGGGCTGGGTCCTCAATGCTGCCGTGTCCTGTGGCTACCCACTCGGCAAGTGGGGCGTCGCCAAGCGCGCCCCTGCCGATCAGGTCGGCTTCGCCGACCGTTGGGGTCAGCCGCTCTGCTTCAAGGTCGACGAACCACTCTGGACGGTGTGAGGACGTTCCCAACCGTTGGGATCGGGTTAGCGCCCGCTTAGGACGGCGCCCGATACGTTGTGCATTCACCGGGACAAGGGGAATGTTCAACATGCAAACGAATCGACTTCGAAGAAGCCGGCTGCTTGCCGGCGCTCTGGCGGCGCTGATGCTGCTTCCGGCGACCGCTGTCTACGCTTCCTCAGACAACACCGAGCGCGGCGTGTCGACGCGGGCCGAATCCAGACGGGATCACAGAATCACCAACCGGCCATCGGTACAGATCGATCACGTGTATCGGGGGGCGCTGGACGGCGCGGTCGGTACGCACACGTGGAGCGGTGACGTATTCGACACCGGCGTGGTCACGACCGTCACCTACGCCATCGCGCTCGACGCCGATGGGGTTCCCGTCGTGTCGTCGGTGGTCGTCGACGACTCGACGCTGCCGGAGGGCGCCACCTACGAGATCCGAGACGGATCCACCACCACTCGGGATGAAGGCAGGTCGAACGACGAGAAGTCCGAGGACGAGTCATCCGAGGATGTGTCAGAAGACATTGTCGGCGAATCGGGCGATGAGACGCAGGCCGAGGAGACAATCGAGGAGGAGAACGGCGCAGAGACCCTGGTTGATGCATCGGTCACCGCCACCTCCGATACGGTGTCCGACGAGGATACATCCGAATCCGGCGAAGAGGCCGAGGACGCCTCCGAGAACGGCGAGGACGCCTCCGAGAACGGCGAGGACGCCTCCGAGAACGGCGAGGACGCCTCCGAGAACGGCGAGGACGCCTCCGAGAACGGCGAGGACGCCTCCGAGAACGGCGAGGACGCCTCCGAGAACGGCGAGGACGCCTCCGAGAACGGCGAGGACGCCTCCGAGAACGGCGAGGACGCCTCCGAGAACGAGGAAGTAGCCGACGAGGACCTTGCCGAAGAGACAGGCATCACCCGCTTCGCCGGACGCGCCGGTGTGCGATTCTCCATGGGCGACCAGTGGGCCGGACTCCTGATCCTGGTGCATGGGGCGCTCGGCGAGGAGCCGGTCGCTTCTGTCAGGACGATCCTGGTGACGCCGTCGCACGTGATGGAGAGGCCCGTCGACGAGGCCACCGCTGATGATGCGGCCGAGGATGAACGCGATCGCTCTGAGCGGCCCGGGCGCCCGGAGATCGACGATGTACGGGACGACAGAGCTCCCGTCGAACGAGACGGCTCCAAGGATCGTGACGAGGCCCGTCAGCGGGAAGGTGACCGCGACCGTGATCGCACCGACCGCAACCGTGACGGAGACCGTCAGGGACCGAACGGTGGCTCGTCCGGAGACGATGGACGGTCGGAGCGCCGGCCTTGAGCCAACAACACGGAGACTCGACACCAACAACACCAAGGCCTCCCACAGGCTCCTGAGCATATGCCCCGGCAGGGTGGGTGACACGGGGGACAAAGATGTCGCCCATCCTGCTGCTCGGGAGTCAGTGGGTCGAAGACGGAGCGTGATCCAGTGCGATCACGCTCCGTCCGCGACCGGGATGCGGATTTCGACCTTGGCGCCCCTGAGTCTTTCACTCCTCGACACCACGATCGAACCGCCGGCGCTCTCGACGGTTCGGCGCACGATGTCCAGTCCGAGGCCGGTGGACGACCCGTGCGATCTTCCTCGTTCCACCACACCCGCATCCGGAAATCCTTCGCCCGCATCCTCGATCCGAAGGATGGCCGTGTCGGCCAGGCGAGCAAGAGCCAACTCGAAGCCGACACCTTCCTCGGTGTGCGCGAACACGTTTCCGAGAACGGCGTCGAGCATGGCCTCGCCGTCTTCGGGGGCGAACCGGACCATCAGCGGGAACTCGTGGATGCGTGTGGTGACGTCTCGACCCTGGTCTTCGGCGAGCGGCCGCCAGAACAGGATCCTGTCACCCACCAAGGCGCTCAGGTCGCTCAAGGCCGTCTGGGTTCGGATCGGCCGACGCGCCTCTTCGATGACGAAGGTGACGGTTCGCTCGAGCTCGGCCAGGTCGTCCAGCAGTCGCTCCCTCTGCTCGTCGTCGGGGAGCGCTTCGATGTCCAGACGCACGGACGTGAGGGGGGTGCGAAGCCGATGCGACATGTCCGCGGCCTGTTCACGTTCCCGCTGCAGGAGCATCGTGATCCGTTCCGCCAGTCGGTTGAACTGAATCCCGACCTCCCGAAGCTCATCCGGACCCTCCGGGGTGACTCGCGCGGTCAGATCACCCTCGCCGAGGAGCGCGGTCGACGCCGAGAGCGACCGCACGGGGCGAACCACCGACCGCCCCATTCGGTCGGCGAAGAACACGGCGATCACGGTCAGCAACAGGCCGAGACCTCCGAGCGTGATCCACGATCGTGTGACGCCGTCGTTGAGGATGTCGTCTGTTGCGAAGGCACGGACGACGACCCCGGGGCCCTCGGTGCGTGGAACCGGTACATAGATGGCGACCCCGCCCGGGACATCGTCACGGAACGCCGTACCGCCGAGCGCCAGGGTCCAATCCTCCTCCGGGCCTGGCTCGGGCCCCAACGCCGTCTCCTCGCCGACGAGCACGGACAGCCCTGCGGTCGAGAGTTCATCGGCGAAGTCCGATACGGCTTCGTCTATCCCGACCCGGGGAACGAGCACGGCCAGCACCCGTGCGACGGCTTCGGCGTCGCGCTCGGAGCGATTCACAGCCCGGTCGTACGCAAGATCCGACACCAACACGAACAGCGGAACCAGGAAGGCGATCGCCACCATCGATGTCACGGCAGCCGAGACGACCACCATCTGGCGTCTCATGCCCGCGGGTCTATCAGCTTCACTCCGACGCCCCGCTTGGTGTGGATGTACTTCGGCTCCGCAGCGGTTTCTCCGAGCTTGCGACGGAGCCACGAGAGATGGACATCAACCGTCTTGTCGGCACCCCCATACGGCTGACGCCACACCTCGGCCAACAGCTCCCGCTTCGAGATGACCTTGCCGGCACGCTCCGCCAGGTACCCGAGTAGCTCGAACTCCTTGGCCGTCAGGTCGAGAGGCCGTCCGTCGAGCGTGGCGTGGTGGGCGTCGGGGTCGATGACGAGTCCGCCGACGGTGACCGTCGGCGTGTCTCCGCTGGGTGTTGCACGGCGTAACACGGCGCGGATACGAGCCTCGAGGTGGTCGGCAGAGTACGGCTTGATCACGTAGTCGTCCGCTCCGGCGTCGAGCAGGCGAATCACCTCGGCCTCGTCGTCCCGTGCGGTGGCGACCACCACCGGCACGGCACTGACCGATCGGATCATGCGAAGGGCGTCGGCCCCGTCGACGTCGGGCAGACCGAGATCCAGCACCACGACATCGAACCGGCCGGTCAGCGCCTGCTCCACGCCAGGCATGGCGCGGTCGCTCGTCTCGACGTCGTGTCCTCGCTCTGCGAGGCGTTCGGCGATCGAGGACCTGATTCGGATATCGTCTTCGATGACGAGTACGGCCACCATGGGTGGTATCAAACTACGGACGCGACCCTTACGGCGACTTCGTCGACCTTGGGTCGTTGAGCCTTGGTTAGCGAACCGTTATCGAAAGCCCCGGGACAATCGTGTTCGTGAGTCGAAGAATCGGCGTCATCGCCTGGATCGCAGCAACCATCTTGTCCGTCGCCGCCTCGACGGCTGCGGTTGCCGCCGTCCGCGCCCAGGTCACAGACCGGCCCGACGTCGTGTCACTCGCGACGCTGCGGCGGGCGACGTCCACGACGACCGTGGCGGCCCTTCCGGTCGAAGCTGGTGCACGGACCGCTCCGAGCGACCAGACCGGGAGCACCACCGTGACCACGGTCTCGGAGCCCTCGACGACCACCCGACCGGCGATCGTGGCCACGCCCGGCACCACAGTCGAAACCACAACCACCACCACGATCGCACCGGAATCAGACCCCGCTCCTGTATCCGCCGATGTGGAAACGCGGACCTTCAGGGGCGGCTCGGTGACGGTTCGCCTCGACGACGGCGTTCTCATCCTGGTCTCGGCGATTCCCGATGAGGGTTACCGTCTCTCGATCGAAGAGCAGAGCGACGGAATCATCGCGCTCAGATTCGTACGCGAAGGCCGCTCTTCCGGCTACGTGGCTCAGATCGTCGATGGCCGCCTCCAGATTCGCGTTCTCGACTGAAGCGCGGTGTTGCGCTGGTCCTCTGAGCGGCGTGTTCCCAATGGCACCGTCTGAGTCGAGTCGCCGCTGGAGTCGTCGCCAGCGGCCGACGGCAGACAGCCAACGGCCATGGCTGGAGTTGTCGTTTCGGCGGGGTGCCGCTGGTGCTGCGAGCGGCACGTTCCGGCGGCGCGGCGTGAACCGGGTCAACGCCCAGTCATCTCGAGCGGCCTATTGCAGACAGCAGACGGCCGCGCGCTTCGCAGGCCGGCGCCCGCCCTCGTCATGGCTGTCGGCCGTCGGCAAGGCAACCCGCGGCTGCAACCGACCCGTTTGTGCGGGCTACCGCGTGGTCGCTCGGGGCTGACCCCCGGGAAACCGGTCCTAGCTGCAGTTCACGGCCGTTTCGGCCTCGCAGGTGTTGCTGCCGCCGCCGCCGTCGGCGACGTCGGTGCCCGAGCCACCGAAGAGGAGGTCGTTGCCTTCGGCTCCGGCGAGCGTGTCGTTGCCCCAATCGCCCCAGAGGATGTCGGCCCCCGATCCGCCGAGCAGAGCATCGTTCCCGGCGCCGCCGAAGACCAGGTCCGAACCGGGGCCGGAATCGACATCGTCGTTCGCCGGGCCGGCGAACACCAGATCGGAGCCGCCTCTCGTCTCGATTCGGTCCGGTCCGAAGCCACCAGAGATGACATCGCTCTCCTCGCCGCCGATCACCAGGTCGGGGCCGCTTCCGCCACCGATGAGCTTGGCGCCGCCGAGGTCACCTCTGATTTCGTCGGATCCGCCGTCCCCGTACGCAGCGTCGGCTCCGGTTCCCAACAGCAGCAGATCGTCGTCGGCGCCGCCAGTGAGCAGGTCTGCACCGGAGTTGCCCTGGAGGACGTCGGCGCCGCCGCCCCCGTGGACGCTGTCGGTGCCTGCACCACCCAGAACCCGGTCGTCACCGTCCTGGCCGTCGGCGGTGTCGTCGCCGTCACCGGCGTGGATCACGTCGTCGCCATCGCCGGCGAACACGGTGTCGTTGCCCGGGCCACCGATGATGACGTCGTTGCCGCGGAGGCCGAAGATCACGTCGTTCCCGGCCAGTCCGCAGATTACATCTGCCCGTCGGGTGCCAAAGAGCACGTCGTTGCCTGTGGTCCCGACGATGGTGCACTGTTCGACGCCGACGTCGATCACCACCACGGCGGAGTCGCACTCTCCATTGGAATCGCACACGGTGTAGACGAACTGCGTTTGACCAGGCGCTCCGGGGGTGAAGACCACGACCGGCCCTTCGGATGCTGCAACCACGTCCGCCGATCCGCTTGGAGGGGGCGTGGTGATGCTCAGGGTCGCCGGATCGAGGTCACCGTCGGCGTCGATGTCGTTGTCGAGCACGAAGACGGTGATCGGGTCACCGGTGACGGCGTAACCGTGGTCGTCGACTGCGACGGGCGCCGTCGCCTCGGGAACCACCGTGATGTCGACGACTGCGGTGTTGCACGATCCCGTCAGGTCGCAGACCTCGTACACGAGCGTGTCGTGTCCCGTGAAGCCTGCAGACGGTGTGTATGCGATCGCTCCGGCGACAGGAGCGGCCGATCCGTTCGACGGTGCCCCGACGACGCTCAGCGATGTCGGATCGAGATCCCCGTCAGGATCGCTGTCGTTGGAGAGCACGTCGATCACAGACTCGATGTCGGCCGTCACAGTGGCGCTGTCGTCGACTGCGTCCGGCGGCGAGGGCGCTGCGAGCACGGTGATGTTCACCGTGGCTTCGTCGCACAGTCCGGTGAGATCACAGACCCGGTAGATGAAGCTGTCGCTTCCCACGAATCCCGCGTCGGCCGTGTAGGTGACGGACTCGCCGATGACGTCGGCGGCCCCGTTCGCCGGCGCGCCGGTGACCGCGAGCGATGCCGGATCGAGATCTCCATCGGGATCGCTGTCGTTGGAGAGCACGTCGATGTCGACCGGAATCCCGGCGAAACCCGTGGCCTCGTCGTCGACGGCGTCGGGTGGGTTGACGAGCCTGACGACCGTCACGTCGACCGTCGCCACATCGCAGAGCCCCGTCAAGTCGCAGACCCGATAGGTGAACTGATCCATGCCGGCGAAGCCGTCCGCCGGCGTGTACCGGATGCCCGCGCCGAGAACCTCAGCGGTGCCGTTGGTCGGGCCGGCGACCACTGCCAGCGACATCGGATCGAGATCTCCATCTGGATCGTCGTCGTTGCCGAGGACTGCGATGTCCACAGCAACACCGGCGTCGGTGGTGGCCGTGTCGTCGACCGCGTCCGGTGGGGACACCGCCGGGGCACTGTCCGCCTGGTGCGCCCCCCGTTTGAATGTGCTCACCCCGACGACGCCGTCGCCGTTGACGACCTGCACGATGAAGGGGACCGGCACAGTCACCCCGGCACCGATCGGGCCGCCGCCGACCCAGGCGTCACCGGCAGCATTCAAGGACAGATCGACCGGCGTCCAGACCGCCGATCCGCCGTTGACGCCGGAAACGTACAGCACGACGACCCTGGCGACCCCGGACTGGGAATCGGAGGTCCGGACCCGGAAGACGGCCTGGTCACCCGCCGCGTCACCCTCGACGAGGTCGATGGATGGCGGCGTGAAGTCGGCGCCATCCACAGCGTCGTCGTCCAGGTAGAACACGACGCCTTGCATGGTCGTGAACAGCCGCTGGATGGCCGTCGTTCCCTGGTCGAAGTACTGCCCGGCGATCAGGTTCACACGCTGCCGTCGGACCACTGGCGGACCCTCGGGGCCGGCGTTGACCTGCCCGAACGTGGCGACCGTGGCGAAGGTCGTCGGGAAGATGACCCCATCCGTCTCGATCTCCGGTTCGCGCCCCGCCTGGTCGGTGGTCGATGGGCGGGCGAAGGCAGCATCGACGACGGTCGAGTCCTCGCTGACGAGCCCGGTGAGAATGGTGCCGGTGACGACCCGGCCGTCCACGCCCACCTCGAGGCCGGTCAGTGGTTGGATCGGGCGCCAGTGCATGAACTGCGTGCCTTCGTCCGAGCTCACGTAGCTCCCGTCGACGGTGGCCACCGTCTGGAAGGTGGGATCGATGGAGAAGGGCGCCGCATCCAGGCCCGTCAGAGGATCGACCGAGATCAGCCCGGTCTCGGACCCGGGAACGGTCGAAGCGCCGGGTCCGTCGATCCGCCAGAACGGCAGGCCGTACAGCGTGGCTTCTTCGATCGCCTTCAAGTCGTAGACACCGTAGAGACCGGCCTTCCCGAACTGCTCTTGCTTGGCGTCGGACAGCGCCTGGCCGATGGTGTACCGGCCATCGAGACGTTCGGCGAGATTGACCATCACCTGCTCGGTCAGGGCGACAGTCACAGAGTCGCCATATCCGTAGCCGGTGTTGCCGATGTACACCGCCCTGAGACCGCCGTACACCTCGGCCCAGTCCTCACCGACGGTGACACCGCCGGCCGTGGCATCCACGTTGAGGCCGCCGTGGCAGCCCATGGTGAAGATGATGCGATTGGCGAGGTCGAGCCCGCTCACGTCGTCGACCGTGAACAGGTCCGCTTCCGATCCGGTGAGATTCCCGAGGGCGGGAAGGGCCCGGTAGTGGTCGTAGTGGGCGTTGGGCGACAGCACGTCGGATCCGGCCGCGAATTGGTTGGACAAGTCGGCTCTGGTCCACGTCTCGTTGATCAGGGTCTCGGTGGCCGGAAGGAACCCGGCCAGCGCACCGTCCACCTCGGTGGACCCGTCGGACAGGAAGTCGTATCCGGCAGTCGCCGCCGACCCGGGGTCCAACACACCCTGATTGTCGATGAACGACTGCAGCGCTCCTGCAATCTGGGCGGGCGTCTCGACGAGTCGTCCCAGCGACAGCTCGGGAACGTAGGCGAAACGGTCCAGCCATGGGACAGGGTCGAGATCGCCGTAGGGCGCATCGGAGAGGTAGTGGCCCGTCGACAACGCCCCGAACAGCGCGTTGTCGGCGAAGCCGTCGGTGTAGGTGTTCTCGTTGGCGACGACGGTCGTGTCCTGCGCCCGATGGAACGGAACCACCTCGTCGGACCCGATGACCGTCACATGGCGGAGACTCGGGTTGGAGGAGGCGACGTCCTGGACGAATGCGCTGATCAGGCCGACCACGTCGTTGGCGGCTCCCGGATCGCACGGGTTGGCGTCCCAGGCGGCGAAGGCCGCCGGTACGCCTGCGATGTCGGCGATGTCGACCACGGCGCCATTCACCGTCACGCCGTTGGTGCCGGTGAAGCCGGCGACCGACGCCAGGGCGGCATCGACGGCCGAGAGGTCTCCGTGGATCGCCTGCATGCGATCGCGGTTGACGAGGAAGATCGTGTCGACGCCGGCCGGGATCGACACGGTCCCGCCGGCGGCAATCGCTCCATACGGGCGCGGCGTGCACACGCCGACGGGCGTCTCGGCGTCGTAGGCGACCCGCAGCACGTACGGCCTGGTGGACGAGGCGCCGTTGTAGCCGCTCACCTCGATGGTGTACTCCGTGACGTCCGAATCCGACTGGACAACCGTGAGCTTCTCGTTTTCGGTGCCACGGTTGGTCGATGCATCGCTGAGCGCGAGGCTCTCGTTGGGCGGCGTGTCGGCCAGCACCTCGGGTTCCAGTGAACCGCCGCTTCCGACATCGACACCATCGTCTTCAACCGGCGTCGCACCGAGCGGAATCGAACGCTCCGTGCCCGGGCCCGACACGGGAGCCGTGTCCGGGCGATACATGAAGGTGTCGACGTCGCCGTCCAGGTTGGAGAGGTACACGCTGATGCGGTTCCCCTGGCCTGGCGCCGGGATCACCCACGCGTCGATGTCGGAGGCGTCGGCGACATGTGTCACGTACAAGGTGTCGGCGTCGACCATCTCGCCGGTGACGTCATTGGGCTCGAACCGCTGGACCACATCGATCGGGCCGGCCTCGGCGAGCGATCCCGACACCGTCACCGAGACCGACACCGTCTCGAGGTCGAAGCCGGGCATCGCCGCCACGCGGACCGTGTGGATCCCTGGCTCGAGCGGACCTACGTCGAAGGTGAGATCTGCTCCATCGATCACCGGATCGGTGAGAGCGGTCGTGATGACGTCCCCGCCGACCTCTGATTCCAGCTCTGCCGAACCGCGGAGGTAGAAGAACGACGGCGGCAGGGACACCGTCACGGGTACCGATGTGAGGGGGATGTCGCCGACCACGTCGAAACCCACATCGACGTCGAGGACGTCGGCCCCGGTCGCGCACGATCGCGTCGTCGAGTCGAACCCGCAGGCGACGTCCCGAACTTCGACGTCTTCCAGCGGAAACTCCTCCCACGGGAGGTCGGCCGCCACGAGCGTCGGCACCAGCAGCTCCCCGAGGGTCAGCCCGTCGAGGCCGGGGATCTCCCCGAGGAGCGACAGGGACAGGTGGTCCAGCACGTCGCCCAGGGTGAGCCCGGCGAGATCCCCAGGGTCGAGGGCGGCGAGAAGTGCCGACAGCGTGGACAGATCCCGCACTGCTCCCACCGACGCCGCCAAGGCCAACGTTCCATTCACACAGTCGACCAGCGAGCAGTCGACCAATGAGTCCGCCGCGGAGATGGATCCGAGCGGGATCGATCCGAGCGGGCTGGCAGCGAGATCGATGGAGCCCAGCGGGATCGATCCGAGAGGGAGCCCGGCGATCTCCACCGTGGTCAGATCGATCGAACCCAGGGGGATCGAACCGAGCGGCAGGCTGTCGATGGGAATGGACCCGAGCGGACTGGAGGCGACGTCCGAGCCGGCCGGAAGCCCTGCGGCCCATTCGGCCAATGTGGTTTCGCCGTCGCATCCCGTGGTGGTCGACGCCGCGCACACGTCTGCGACGGTGATGGAACCAAGCGGAATCGACCCGAGTGGGATCGATCCGAGGGGGCTGGCTGCGAGGTCGATGGAGCCGACGGGGATCGACCCGAGTGGAATGCCCGCAATCGAGATGGAGCCGAGGGGGATCGACCCCAGGGGGATGGAGCCGAGGGGGATCGATCCGAGCGGGGTGGCGGCCAGCGAGTCGCGCTCGAGCAATGCCAGGTAGTCGGACACGGTGGTCGTGAAGGGGTCGATTCCCAGGTCCGCACACTGCTCCCCGTCGCCGGCAACACCGTTGTGGAATGTGCAGAAGTCGCCACCGACGTCGATGGACCCGAGCGGGATCGATCCCAGTGGCAGGCTCGCGATGGTGGCGGCGCCCAGGGTGATCGAACCGAGTGGGATCGAGCCGAGCGGAATCGACCCGAGGGGGATGGAGCCGAGCGGAGCCGCCGCCAAGTCCCCGATCGACCCGAGTGGGGCCGCAGTGAGATCACCGATCGACCCAAGCGGAATCGAGCCGAGCGGAATCGAGCCGAGCGGGATCGAGCCGAGCGGGATCGACCCAAGCGGGATCGAGCCGAGCGGGATCGACCCCAGCGGCACCGACGTGACCTTTGCGCCCTGGGCCTCCACGTCGAGCAGCGTGGACGTGTCGGGATTGCACGAAGCGGCCTCTGCAGGACAGGTCAGGCCGAGTTGGGTCAATGTCGCTTCGCCGAGGGCGAGGGCCGCCAGCGACAGGTCCCCTGCACCCGTGTCACCGAGGTCGATGTCGGCGAGCGTGATGCCGGCCAGCGCCTCGGCGGGAATCACCGTGAGGGCTTCGGCGAGAGTGACGGTTTGGAGAGGCCGGTTCTCGAGCGGGGTGCCCGCCAGGAGCGCGCCCCATCCGCCTTCGATCGGCACGTCGGAGAGGATGACCGTGGCGACGGACCCGGTGGCGATCGAGCCGAGCGGGATCGAGCCGAGCGGGATCGACCCGAGCGGGCTGTCGACCAGTCCGATGGCGTCGAGCTCGACGCCGGTGACGGCCTCGGCGGCGGCGAGGAGCCGCTCCGACGGGACCTCGTCGAGCGGGACCACGAATCCGGTCGAGACCGAAGGCGTGGCAACGTCGACGGTCACCCCGGCCACCGACGATCCGACCAGATCCCAGTCGAGCCACTCCAGCAACTCGCCACCCGGGGCGTTCGTGAGCACGCCGACCTCGCCGTCGGGAGTCTGACGCACATGGACGCTGAACCCGACCGTCTGACCTATGGCGGTGGAGATGTCCTGGGGGTCGCCCGAGTTCAGGGGGTGGACGAACTCGTAGGTGATCGTCCCGTCACCGGCGATCACACGCGCTCCCGAGCCATGGGACGTGGCGTCGTCGAGGAATCCACCGTTGGGTGCGGTTCCGTCCCTGTAGCCGGAGAAGTCGATTCGAACCGCATCTGAGGACGGATCGTCGAACCAGACCTCCAGCCATGCGCCGGCCGAGATCATGTCCTCGACGACGAAGCCCATGTAGAGATTCGTGCCGTCGTTCATGAGGTAGGCGGAGCCGACGCCGTTCCCCGGTCCGTTGGTCACGAGCATCTCGAAGGTGGCCGCTCCATCCCATTCGCCAGGGCTGATCTCACCGTCGATCGTGGCACTGCCGGAGCCGGCGAACACGTTCGACGCCGTCACCGTCACGACGCCTTCGTCGGTGTCGGTGCCGTCGGTGACCGTGTAGGGAAAGCTGCCGCCGGTGAGGGCCGGGTAATAGTCGCAGTACCCGTCGACTGCGTCGGTGTCACAGAACCCCAGGCCGCCGAAGTCGGCGGGACCGGCCGATGAGATCCGGAGCGGGTCGTCGTTCGCGTCGGTGTCGTTGGCGGTGGGCTGAACCCACACCGATGTGTCGGCGGCGCCATCTATGAAGTCGTCGACGGCGACGGGTGGAGTGTTGACGTCGTCGTCGACGATCGTCACCTCGGCCGTGTCGTCGGTTGGTATCGCGCCGACGAGGTTGGTTGCGATCACCGTGAAGGTCTCGTCCGCCTCTACCAGTACGTCGTCGACGATCGGGATCTCCAGCTGGATCTCGGTCGACCCGGCGGGGATCAGCGCGCTCTCGAACGTTGCGGCATAGTCCTCGCCCTCGGATGCGGTGATCGGCTCTGTCGCGACGTCGAAGGTGACGTCGAAGTTGACCGCCGCCGAGAGCTCGGCGGTGACGACCGCGGGACCGGACGCTTCGGAGACCTGGGTGTCGAGCAGCGACAGGCCCGTTCCACCCGCCTGAACCACCTCGACGGCCCCGATGTCGTAGGCAGGGCCCTGGGGTCGGACGGTGCCGAGCTGGTCGAATCCGCTGCCGACCACGTCACCGGCATCGATGACGGGGCTCCCGTCGAGCGGGGTGTGGACCGGCACCGGCGACCCCGAAAGCGTGCTCAGCTGAGGGTTGCCGCCATCATCGATGTCGTCGGCTCCCGGGTTGAAGGCGCATGCGACGACATCTTCCATGAAGTTCCACCCGCCGGTGAAGTAGTACCGGTCGAGACCCGTGCCGGTGAACCCGGAGCACGCGGTCCCGAAACCGCCGTTGTCGTTGTCGTACAGGATGGTGGAGGTGATCGTCACCAGGGAGCCGTCGGATTCCAGGTACATCGCGCCACCGTTCGAGGCGTTGTTCGAGACGAAAGTCGACTCGTTGACTTCGAGGATGCCGTCCACGTGGATGGCGCCTCCCCGCAGTTCGACGACGTTGCTGGAGAAGGTGCTGGTCGTGATGGTGTGGTTTCCACCGGTGATGTGGATCGCGCCACCGTCGAGCGCCCCGTTGTCCGTGAAGGTCGACGCGGTGATCGTGACGGGACCGCCGCTCGATGAAATGGCCCCACCTCGGCCCGGCGAGGCAAACGCCCCGTTGAGCGAGAGCAGTGAGGTGTCGACGGTCAGCTCGCCGTTCTCGACGTGGATGGCGCCGCCCGAGGGTGCGTTGTTGAACTCGAAGGTGGAGTTCTCGATGATCACCGTGGAGCCCGAGGCGAAGATGCCCCCGCCGGACTCGGAGCCCGTCGACTCGGTGACCGTCACATCGCGCATTTCGAGCTGCCCCCCGGCGACGGAGACCGCACCGCCGTTCGTCGCGAAGCCGCCGGCGAGGTCGATCGACTGCAGAGCGAGGCTGACGGCATCGATGGTGACGAGGCTTTGATCGGCTCCGTCCGGCGGGACGATCGTGACACCGTCAGCGGTACCTTCGATGGTGAGGTCCTTGTCGACCGTGATTCGCTCTTGGTAGTCACCCGGTTCGACCAGCACCGTGTCGCCCCCATTCGCCTCTGCCACGGCCGCGGCGATCGATGTGAAATCGCAGCTGCCGTCGGTGCAGACCGTGAGAGTCGCCGCCGCCGCAGGGATCGACCCGAACGGCACCAGCGCAGTCGCCAGCATCAAGGTCAAGAAGGCCGAAACGCATCGGCGTCGGCGCCCAGAGCCAGCTCCCATGATCTCTCCCGATCGATTGCCCCGCCGTGCATTGTACAGAATGCGACAAAGCCGACAACCAGAGAGCCGGACATTCGTTCACAGATACGCCCGGGCGGAAAGGCCGCCCGGGCGCATCGTTCTGGGCGTTTCGGCTCACTCGTACGAGATCGCCTCCAACACGTCGAGCCGTGCCGCTTTGCGTGCGGGGATGATCGCCGCCACGACCCCGGCGACCCCCCCGGCGAGCACCCATCCGGCGAGCTGGGCGCCTGGAAGACGCAAGGCGCCCAGCCCGTCGTCGGCGAGCGTGCTCACCACGGCGAGTCCGAGCCCGGACCCGATGCCAACTCCGAGGAGGGCACCGAACACGGCGATGATGACCGCCTCGGTCCGCACCATGCGGCGGATTCCAGTCCGGCCCATACCGACGGCCCGGAGAAGCCCGATCTCACGGGTGCGCTCTACGATCGAGAGGGCAAGCGTGTTGGCGATACCGAGCACAGCGATGATCAGCGCCAGTCCCAGCAGGCCGGTGAACAGAGCCAGCAGCTGGTCCACCTGTGCCTCGGCCTGCTCGATCTGGTCTGAGGCAGTGTTTATCTGGATGCTCGGGAACGAAGCCAGGGCCGCCTCGGCCGCTTGCTCGCCCTCGCCGATCGAGACGCCTTCGGCCAGCCGCACGAAGACCGCCTCCGCGTCGCTGGTGCCGTACGCCTTTTCGAACGTGGACGTGGCGACGATGAAATTGGCGAACGTCTGGTCTTCGAAGGTTCCCACGATCCCGATCTCGACCGTTCCGGTCGGATAGCCCACTTCGAGCGTCTGTCCGACCGACCAGCCTTCCTCGTCGAGCACCGGAGCGGCCACCAGGATGCCTGTCCCCAGATCGGAGAGCTCGATGGATGGGTTGAACGAGTACACGGCTTCGACGGTGGCCGGGTCGACCCCGGCGACGTTCCGCTCGGTGCCTTCGATGTCGGCGAGATCGCTGTAGACCGCGGACACGGTCGCGGTCTCATCCATGGTCGAGATGGCATCCAGAGCGCCCGCGCCGACGCCGGCCTCGAAGTTGGTCGAAAGCAGCGCCAGATCTGCGGGGAACGATTGCTGGAGCGTCTCACCGACCGAGGCCTTGATCGAGGCTGCGAACACCGACACGAATGCCACCAATGCCACGCCGATCATGAGGGCAGAAGCCGTCGAGGCCGTCCTTCGCGGTGATCGGGTGGTGTTCTCTCGGGCGAGCCGGCCGACGATGCCACGGAAGGGTGCCGAGACGATCCTCGCCACGGGGGTGGCGAGCAGTGGAGCCAGGGTCGACACTCCGAGGAACACGGACAGGGCGCCTGCGCCCACGATCTGCAGCGTTGCGTCGACCTCGCCGAGCAGAGCGACCGTGATCGCTGTGGACCCGGCAACGGTGAGAAGTCCCCCGACGATGGCGCGGCGTCGCAGGGGCCGGCGTCCAGTGCTTTCGGCCGCCTCCTCGCGCATCGCCGCCACGGGAGGCACGCTTGCAGCCTTGCGTGCGGGAAGGACCGCCGCGACCAAGGTGACGACGACGCCGACCGCCATGCCGACGGCAATGGTACGAGGCTCGACGGTGAGGGGCCCGTCAGGGAGTCCGATGCCGGCGGCGTTCATGATGGTCCGGACGCCCTCGGCGACGCCGATGCCCGCCAGCACGCCGAGCGCCGACGCGATCACGGCGACCACGAACGCCTCGAGGACGACCAGAGTCGTGACCTGCCTCGCCGTGGCGCCCACCGCACGGAGCAGTGCGAGTTCACGGGTCCGTTGTCCGACGATTATTCGGAACGTGTTCTGGATGATGAACGCTCCCACGAACACCGCCACGGCTGCGAACGAGAGCAGCGCAGTGTTGAGGAACCCGAGGCCCTGGGTCACGTCCTGGAAGTTCTCCTGGGTCTGCTGGTCTCCGGTCACCACTTCCAGACCGGCCGGCAGGGAAGCACCGATGCGAGCTGCCAGCTCCTCGGACGTGACGTCGCCGGAACCGAGCACATCGATCGTGTTGATCTTCCCCTCGAGGTCGAACAGCCGTTGTGCCTCGTCGAACTCGAACGCAGCGAGCGTGGCTCCTGCGAGGTTGTCCTCGGTCCCGAAGTTGGCGATGCCCACGAGCGTGAACTGCTCCACGCCCCCGATCGTCTCGACCGAGATCGTTTCGCCGACGGAGAAGGCTTCGGCCTCGGCGGTGGCGGCGTCGATCACGACTTCACCCGCAGTCTCCGGCGCCCGACCGTTGGCGTCCGAGATGGTGAGGATGTTCAGGGCAGGATCATCTACCCACGAAAACCCCAGCGTCGGTGGGCCCTGGCCCCCGATGGGATTCCCCTCCGCATCGATGATCTGGGCCGAGCCCGACACGGCCGCTTCGGCACGCTCCACGCCGTCGACCGCCAGAACGGTCTCGAGCATGCTCTCGTCGAAGGCCTCCGCGCCCCGGGTGTCATCCGATGTGCGGACGGTCACGTCGATGCCTGCGTACACGTCGGTGAAGAGCGTGTCGAAGCGGGCATTGATGCTGTCGGTGAACACGTAGGTGCCGGAAACGAATGCGACTCCGAGCACGATGGCGAGTGCCGTCAGGGCCAGCCTCACCTTGTGGGCGACGACGCCCTTGAGTGCGGTCTTGAACACGGCTCAGCCTCCCAGGGTCTTCATGTTGTCGAGTACGGACTCCGGGGTGGGGTTCTCCATCTGGTCGACGATCGTTCCGTCGGCGAGGAAGACCACCCGGTCGGCGTAGCCCGCCGCAACAGGATCGTGCGTCACCATCACGATCGTCTGTCCGAAGCCTCGAACTGCCTGACGCATGAATCCGAGCAACTCTGCCCCACTGTGGCTGTCGAGATTCCCGCTCGGCTCGTCCGCGAACACGATCTCGGGCTTGGAGACCAGCGCCCTGGCGGCTGCCACGCGCTGCTGCTGGCCGCCGGACAGCTCCGACGGGCGATGATGTAGTCGGTCGGTGAGGCCGATCGTCCCGACGACCTGCGAGAACCAGCCGGGGTCGGCCTTCCGGCCGGCGATCGACAGCGGGAGGAGGATGTTCTCCTCGGCGCTCAGGGTCGGGATCAGGTTGAAGGCCTGGAAGATGAAGCCCACATTGTCCCGGCGGAGCTCGGTGAGCTTCCGATCGTTGAGGGATCCGAGGTCGGTGCCGCCGATGTGAACGGTGCCGTCATCGAGGCGGTCCAGGCCTGCGATGGTGTGGAGAAGAGTCGATTTACCCGATCCCGACGGGCCCATGATGGCGGTGAACCGGCTCCGTTCGAAGTCGACCGATACGCCGTCGAGAGCTCGGACGCTGGTGTCGCCATTGCCGAACACCTTGACCCCGTTGGTCATGCCGGCGGCGATCGTGGTTGTGGTGCGATCTGTTGTGATCGTCATTTCGGAAGGTCCTCTCTCGTCGTTGAGGTGCTCCCCGCCACGATCTCCGATTGCGGCTCGCGTGCCATCCTCCGCAGGACGTGTTCGAACGTCGCTCTCGCGGATGATCGGGAATGCACCCTGCTCCTCCCCGCGGAGGAGCCTCGTGGAGGACACGCTCGGGGACAGGCGGCGGAGCCGCCATCGGGTATCACCCGACCGGGGCCCCCATGCGATCAGGGTGCCGTCGGGGTAGAGGCGGTCCTGTCGTTGCAGTCCGGTGGCCGAGCCCGTCGAGAGGCAATCGGAAATGCGGCCATGGACGGACCCGACCGCCGCCGGTCAAGCCCCCGGAATGGCGAGCCCGCTCTCGTAGGCGAACACGACCGCCTGGACCCGGTCGCGGAGATCGAGCTTCGTGAGAACGTGTGAGACGTGGGTCTTGACCGTTGTTTCGCTGACGTAGAGTGCCTCGGCGATCTCGGCATTGGACATCCCGCGGGAGACGAGACGGAGAACCTCGGTCTCGCGGTCGGTGAGAGCTGCCAGCTCGGCGGTCGCCTCGACCCCGCGGGGTCGTTCGGCGAATTCGGCGATGAGCCTCTTGGTGATCGAGGGTGCCAACAGAGCGCCGCCCTCTGCCACGATCCGCACGGCGGCGATCAGATCGTCGGCGGGAGCGTCCTTCAGCAGGAACCCGCTGGCACCCCCTCTCAGCGCCTCGTACACGTAGTCGTCGAGATCGAAGGTCGTGAGAACGATCACTCGCGTGTCCTTGTTGGCTGCCGTCACCGAACGAGTGGCCTCGAGCCCGTCCATGTGCGGCATTCGCACATCCATGAGAACGACGTCTGGCCTCTCTCGTGCCGCAAGCCGCACGGCTTCGACACCGTTCTCCGCTTCCGCCACCACTGTGATGTCGGATTCTGACTCGAGGATCATCCGCAATCCGGACCGCACCATGGCCTGGTCGTCGGCGAGCATCGTTCGGATCATGGTTGTACCGGGAGCTCGGCGACGACGCGAAACCCACCACCCGGGAGTGGACCGGCTTCGAAGGTGCCGTCGGCGACTGCGACCCGTTCCCGCATCCCGACGATGCCGTGTCCACCGCCGTTCGGCCCCGACGAGGAGCCTCCCCCCACCCCGTCGTCGGCGACCTCGATCCTCAGCGTCTCGGGGCCGTATCGCATCCGCACCGTGGCCCCTGCCCCGCGACCTGCGTGCTTGAGCGTGTTGGTGAGCGACTCCTGGATGATGCGGTAGGCGCTCACGTCGACCCCGGGTGCCAGCGGTCGTGGCTCTCCCTCGACGGCGAGGTCGACCGGGAGCCCGGCCTCGTGCATCTGCTGGGTGAGGTCGGCCAGCCGAGCGAGACCCGGTTGTGGGATCAGGGCGTCCGCTGAATCGACTTCCTCGGTGCGAAGCAGTCCGACCATACGCCGCATTTCGGTCAGCGCCTCATGTCCCGAGGATCGAATGACGTCGAGGGCTTCGCCGATTCGTGGATCGGCGTCTCCCGCCAGTCGCCGGGCGCCCTCGGCCTGGATGGTCATCACGGCCATCTGGTGGGCCACCACATCGTGGAGTTCGCGGGCGATGCGCGAACGCTCGCCCTCCACGGCCTTCCGTGCTCTCTCCTCCCGATCCAGCTCGGCCTGCTCTGCTCGCTCCTCGAGCTCCTGGATACGCAGCCGCCGCTGATGCACCTCCCGTCCCAGGAGCAGAGGGGCCGCCGTCGCAACGAATGTCACGACGACCGACGGGTAGTCGACCGAGTCGAGGGTGACGGCGCCGACGAAGGTGAACGCCGTCGCAACCGCCACCAACCCGACTCCGATCCGGAGCGAAACCCTCTGCGGGAGCTCGCTCCCGACAGCGTGGACTGCGAGCACCATTCCTGCGCCCGCAAGTGTGGTGGGATAGTCGAGGGCACGGTCGATGCCCCAGGCGCCCATGATCACGAGGAGAACTGAGCGGGGGTACCGCCGTCGAAGTGCAAGGGGCGCCGTTTGCAGCACGATGATGAACGTGTTGAGCCAGTCGGGAGCTCTGGTGTAGACCGAGGTGTCGGCGTTGATGTCGAGCCGGCTGGTCAGGCCGAGGATCAACACGAAGACGGCCATGGCCGAATCGGCCCACAACGGGTTCCGCAGGCGCTTGTCCGTGGCCATGTGGGCATGGTACGGGCTCGGTGGCGTGGCTCGCATCGTCCTTCGGAACGATCCCCGCGTCCTCCTCGAGAACGACGCGGGCGTGCGTGTCGACGCCTCCCGCTCGCGGGTCGAGGCGGTCCACGCCCGTTAGCCTCTCGCTCGTGGTCACGGAGCGTCAGCGCGTGGGCGGGCACAGGGGGTTGGACGACGCGCGCTTCCTGCTCTACCTGCCCAGGCTCGTAGCCACCTGGCCCGACCAATCAACGGTTCAGGTGATCGAGGCCACGGTCGTGTTCGCCGACGTCACTGGATTCACGGCGCTGACCGAACGCTTGTCGGCTGAGGGGTCGATCGGCTCAGAGCAGGTGACCGAGCATGTCAATGCGGTGTTCTCGGAGATCCTCTCCGTAGCGCGCCTCGAAGGCGGAGATCTGCTGTCCTTCGGTGGCGATGCCGTTCTGCTCTTGTTTGCGGGTGAGGATCATCGGCGGCGAGCGCTGACGGCGGCGATGGAGATGCAAGAGGCGATCGCGGACGACGTGACGCTCGGCGCCTCGATCGGGGCTGCATCCGGCAAGGTCACCGTGGTTCTGGCGGGCAATCGCCAGCGAATGGTCTTTGTGGTGGGCGCTGTGGTCGACGAGGTAGTCGCTGCCGAGTCGAGCGCCGGTGCGGGAGAGGTGGTGGCGACCGGCGCCACCCTCGATGGAGTGGAGGACACGTGCCGGGGCGAGGAGCGCCACGGAGGTTTCGTTGTCGCTGCAAGCCCAGAGCCGTCGAACGTCGAGCTGCTGGACGCCCCGGGGGACAGCACCCAAGACCTGTCGAGGTTCGTCCCGGTGTCGCTGCACTCGGAGCTGGCGGTCACCGGTGCTGACGGCGAGCATCGGCCCGCGGTGGTCGCTTTCCTGCGGTTTCGGGGGACGACCTCGCTCTGGGACCGCGAGCGCTCAGCAGAGCAACTGACGGCGCTCGTGGATGACTTGGTCGAGCAAGCAGATCAACATCGGGTGTCGGTTCTCGGAGCCGACATAGACGACGACGGGCTGAAGCTCATCGTCACCGCCGGCGTTCCCGTCGCAGTCGCCGAGCCGCACGAGCGGTTGCTCCGCACGCTCCGGCGATTCATGGACGGAGCCCCCGATTTGGATGTTCGGGTTGGTGTTGCGGATGGCGACGTCTTTGCGGGAGATCTTGGTGCCGCGTTCCGTCGGGCGTACACCGTGATCGGCGACCCCGTGAACACCGCGGCGCGGCTTGCCGGAGTAGCCGAGCGCGGCGAGATCGTGTCCACCCCCGAGGTGGCGTCCCGGGTCTCCCGGCGCTTTGCGACCCACCCCGGAGAGGCGGTAGCCCTGAAGGGCAAAGCCGAGGAGATCGTGCCCGTTCTGATCGGCCACGCTCTCACGCACACCGATGGCGTCGCCGTCCAGCCCGAGTTCCTCGGCAGGACCGCGGAGATGGCGGAGCTCGTGCGCAGCTACCGGGAGTCGCTCGACGGCGATCGTCGCGTCGTCGAGATCGTCGGCCCCGGTGGTATCGGGAAGACGCGCCTGGTACGGCGGTTTCTCACCGAAGCCCACGCGACTTCGTCGATCGAGGTTGCTGCACGTGAGTACGACCGGGCGAGCCCATACCGGGTGATGAGCTCTCTGGTGCGATCGTCCATGGGAATCCCACTCGAGGCGACGGCGGAGGAAGCCGGGCTTCGTCTCGAGGATCTGGTGGCGGCGCGTTCGCCGGAGTCGCTGCCCTGGCTCCCGCTGTTGGCGGTGGCGGCCGAAGCGACCGTTGCTCCGACGATCGAGGTCGACGACCTCGATCCTCGGTTCGTCTCCGCTAGCACCGCGAAGGCGCTCGTCGATCTCGCATACACCCTCGTGGACGATCCCGTGATCGTGGTGGTCGAGGATGGCGAGTGGGTCGACTCCGCCTCACGGGCCCTGCTGGAGGGCATGATCGAGCTCACCACACATCGCCGATGGATGTGGGTGTTCACCGGCCGGACAGGGGCCGACTGGCCCGGCGCCACCGTCATCGAATTGGGACCTTTGGATCCCGACGACACCCGCCAGCTGGTGTCGTCGACCGGGGTCGACCTCCCTCCGCACGTCGTCGAACATCTGGCCGCCAGGGCTGACGGCAATCCGTTCTTTGCGGTGGAACTGGCGACGCTCGGGATGTCCGACACCGTTCCCGACACCATCGAGCGACTCATCGCAACTCGCATCGATCGGCTCGGCGCTCGGGAGCGACGACTGCTGCGCTACGCCGCTGTGCTCGGCACCGAGTTCGATCTCGATCTATTCGCCGAGGCGCTGGCGCCGGTCGCCGGAGGCCTCGACGACTCCGGCGCGTGGGCGTCGGTGGATGAGTTCCTCACGGTGTCGTCGCTCGGGAAGGTGAGATTCCGCCAGGGCATCGTGCGGGACGTGGCATACGCAGGTCTCTCGTATCGCCGTCGTACGGAGATCCACGGTCTCGTTGCCACGACGATCGAACGTCGTGGCAGGCACCGAGCCAGACGATTCGCGGCGCCACTGGCCCTCCACTTCGAGGCAGCCGGCGACGCCGCCAAGACCTGGGAGTACGGCGTGGCCGCCGGTGAGCGGGCCGCCGCCACCTGGGCGAATCGGGAGGCCGTGGCCCATTATCGGAGAGCGCTCGTCGCCGCGGAACGGATCGAGGGTGTCGACGCCAGGGAGGTGTTCGATGCTGCGATGGCGATGTCCGAAGTCGCAGACGTTGCCGGGGACTTCTCTGGTGCGGATTTCGCCCTGGCCGTGGCCGGGCGACATGTGAGCGTTCTCGACCGACTCCGGTTGTCCGTGGGGCGGGCCAAGCTGCTCGAGAAGCGGGGTGATCTCGAGGTCGCAGCCCGGACGCTCGAAGCCGAAGCGCCGACCACGGCCAACCGAGTGGGCCTGGAGGCGATCAACATGCTCGCCGGCGTGCGATACCGCCAGGGCATGTTCGAGGAGTGCGCCTCGCTCGCACAGTCCGTGGTCGACGCCCACGACATCGATGAGCACCCCGACCTTCTCGCCCACGCTCTTCGCTTGCTTTCGGTGGCCCAGACCCATCTCCGACTCCCCGGACGGCGAGCGAATGCCGAGCGGTCGGTGGCCATGTTCGAGTCCATCGGTCGGTGGTCCGAGGTCGGGAAGGCGTACAACAACCTCGCCATCGAGTCGTACTACCGAGGAGATTGGGTCGAAGCCG
This sequence comes from uncultured bacterium, assembly GCA_963785075.1. Lineage (GTDB taxonomy): Bacteria > Actinomycetota > Acidimicrobiia > Spongiisociales > ZC4RG35 > JAOUGY01. The sequence continues at coordinate 59,076 of CAWATW010000007.1, forward strand.
CACGTTGCTACGCGGCAGGCCGGGAAGCGTCGGAGCGTGCAGGCGATGTGGTCATGGTGGCGACATTCGACAACAACCTCGGAGAGATCCGGTCGGATCAGGGCGGGTGGGAGGAAGCCCGGATCCTGTTCGATCGGGCCCGATCCACGTGGCTGGCTGCGGAATACGCCGTCGGCTCCACCCTGGTGCTGTCGAACCTCGGTCGGCTCGATGTCCGGACCGGCGAGCTTGAACGCGGGCTGGATCGCCTGACACGAGCCCGCGACGGATTCGAGGCGATCGGGGCCGCCGCGTTGACCTACGAGACCGAGATCAGGATCGCCGAAGCCCTGATCGCATGCGGCGAGTGCTCCGAGGCGATGGAGATGATCGACCGACTGGACGAAGCCTCCGACGAGCGCGACGGGATCTTGGAGCGCCTGCGAGGTCATGCGTGGGCGGTGCTCGGTGATCGCGGCAAGGCCGGCACAGCCTTCTCACGGGCACTTCCGCTGCTCGAGGCCGCCGAATTCAGGTTCGAGCTTGGTCTCGCCACGCGAGCCGTTGCGCTTCTCGACGACCTGGCATCCCACGGTGGAGCGGAGATCCTCGCCGAACTCGGGGCCGAGGGAGCGCACATGCTGCCACTCGGGTGACGGGGAACAATGCCGTCACTCGCCCATGGTTTCGGTCCTCCGCGCGTGTGCGAGGTCCTCCAACGCCTCCCGAGTGCCCGGCTCCGTGGCGATGGCGTCGAGGAAAGCCGCCCGATCGATCTCGAGAAGATGCGCCTCGTCGACACTTCGGACCGTGGCGATCCGAGGGGCGTCCGACAGCAGCGCGATCTCGCCGAAGAGGTCTCCCTGGCGGAGAGTCTTCACGGGCACACCGCCCCGAGACACCTCGACCGTACCCGAGGCGATCACCCACATTCGGTCGCCCGGCTCGCCTTCGGCGATGATCACCGTGTCGGCCTCGACGCGGCGGTCGACCGCCCGTCGCGCCAGGGCTTCGAGACTCGGTGGGGCCAGGGCAGCGAACATCTCGGTGGAGCGGATCGTCGAGAGGGCTCTGGTCGGAACGGCCACGCCCATCTCTGCTCTCTGGAGCGGGCGCCACACCACGAGGAGGAGCGCCGGCAACACCAGTCCGACCAGCGGGAAGGCGGTCGTGATCGACGAGACCCCGACGAGCAACGGCGCAGCCGCGGATCCGATCGCCAAACCTGCCATCGTGAGGCCCTCGAGCATTCCGAACACCCGCGTGAGCGAGCCAACCGGCACGAGACGTTGCAGGAGGGTTCGGTTGGCGACATCCACCACCGAATAGCCGAACCCGGCGGCGGCGAGCAGCGGCGCGGCCCACGGGATCCAACCAATGGCAATCATCGCCGTCGCTCGAATACCGACTCCCACCGCCAGTGCCGGGGTCAGTCGGGCCCTCCCGACCATCGTCGCTGCCATGAGGCCACCGGCAACTCCGCCCAGCCCCAATGCGGCGTTCAGGTAGCCGGCCCCGGCATCGCCGATGCCCAACTGGTCGATGGCCAGAACGACAATGAGCACGTCGAGCGCCCCGATCCCGACTTGCTGGACACCGCCCACGGCAAGTCCTGCCTTCACACCGGGGGTCCGCAGGCGTTCCGAGCGATCGGCGGCCCGCTGGGAGCGGGTCCCGGCGATGGCCGCGTGCGAGACCCGCGGTATCCCCAGCGTTGTCCACGCCCCAACGCCAAGACCCACCGTCAGCAGCATCAGCGCTGCGGCAGGGGGCGCGATAGCCATGACCGCGCCGGCCAGTGCCGGCCCGGCGAACACGCCGACGTTCTCGATCGACGTCGTCGCCACGTTTGCCGCGGTCAGATCGGACGGCTCCTGCACGAGCTCTGGCACCAGGCTGTTGTGCGCAGGGCGCCCCAGCGCCACCGTCACGTTCGCTGCGACCGCCAAGGCGATGGTCACTGAGGTGGCGGCTCCCAGGTACATGGCGGTGGCAGTCGACCCGAGCGCCACGGCCTGGGCGCCGTACGCCACCGTCACCGCCCGTGATCGTGGAATGCGGGCGAGCGCCCCCGCCAGCACGGGCGCCAGCAGGGCGGCGGGGACCAGTTGGGCGACCGCCACGAGCCCCACCATCGAGGCGCCTCCGACGGAGTGGGCGTAGACGAGGATCGTCACCCACGTCCCGAACTCGCCGATCGAGAAGGCGCCGAAGGCCAGGAGAGCGCGACGGAGCCGAGAATCCGCCGCCACCCGTCGGAAGGCCATGCGACGGGCCGAGCGCTCGTTCATCGGACGAGGCTGCGAACGGTTTGTTGGGCGGGTGACGTTGAGCGCGTAGGCATGTCGGGTGGTCGATCACCGTAGCGGCCGAGTGTGCGCAATCGCTGTGTCAGCCGGGGATGGTCGACGTGCCTCGTTCCCAGGAGGCGTGAAGTCGGGAGTACACGCCGCCCTGACCGACGAGACGCTCGTGTGGACCGTCCTCGATGAGTTGGCCGTCGTCGAACACGAGGATCCGATCGGCCGACTCGGCCGTGGACAGCCTGTGGGCGATCGTGATGACGGTTCGGCCCTCGGTCAGCTGGCCGAGGGCGCGGCCGATTCGGACCTCGGTTGCGGGGTCGACGGCCGACGTCGCCTCGTCGAGGACCAAGACCTCGGGATCTGCGACCGCAGCTCTCACGAAGGTGACAAGCTGCCGCTCACCCACGGACAAGGAACCCCCGCGTTCGCCTACCTCCGTGGTGAGACCGCGTTCGAGCTCTCCGAGCCAATCGGCCAATCCGAGTCGCCGAAAGGCTGCGAGGAGGTCGTCGTCGTCGGCATCGGGCCGGCCCATCCGGACGTTGTCTGCGATCGTCCCTCGGAACAACATCCCCTCTTGTGGGACCATCACCACCCGATCTCGCAGAGATCGGAAGCGCACTCTTGTGAGGTCGATTCCGCCAATCGAAACGACTCCCTCGATCGGATCCATCAGACGCGTGAGAAGCTTGGCAAACGTCGTCTTGCCCGAACCGGTCTCGCCGACGATGGCGATCGACGTGTGCGGCGTGATCTCGATGTCGACGTCCCGGAGCGCGTACTCCTGGGGTGGGGAACCGTGTGCTCCGGGATACCCAAAGCTCACGTGATCGAAGCGAATCGGGAGAGGTCGGTCCGGCAGGTCGCTTCCGGCCGGTCCGGGATCTGCCACGTCGGGTTCGATGTCGAGGATGTCGAGCACTCTGCGCCAGCCGGCAACCGCGGTCTGCGCCTCATTGACCGCTTCGCCGAGCATCTGCACCGGCTGGACGAACAACTGAGCCAAGAACAGGAATGCCACCACGGTCCCGACCGAGATCGACCCGGCTACCGCCAGCAGCGTCCCAACCACCAGCACGAGAGCGATCACGGCCGCCGAAAGAAGCTCGCCTGCGCCCGAGAACGCCGAAGAGAGCACTCCCGCCCTCACGCCCGCACTGCGGTGGCCTTCGATGGCCTCCGAGAGTCGTTCCCTCGTTCGTTGCTCGGCGCCGTAGGCGCGTATCACCGGTGCCCCGACGACGACCTCGGCGAGAACCGCAAGGAGCCTTCCGACCCGCTCGCGGACCACGAGATACGCAGCGTCGAGCCGGCGTTGGAACCACCGGATCGTGAGCAGGATCACCGGGACCATGGCGAACACGGTGAGACCCAGCGGTATCGAGTAGACGAGCATCACCACGAGGGCGAGCAGCGCCTGTCCGGAGTTGGTGATGAGCATCAGCCCGCCCCACTGCATGAATCGGCTGATCTCGTCCACGTCGGATGTCACCCGGGCGACCAGCGAGCCGCGCTGCTCCGATGCCTGGTGGAGCATCGAAAGGTCGTGGATGTGCCGGAACGCACGCACTCGTAGTCTCGAGAGCGCGGTCTCCGAGACCTGGGCCAGTCGGATGTGCATCGCCGAGGTCGACGCAGCCGTGATCGCAACCGCGGCAAGCGCCGCGAGGACCATCCGCCCCACGAAGCCCATGTCGACCCCCTGGTCGGTGAGACCACCGTCGATGACTTGTTGCACGGCGATGGGAACGATCACGCGACCGGCGGTCGCGACCAACGCGAAGAAGAGCGTCAGTGGCAACCCGCGACGGAGCTCGGGTGACAAACCCAGGCCCCGCCGGAGCGTCGCTACAGCCGAGGTTCGTTCTTTCACCACCGGCGTTCCCGCCAGCTGACATCTGGAGACGGCCCACCTCGCAGCTCGGCCACGCCCAGGTCGGCGCCACGGCCCACCCGGGGGACAAGGCGCGGGCTGTCCATCAGCTCGGGAGGAACTGCCGAGGCGCGCTTCACTCGGCCTCCTCGTCGCGGGCGTAGGCATCGATCAAGGCGGCGTACGACGGCAGTCGGGCGTAGAGATGTTCGTGAGTTCCGCGGTCCACGATCCGACCGTCTTCGACGAAGATCACATGATCGGCGAGCAGGATGGACGACCGCCTGTAGGCGACGATCACCACGGTGGTGTCGAGCGTCGACAGCCCGTCGAGGATGTCTCCTTCTACCGAAGGGTCGACCGCCGAGGTGGCGTCGTCGAGCACCAGCAGACGTGGGCGTCGGACGAGCGCTCTCGCCAATGCGATGCGTTGGCGCTGCCCGCCGGACAGCGTTGCACCTCGCTCTCCGATGTGCGTGTCGTAGCCCATGGGAAGGGCGCGAACGAAGGCGTCAGCCTGGGCCAGCGTCGCGGCCGCGGCGACCTCTTCGTGGTCGAAAGGCTCACCCAACGTGATGTTGGCTGTCACGGTGTCGTCGAAGAGGAACGCCTCCTGGAAGACCAGCGCGACGTGACGTGAGATCTCGGCCCGGTCCAGCTCCACGATGCCGGCGCCGTCGAGGGAGATCACGCCTCGTTCAGGGTCGAAGAGCCGCACCAACAGATGGGCGATGGTCGACTTGCCTGATCCGGTGGGGCCCACGAGCGCGACGGTCGACCCCGGCTCGATGTCGAGGCTCACGGATTCGACTCCACGCCCTTCGTCTCCGTCTTCGGTGTATCGGTACCCGACCTCCTCGGCCCCGGCCGACGCCCCGCCCTCGGTGACGAGACGGGTGGTTCCGTATGTGAGCTCTTCGGTGGTCTCGGTGACGCGCCGGATGCGCTGCCAGCCCACGGTGGCCCGAGGAAGGTCGGCGAGCAGCCAGGCAAACACGCGCATGGGCATGGCGACGAGACGGAAGAGATAGGCGAAGGTCACGAGTGTTCCAGCCGTGAGCAGGCCCTGGTCGACTCGCAGGGCGCCCGCGTACAGCACGGCGAGGATGCCCAGGTTGGGGAGCGCCTCCATGGCGGGATCGAACATGGCCCGAAGTCGACCCACATAGACCATGCGGTCTCGCAAGTCATCGGACCGGGCGCCGAAACGGTCCACCTCGACTTCTTCTCGGCCCAGGGTCTTCACGACCAGTGCGGCGTCGAAAGACTCGTGGGCGATGTCGGACACCTCGGCCCTGAGCTGTTGCGCCTCGGCGATTGCGACCCGCATCCGACGTTGGTAGGCGAGGTTGGACAGCGCGATCGCCGGCCCGACTGCGAATCCGATGAGCGCAAGGATCGGGTCGGTGATGATGAGGAGCACCGCCGTGATCGCCAGCATCACGAGCACGCCAAATGCCATCGGGAGCGGAGCCGCAACCGACGAAGCAGCTTCGGTGTCGGCATTGACGTTCGACAGGAGCACGCCCGTCGGGTTCCGGCGGTGCCACTCGATTGGCAGTTCGAGCATCCGATCGGTGAGCTCGGTCCGATCCATCGCCTGAAGACGGTATTGCGCCGAGTAGGCGCCGATCCTTCGGTAGGCGATACCACCCGCCCGGAAGGCGGCAACGCCGATGACCGCGGCGGCCGCCGTCGCAAGCGAGGCAGTCCTGACGTCGCCTCGGTCCACTGCGGGGATCAGCACCGAGTCGGTCGCCCATCCGATGACGTACGACGAGACGATGGTGGTGACCGCGTACACGACGGTCCCGGCAGCACCGATTCCGAATTCCTTCCGCGCTCGCATGACCTGGCGTCTGATGAGGGCGAATCCACGGCGTGCCACTGCGGCGTCGCCGCCACGCGATTGTTCGAGGACGTCCGAGGAGACCATCCGGTCAGCCTATCGGGAGCCGGGGACAGTATCGAAGGCGGCTCGAGACGCCCGAGGCACATGGAGACGAAGGTAGCCTCCACAGGGTGTCCGATGCCTACTTCACGACCGAAGACGGGACATGGTTTCTTCCCACGGAACACGCACGCGGCCCGTGGGATGCCGACGCATGCCACGCCGGTCCCCCCACCGGACTGATGGTGCGGGAGCTGGAGCGCCTGGTGCCCAACGGCCGGTTGTCACGGGTCATGGTCGAACTCATGAAGCCGGTGCCCATGAGCGGTTTCCGAGTACAGGCAGAGGTGCGTCGGCCGGGACGTTCGGCGATCGCCACCGAGGCGGAGATCTTCGACGAAGATCGCGTGTACGCCCGGGCGTTCGGTCTTCATCTCCGCGAGATCGATCACATGGATCTGCCCACTGCGCCGACCGATGTGCCACGTTTCGAGGACGCAATACCCGGACCGTTCCCCATCGCCGTAACCGCTCACGGGCTTCCGGGATTCACGACGTCGATGGAGGTGCGCTACGACCCCGGTGAGTCGCAGGGCGACGGAGGACCGACGACGATCTGGATCCGGACCGTTCCGCTGCTCTCCGATGAAGAGCCGAGCGGCTTTCAACGGCTGTGTCCGCTTGCCGACTCCGGCAACGGGATCAGCTACAACGCCTATCTCGATCGGGTGACCTTCATCAACCCCGATCTGGTGGTGGCGGTACACCGAGAGCCGGTTGGTGAGTGGCTCTGTTCCCGGGTGCGCTCGCATTGGCAACCCGATGGCATCGGCATGTCCGACGCCGAGCTCTTCGATGTGAGCGGTCCCGTCGGGCGGGCGGTCCAGACCATTCTGATCGAGCCCAGCTGACACCCTGCCGCCCTCAGGGTCGTCAGGGGAAGATCGGGGACACCCCCAATGGACCGGGCGACGGCGTTGCGGCACAGTGGTCCTATCAGAGCTTGAAGACGTGAGGAGTTCACAATGACAACCGACATCCCCGAAACCCAGGAGCAGGCCGACGTGACCGAGAGCCCTCGAGAACCAGAAGGCACACCACAAGAGCATCTCCCGGTGTCACCGACCGGACCCTCGGCCGACTCTCGCAACAAGGCGGTGTTCGCTCACCTTTCGGCCTTTGTCACGCTGGTCGGTATCCCGTCGCCCATCGGCCCACTCGTGGCGTGGCTGGTGTGGAAGGATCAAGACGAATTCGCTGCGGACCAGGCCAAGGAAGCCCTGAACTTCAACCTCTCGGTTCTCCTGTACGGGTTGGTGGCGGCCGTCTCGCTGATCATCCTCGTCGGTTTCGTGTTGCTGCCGACCGTGCTGATCGCCTGGTTCGTGCTGACGATCGTGGCGTCGATCGCAGCCTCCAGAGGCGAAACCTATCGCTACCCGATGACGATTCGTCTCGTCAGCTGACCGACCCTCACAGTCCAAACCAAGAGCCCCGACCGATCTCGGTCGGGGCTCTTCCACGCCGATGCTGTCGGCTGCCGGCCACTCGATACGGAACACGGTGAACATTGCGAGTCGGGTGGGAGGTGGGGTTCGTTCCGCCGTGCCGACGGTATACGGCCGCGGCCTACGTAATACGTAGAACGTTGAACGTTGCGAGTCGGGTGGGACGTGGGTTCGTTCTGCCGTGCCGACGGCAGACGGCCGACGGCACACATCTACGTGATACGCAATACGTAGAACGTAGAACGTGGGGTGGGACGTGGATGCGGCCAACCTGGCCGACGGCAACCGCCGACGGCAAACCTCGACTGGGGACCCGTGACCCGTGACCCGTGACCCGTGACCCGTGACCCGTGACCGGAGACCGGAGACCGGAGACCGGAGACCGGAGACCCGTGACCCGCAACGGCAACAGCCCCCACCGGGTGGTGGGGGCTGTTGGGTCGTACGGGTGCCGGAAGTTGGTTCCGGCGTTTGTCTGGGTTCAGACGGCGGCCGGTTCCTTCTGCGAGGATTCCGTAACCCGCATGACGTCTTGTCCCTTGGCTGCCCACACCAGACCGAAACCGGCCAGGATCAGGGTCAGTCCCAGTCCGGCGAAGATCCCGGCCAGGCCAAGACCCATCTGCAGGGCGGAGTGGGTGACGGTGCCGACACCGAGCTCACCGACCAGACCGTGGGCGGTACCGGACCACGCCATTTCACGGGTGGGTCCTTCGAGGGGGTGCTGCCGGTCGAAACCGGTCCAGTACCTGCCCTCGACCGGAACCTCATAGGTTCCCGCCTCGAACATTTCACCGTTGTATTCGACGGCTTCGTCCAAGGTCACGGTCTGGGTGCCGTGCAACACGTGATAGGTGATGACGGCCATCTGGAACATGTACTCAGACGCCGTGTTCACCAGCGGATCATCGGGATCGAGGTCGGACTCGACCACCGGATACTTCCAATCATCGACCAGCAGACTCATGATGGCTTCGGCACCTGCCGTCTCACCACGATCGATCAACTGGCCGTCCTCGTTGTACGACAACGTCACATTCTGGGCTTCTGAGAAAGCCTGCAACGAGCCGTACCCGTCTTGGACTTTCGAATACGCCACACCACCGGCCACGGTGAACACCAGGCCGACGATCGCAAGTACATATCCGAGAGTTGTCAAACGCTTCCACATGGCGACCTCCTCGCAACGGTTCGTGAACAACGTCACAAGAACCATCGTCGATCGTGAAGCCCTTCACTAGGCCCACCAGGTCCCTACTACCCCTCCAAACGGCCTATGCACAAACACGCATACGACCACACCACAGGCACCACACAGGCAGCATCCGCGTATCACATGTGCCGTTGACTGTATGCCGTCGGCTGCGGCGGCACGGACCCCCCTCCCACCCGATTCGAAACGTTGAACGTTCTACGTACTACGTATGCCGTCGGCCCGGCGGCACGGACCCCCCTCCCCACACGACTCTCGGCGTTCAACGTGTCCCGTATCGAGTGGCCGACAGCCCACGGCCAACAGCTCGTTCGTGTGTGCCGTTGGCGGTCTGCCGTCGGCCTGGGGGACGAACCCCCCTCCCACCCGATTCGAAGCGTTGAACGTTTTACGTACTACGTACTACGTATGCCGTCGGCCCGGGGGACGAACGCACGTCCCACCCGACTCGAAACGTTGAACGTTCTACGTACTACGTATGCCGTCGGCCTGGGGGGACGAGCCCCACGTCACACCCGACCCGCAGCGTTCACCGTGTTCCCCGCAGCTGTCAGCCCCGGGAGGTTCAACGTTCTACGTGGCTCGATGGGTGGCGAGGATGCGTTTGACCTCCTCGTCGGTGGTCTGGCCAAAGTCGTTGTAGTAGTAGCCGACAGCACCGAATCTCCGGGGTGTGCCCATGCAGATGATGCGATCGACGAGCGGTTGGAGTTCCGCAACTGCCTGTGGTGATGCCACGGGCGCTGCGATCACCAGCTCGTTTGGTTCGAGGGAACGGATGGCGGTACAGGCCGCCTTCATGGTCGCTCCGGTGGCGATGCCGTCGTCCACGATGATGGCGGTGCGATCGACGACGGCAAGTGGCTTGGCGCCGGCGCCTCGGTATCGGAGCGACCGGCGTTTCAGCTCGGCTCGTTCAGCTTCGACGATCCGCTCGAGCTCCCACTTCTCGACGCCGAGTCGCTCGACGAGGCGATCGTCGACCACCTCGACCCCCTCACAGATCGCCCCCATCGCCAGCTCGGGCTGCATCGGGGCGCCCAGTTTGCGCACGATCAACACGTCGAGCGGGGCGTCGAGATACTCGGCCACGGGCGCCGCCACCGGCACCCCTCCGCGTGGCAGCGCCAGAACCACGACGTCGGTTCGATTCCTGTAGTCGGCCAGCAACCGGGTCAATTGCTCGCCTGCCGCTCGTCGATCGCGGAAGCGCATCATGGCCAGCCCACGACGCGCTCGGGGGTGATCACGATCCACGGTCCCTGAGGGCTGTGGTCGGTGTACTGCCGGTAGCGAGCCATGAGCGCATTCCGCATCTCGTCCGTCGGCTCGCTCAGTACGGTGGCGACGCCGTCCACGCGCACCCACCACAGACGGTTCCAATCCCGTTCGTAGTGCTGCCACAGCACACTGACGCGACTGTCATGCTCGAGGTCGGACAGCCGCCGGAGCTTGCGGGTCGACTTCGGCTTGTGGTCCACGGCGGTGAGCAGGCGCCGGTCGGCGAGAAGGGCGTACACCACAGGCACGGGCCGCGGCGTGCCGTCAGGCCGGATCGTGGCGAGAACCGCTACCTCGGAGGAGCCGATCAGCTCGAAAGCGCGATCCTCGTCCATACCTCGACCATACGCCGTCTCATCCGGCCGATCGCTCGAGGAGCCTGCGGTAGAAGCGGACGGCGGGCTCGGCGTCGTCGACCCTGATCCGCTCGTCGACCCCGTGGAAGCCGGTCAACTCATCGGCGTTCAACCTGAATGGCAGAAACCTCAATACGGTTCGTGCGATACCTGTGAAGTACCGGGAGTCGGTGGCGCCGATGACCACCCAGGGGGCCACGACCGCGTCCGGGAAGACCTCGCCGATCACTTCGGATACCGTGCGATACCCGGTCGACGTGGTGTCTGCCACCGGCGACGCCTCCCATCCTCTCAGCAGTTTCACGTCGACACCGTCCCGTACGGTGGTTCTCACGTGGGCGAGGAGATCGTCGAGGGTGTCGCCTGGCATCAGCCGGGAGTTGATGAGCGCCCGCGTCGAGGCTGGGAGCACATTGGACTTCACGCCGCCCGAGATCACGGTTGGCGCCATCGTCGTGCGTATGAGTGCATCGGTGGATGCGTTCCGGCCCAGAACCCGCTCGGCGATCCTTCCAAGTCGGGGGAGATGGTGCAACAGTCGCTGCGTTCCGGGTCGCGATGCCTGCGAGGCCGCCACGAAGAAAGGTGTCTGGACTTCGAGCTTCGCCGGCATGGGGCTGGCTTCGAGTCGGGCGATGGCACGTGCCACTGCACCGATGGAGGTGGTCTTCGGTGGCGCCGACGAATGGCCTGGATCACCCGCCGAGGAGAGTTCGAGATCGGCGTAGCCCTTTTCGGAGACTCCCAGGAGCGCCACAGGTCTCCTCGTGGTGGGTACGACTCGCTCCGTCACAAAGCCGCCTTCGTCGAGCACTATGTCGGCGAATACTCCGCGTTGGCGCAGGGTCTCTGCGATCACCGCCGAGCCGCTGCTGCCCATCGTTTCCTCATCGTGTCCGAAAGCGAGGAAGATCGTCCGTGTAGGGCTGAAGCCGTTCTCGAGGAGCCATTCGACCGCTTCCAGGATGGCGATGAGGCTGCCTTTGTCGTCGATCGCCCCACGCCCGAACAGGTGCGACTCGGTTCTCGCCCCCGAGAATGGAGGATGGCTCCATCGGTCCACGGATTCGGCTTCCACGGGAACGACATCGAGATGGGCCATGAGCACCACAGCTTCGAGCGCAGGCTCGGTGCCGACCCATTCGAGAAGCAAACTGTGATCTGAGATCGTCTCGACTGCGAGGTGGGCCCAGGTGCGCGGATAGGTCACCTCGAGGAAGTCGTGGAGGCGGAGCAGCGATTCGTGCGAGGCCGTTGGGTCGTCGTCGTCGGCAACGGTGGGTATGCGGACGACGGCTGCAAGGCGGTCCAGGAAGCGTTCGGACACTCATCGACGATACCTCTCAAGGCCCGGCCGATGTTCGCCGATGGATTCGCTTGCCATGGTCTGATCGGCGCGCCGTCAACTATTGCAAACTATTCCACATCAGTGGACAACACTGTTGAAAAGCGCAAGTAGTCGACGACGCAGGGGACGAGTGGGGACAGGCTCCCCGAACCGACCTCTCCGATCGATCACCGTGAGGGCCAGGCCGGCACCCAGACACCCGAGGATGATCGCCGGCGCCAGGGTGGAGCGGATCGACTCGGTCATCGTCCGAAACGACACCACCAGGTGGCGCGTTGGCCTGATCGACGTGCGGATCGGTGGTTCGACCACCAATGCCACCACATCCTCGGAGTTGCGCACGAGCAGCGAGCCTCGTTCGAGTGGTGTGAGCACCGGGTCAGATGGCGGTACCGAGGTGGTGGGGGTCGGAAGGTCGCCTGCTGCCGCAGTCGGCGGGGCGGTGGTCGATGTCGAAGCCACGGACTCGTCTGGTGGGGTGACTGTCTGTTCCGGCGGCTCGGTGGTCGTCGTCTCGGCTGCGGGCGGTGTTGTGGTGGTTGTGGTTGTTGTTGTTGTGGTGGTGGTTGTGGTTGTTGTTGTTGTTGTTGTGGACGACGAGGTGGTCGTTGCCGGAGGTTGAGTGGTGGTCGTGGTGGTCGTTGTGCTGGTGGTCGTGGTCGTGGCAGCCGAGAAGGCGACGCTCAATGCGCTCGGCACCAGAGCTCCGTCATATGCGATCCACATGGCAGCACCGGAAGAAGCCGGGACCGTGATCCGGAGGACCAGTGTCCGGTTGTCCTCGTAGGTGTGATCGATCGTCGGGAAGACGATCGTGTCCGACACCCACTCCCCCTCAGCACCCCACGACGAACGGGCGATGGTGCGCTCGGTCAGCAGTTGACACCCGGATCCATAGCGGTTGCAGTCGAGCAGATGGAGCGACAGGGCACCGGATCCGGCGTTGGCGAGATCGTCGACGGCGCTCCAGATCGTGAGAGTTGGAGTTCCGGAGAGCCGCTGACCTCGTGCGTCCACGATGAAGTCTTGTCGTCGGTCGGCCGACTTCTCCGTCCATCCTGCTCCCCCGGGCTCGATGGTCAGACCGGGGTCGTCGTTCCGTAGCCAGTCGAAGTTCTTGATCGCCGTCGATGTGGGGGCGCCTGCCGCCAGCCACGTGACGGGAACGCCGCCACCCTTCAGGAAGAGAGTCTCGTCGGCGCTCGCCGGCCCCGCCGGCGTCAGGAGAATCAGCACCGTCACTGCGATCGCGATGCTGCGACGGTTCATGACGCCGTCGCAAGCTGACGGTCGCCGACCAATGCCAGAGGCACGGTCAGCTCGAACATCGTGATGTCATCCATTCTGGTGTACTCGATGGTTCCGTCCATGCGCTCGATCAACTCGCGAGCAACCGAGAGTCCCAGCCCGACGCTCCCTGCCAGCAGCGCCCCCTTGCCGCCGTTGACGAAGCGATCGAACAGACGATGGATGATGTCTTCCGGCACCCCGGGGCCATCGTCGGCAACGGTGATGAGGGCACGAGTGTCGTTTGTCTCGACGATCACCGCGACGTTGTCCCCACCGTGCCGAGCGGCGTTCGACACGAGATTCCGAATCACCTGGCGGAGTCGCAACGGATCGGCGACTACGTCGACGTTCGGGCAACTCGTCGCCACTTCGATCCCGCGGCGGGTGAACGGTTCGACCACGCTCTCGATGCAGTCCAGGAGTGGCGTCCTTTCGCTGGCGACGGTGAGCTGGCTCGCGTCGATGCGAGCCGCGGTGAGCAGGTCGTCGATCATCCGCGACAGTTCGTTCGACTCGGTGTGGATGATGGAGACCAGATCGCGAACGGTGGCGGTGTCCTCGAAGCCTTCCTCCAGCAAGATCTCGGAGAAACCATGTATGGAGGTCAGGGGAGTCCGCAGCTCGTGGGAGATCCCTGCAATCAACTCGTCCTTCGCACGCCCCACCGCTCGTTCGGCCTCGACCCACGCGCGCATTTCTTGTTGTTCGTCGCGAATGCGGCGGCGGGCCCACGCCCAGTAGACCAGCATGGCCACCGCCGGAATCGCGATCGAAGTGAGGATTCGGGTGATGCCGGCAGTTCGGCCCGCCGTGGTCTGGATCTCGAGGATTGCCTCCTCCGCGATGCGTTGACGCTCGGCCAGGTCGGTGATGAGGGTGCGATAGGCCGGCTCGAGGCTCTCACGCCGGATGCGGTCGGCCGTTGCGACGGAGCCGCGCTCGACCGCCTCGAGAACGTCGTCCGCGGCTGCGGCATAGCCCGCCTCAACGTCGGCGTTCTGCGAGACATCGGTGAAGCTGGCCAGCGCCAGTCGAGCCTCGTCGATCGCCGCGGTCGCATCCTCGGTCGACGTGATCCCCAGTTGCCTGTCTGCCTCGAAGACGATCCCCTGGGAGATGGCAGCTCGTGCGATGCCTGCCGACCCTGCTGTGGCGTTGGCGATGTGCAATTGCGACGCGTTGCGAGCGACCCGTTCGAGCGCGGCGGCGTTCGACCAGGCGCCGGCGGTCACGAACATCGCGACGATCAAGCCGGCTGTTCCGAGGAGCACAACGGAGCGGAGCAGCATCTTGTTGGCGGCGGACCGGTGGATGCGACTCGCACGCAGGCGCGCCATCTGGTCGAGAGGGTTGGAGATGTTCACGGAGACCCCGATTCCGGCGTTCGCCCCGCCAACATGGCGAGAGCAGCCGAGAACACCGCAAGGGAGATGAGCCAGGGCGAGACCGTCGCCATCGTGGCTCCGAATGTCGTCGATGACGCGACCATCCGTTCCAGGGCGCCGACGTCACCGACCGCATCGAAGCCACCAGTCGGGTCGGCGGCGCTCGAGAAGGAAAACACGAAGGTGGAGTGCCTGTCGTCGGCGAAGACGGCGGTCGTTGTGGTTGACCGAACGGTCGTTGCCGTCGTTACGGTCGTTGAGGGCGTCGGCGCGACCACCGTCACGATCGCTGGTGGCGAGGCGATCGACGGGGTAGTCGCTGCTGGTGATGGGGCGGGCGCCGTCGTTGGCGGGGCGAGCGTCGTCGTCGGAGCGGGGGGAGGCGGCCGGAGCGTCGAGAACGACAACGAACTAGGGGCGTCGAGTGCGTCGTAGCCCAGCCAGAGATCGAGATCGTCGGACATGTGCGCCGTCAGGTCCAGCATCAGCGTGCGGTCCGGTCCGAACTCGTGATGATCGAAGTCGATCTGCACCGTCGCAGGCGAGAAGATTCCTGGCTCGCCGGCAGCGACACCGGTGCTCCCTCTACCCAGGACTTCGCATTGGATGCCAAAGGAGTCGCAGTCGAGCAGGTGCGCCACAACCTCGCCGCCGACGAGATCGTTTCCCGAAGCGATCCACAAGACCAGCGTCACCGGTCCCGCGATCAGATGCTCGGATGCGTCGAATACAAACGCCTGGTGCTTCGCGTCGTCGGACTCACGCACGGCGATGCCTCCGGATTGGAGAGTGAGGCCGGGGTCGTCGTTGCGATGGCGGTCGAGATTGGTCACGGTCTCCGACTGAGGGATCGTCGAGTCGAGCACGGAACGAGGGTGTCCGGGGCCTTTGAGATACAGCTGTTCGAGCCCTGCCTGGGCACCGGCTCTGACTTGCGTGACGCCGAGGAACGACAGCACCGTTGTGATCATGATGAGTGCATCCATTCGCGTCATCCGGCTATCCGGTCGGCCGGGGTAGCTCGATGATGAGGAGCGCCATGCCTGACTCCTCGTGGAAGCGAATCCGCCCGCTCATGGCGCGAATGAGATGTCCGGCCACAGATAGCGAAAGCCCGCCGGCGTTGGTCGTGTCGATCGCCCGGTCATCCTGGAGAGTGGACACCAGGCCGGCGTCCATCGAGAATCCCCTGCCGGCAACCGTGATCGTTGCCGCGTCGCCGTCGAGTCCCAGGACGAGTGCCATCCGATCGGCGCCTTCTGTGCGCCCCACCGCCAGGAGGTTCCTCAGAGCCTCTTGCAGTCTCGACGGATCGGCCATTCCCCGGACGTGATCACCGACCACGTCGATGTGAATTCCCATCTGAGAGGCATCTTCAGCGATCCGCGACACGATGGCTCCCAGGTCGATCGGCTGGGTGGTGATCGTCATCGTGCCCGTTCGGATCCGATCGAGTGCGACGAGATCGTGCGCCACCGATCGCAGCGCCGAGGTGTCTGACAGGAGGCCGACACTCCCTGGCTCGCCGATCGGGGCGGCACCGGTGTCCACCGGTTCCCGGGTGCCTTTCACCGCCACCTCGGACCTGGATTGGCGCTCCCCTCCGAATCCCGTCGCAGCCGGCTCCTGGGGGGTGATTGCGTCCTCCGAGGGCGCGTCGAATCGCATGCGGCTCGGCACCGGCTTCGAGACCCGCTTCCGCACCCATTGCACGGTGACGAACACAACGAGGGCAGGAGCCACGAAGACGACCAGAGCGGTGAGAGCAACGGTGGCAGTCGCTTCACCTTCCGCCGTTGCGGCAATGGACGCTCGTGCGCTTCGGCGTCGCTCGGTCACCAGGTCCGCAAAGGCGCGGTATGAGGCTTCGATCGCTGGAGTAGTCGCGCCGATCTCTGCGATGGGCCGTCCTGAGTCGAGTTCGGAGAGCGTGCTGCTCGCAGTTTCGAGCATCCACCGACCCGACTCCACCAGCACGTCGTCGTCGCCGACGGCCATGAGGGAGGTCTCGAACACCGCTGACGCCGACTCGGCCTCGGCCCTCGCCAGAGCCGCGGGGCGTTCGGACCCGGCCAGAAGCAATGCCTGATTGATGGATGCATGCATGAGGGCCGCCGATTCGGCCAGGCTGGATAGCCGATCGAGGTCGGCCGCGTCTGTCGTGACCCTCGACGCGACGGTCGACTCGGCGATGCGCGCCGCGCCGCCGCCGAGCGCGGCGCCCGACAGCAAGATCGCCACCGCAACGAGGGTGTGTTTGAGGGCGGAGGAAGAACTCGAGTCCACGGTGTGAATATCGGAGATTCGAGGTTGCCGACTTGAAAGCCAGCGCGAAGTGCCACCGTTTGGCCTAGTCACTTCCGTGCCTCGAGCAAGGTCGACAGCGCGTCCGCAGAGGATCGTTGGGTTGCGGGCCTCGAACGGCCATCATGCGGGTACCGATCGAGGAGAGACCCTGGCCAGGAAGGCAGCGACGAGCGCGGTGATATCACCCTGGAAGTGGGTGGCGATCATCGCGTGCGCGGGGTTCGCCGTGAACGTCGTCGTGGTGTGGCTGATCGATGGCGTTTCGCCGGGGCCATACGATCTCGGACAAGTCGTCGGCGTACATCTGGTTGCCTTCCTCCTGACGGCGCTCGTCGCCAACGTCACCCGTGTCGGTTCGATCGGAACATTGGTCGCAATCTATCTCCTGGCTTTTGCCGCGATCCAGGTCCTTCTCGTGCTCACGGATCTCGCCTGACCGGGCGCAGCGTCGACGCTCGTGGCCGCCCTCACCGGTGAGCTCGCGTGGGAGACGCAGCCTCAGTCTGCGTTGGCGGCTAGGCGGTCGACGTCGTCGGCGGGCTCGTCAGGCCCCCGTACCAGCTCGATCGTGTACAGCGACACGCCTCTCCAGTTGGTCCACCGGACCTCGGCATGCATGCCGCCGAGCATCTGCTTTGCGACCGTGATCTGATGGTCGACTTCGGGAGGCGGGGAAGAGGCATCTTCGCTGATCCCTCTCAACAGGCTCCCGTCGTGACCCACGTTGATCTCCACCTTGTCCCCGACGATCACTGCTACGAGGCCGATGTGCTCCGCTCCGTGGGCGGTGGCGCTGAGCAGCAGGTTCGAGAGGAGCCTGCGCATCCGGAGGGGATCCACGAGGACGTGAACGGGCGGACACTCGATGGCGACCTCCCATCCGGCGTCGACGATCGTCGCCAGCGCCGCGTCGATGATTCCCTTCAACTCGACGGTGCGCAGACCGCCCCGTACCGAGTGGAGCGCCTCGGGATTGCGCACGGGACCCGTCGGCGCCGGCGCCGGATTCCGCGGTTCGTGGTGCCCGATCTCAGGGAGATGGACGCCCGACAGCGGGGATGTGAAGACTTCGGGCTCGGGTGTCCGTCCCTCCGGGAGCTTTGTGGTCGGCCGCGGCACAGGCACCGGTGCCGTCGCCGGCGTGGTCAGCTTGTCGACCAGCGTCGGACGCCGTCGCTGAACCATGACGAATGTCCCGAATGCCACGGCGGCGATCCCGATCACGACCAACCACGTGTTGCTCCCGGTGTCCGCCCCCCCGAGCTCTGCCTGGCGGGTGAGAAGCCGCTCGCGCAGGGTCTGATATCTGGGGGTGACTTGGGTTCGCATGACCTCGGCGGCAACGTCGATCGTGCCGTCCGCGAGCAGACCCGTGACGAGGTTGGCCGCCTGGGCGTAGGCCTCGGCCTCCGAGCGGAGCAGGACATCGTCCTCCACGTGATCGGTGGCCTCGTTGAAGTCCTCGATCGTCGCCTCGACCCGAGCCGAATTTGCCCTGAACTCCTCGGACATCGTCTGACCCGTGCTCGACGCCAGTGATACGAGTTGATCGACCGAGGACTGGATTCTCGAGGAGGTGTCGAGCAGCAGCGCCACGGTCTCAGCCTCGCTCGGGCCGGCAAGCAGACCACACCCGCCGAGCCCGACGGCCAGCATGAGCACGCCCGCGGAGCGGAATGCAGTGCGGCTGGATCGTGTCTTCATGCGGGCTGGCCTCGATTGAGCGGCGGGTGGTCCACGCCCGCCACCAGAGATGGCGATGCAGACCGCTGCCCCTCTTATCGGCTCGCGATCGGCCCATGTTTAGTTCGGTGTTCGCGTGTTTCGCTGCGGGCGTCGATCGAACGTCTGGCGGCTTCGGAAGCCCCGGTCACAGTCCGGGCACCCGGCCCAGAAGCGCAGCTCCCAGGATCGACGCCGAGACGCCGAGTGCCACCAGACCGTACCGAGATGGCCAGTGGCCCCCGACCATACGGCGGCGAACGTCCTGGATCGTGGTCACGACCGCGGCGATCACGGCTGAGACCACCAACCACGGCAGAGCGAAGATGAACCACGCCGGAAATGGTTGAGCGACATATCCCGACAGCTTGCTGTTCATGGCGATCGCCAGCCAGCCGGCGACGAAGGACACGACCGACAGGATCGTGGTTCCGAGCCATGCAGTTCGCGATCGGGCGCCGGGTGCCGCAGTGGCTGCCCACCCTGCGAACCCGGCCGCAATGAGCAGTCCGAGCACGGCCATCACGGTTGGTCCGGTCTCTCCAGTGGTCCCGAGTTCGCGAATGGCACCGATGGGGACCGGCCATGACATGAAGTCCAGGGGCTCGGAGGCGCAGCCGAGGTCGAGCTCGGAACGACGGGACTCCATGAACTGCGCAGCCACATCCGCCGTGCATCGGGTGCTGGCCGGAATGCGCTCTGTGACGGTGCTTTCGACGACGACGGTCTGTCCGCCCAACTCCGATACGCGATGGGTCCAGGTGTCGGTTCCCATTGGATCGATCACCCGATCGAAGACGAGGATCGGCAGGTCGAGGTCGGCGGTCTCGACGTCGGCGGGTCGGGCGCCGGCCACCCATCGAGAGCACACTGCTCGAGGTGCATGTGGCGACACCAACTCGGGAATCGAGGCCATGACGTCGTCGAGGCTGGTGGAGTCGACGATCGGGAGTTGTTCGGCGCAGACGTCGGACCACCACGTCAGTTGGTCCACGGTGTCAGGATGCCGCGTGGCCGTATCGAGCCCGGCGAGCCCGATGCGTCCCTTCTCGGCCAGACCGAACTCGCTCGCTGCGTCATCGATGTGCTCGAGCAGCCATGGGAGAACCTCGGGCATCGACTCGAGATCCAGCGCTTGGGACAAAGCACGACGAAAGTCGGTGGAGGCGACGGTGGTCTTGATCGCGGGAAGGGACCCGATGGCGGGAATGTCGATCGCCTCCGAAGCATCGTGCAAGCGCGACGCGATGCGCTCGGCCGTGACCGCAGGTGCCTCGAACCGCCCGCAACCCCTGTCCTCACCGCATGCGGTCGACAGTGCCGTCAGGGCAGGCTCGTAGGCGATGGCCCGCGCAAGAAAGGATGGCACCTCCAGCGGGAGGGGGGACTCCAGCACGAGGGTCTCGACCCCGGTACCGTCTGCCACGGCCAGTCGGAGTGCGACCTGAGCTCCATGGCTCCTTCCCAGCGCATGCCATCTACTCCACGAACGACCCTGGGCGAGGGATCGGCGTACCTCGATGAGGTCATCGACGAACGCCGGCGTCGTTCTTCGTTCCGGCGGGATGCCTGCATCGAGAGACTGGTCATGACAGGCGGCGAGGGTTTCGATCGTGGGTGACTGCGCGTACGCGTCGCATGTCTGCAAGGGTGACGACTGGCCGGTTGCGATCGGATCGACGACCACGAGGTCGCGATACCGCAGCAGCTCAGAGCTGGAGAGGGCGCTGAGATCCCTCGAGGGGACCACCCCAGGTTCGGATGGAAGGACGAGCACGGGTGCGTCGGTCAGCGGCTCTCCTCCCCGATGAAGAACGGTGACCATCAGCGATCCGTCGGTCACGGGCACGCTGAAGCAGCTGACGTTGACCCTCAGGTCTCCTGTGTCGTAGGCGCAGTCGATTGCGGGGATGGGCTCACCGGGATCGAGGTCCCCGAACACGAGGATGATCGAGGCGGCGAGCAATACGGCCATGATCCCGATGGTCTTGCGGTCTCGCACGAAGGCGACGCTACCGCGCCCGGGTGACTCTTTCGATGTTCTGGCCGACAACAATGGTCGCAGTCGGAGTGCGGCATCCATCGGACGGGAAACCGCCCGCGAAGCCAACGGGTTTGCGGGTCACCGGTGGGCTGGCACAATCTCGGGTGTGACGACGGCTCAACCCGACCTCCATGTCGATCCTGTCACCAGAGATGGCGACCATGAGCGGTTTGCCCACTACGTGAAGAAGGGAGACATCGTTCGTTCTGCTGTCGAGGGTCTGCCCATCGAGGCGCTGTGTGGGAAACGATGGATTCCGGATCGCGATCCGAAGAAGTATCCCGTGTGTCCCACCTGCAAAGAGATTCTCGCTCGTCTCAAAGGTCGCTGAGGCGCCGCCAGTGCGGAGGGGCTGACGAAGGCGGCCGGATCCGCCAGAACGACCGGGTCTCACGCGGTCAGCTGTCGAATCCGAGTCCGGCTCGATCGAGCATCCGGAGCCACAGGTTTCGTTTGCCGGTTCGGTCCTCGTGATCGAGGGACCAGCGAGTCGCCTGGATGCCGACGAACCGGAATGGCTCGGGCGGGAACGGGAGCGGCTTCTGCTTGACGAACTCGAGCTCGGTCGCTGCCGACCTACGGCCATCCAGCAGATCGAGCATCACTTCTGCGCCGAACCGAGATGCGCCCACTCCGAGGCCCGTGTAGCCGAGGGCGTAGCCGACTCGGCCTTGCATCGCCGTTCCCCAGAAGACACAGAAACGTGTGCTCGTGTCGATGACCCCACCCCATGCGTGCGAGAACTTCATGCCCGCGAGCTGGGGGAAGGTCTCGAAGAAGTGTTGCGACAGCACCGCCCAGGTCTCCGGGCGAGATTCGAGATCGGGGTTGACCTTGCCACGCCAGTAGTAGATGGCGTCGTAGCCGCCCCACAGTATGCGGTTGTCTGCCGTGAGTCGGTAGTAGTGGAACTGGTTCCCGATGTCCGACAGCCCCTGTCGCCCGTTCCAACCGATCGAGGCGAGCTGTGCGTCGTCGAGAGGTTCGGTCACCATGCAGTAGTCGTACACGGGCGCCAGATAGTGGCCGATTCTGCGGAGCAGCGGTGGGAAGGCGTTGGTGGCGAGCGCAACCCTGCCTGCCCGAATCTTCCCGAGTGGAGTGGTGACCATCACGCCGACGCCGTCGCGTTCGATCCCGGTCGCCTTTGTGTCTTCGTAGATCGTCACGCCGAGGGACTCGGCTGCCGCCTTCAAACCCCAGACGAGCCGTGCAGGATCGACGAGGGCGGCACGATCTTTCCTCCACAGGCCACCGGTGTATGTCGGTGAGTGAACTTGGGCCTGCATGGCCGCTCGATCGAGCAGTTCTACGGGTTGCCCGAGGTGCCGGAGCTGTGCGTGGTCTTCTCGAAGCTCGTCGTAGTAGGACTCGGAATGGTCCGTGGTGGCGACGTCGATGACGCCGGTCCGTTCGTAGTCGCAGTCGATGTCGTAGCGGCGGATCGCTGCTTCGATCTCGTCGAGGTTCTCCAACCCGAGACGTTCGAGCTCGGCGAGCTCGTCAGGGAACCGCTGCTGACCGTTGGCGATTCCGTGCGTGAGGCTGGCCTCAATGAAGCCGCCGTTGCGCCCGCTCGCCGCCGATCCGACCTCGCGGGCGTCGATCAAGACCACATCGCGGGACGGATCCCGTTCCTTTGCGAGCACCGCCGTCCAGAGCCCCGTGTACCCGCCGCCGATGACGCACAGGTCCGTCGACGCCGTCCGGACGAGTGTCGGATTGGATTCCGGCGCGTCGACGTCTTCGGTCCAGTACGGATAGGGGGATGCGTCGGCAATTGCATCGAGATAGGCGTCGCTGTTCGACATACGTTCAGACAAAGCTACAGGCTCTGCGGGCTTTCTCGGCCAACAGATGCCGCCCATCGTCGCAATCCGACCGATCTCTCGAGATCTCGACAGGTCCGCGAGCGCCTTCGGGGCTGTGATCCTCGCCCACCGAGCTTTCGGCGTCGGCGCCCATCCCCACCCTCGACCCGATGCACCGCTCCTGTGGGACGAGGTCATTGAGCGGCCGGCCCACCGCTGAGAGCGAGTTCAACCAACGTCTTTGCGTTCGTCGAAGATCTCGATCACCGTGTCGACGAAGTCGAGCACGTGCCGGCGGCTCTCTCCGGCCCGGTGCGCGATGTAGTGCTCGAGTCGCTCGAGCTGGGGCATCTCCTTCCACACCAGGTCTTGCCCGCCGAGCTCGGCCAGTGAGCGGGTGCCCGTGTGGACTCCGAGCTTCATGCGGATGGCCTCCACGAGTGCGTCCAACGTTCGGAACTGGGCGACGATTCTCGGCGGGCGACCTTCGCGCAGGGCGGTGGCCATCCAGTAGTCGTGCCAGGCCCGGTCTTCGGTGGCGAAATCGAAGGTTGGCTCGACCAATGCCCGATCGATCGGAAGCGGATCGAGCTCGGCGAGAGGGTGATCGGCCGCCATGACAATCCCCAGGGGCTCCGAGAAGACGGTTGCCACAACCAGTCCGGTGTGATCGAACGGCCCGTACACAAAAGCAACGTCGGCTTCGGACGTGCGGAGTCCTCCTGTCGGATCCGTTGTGTCTCCGAACCGAATGAGCATTTCGACTTCTGGATGTTCTGCGGTGAAACGTTCGAGTGCCGCCGCATAGAACACGTGATGCACGGCGGCGACGAACCCCACGGTCATTCGCAGGGTCGGATCCGCCGCCGCTCTTGCAGCCTCGACTGCGGCATCGGCGCCGGCGAGGAGGGGCGTCGCCTGTTGATACAGCGCCTCACCGGCGGGCGTGAGTGCGACGCGACGAGTGTCACGGTCGAAGAGCTTGGCGCCGATGCGCTCCTCGAGCTGCCGGATCTGTGCGCTGAGCGCCTGTTGCGCGATGAACAGCCGCTGCGCGGCCCGAGTGAAGTTGAGCTCTTCGGCAACCGCCACGAACGCTCGTAGATGCCGCAACTCGATGTTCATCTCCGCGCAGGATACGAGCCGTGACAAGTCCTGGTTGTCACACCCACATCCGATCGGTGTTTCACACGGCCTTCGTCCTGTCGCACAGTGCTCGCATGACACTCATCAACGACTCCCGCGTTCGGTCGCTCGCCGACCGAACGCGAATCGAAGGCACGATCGTGCTTCCCGGCGACCCCGCTTGGGACGCGGCTCGGCAGGCGTGGAACCTCGCGGTGGACCAGCGTCCGGCGATGGTCGCCTTCCCGGAGAGCGTCGAGGACGTGGTCGGGCTCGTGAGGCTGGCCGAGGATGCGAACCTTGCGGTCGTGACCCAGGGAACGGGCCACGGCGCCACCGGCTACGCAGATCTGGCCGGCACTCTGCTCATCAGAACAACTCGGCTGCGCCGGATGTCGATCGATGGAGCCACGTGCCGGGCGGGCGCCGGTGCGCTCTGGGGCGAGGTTGCCGAGGAAGGCCGCCAACTCGGGCTGGCGGGCCTTGCAGGTTCGTCGCCCGACGTCGGCGTGGTCGGGTACACGCTGGGTGGAGGGATCGGGTGGCTGTCCCGCGCCTACGGCCTCGCTGCGAACCGCGTGAGATCGATCGAGATCGTGATCGCGGACGCGACCGTGTGTCGAGTGGACCGGGCGAGCGATCCAGATCTGTTCTGGGCCCTCCGTGGAGGCGGCGGCGGGCTGGGCGTCATCACGTCGATCGAGTTCGATCTGATCCCGATCGACCGGGTCTACGCCGGGACGATCGCATGGAATGCAGACCGGGCCGACACCGTTCTCGAGGCGTGGTCCCGATGGACGGCCGAACTCGACGATTCCGTCACGTCGATCATCCGCTTCCTCAACCTGCCGGCAATCCCGGATGTGCCCGAACCGTTCCGAGGGCGACGGATGTTGACGTTGGGCGCGGCTGCCGTCGGCGATCGCCGGAAGGCCGAACACGCCATAGGGGTCCTGCGAGACATCGGTGGACACGAACTCGACACGTTCGCCGACATGGCGCCGGCCGACCTCGTGCGATTGCATGGCGATCCCGAGGGGCCGACGCCGGGGATGTCGCACCACACCCTGCTCAGCTCGTTCGGAGCCGACGCCTGCCACCAGTTCGACCAGGCTGCCGGAGTCGCCTCGGACACCCCACTCGTTTCGGTCGAGATCAGGCACCTCGGTGGCGCATCGGGCCGCCCCGTGCTCGACGGCGGCGTCGCATCTCACATCGACGCCCCGTACGTGCTCAACGCAGTTGGCATGGCGGGAAACGAAGAGGAACGCCGAGCGACGTGGTCGCACCTCGACGCCGTCGTCGACGCCATGAAGCAATGGTCCGGAGGGAGCTACCTCAACTTCGTGGAGCGCCCCGACGGCTCCATCTTCGCGGCGGGAACCGCGGCGAGGCTTCGCGACGTCAAAAGCCGGGTCGACCCACGAACGAGATTTGCAGTGAGGACGGGACTGTCCGCGATTGCCGGAACCTGAGAGAGAGCGAAAGAATGAACGTCCATCCCAAGACAATGGTGGCAGTGCTGGCTCTGGCGGTCGGTGCTTGCGCCCAACCCACCGCCACGTCGGTCCCGGACCCCGTCGTGGACACGATTCCGCCGGTCATCGACACGACCCCAGAACCCGCGGAGGCTTCTCGTTTCGGGTTCGTGTCGATCGACCGAACGAGCGGCGACGTGGTCGTCGACTTCGACGAGGCCGAGATGTTGACCGGCGACGCTGCCGTGGAGGCGGCGGTCGAGGCCGGTGTGATCGCAGAAGGCGAAGACCTCCCCAACGACTTCTTCATCGTCGACGGTGGCACGGGCATCGAGCAACTCGAGTTGGCGGACGGCGTGTCGATCGCGGTGTTGTCAGGTGATGATGCCGGTGCGACCCTCGACGTCGACCTCGATGCGTTGGCCGACCTCTACGACGGCAGCTACGAGGGTCCCGCCGTGTATGGCATCGCCCCCGGTCAGCCGGTGGCGATGAACGTGCACACCGCGGACGGTGTGGTCACTGCGATGGAGGCCGTGTACCTCCCGTGAAAGCAGTCGTGCGGTCGGTGGATCATTGGGTCGCCGACCGCACGGCCACGAGCACATGGTCGAGGTCGGCGTGGTCGCCCGCGTAATCTTCCCGGTCGACATAGACGACCTCGTTCGGGGGTGCCATGACGACGGTTGCCCCGAGTTGGAGGGGGCGCCTGCCCGTCTTGTGCTGTCGCTTGCCCTTCGCAAGGGATCGGGCGGCGGCGCCGTATTGGGCGGGGCGCAGCATGCTGGACACCGAGACGGATTTCACCTCGATCGCTGCGGCCGCTGCACCATCTTCATCCAGCAGCACAGGGAACGGAACTCGCTCGTCGGCGATGAATGCTTCGGCGTATCGCTTGCCGCCCGTGCCGATCGCCGTCACGCCGGCTCCGGCGTCCATGAGCTCCTGGTGTCTGTCGCGAACCTGACCGGCTCGCTCACGGCAAGTCAGTCAGCCGAAGTGACGCAGGAACAACAGCACGTGGGGGGCGTCGGCCCACAGGTCGCCGAGTCGGTGTGGCGAGCCGGTGCTGTCGGGAAGTGAAAGGTCGGCGATGTCGGTGACGGGCATGTCTCTCCTCCTCCACGACGACCGTACTGCCGAACACACGGAAAGCGGTAGTCGAAGGGCTCAGCGGAGCCGGCGCGTGTCACCCATCCGTATGGTGACACCGGTTCGGTCGGCCCACTCGAGAAACGGGACCGCGTACTTGCGCGAGAGCCCCGTACGGTCCTTGAACTCCGACACCGTGAACCCGTCTGCCATACCGGTGAGCTGGCCGACGATCTGCTCGACATGGCTCGGCAGGAAGACGAACTCGTCGCTGATCTTGACCAGTTCGCCATCCCGAATCAGAGCGTGGAGCAGCTCCCGGTCGATCCCCAGCTCCGCGACCCTGGGCACGGCCGGTCCCGCCTGTTCGAGAAGGCTGCGAGCCGCTGCCCAGTCGGCGTCACGGTCGGCGCGTGTCACAGTGAACCCGACGTTGCGAACCGTCGTTCCGTCGGTCGTCAGGTCGGTGGTGGCGGCTACCGCCGCCGCCACCAAGTCGACTGGGGCGTCGAGGGTCGTGGCCAGCGATGCCGATGGGATCCCCGGTCTCAGAGGGTTGTCGCGATGAAATGCGTCGACGATTCCGATGGCAGCTTCCGCCACCGACTCGATGTGTCCGGCTGTGACGAAGTTGCCTGCGACCTCCCGACCGTTGGTCGGAGTTCCGCCTCCCGAGTCGGTTGCGATGTGCGAGACGGGCGAGATCCCGCGGGCAGCGAGCAGGGCGGCTGCTCGATCGTCTGCCCGTCCCCCGAGTGCCGACTTCAAGGCCTCGAAATGCCGCACCATTTCGCGTCCACGCCGTGGAGGTGATGGGTCGACGATTCGACCGCCGGCGACGACGAGTCGTCGACCGGTCTCCCGCAACACGAAGCGGTCGCCCATCGCCAGCGGTAGCGGCTCGGGTAGCTCGACGACTGCGTGGTCGTCCGCGAGCATTCGGATCCGGACCGGCCACGAACCCGAGCCGATGTGCAAGTGGTATGCCCCGCGATCCGTGATGGCGTCGACGTACCGGGCGGGTCGAGCCCACACCGAGATCCGATCCGTGGTGCGCCACTGTCCGGGTCGACCGATCATCGCCCCGCGGGCGATGTCACCGCGCTCGACACCCGAGAGGTTGAGGGCAACCCGACGGCGCGGACCGGATGCTGCCACCTCCTGTTCGTGGGACTGGATGGACCGAATACGGCCCGAGCGCTCCCCGGGCCAGATGGTGACGTGCTCACCGATGGCGAGCGATCCATCGAGCAGCGTGCCGGTCACCACCGTTCCCGCGCCTGCGATCGAGAACGAACGATCGACCCAGAGCCGCGGTCGGTCCCCAGTCACGGCCGGAACCGTATCGAGGAGACCTTCCAGTGTGGTCCGGAGATCATCGAGACCTGTATCCGTCTGAGCCGACACGGGCACGATGGCGGCACCTTGGAGCGAGGTACCCTCGAGCTGTTCAGCGATCTCGAGCTGCGCCAACTCCATCAGCTCGTCGTCGACGCGATCGATCTTGGTGAGCGCAACGACCGCCCGATCCGTGTCGAGCAGGTCGAGGACCGCAAGGTGCTCTTCGGACTGAGGCATCCAGCCTTCGTCGGCTGCCACCACGAGCATCGCAACATCGATCGCCTCGATCCCGGCGAGCATGTTCTTGATGAAGTGCTCGTGGCCCGGAACATCGACGAACGACACCTCGTGGTGGCCGAGCGTGGCCCAGGCGAAGCCAAGATCGATGGTGAGGCCTCGAGACTTCTCCTCGTCCCATCGGTCCGGGTCGCGGCCGGTGAGGGCGCGAACGAGCGTCGACTTGCCATGGTCCACGTGCCCGGCCGTTCCTACTACAGGCATGCCGCCCCGAGGGCTTCGGCGACCTCACTGTCACGGCGTGACGGCACTGCACGGAGGTCGACGACCAGCACGCCTTCTTCGCGCCGGGCGACCACCGCGGGATCACCGCAAAGCAGGGCGAGGTATCGCCTATCCACTGCGCCGTCCACGACCACGACGGGGCTGGGCACCTCGGAGCCGGGGACACTGCCCGCACCGACCGTCGAGGCCCTGGTTTCGATGTGGGCCGAAGACACTCCGGACTGGGACACGACCGCTTCACACCGGACCTGGAGCTCGTCGAACGGTGCCAGTGCCATGGCCCAGAAGGGAAGCGTGGCAGCCGTCCCGGACGCGTAACGCTCGAGGGTGACATCGAGAGCGGCGAGGCTCGACCCGTCGATCCGCATGGCGCGGGCAACCGGGTGTCGCCGCAGTCGCTCCACCAGATCGGCAGCGCCGACGACGATGCCCGCCTGCGGACCGCCGAGCAGCTTGTCACCGGAGAACATGACGAGCGATGCCCCCGCTTCGATCGATTGCGTGATGCCTGGTTCGTCGCGGAGCCACGACGGCGGGGGGCCGGTTATCCACGGCGTTCGAGCGTCGAGGAGCCCGCTTCCTGCGTCGAACACCAGCGGGAGATCCAACTCTCGGCCGAGAGCCGCCAGCTCACCGATGCCGGCTTCCTCGGTGAACCCTTCGACGCGGTAGTTCGATGGATGCACCTTGAGGAGCATTCCGGTGTCGGCTCCGCATGCAGCCCGGTAGTCACCGAGCCGGGTGCGGTTGGTCGTTCCCACCTCGACCGCCCTCGCTCCGGAGGCCGACATCAGTTCGGGGAGTCGATACGAGCCGCCGATCTCTATCAGCTCGCCTCGGGACACCGGAACCTCGCGATTGGTGGCGAGGGCGGCAAGCGCGAGGAAGAGCGCCCCTGCGTTGTTGTTCACGACCAGCGCGGCCTCGGCGCCGGTGAGAACCCGCGCCAGCTCCAGGGCATGGGTTCCACGGCCGCCGCGTTTCCCGCTGTCGAGCCGCATCTCGAGGTTCGAGTAGCCGACGGCGATCGCGTGGGCGAGCTCCGCGGCCGCAGGGTCGAGCGGTGCCCGACCGAGGTTGGTGTGGAGCAGCACGCCCGTCGCATTGATGACCGTCCGGGGTCGCCGTTCCAACAGAGCCGCTGCGGTGGTGGTGGCGAGTTCGTCGGCGCGTACCGCTTCGCCGGCGGCGATCGCCCGCCGTGCCTGGTCGATCGCCGACCGGGCGATGTCACGTGCCACCGGACCCGGAAGTCCCGCCGGCAGCGAGGCCGCAACCTGGTTGACCGAAGGGAGATCGCGGAGCGAAGCCATGGCGGTTGAGCCTACCGGGGGCGGACACGGGCGGTGCTCGGTCGCGTGCTGGGTATCGTGACTCGGGTGACGGTCCCAGCCAGCCCTGCCTCGTCGGTCATCCTCCTCCGGCGCCGGCTCTCATGGGAGATGCTCATGGTCGAGAGGCCTGCTCGTGGCGTCTTCGGAGGGATCTGGGCATTCCCGGGCGGTGCGGTCGAGGACGTCGACATATCCGTCGAGCGAATCGGGTTCGATGACCGCTGGAGGGCTGCCGGGCTGAGAGAGACCGCCGAGGAGGTGGGGATATTTCTCACGGACCCGCCCGACGCGCATCCGACCTGCCCGCCTGGAGGCGATGTGCTGCAGGCTCTCGACCGGGCAGGCGCCCGGTTCGATCCATCGAGGCTCCGGTACCTGTCGTCGTGGATCACACCGATCGGGGTGCCGCGCCGTTTCGATGCGCGCTTCTACGTGGCAACGGTCGATCCCGACGTTGAGGGCACGCTCCACACCGACGAGCTCGTCGACATGGCGTGGGTCGAGCCGTCCGAGGTACTCAGAAGGGTCAGGTCCGAGGAGTGGGCCATGATCTTCCCCACTGTGTGGCACGTCGAGATCCTGGCCGAGGCCGAGGACCCGCTGACCATCCCGCCTCATCCGATTCGCCAGTTGTCCGGCTTGTCGGGGCCTTTCGAGATCATGGACCTCGGCATCCCCGACGAGGAACGCCTGCCGTGATCGTGGAGCGGATCCTTGCGCCGAACCCCGGGCCCTTCACGGGGCCGGGGACCAACACGTACCTCGTCGGTGACGAGGGCGGCCTGGCGGTCATCGATCCGGGGCCGGTCGACGTTCACCACGAGCAGGCGATCGTGGCGGCCATCGGGGAACGTCTGGTGACCGCCGTGGTCGTCACCCACACGCATCCCGACCATGCCCCGCTGGCCAATCCACTTGCTCGCGACCTCGGCGTGGTGGCCATGGGATATGACGTGGGACCGGACTTCACACCCGATGTCCGCCTCGCCGACGGCTCGGTGGCTCCGGCCGGCAACCTCGACCTGGTCGCCGTCCACACTCCGGGACACGCCGACGACCATCTGTGTCTTCGCTGCGGAGAGGTGTTGTTCACCGGTGATCACATCATGGGTGGGTCGTCGGTGATGGTCGACGAAGTCGGCCCCTACATGGAATCCCTGGAACGCCTCCAACATCTCCAGCTGCGGCGGCTGTACCCGGGCCATGGCCCCGAGATGGATGACCCATCCGAGGTGATCTCGTGGTACCTCGCCCATCGGCGCCGGCGGGAACAAGAGATCCTGGCGGCGGTCCGGTCGGGTATGCACACGATCGGCGCCGTGGTGGAGCTGGTGTACGCCGACGTCGATGAGTCCCTGCACGCGCTGGCGGCTCGGTCGGTTGCCGCCCACCTGCGCAAGCTCCATCACGAGCATCTGGTGGAGCTCAGTGGTAGCGAGTGGACCTCCGAGGTGTCGGCAACCGGGTGAGTCGGCGAGCGGTCGCCGGCTGTCAGGGCGGGGTCGCGGCCCGTGGGGGTGGCGCCGGGGTTGCGGCTCGTGAGGTCGACGGCGAACGGCCGACGGCAGATGCTGCAAGGGCACCGTTGTGGCCCCGGACGACGTCCGGACGCGGCACGAGGGCCTGCGGGGGAAAGTCCAGGCCCTCGTGCAATCCGGGGTCCGTAAGGGGGAATGTCCGGCACCCCGAAGTCTTCGGTTCAGTTGTGGCGGCCGGACATCCGGCGGCCGTCGTGCGGTTCCACCCTTCAGGCCTCCCAGCCCGTTGGTGAGGTCCGGAGCCCTCGCTCCTCGCCTCTCACCGCTCGACGGCCGATGCCGTCTGCCGTCCGCCCGGATCGAGTTCGATCCGCTCCCCTCTACCCGAGCACGTTCTCCCACATCATCCACCATCGATGCGGTGAAAAGCCAGTCGCTTCTGGATTGACCCGAACTGACTAGTCACTTCTCTCGGATTGGTTTCGACCCGGAAATATCTTGTCCCAAACCCTTCCCGATCGGCGTCGTGCGGTTTGAATGACGATGTCGCATAGATGGGAGCAGACAGTGGCAGAGCCAATTCAGCCGGCAGCACCGGGGACGTCGCAGTGGGGTCCGTTGGCCTCGTTCGGCGATCGAGCGGTGGCATGGCTCATCGACGCGGCGATCATCGCCGTCGCCTACATCGCCATCTTCATCGTCGCCGCCGTGTTCCGTGTCGTCAGCGACACGTTGGCCGCCCTGGTGGGACTGGTGGGTTACGTCGGAATTGCAGCAGGCCTGCTCTATCTCTTCTACGTCCAAGGCGAGGAGGGGGGAACCCCTGGCAAGCGCTTGACCGGCCTCAAGGTGGTGAAACAGGTGGACGGTCAGGTCCTCGGTGGCGGGATGGGAATCGTCCGCCAGATCGCTCACGCCATCGATGGGATCATCTGCTACATCGGGTATCTGTTCCCGCTCTGGGATCCGCTGCGTCAGACGCTGGCAGACAAGATCGTCGGAAGCCTCGTACTGCGGGACCAGCGCAAGGAGCCGGTCGGCGTCGAGCTCTTCAAGCTGCCTCCGAAGACCGCTTGACCGACACTCGACCAGAGGTGGGGTTGAGGGTCGAACTCCACCCCACTCCGACCAAAAAGGGTCATGTCGTCCAAGAGACGGGTCCCTTGGACCTTGTCGCTCGACCCATCGAGCGTGCATGCTGTCTTCGGAGGCAGGAATGCAACCGGTCCCCAGACACGACTGGATCGAGTTCCTCGATGCCCTGGACATCGACGGCGACGTCAGGGTGAGCCACAGCGAGCTGAAACCCCCCACCGATGAGGGGTGGAGGCTTTGCTCCGCCGATTTCGATCCATTCGACCACCTCATCGAGATCGTGCTCGGTAATCACGACGCCAGTGTTCGCGTCCTGCTCGAAGATCCCCGTTCGGTCGCGTTCGAGGGATCGGAACGTGCGCCGCGACGTGTTCGGATCCGCACGGCCGACGGGACCTTCGAGGTGACGGCGCGGTCTGTGGCGGACGAAGTCGTCGCCTGATCGTCGATCACGCAGGGAGCTCCATGGTTTCGAGCGCCTCGACCAGCTTGGCGATCCGACCGGTGCAGGTCTCGTCCTCTGCTGGAGGAACGAGTTCGACGATGCGAGCAGCGGCGGCCAAGAACGCCTTGGCGGCGGGGTTGTCGGGCGCGGCCGTGGTCACCGGCGCACCCGTGTCCCCGCCTCGCACCACGGCGGCGTCGAGAGGGATCGAGCCGATGAGTGGAATGTCGAGATCTGAGGCCAGTTCGGCGCCTCCACCCTCTCCGAACAGGGCATAGGTCTCGCCGTGGTCGCAGGTGAATCCCGCCATGTTCTCGATGACGCCGACCAGCGGCATGAACGACCGACGGGCCATGTCCGCAACCCGGACGGCCACCTTCTGCGCCGCCTTCTGAGGAGTTGTGACAACGACCATCTCCGCCTGCGGCAGCAGCCGGGACAGCGCCATCTGGATGTCACCGGTGCCTGGAGGCATGTCGATCACCAGATACCCGAGTTGCCCCCAATCCACCTGAGACAGGAACTGCTCGAGAGCTTTCGAGAGCATGAGCCCGCGCCACATCAAAGCCGTCTCCTCGGACTCGATGATGAGGCCGGTGGAAACCATCTCGATACCCTGCGTCTTGGCCGGCACGATCAACTTGGTGTCGTCGTCGGCTTGGAGTCGATCCTCGACTCCAAGCATCCGCGGGATCGAGAAGCCCCAGATGTCTGCATCGAGGAGGCCCACATCGAAACCCAGTTGTGACAGGGCAAGGGCGAGGTTGACGCTCACGGAGGACTTGCCGACGCCTCCCTTGCCCGAGCTCACGGCGATGACTCTCGTCGCGGGGTGGACTCTGGTCG
Source organism: uncultured bacterium (assembly GCA_963785075.1). Classification (GTDB taxonomy): domain Bacteria; phylum Actinomycetota; class Acidimicrobiia; order Spongiisociales; family ZC4RG35; genus JAOUGY01. The sequence goes on from CAWATW010000007.1 coordinate 92,146, forward strand.
GCTGGGCATTGTCGCGAGCGCGGCGGCGAGCGACGGTCATCAGCTCCGCACGTTGGGACTTGGTCATCGCAGTCGTCCTGACCCGAACATCGGTGACGCCCGGGAGCGAACGAACCTTGCGAGCAGTGTCACCTTCGATCTGGCCGCGCATCGGACATTCGGCGATCGTGAGGGCGACGCCGACGTCCACCACACCCTCGGCGACCGATACGTCGGTGACCATCCCCAGCTCGACGATGTTGCCGCCGAGCTCCGGATCGACGACTCTCCTGAGTGCTTCGTAGACCTGATCGACGGTGGGCATGTGCATGAGGGTAATTTCCACTACGCCGGTAGTGGGAATTGTCTAGGGCATCTGCGGCGTTACAATTCTCGATACACCACGCAAGGACCAGCGAGGATCACGGCAACATGACACAAATTCTCTCGATCAAGTCGAACAAGCCGCAGAAGGCCGTCACGCTCACCGATACCGCAGTGCTGAAGGTACGCGAGTTGATCGAATCCGAGGGCGACGAGAACTTGGCTCTGAGGATGGCCGTACGACCGGGCGGATGTTCGGGATTCTCGTATGAGATGTTCTTCGACTCCGAGGTCGAGCCGGGTGACATCGTCGAGGAGTTCGGCGAGGGTGTGCGTGTCGTCGTCGATCCGCAGTCGGTCGGGCACCTGCAGGGCTCGACGCTGGACTACAAGGACGGGCTCATGGGAGCGGGGTTCGCCATCGACAACCCCAACGTCACCCGCTCCTGCGGCTGCGGCAACAGCTTCTCCTGACGGCACGCCGATTGGCGCGCGTCTTCGGGCTTTCCCGTCCTGAGAGCTACCCTCGAGTGTCGATCTACGAGGAGAAGTCGTGCCCAAGACCGTGCCCACCCTTTCGAGCGCGCCCGCACCGCTGGCGCCCTACTCGGTAGCCGTCGAGGCGAACGGATTCGTGTTCATCTCGGGCCAGGTGGCCATCGATCCCGCCGGTGGTCCCACTCCGGACGACGTGGTGAATCAGGCTCGTCTCGTGATGGACAACATCGGCCGCATCCTCGGTGACGTGGGTCTCGGGTACGACGACCTCGTGAAGACCACCATCTTCCTGAAGGACATTGCCGACTTCGCAGCCGTGAACGCCGAATATGGCTCCTACTTCACGGCCGACCCCCCGGCGCGTTCGACCATCCAGGCCGGAGCCCTCCCCGCCCCCCAGTTCCTGGTCGAGATCGAATCCATCGCCGCCCGCTGACACCGAACCCAGGGTTATGGTCCGCCGTTTTGGCGGACCACCGCCCACAGAAGCGGCCCCTCGTTTGGAGTCCGACCGCCATGGATTCCGAAATGGCCGTCGAAAGGATGTAATGGCAGACATGGAATACCGCCGGCTCGGTGATGCCGGCGTCAGGGTGAGCGTTCTCTCCTTCGGGTCCTGGGTCACCTTCAGCAACCAGATGGACCTCGACGCCTCGATGGAGTGCATGTCCGCTGCCCGCGACGCCGGCGTCAACTTCTTCGACAACGCAGAGGTGTATGCGGCCGGCGCATCGGAACGGATCATGGGAGCGGCCCTCGAGGAGTTGGGCTGGCCCCGGCATTCGTACCTCGTGTCCACGAAATTCTTCTGGGGCATCGAGGACGACGTCAACTTCCGCAACACGCTCAACCGGAAGTACCTCATGGAATCGGTGGATCGATCGCTGGAGCGACTCCGGCTCGATCACGTCGACCTGGTCTTCTGCCATCGACCCGATCCGGACACCCCGATCGAGGAGACGGTGTGGGCGATGTCCGACATCGTCGCCTCGGGCAGGGCGCTCTACTGGGGCACATCGGAGTGGTCGGCAGACGAGATCAGAGCGGCCTACGAGATCGCCGAACGGCACCATCTCCGCAAGCCCCAGATGGAGCAACCCCAATACAACCTGCTGCATCGCCGTCGGGTCGAGAAGGAATACGCGCGGCTCTACGAGGACATCGGGCTCGGCACCACGATCTGGAGCCCTCTTGCTTCTGGAATCCTGACGGGCAAGTACCTCGATGGCGTTCCCGAAGACTCTCGCGCCAAGGTCGAGAGCTGGCTCGAAGAGGTCGCCTCGAGTGAGAAGACGAGGCGGAAGGTGAGGCAGTTCGTGGAACTCGCGAATGAGCTCGACTGCACGCCGGCGCAACTGGCGCTGGCATGGTGTGCCTCGAACCCCAACGTGTCGACGGTGATCACAGGTGCGAGCCGGGTCTCGCAGGTCGCGGAGAACATGGAGGCGCTCGATGTGCTCGATGTCCTCGAGGCGGAGCACCTCGAGCGTCTCGACACCATTTTCTGATCCGATGGAGGCCCATGTGGTCGGCCGTCGACGCACGTACAATCGGATGTGTGCGCCCACTGGCGCCCCCGAACCCGTTGGAGGACACCGTGACCCGTGATCAAGTATTCGCTGCGTTGGGTCTGACCGACCACAACCCTGGTGCGTACGCCGGTGAGTGGCTCGACGCGATCGGACCGGTGATAGAGGTCGAGAACCCGGCGACCGGCGAGATCATCGCCACGGTCGCGCAGGCCACCGCGGAGCAATACGACCAGATCGCTCGGTCGGCGACCGAGACCTTCGAGCGGTGGCGGATGCTGCCGGCACCCAAGCGGGGCGAGTATGTGCGTCTGCTCGGCAACGCCCTGCGAGAAAAGCGTGACGAGCTCGGCGCCCTCGTGACCTTGGAGATGGGGAAGATCCATGCCGAGGGAATCGGCGAGGTCCAGGAGATGATCGACATCTGTGACTTCGCAGTAGGCCTGTCGCGGCAGTTGTACGGCCTGACGATGGCCAGCGAGCGCCCGCAGCACAGGATGTACGAGCAGTGGCATCCTCTCGGTCCCGTCGGCATCATCTCGGCGTTCAACTTCCCCGTCGCCGTATGGAGCTGGAACTCCACGATCGCCGCCGTTTGTGGTGACACCTGTGTCTGGAAGCCTTCGGAGCTCACGCCCCTCACCGCCATCGCCGTCACCCGGATCGCGGCGTCGGTGATGGAGGGTTCGGGCTTTGAGGGCGTGTTCAATCTCGCGGTGGGAGCTCGCGACGTCGGGGAGCTGATGGTCGGCGACGAACGACTCCCGCTCATTTCGGCTACCGGGTCCATCCGGATGGGCAAAGAGGTGGGACCGGCGGTGGCCGGCCGTCTCGGACGGAGCATCCTCGAGCTTGGCGGCAACAACGCGATCAGCGTCATGGAGGACGCCGACATCGAGCTCGCCGCCCGTGCCGTGCTCTTCGCCGCGGTGGGGACCGCCGGGCAGCGGTGTACTTCCTTGCGTCGGCTGATCGTGCACGAGTCCATCGCCGACGAGCTGACGGAACGTCTCGTCAAGGCCTACCAGTCGGTTCCGGTCGGCGATCCGATGGATGGCGCAACCCTGATGGGTCCACTGGTTCATCACCGCGCCATCGATGCGTACGAGGCGGCGTTGCGTGCGGCCTCGGATCAGGGCGGCGTCGTGCTCACCGGAGGCAACGTGCTCGATCGAGCCGGCAACTTCGTCGAACCGACCATCGTCGAGATCGGCAAGGACGCTGCCATCATCCAGGAAGAGACCTTTGCTCCGATCCTGTGGGTGATTCGTGTCGGGAGCCTCGACGAAGCGATCGCCGTGCAGAACGGCGTCAAACAGGGACTCTCGTCGGCCATCTTCACCGATTCGCTCCGCAGCGCCGAACGGTTCCTGTCGCATCTCGGCTCGGACTGCGGGATCGCCAACGTCAACATCGGAACCTCGGGTGCCGAGATCGGTGGAGCCTTCGGAGGCGAGAAGGAGACGGGTGGTGGCCGTGAGGCCGGCTCGGACGCCTGGAAGGCGTACATGCGCCGTCAGACGACCACCATCAACTGGGGAGACGATCTCCCGCTCGCCCAGGGACTCAGCTTTGGGTGATGCTCGATGAGAGTCTCGATCGTCGACGCGCTGGTGTTCGACGGCGAATCCGAGGACCTCTTCGAAACCGACCTCCATCTCGTCGACGGTGTGGTCTCCCAGATCGGCGGCTCCCGGCCGGTCGACGCCCGGGTGATCGAAGCCGCCGGGTCGGTGGTCACTCCCGGGTTGATAGACGCTCACTGCCACGCATACGGCATAGGGCTCGACCTCCTCGACCTCGAGGCCACGCCTCTCAGCTACGTGGCCCTGGTCGGGGCCCGCCGCCTGGAAGCGTCGCTCAGTCGAGGTTTCACGACGATCCGCGACGTCGCGGGCGGGGACATCGGGCTGCAGGCGGCGATCGAGGCCGGGTACGTCGACGGACCGCGATACCTCTTCACCGGCAAGGCCCTCTCTCAAACCGGTGGCCATGCCGATCCCCGTCCGGCCGACCGCGCCATCGACGTCTGTTGTTCGGTGATCGGGGAGGTCGTCGATGGCGTAGACGCCGTTCGTCGGGCCGTGCGTGAGCGTTTCCGTACCGGAGCGCACGCCATCAAGATCATGACATCGGGAGGTGTGGTGTCTCCCACCGATCCCATCCGTGTACCGCAGTATTCCGGAGAGGAGATTCGGGCTGCGGTCGAGGAGGCCGGCCGACGAGGCAGCTATGTCGCAGCGCACGCCTACTCATCGGAGGCAATCGTCCACTCGGTGAGCAATGGTGTGCGCACCATAGAACACGGCAACCTTCTCGATGATGCGTCCGCCGCCGCCATGGTTGCGTCTGGTGCATTCCTCGTCCCCACGCTCGTGGCCTACGACGCGATGCGGCGTCGGGCCGACGAGGTCGGACTGTCGACAATCGGACGGCGGAAGAACGCCGAGGTGCTGGACGCGGGCCTCGAGTCACTCGAAGTCGCACGGTCCCATGCGATCTCGGTCGGGTTCGGTACCGATCTCATGGGTGAACTGGAGGACGATCAGCTTCTGGAGTTCAGAATCCGTTCGGAGGTCGATCCCCCGTTGGAGATGCTCAGGTCGGCGACCTCGATCAACGCCGAAATCATTCAGCGTCCCGACCTCGGACGGATCGGAGAGGGCTGTCCGGCGGACCTCGTCATGTTCGACCGGAATCCATTCGATGACGTTTCGGTGTTGTGGGACGAGAGCGCCCGCACGGTCCTTCTCGAAGGCCGCGTCGTCTCCCCGTCAGATCGCTCTCGATGAACCCGGACCTCACCGGGCTCGGCGGGCGTGGACTTGGATCGCTGCGGGAACTCCGGCAATGCTTGCGTCGACATGATGTGTATGAGTATTCGGAGAGTGCTGGTCGCGGTGAGCCTGTTGGTGTTGAGCGCGTGCGGGTCGGGGGACCCTGACCTCTCTCCCGCCGCCGCCGAAGGGCGTGAGATAGCGCGTGCGAACGGTTGCGCCGCCTGTCATGGATCCAACGGTGAGGGTGGAGTGGGACCCGCTTGGACGGGATTGGCCGGGAGCGAGGTCGAGCTCGAGAACGGTTCCCTGGTGGTCGCAGACGACTCGTACCTTCGGCGCGCGATCAGCCAGCCTGCAGCCGAGATCGTCGCCGGCTACACGACCAAGATGCCGACGAACGCCCTGTCCGATCAGCAGATCGATGCGGTGATCTCCTACATCTCGGAGTTGGCGCCTTGAGAGTCTGGAGCCTCGTCGCCGTGGTGGGCTTGCTCCTGGGGGGATGCGCGCAGCGTGAACTCTCTGGCTTCGTCAGAGAACCGACGCCGGTGGTCGGCGAGATCGGGCTCCCCGACGTCAGCCGGGGTGGCGATCGGTTCGTGTTTCGAGCCGAAGAAGGCGGGCTTCTCCTCGTCTACTTCGGCTACACCGCCTGTCCCGACGTGTGTCCCACCACGTTCGCCGACACCCGCACTGCGCTGTCCCGGCTCGGCGACGATGCCAACAGGATCGACGTCGCGATGGCGACGGTCGACCCGAACCGTGACACCGATGACGTCGTGACCCGCTACGTGCAGTCGTTCATCCCCGACGCGCACGCCCTCAGGACGGCAGAGGACGCGGATCTTCGCGCAGCGGCCGATGGGTTCGGAGTCACGTATGGCGTGACGGTTGGGGAGGATGGGGACATCGAGGTCACTCACACTGGATCGCTCTATGCCGTCGACGACCAGGGACGGCTCCTCGTCACATGGCCCTTCGGGACAGCCATCGCCGATCTCGTCGGTGACCTCGAGCTGCTGCTGAGGTCCGCATGAGACTCGTGGCGACCGCCCTTCTGCTCGTGCTCGTCACGGCCTGTGGCGGGCCCGACTCGCTGTTCGCCGACGGTGTCGGCTCGGGCCCGGCCGACTACCTCTTCACGATTCCGGTCGGGGCGGGCGAGGCATTGGATGCCGGGGAACCGCTGGAGATCCTGCCCGCCGAACTGACGGTGTCGGTGGGAGAGGTGATCGAGATCGTGAACGAGGACGATCGCGGCCACCTGGTGGGACCGTTCTTCGTCGGAGCCGGTGAAACGCTCCGTCAACGGTTTACATCTCCCGGGACCTTCATCGGTGAATGCACGGTGCATCCGAGTGGCCAGATCGAACTGGTGGTCACCGGATCGTGAGCCGGGTGTTGCTCCTGTGCGGAGCGATATCGACCCTCGTGCTCGGGGCGCCGGCGCCGGCCCACGCAGATCCGGCGGGACCGACGGACTATCGGACCGATGTGGTGTCGGTCGAGCCCCCGGCCGACGGGCTTCAAGTCGCCGTGATCGGTGGCGACGCGTTCATCGAGTTCGAGGTGCTCCCCGGCACCGAAGTCGAGGTCGTCGGGTATCGCGGCGAGCCCTTTCTTCGGTTCAGGGCGGATGGTGTCGTCGAGGTGAACGGCAACGCGCCGAGCACCTACCTCAGCGAGGACCGGTACGGCGCAACCGCTGTGCCAGAACAGGCGCGTGCCGACGCCGAACCGGCGTGGAGGGTGGTTGCGACCGACGGTGCCTACGCATGGCACGACCATCGAGCGCACTGGATGAACGAGGCTCGCCCCGCAGCCGGTCCCGGTGATCAGATTCTGGAAGCGGTCATCCCGACCATCGTCGACGGCGTCCCCACCTCCGTGACGGTGGTCTCGACGTGGGTCATGGCGCCGTCACCCGCATGGGCGATCGGTGGCGTGGTGCTCGGAGCGATCGGGGGATGGTGGTTCGGCAGGAGCCGACGGCGAGCCACCGCGCTCCTGCTCGCCGCTCTCGGGGTCGCATCAAGCGCAGTTGCGTTCACCGCGTACGTGTCGTTGCCGACGGAAGCTGCGCCTTCACCGGTGTTCTGGTTGGTTCCGTTGGTCGCCGTGGTCCTTTCGTTCGTGCGGCTCGGGAAACCGACCGCGGATCCTTTGTTCACGCTGATGGCACCTGCGCTGGTGCTGATGCTGTGGGCCGCTATCCGACGCGATTGGATCCTTCGTGCATTGCTCCCCACCCCGGTTCCGGTGGTCGACAGGATCGTGACCGCAATGGTGTTCGCGGCCGCCACCGTGACGCTGCTGTACCAGGCGGTGTCGGTGGTGCGCCCGGTCAACAGGCGAGCCTGAACCGGGCACGACCGACTGACTTTCAGGGCGCATCGTCGCGCACTGCCACGGGCACGACGAGTTCGGTGCCGCTGGCGAACGAGAGTGTGATCTCCACCAGGGCGCCCGACTCGAGAGGCTCGGTCAACCCCAGCAACATGATGTGATAGCCGCCGGGCTCGAGGGCGACAGGCTCGCCGGCAGGGAGGTCGATGGACTCCACTTGCTGCATCGTCATGGCCTCCATCCCCTCCATCGAGTCGTCGTCGGTGGCGTCGTCGCCCGATTCCACGGCGATGGTCTCGTGGACTTCGGCCGCGGAAGCAACCGAGGGATCGACGGAAGCTCCGGTCAGGGCGTCGTCCACGTCGCTGGTGATGATCATGTACGCGGCGCCGTTCTCCGCCGAGGCAGGGCTCGTCCTCAGCCAGTCGCCCGACACAACGATCGGCCCGGCATCATCCCCCAGACAACCGCCGAGGCCCGTGGCCAAGACGGCCACCATCAGTAGAGCGATCTTCGATCTCATCATCTCTCCTGTTTCGAGGCGAATGCTCACGCGAGACATGTCGCCCGAACGGCCGAGTGAGTTCCCGACGGATGATCAGGCGGATTCGCTGGAGTGATCGATCTCGCAACCCTCGAGCAGCTGCATTCGCGCTCGTGCCACCCGGGATCGCACGGTCCCGATCGGGATGTCGAGCACCGACGAGGTCTCTTCGTACGACAGGCCCATGAACTGAGTGAGGATGAACGCTTCCCGGCGATCGCGATCGAGTGGCTCGAGGAGGTCGGCCACCTCGACCCAACTGCCGTCGATGTGATGCTCCGGGGCCTGTCCCTGGATGCGTTCGGCCAGGCGACGCCGGCGTCCTTGGCGCCGTGTGGCGTCGACACACACCCGACGCGCGATCGACAGGAGCCAGCCTCGAGCGGGGCCGTCCCCTCGATACCGATGGAGCGAACCAAGCGCTCTTTCGAACGTCTCCTGGGTCAGGTCTTCCGGGTCGCAGGGACGCCCGAGATAGGAACACAGCCGGACGACGTCGGGCCGTGTGACCGCGAAGAAGCGCTGGAGGGCGGGTCGGTCTCCGGCCTTCGCGCGCAACGCCAGCACCGTCACTTCGTCCATCGGCGCAGTGTCCCATCCGGGGAACCAAATCACCAGACGAGACGACTTTGAGGGTATGGACTGCCTTGACGCCCGAGAATCGATCTCTGCGCTCGCAGACGGCCAACTCGCCGAAACCGACGTGGAGGCGCTCGAGGCTCATCTCGACGGCTGTGACGACTGCCGGGTCTGGCAGGGGCGACTGCACTCGTCGCGAGCGTCGTCGCTGTCGCTGGCGCCGACGCCCACTCGGTCTCACGAAAGGGCGTCGGTACCGCTGCACGCCTCACGCAATCGTGCGATCCGTGTTGCCATCGGATGGGCGGGAGTCTTGCTGGTCGTTTGGCACCTGCCCGAGATGCTCACGGCCGGCAACGAGGTTGCGGTCCATCTGTCGCGCCATCAGGCTGGTTTTGCGACCGCATTGGGTGTGTCCTTCCTCTTCGTGGCGTTCCGACCCGACCGTGCGTACGGCGTGATCCCCTTCGCCGCCAGCTTCACTGTGGTTCTCGTCGTCACGGCCGTGGCGGATCTCCTCAACGGGTCCAGCAGTGTTGCCATCGAGTCGCGCCATCTTCTCGAAATCGGTGGGCTGGCGCTGGTGTGGGTGCTCGGGTGGGAGATGGGCCCGGGGCGACGGCGGCGTCGAGTCGACCGACGGGCTCATCTGTTCTCCACGGTCGCTTCTCCTGAGATCGACGATCCATCCTCGAAAGTGACCGAGTAGCCGAACGTGTCGCCCTCCTCGAAGGCCTCGATCACGTCGATGCACATGACGTGGAGGCCCCCCGGGCGCATCTCGAGTGTTTCGCCGCCACCGATGGCGAGGGCATCCTCAGATGCCGGGCGCATCCGCATGATCTGCTGGTCGTCGAGCTTGCTCTCGTGGATCTCGGTGCCCCCACAGCGTTCGGAGGCCACCGAAACCACCTGCGCCGGCGTCGAGGTTCCGTTGGTGATCGTCAGGTAGATGGCCGCCGTCTCGGCGTTCGGCGGCGTGGTTCCTGCCCAGGCGTCGGCCACCTGCACCATGCCTGAAGCGCCACAGGCGGCGGTGAGGGCCACCAGCAGGAGTGCTCGTCTCGGCATCGTCTCAGGATATTGGCCCCTGAGAACACGACCCACCACTCCTGATGGGAGGCGACCCCACGTGGTCCCTACTACTAGGGACTTATTCCCTCTCGTGCATATGCAGTCACACGCATAGTGTGCACAACAGGCAGGAGACACAAAATGGTGCAGGAACTTCTCACAGCAAATCAGGTGCAGCGTCTGTTCGACGTCGATCGTTCCACCATCTACCGGATGGCGAGCGACGGTCGGCTGCCCGCAGTCAAGATCGGGCGACAGTGGCGCTTTCCGGCCGACCGTATCAGGCGGCTGATGGCTCTTCCGAGCGAACAGGAGACGGAAGCGACGATCGGCGTCGAACCCGAAGTCGTGGAGCGCCTCCTCGAACTGGCGGCGGAAGCCCTGGGTGTGATGATGGTGATGACCGATCTGGAAGGACACCCGGTCACGCCGATCCTCAACCCCTGTCCGCGTTTTGCCGCCGTCCAGGACGATCCGGAGTCGGTGCGCATGTGTGCCGAGGAGTGGCGCTCGATGGCCGAGAGCAATGACCCCAGGCCCCAATTCAGGCGGGGGGTGTTCGACTTCCTGTGCGCTCGTTCGTTCGTGCGCGTGGACGGTCACCCTGAGGCGATGGTGCTGGCCGGGGGGATCGCCCCCGAAGGCGAAGAAGCAGACGACCTCTTTGTCCTGTCACCTGAGCAGCGCCGCCTCGTGGTGGCTTCGCTCCCCAAGGTGGCAGGGCTCTTGAGCAGATTCGATCAAAGGAGCAAGGCATGAAGAAGCTCGTGGTACTCGGGGCCGGCACCGCCGGCACCATGGTGGTGAACAAACTCAGACCCCGCCTCGCCGACGACGAGTGGGACATCACGATCGTCGACCAAGAGGCGAAGCATTTCTACCAGCCCGGGTACCTCTTCCTCCCCTTCGGCGGGTACGAGCCCGAGGAAGTCGTTAAGCCCAAGAAGCGATTCATCCCTGAAGGCGTGAATCTCGTGATGGGTGAGATCGACAGGGTCGCCGCCGAAGAGAACAAGGTGTTCCTAGCCGATGGCACCGAGCTGTCCTACGACCAGCTGGTCATCGCCACCGGCACCACCCCACGGCCGGATGAGACTCCCGGAATGGCGGAGGAAGAATGGCGCAAGTCCGTCCACGAGTTCTACACGTATGAAGGTGCACAGGCCCTTCGCGGGGCGCTGGAGGGCTTCAAGGGTGGACGTCTGGTGATCCACATCACCGAGATGCCGATCAAGTGTCCGGTGGCCCCCCTCGAGTTCACCTTCCTGGCGGACGCATGGTTCGCCGAGCGCGGTATTCGCGATCAGGTCGAGCTCGTGTACGTGACGCCGCTCGACGGCGCGTTCACCAAGCCGGTGGCGTCCAAGGCACTGGGTGGGATGCTCGAAGAACGCAAGATCGAGCTGGAGACGGACTTCATGATCGAGCGGGTCGACACCGAATCGAAGGCGATCGTGTCGTTCGACGAGCGTGAGATCCCGTTCGACCTATTGGTCACGGTTCCGCTCAACATGGGCGCCGACTACATCGGCCGCTCGAAGCTCGGCAACGACCTCAACTATGTGCCGGTCGACAAGAACACCTTCCTTTCGACGAAATACGAGAACGTGTTCGCTCTCGGCGACGCAGCGGATGTTCCGACATCCAAGGCCGGCTCGGTCGCACACTTCGCCGTCGATGTGTGGGTCGACAACTTCGTCCGTCACGTCGACGGACTCCCGATGCTCGAGCAGTTCGACGGTCACGCCAACTGTTTCATCGAGTCGGGCCGGGGCAAGGGCATGCTGATCGACTTCAACTACGACACGCAGCCCCTGCCGGGCAAGTACCCGCTTCCTGGAGTCGGTCCATTCAGCCTGCTGAAGGAGACCGAGATGAACCACTGGGGCAAGCTGATGTTCAAGTGGATGTACTGGAACATCCTGCTTCCCGGCAAAGAGCTGCCGCTGCCCGCGCTGATGTCGATGGCCGGCAAGGAGGTGGACGCCGAATGACCGCCACCATGTCAGAAGCCTCGGTCTCGGAGCGGCTCGACAGCCTCTCCGAACAGGTGGCGTGGCTCGTGGCCGATGCTCAGTCCCGACGGGAGGAACGGGAACGTTGGAGCGATCTGAGTCACGACCTCATGCCCATCGGCACGCAGGCCATGGCGAGTGTCTCTCAGACGCTCGAGGACCTCGATGTCGAAATGGCCGACGTCGCCAGGCTCGGAAAGGCCTTGGTCGAGGCGCTCCCCGCTCTCGAGGGCGCGCTCGCCCAGGTGGAACCCATCTCGCAACTGGCGGCAACGGCGAGCGAGTTGTCCGGCCCGGCCTTCGACGCGGTCGTGTCGAGGCTGGAGGAAGCCGAACGCAAGGGCTACTTCGCGTTCGTCAAGGGCGCCTCGGGCATCGCCGACCGGGTCGTCACGTCGTTCACGCAAGAGGACGTCGAGGCGCTCGGAGACAACATCGTGTTGATCCTCAACACGGTGAAGGACATGACGCAGCCCGAGATCATGGGGATGCTCCAGCGCACCCTCCACACCGTTCAGGAACAGGAAGAACCGATGGAGCCACCCTCGATGTTCGGGCTCCTCAAGGAAATGAGAGACCCACAGGTCCGTCGTGGGCTCGGGCGCATGCTCGCAGTCCTCCGGTCCATGGGTCAGGACCAATAAGAAAACGATATGGGTCGGCTGACCCGCTCAGAAAGGAGACATCGACGATGTCCGTAGCAACGATCGCAGGCCGTGACGTCCACGTCGACGACGAAGGCTTCATGACCGAGTATGGCGAGTGGAACGAGGAGATCGCCGCTCAGCTCGCGACCAACATCGGTATCGAGCTGACCGACGCCCACTGGAAGGCCATCCGCTTCCTCCGTGAGGACTTCCTCGCCGAAGGTGAGACCCCAACGCTGCGGCGGGTCACCAACGTGGCGGGAATCCCCACCAAGGAACTGTTCACGCTCTTCCCCAAGAAACCCGCCAAGAAGATGGCCTACATCGCTGGCGTCCCGAAGCCCGTCGGCTGCGTGTGAATCCCGAGTCGTCGGTCGAATAGGAGATACAGATGACAACAACCGCATCGGCACCCGTTCCGTCCTTTGGTGACGAGGATTCGGGTGAACGCAAGATCTGCTTCGTGTGCTCGAAGGGCAACCTCGACATGGCCTATCCCGCCCTGGTGATGGCCAACGGCGCCCTCGGCGAAGGTATCGAGACTCACATCTTCTTCACCTTCTGGGGCATGGACATGATCAACAAGAAGACCCAGGAGCACCTCAAGTTCACCTTCCTGGGCAACACGGCCATGCATCCCGGCAAGAGCGGGATGTCGATGCCGCAGGGGCTGGGCGGCCTGCCGGGCATGACCGCAATGGCCACGAAGATGATGAAGGACAAGATCGCTGCGCTCGACCTGCCCGAGGTTCCCGAGTTCATGACACTGCTTCACGACATGGGCGCCAAGTACTGGGCCTGCAAGCTGTCGGTGGACATGATGGACCTCACCCGCGAGGACATGATCGATGAGGTCGAGGACATCATCAACGTCACCGACTTCATGGAACTGTCCGAAGGCGCGGAAGTGATCTTCATCTGAGGGCGGCGCAGGCGCCGGCAGGCCCGTAAGGTCCGCTGGCGCCTCGGAGCCCCGCCCGATCCGACCATCCCCTACAAGGAGAAGCATGACTCCATACCACTTCAGCGTGACGGTGTCCGGTGAGTTCGACGAAGTCGTCGACCGGACCAAGAAGGCGCTTGCCGCCGAGGGTTTCGGTGTGCTCACCGAGATCGACGTGGCGGCGACGATGAAGGAGAAGCTCGGTGTCGATCGCGAGCCGTACCGGATTCTCGGCGCCTGCAACCCACCGATGGCGCATCAAGCCATCGAGGCCGATCCCGCGATCGGAGTGTTGTTGCCCTGCAACGTGGTGGTTCGCAAGGAAGGCGACGGACGAGTCCTCGTGGACTTCATGGACCCCGAGGCGGTGCTCGAACTGGTCGGCAAGCCCGGCATCGACAAGGTGGCCGGTGAGGTCAGGACCCGTCTCGAGATGGCGCGCGATACCCTTGCGATGAGCTGACGACCGAGTCCCGATGGCTGGCCCGGTGGTGAGGGGGCGGTCGGTGCGCTCGCCATCGTTGTACTCGCCGCCTTGGTGGTGATCCGGGTGATCCCATACGGTCGGATCACGCCAATCCGCCCGTCGCGGCCGAGCCGGCATGGGACTCGCCAATGAACCGCGAGCCTGCGGTGTGGGCGCGCTCCGACGGTCACTCGAACGAAACGGTGTGGCCCCTGGTATTCGAACGTGGCCCCCGTCTCCTGATTCACCCAGGGTGCGGTAGAGGAAGGAAGGGCGATCCTCTACATCAGCGACTGGAACGATCCGACCAGACGGTCCGACGCGAATGCAGAAACCGTGCGCGAAGGTGAGATGCCACTGATCTACCTGCCCACGCACCCGGACGCCCGCCTCGACGGGACCGAGTTGTCGGCGCCGGCACAGGGGCTGACGAGGACCCTGGGATCCGATGGTCGACGGTGTTGCCGGCTTGCTAGCCTCCCCGCCGAGGACCCAGGTCCGAACGAAATCGTTCAACATCCACCTACCAACAGACCTGATGAGAGCGGCGGAGCCGGTCGGCAGCACTCGCGGAACAGAAGTGTCGCCGTGGGTGGAACGAGCGCTCCCGAACACGACGAGCAGGTGCAGGACTCATGAGGATGCAGACCATCGTCTACGTCAGGGCCATGGAACCGGCTGTGGACTGGTACCGGAAGGTGCTCGGCTCGGATCCTGCGACACACGGAAGTCATTGGGCGAGCTTCCGAATCGGTGGCGCCAACCTTGCGCTGCACTACGTGGAAGAGACGACGCCGGCCGGAAGGGTCGAGCTGTCGCTGGTGGTCACGCAACCTCTCGAAGATCTGGTGGCCCGGCTGGAATCCGTCGGGATAGCCCCTCATCGAGGGATCGTGGACGAGACGTTCGGCCGGTCGCTCCAGTTGATGGATCCGGAAGGTCTCGTCGTCCAGGTGAACGAGCACGACCCGGAGTCCCACGAAGACTGACCGATGGACGGCCCGGCCTCCGCCCCTCGGAATCAGGCACAGGTGAGAGCATCCCGTGGCCCGAACGGGCCTCCGGGCCGGCGAACCGGCTGCTGCCGTAGACCGACGCTGCTTCTCACAGAGTTCTCATCTTCGGCTCAGATGGTCGTCACGGCGCTCACCGAAGGTGTAGTCGTCCCCAGAAAGGAGTGGATATGCGAAAGCTGATATTGGCGGTCACGGTCGGAGCTCTGCTGCTCGTCGGAGCCTCCGTCGCAGTCGCCCAGACCGAAGACGGATCCGACACCGCGGTCGGGCGGGTGGGCGGACTCATCACAGATGTCCTCGAAGACCTCGTCTCCGATGGCACCCTCACCCAGGACCAGGCCGATGCTGTGGTGACGGCACTCGACGACAAGCGGTCCGAGTTCCGGGCCCAGCGGGAAGAGGTCAGGGCCGCATGGGACGAGGCGTGGTCCGACGACGTCCTCACTGAAGAAGAGGCGGCATCGCTGGCCGACTCGACTCGCTTCGGCGACCGACTCGTCGACCCTGAAGGCCCTCTCGCCGAGTATTGGGAGGACGGTCAACTCACACGCGACGAACTCGAAGAGGCTCGTGGTGAGCTCGGCTTCGGGCGTGGCGGTCACCATCGCGGACCCCGAGGCGGCCTCCCCGACGACTCCGGTGTCGAACAGGAGTCGACGTCCTTCGGCGCCTGAAAACGTATCGGTCCGTAGCGAGGGAGCGCCCGTTTCCACGGGCGCTCCCTCGCGTTCAGCCGAAGCGGTATCCGACCGAGCGCACCGTCGTGATCCAGGCGGCACGCTCCTCACCGAGCTTCGCCCGCAGCCTGCGCACGTGCACGTCGACCGTACGGGCGCCACCGAAGTAGTCGTAGCCCCACACCTTCGACAGGAGCTGCTCTCTCGTCCAGACCCGACCCTGATGCTCGATGAAATATCGGAGCAGCTCGTACTCCATGTAGGTCAGGTCGAGGGCAGCCGAGTCGAGTGTTGCCTGATAGGTGAGCGGATTGAGCTCCAGGTCGCGAAAGCGCCGGAGACCGTCTTCGCCGGCGAGCTTGAGCAGTCGACGGACCCGCAACCCGAGTTCGGCAGGGTCGGGCGGTGCAGTGACCAGGTCGGCAACACCCTGAGCCTGTTCCAGAAGCGGGAACTGGGCCGGTTCGGCAACAACGAGAATCGGGAGGCCCGTACCTTCCGCCAACCCGCCGATCAGCCGCAGTCGGCGCATCGGCTCGTCACCGAGTTCGACCACCAGCACGGACCACTCACCCGACGTCTCCATCGCGACCGACTCGATCGTGTCGATGCTCTCGGTCACGATCCCGGCAACGGCCAGAGCCGATGCCAACGCCTCCGAGCAGTCCTTGGGGTAGACGGCAACATCCATCTAGCGTTCCAGTCTCACTGCGACGCTCATCGTCACAGTACCGGCAGGTAGGTCTCGAGCTCGAAGCGAGAGACATGATGCTGATACTGCTCCCACTCTTTGCGCTTGTTCCGGATGAACCAGTCGAAGACATGATCGCCCAATGCCCTGCGCATGAGTTCTGAGGACTCCATGACGTCGAGTGCCTGCGACAGTGTCTCCGGCAGCCGCTCGATGCCGGCGCTCTGGCGATCCTTGGTGGAGAGCTCGAACACATTTCCCGGAGCCTCGGACGGCAGCTCATATCCCTGCTCGATGCCTTCGAGCCCGGCAGCCAGCAGAACGGCGAGTGCCAGATAGGGGTTCGCGGCAGAATCCGGCGACCGGTACTCGACACGGACGCTTTCGGGTTTGCCCCTCTTCGGGGTCGGGACGCGAACCAGAGCCGACTGGTTGTTCCTACCCCACGTGACATAGATCGGAGCTTCGAAACCGGCGACGAGTCGCTTGTAGGAATTCACCCACTGGTTGGTGACCGCTGTCAGCTCGCGGGCGTGGTGCAACAGACCCGCCACGAATCTCTTACCGGTGTCTGCGAGGTCCCCGCCGTCTTCCGTGGCGAAAGCGTTCCGCTCACCCTCGAACAGAGACAGATGGAGGTGCATGCCGGAACCATCATGGTCCTCCAGCGGCTTCGGCATGAACGTGGCGTGGATTCCGTGTTCCAGGGCGACCTCTTTCACAGCGAGGCGGAAAGCCATGATGTTGTCGGCCATCGTGAGAGCATCGGTGTAACGAACGATGATCTCGTGTTGGGAGGGCGCGACCTCGTGGTGCGAATGCTCAACAGGGATGCCCATCTGCTCCAGCGAGTTGATCGTCTTACGCCGGTACTCCTGCGCGACGTCGAGAGGGGTCAAATCGAAGTAGCCGCCGTGATCGAGCACCTTTGGCTCCGGGCCGGAGTCGTTGAAGTAGAAGTACTCGAGCTCAGGAGCGACATAGAACGTGAACCCAAGGTCAGCCGCCCGACGGAGATTCTGCTTGAGAACGGTCCGCGGGTCACCGGGGAACGGATCCCCGTCAGGTGTGACGATGTCGCAGAACATCCGGGCGACCTGTTCGTCCTTCCGCCACGGCAGGATCTGGAAGGTCGACGGGTCAGGAACCGCCAGCATGTCGGCCTCCTGGATTCGTGCATACCCGTCGATCGACGAGCCGTCGAAGGTCATCCCCTCGTCGAAGGCGGTCTCCAGCTCCTGCGGGCTGATCGACACGGACTTGAGAAACCCCTGGACATCGGTGAACCACAGCCGGATGAACCGGATGCCCCGCTCCTGAACTGTTCTGAGAACGTAGTCGGCCTGTCTGCTCATGATCGCGTGTGACGCTACTCCGGAACCCGATCGCGAAGAAAACATGAAACACGCACGTAACAGTGTTGTTCAGGCGGACTTTCGGCCCGCGGAGTCGTCTGCTCGGATGGTGTGCGTGAGGTGGTTCACGCCTGGCCGAAACAGACGCCGGTCCGCCTGGGCTACCGCCGCGTGTTGCGGTGGGTTGGGAGTTGCCGTGTGTGGCCGACTTGCGCTCCATGCAGTCGTCGACCTGGATCATGTGGCGGACGTGGTTCACGCCGAGCGGAACAGACGCCGGTCGGCTCTGTGTTTGCAGGCGGACTTTCGGCCCGCCGGGTCGACCCCCCGGACGATGTGGCGGGTGTGGTTCACGCCGGCCGAAACAGACGCCGGTCCGCTCTGTGTTTGCAGGCGGACTTTCGGCCCGCGGGGTCGACCCCCCGGACGATGTGGCGGGTGTGGTTCACGCCGGCCGAAACAGACGCCGGTCCGCCTGGGCTACCGCCTCGGCACCGGCGTTCTCTCCGTACGTATGCCGTTCAACGTTCTACGTTCTACGTTCTACGTTCTACGTTCTACGTTCTACGTTCTACGTTCTACGTTCTACGTATTACGTATTGGCCGTCTGCCGTCTGCCGTCTGCCGTGGGCCACCCACCACGAGCGTCCGGCGACTCAACCCGAGCGCGCCAAACGGCGGCTAGAAGGTCTCCTGGCACCAGGGTGCGGGGTCCCATCCGAACATGTTGTCGGCGAGGGTGAGGGCTTGGGGTGTTCCGGTGAGCCTGCCCGCCCTCGAGAGCTCGCGGAAACGAGATCGTCCGAGGTGGGACGCGCTCAGGTCTTCGATGTCGAGGTGAATGTCGGCGTCCCCCATGTGGGAGCTCACGGTGGGTCTTCCATCGACCACTTCGAGGCGACGGGTTGTCAGCGTGCCGCCCATCGGATCGTGGATCGACATGGTCACGGACCCGTCCGCAGCGTACGTGCGGGCGCTCAAGGCGGTGTCGATGTCGAGGATGCGAAGCCACATCTGGTCCACGATTCTGGGGGCCGACCTTCGTCTTCCGTCGAGCAGGGAGAACAGAGGGTCGTCTTCCGACACGTTCTGTGCCGTGATCTTGGCGGTGAGGTCGTGACCGAGAACGAACGACCACAACGAGGCGGAAGCCTCAGGTGTGGTGCCGATCAGCTCGCGCACCCTGATCTCACCGTCGCCGTGGTTCTCGCTCCATGGCCCGGCCTTGATCCGGTACTGGATGTAGCCCTCCACCGTGCCGGAACGTTCGACCACGGCGTACCTGAACGCGGTGGCTCCCTCCCGATCGGACTCGCGATCGCGGAGCCGTCGCTCCCACCACGCCTCGTTGCGGGCATACATGCCCGGCCGCCGGCTCAGCTCGGCCTCGTACGGAGATCGAATCAGCTCGAGAATGTCGTCGGCGGGCACCATTCGTACGGGGAGGGGCTCCGGAGCCAGCCGGTGAAAATGGGCGTGGTCGCGTTCGATCGTCACCTGGGCTGACACCGTCGCCATCCCGAAGCCGAAGCGGTGGTAGATCGCGGAATCGGATGCCCAGAGGGCAGCCATGGGCTCGCCGCGCTCGCGCACCTCGTCGAAATGCGCCTCGATCATGCCGCGCAGGACGCCACGCCGGCGGTGGGTCGGGAGGACCGTCACCATCGTGGTGCCTCCGACCGGAATTCGTTCGCCCCCGGGCATCGTCATGGGGAGCGTGAACGCTCCGAGCGTGCCCACGATCTCGTCGCCGTCGAAGGCGCATCGAGCGCGGTCGACCTCGAAGACGCGCCGGAACTCCTCGACACGCTTCTCTCGATCTTCCGAAGGGAGGTCGAAGGCGAACGGCGTCGCCATCGCCAGGAGAAAGCGCTCCACATCGGCGGAACCGATCCCACCGATCCGGATGTCCATCAGCCGGCCTCGGCGACTGCCTGTGTGAATGCCGAGACCGCCTCGTCGAATCGGGTCACCGACTGGCGACGCTTGTCCGGTCCCGGCGCATTGACGAGCCCGTCCAGAGCGGCCTCGGCCTGGTTGGCTGCCGAATTGGCGGCTTGCACGAGGGTGTCGTGGGTGGTTGCCATGCCCTCGGGGACCGACACGGCGGTCACCCGGTCACGCCACTCGGCGACCGAATCGCGCACCTGCGTGAAGGCGGCCTGCGCGTCGCTGTAGTTGACCGAGCTGTCCTCCCACCCCGAGTTGGCCGAGGCGAGTGTTGCCTGGAAACCGGTCAGCTCTGTTCCGAGCACCGACATCGCCTGCACGTACGCCGCGACCTCCGGTGATGCCGGGACCGTGCTGTCGGTGCTGGCGGCCGTGGAACCCGTTGCGTCGGGCTCGCTCCCATCGGGGACCGATGTCGAAGAGGTCGCACCGGTAGCGGTCTCCGCGGTGGTGTCGGGGGCTTCGCCTTCTCCCGGGAGCTGATTCACGAAAACGTAGGTGAACGCCACCATGCCGAGCACGACGAGCGGAAGGAGCCAGCGGCCGGGACGAGGGTCTGGGTTGACGTTCATGGCAGATGCAACGTTAGTAGCGGTCTGCACGGTTCCCTGGCAGGTGGAAGTCTTGCTCCTCGACGGTCGGCGGCGTACGTTGCCGTTGCCGATGCCTGAATCGCACGATGAACGATACGAATCCATCCCCTGGGATGCACTCGTCACCGACGACGCCAAGCGACGGCGTCGTTGGGTGGTGCTGGCCTCCATGGCGCTGGTGGCGCTGGCGGTTGGCGTAGTGATCGGCCGCAATGTGTGGTGGGCCTCGAACGATCCGACATCGACCTCCACCGCCGACTCCGTCACCACTGTCGCATCCTCGACCACCCCGACCTCCACGACCGCTGCGCCAGCCGAGCCTGCCGCTGCGTCGCCGGCGGAGGAGACAGCCGCGATGTCGTACGCATCCTGGTTCGTTGCCGACTACTTCACCGTCGACGGCAGCGATGTCACCCGGCAGTCGGTGATGGATCGGCTTCCCCCCGGCGTCGACCTCCCCGAAGCTCCAGCGACGGCCCGCAGTTTCGTCGAATCGGTGTTCCCCATGTCCGTCGAGAAGATGGCGGAGGGTCGCTATCGAGTGCTCACGGTCGTGCGTGCGCTCGCAGCCGCCGACGGCTCGTCGTACCGGCGTCAGCCGGCTCGGGTCGTTGCCGTCACCGTGGACGTAGGCCCGGATGGAGCGGCGATCGTCGATCTCCCACGGCCGGCCACGCTTCCGGAAGGTGTGGCTGCGAGCTTCGATCTCGAACACGCGGAACCACCCGAGGTCGTCGTCGAAGCAGCTCGTGAAGAGGCGGAGCTGTGGGGCACTCCGGTCGACCCTGCGGTGGCGTCACAGGTCGGTGACGTGTGGAGAGTCGTGTACCTGGTCGAAGACGCCGAAGGCCTCGTGTGGCCGGTCGCGGGCTGGTTCGACGACACTGGTGCCGCTGTCACCGCCGGCGGTTGACGTCATCCGAAACGTTCCACGAGTATCGCGGTGGCCGGGTCGACGATGTCGTCCCACGAGCCGTTCGGACCCTTCGAAACCGTGACGAAATCGGCCGTCATGAAGACCGACGTCACACCAGGCAGACCCAGGAGAGCGGTCGCCGTCTCGTCGTCGGTCTCCTTGCCTGCAACGTACGTGGCGGGACCGCCGACAGGCTGCCCGACGGTGAACTTCATTGCGTTCGGGTTTGGAGTGGGTTCGACCGAAACCATGGAAGTGGACAGTAGCCGTCAGCTCGGGTCAGGTGGAGGTAGGGGTCGGTTGAGGGGCCAGCCCGCCACGGATGGACCGTGTGCTCTCAGATGCCGCAGGCGCTCGCAAGCCTCGCCGACGGCGGGAATGGTTCCTGCAGGAATCCACCAGCACACCGAATAGGCGTCGCCAAGCCGCTCGAACCATTCCCGACGGCGACGCATGAACTCGGTGTGCGCGGTTCGATACACGAAATTGTGGAGTGAGTCGAGGTCCTCCCAGATGGAGTAGTTCACGATCATGAGGGGGTCGTCGATGCCTTCGACCGGAACGTAGCTCGACGAGGCGCCCTCGTCGTCGGTGAGACGCCACACGAACCCCTCGCTCGACTCCGCCAGCTCGTTGATCGGACCGAGGGCTGCCACGAAGGCGGAAGTGTGTTCGTGGTCGAGCGGGTTGAGCAGCCGTGCCACGTTGAGCTGAGCGACGTGGTTCGTCATCCCCGACACCCTATCCCGCGGGTGCGGTGCCATCATCGAGCCCATGATGGGCGAACTCGGCGTGGACGTTGGTGGGACCTTCACCGATCTGGCGTGGTGGGACGGTCGGCGTCTCCAGGTCGGAAAGACCTCGTCGACATCCGACCAGTCCGATGGGGTGGTCATCGGCTCGACCCGGCTTCTCGGTGACACGCAGGTCGCCCAACTCGTCCATGGCACGACGGTCGCCACCAATGCGCTGCTCGAACGGGACGGCGTCGACGTGGCGCTCGTCACCTCGCCCGGGTTCGAGGACATCATCGAGATCGGTCGCCAGCATCGGCCGTCGTTGTACGACACCGAATCGGAACGGACACAGCCGCTGGTCGATCGTGATCATCGAATCGGATGGACGGACGGCGCCGCCGCACGGGTCGAGGCACTCGGCGCCGGAGCCGTGGCGATCGCGCTGATCGGTGCGTACCAAGACCACGGGCTCGAGGAGTCGATCGAAGCATCCCTCACCGGGGTGGACGTCCCGATCGTCAGCTCGCATCGTGTGACGCCGGAGTTCCGCGAATTCGAACGCACGTCCACGACGGTGGTCAATGCCTTCCTCGAACCGAAGGTCGCTTCGTATCTCGCCCACCTGGACGATCGGGTGGTACCCGACCTCGCTGCCCGTCTGATGGTGATGAGATCGTCCGGTGGTCTGATTGCCCCTCGTTCCGCCGCTCGCCTCTCCGCTTCCATACTTCTCTCCGGTCCTGCGGGCGGCGTGGTGGCGGCCGCCGCCCTCGGACGGGCGCTCGGACGACGACGGGTGATCAGCTTCGACATGGGTGGTACCTCCACCGACGTCTGTCGGATCGAGGACGGGCGTCCGGAGGTCGGCTACGAGCGGGAAGTCGACGGCCTCGTCGTGCGTATGCCTTCGGTCGCCGTACACACGGTGGGGGCAGGTGGCGGAAGCGTCGGCTGGGCTGATCCCGGTGGCGCCCTGCGAGTCGGTCCGCAGAGCGCGGGTGCTCATCCGGGTCCCGCCTCGTACGGTCGAGGCGGTGTCCAGCCGGCGGTGACCGACGCCCACGTGCAGTTGGGTCGACTGCAGGGGAGTCTTGCGGGTGGCGTGCATCTCGACTTCGGTGCCGCCCACGCAGCGCTCGCCCGCCTTGGTGAGAACTT
Source organism: uncultured bacterium (assembly GCA_963785075.1). Classification (GTDB taxonomy): domain Bacteria; phylum Actinomycetota; class Acidimicrobiia; order Spongiisociales; family ZC4RG35; genus JAOUGY01. The sequence goes on from CAWATW010000007.1 coordinate 114,963, forward strand.
CGGGCTCGACCCCTCCCAAACGGCGCTCGGCATGCTGGAGGTGGTCGAATCGACGATGGAGCGGGCGGTGCGTGCGGTGTCGGTGGAAGAGGGAGCGGACCCGGGGGACGCAGCTCTGGTGGCGTTCGGGGGTGCGGGCGGACTTCACGCAACCGCACTCGCTCGGCGACTCGAGATGGCGGCCGTCGTGATTCCACCCTTCTCCGGCGTCTTCTCGGCTGTCGGGCTCCTGCTCGCCCCCCCACGGTCCGACGTCGCGGCGACCCTGCTGACCGATGCCTTCGACCGGGTGAAGGACACCGTCGGTGCTCTGGTCGAAGCTGCATCGCACGATCTCGAGACGTCGGTCGGGGTCTCTGCGACGCAGGTGGACGTGGTCGCCGACATGAGGTACGTGGGACAGGCGCACGAGACCTCCGTCCCCTACCGACACGGCGATACGTGGGACTCGCTGTGCCAGAGGTTCCACGAGGTACACCACGAACGCAACGGCTTCTCGAGGAATCTCGACCGGGTCGAGGTCGTCACCGTGCGAGCGGCAGCGGTCGGGCGCCCGGCACTCACGTGGGACGACCTGCCGTCCCATCGCCCCGAGGGTCCCGACCGGCTGGAACCACGCGAAGTGGTGGTAGGAACCGGGGACGCCGCAGAACGGGTGACCGTCCCGGCGTGGCGGCGAGCCGGCCTCAGGCCGGGGGATGAAGTGGTTGGACCATGCGTCGTGCTGGACGGGGAGGCCACAGCATGGCTCGATGCAGGAGACCGGGGTGTCCTCGGCGAATCCGGGGCGATGGAGGTGGAATGGTGATCTCTCCGATTCAACTGGAGGTTGCCCGCAATGCCCTGTCGGGGATCGCAGAGGAGATGGGGTCGGTGCTCCGTCGAACGTCGTACTCGCCGAACATCAAGGAGCGAGCGGACTGCTCTGCGGCCGTGTTCCTGCCCGACGGGTCGATGCTGGCGCAGGCCGAGCACATTCCCGTGCATCTCGGTGCGATGCCGGCTTCCGTGGCGGCGGTGCTGGAGCGCCTCGGCGCCGAGCCCGGGGTTCAATACGCCGTGAATGATCCGTATGCCGGCGGGACCCATCTGAACGACCTGACCATCGTCAGACCGGTCTTCGCCGACGGTGAACTGGTCGCCTGGGTCGGCAATCGCGCTCACCACGCCGATGTGGGTGGTGAGAGCCCCGGCTCGATGCCTGCGCACGCCGTCACCGTCGACCAGGAGGGGATCCGTGTTGCGCCGATGGCCGCGGTCCGTGACGGGGTGTGGCTGGACGACTTCCTCGAGCCGTTCCTCGATGCGACCCGCACCCCCGATGAACGGCGCGGAGACCTGTCGGCACAACTCGGAGCCAACGAGATCGGCGCGGCGCGGGTTCTCCAGCACATCGAACGCGAAGGCATCGACTCGTTCCGGCGTCTGACCTCGGCTCTGCTCGACTACGGGGAGCGTCGTATGACGGCCGCCCTGGGTCGTCTCGACGACGGCGTGTACCGCTTCGAAGACGTCATGGAGTGGGGCGAGCGAGATGTGGCGCTTCGGGTGGCGGTCACCATCGACGGTGGTCGTCTCGTTGCAGATTTCACCGGCACCGACGAGCAGATCCCCGCCAACTTCAACGCCGTGGAGGCGGTGACGAGATCCTGCGTGTACTACGCCATCCGGGTTGCGACCGATCCCACGATCCCGGCGAACGGCGGCAGCTACCGGGTCGTCGACCTCGTGGCCCCGGAAGGCACCATCGTCAACGCCCGGCCCCCGGCTGCTGTGGCGGCGGGCAACGTCGAGACGAGCCAGCGGATCGCCGATGTGGTTCTGGGAGCACTCGCCCAGGTGGCGCCGGACCGTGTTCCGGCCGCTTCCCAGGGAACGATGAACAACATCCTCATAGGGAACGACCGATTCGCCTACTACGAGACCGTTGCCGGTGGCCAGGGGGGACGTCCCATGGGTCCGGGTGCCTCCGGCATCCAGACCGGGATGACGAACACGAAGAACACACCGATCGAATCACTCGAGGCGCACTATCCGTTCCGCATCACCCGCTACACCCTCCGCAGGAACTCCGGAGGAGCAGGACGACATCCGGGAGGTGACGGGATCGAGCGCGAGATCGTGTTCGAAGAAGCGGCCACGTTGTCGCTGATGGGCGAACGTCGGAGGAACGCTCCGTGGGGCCTGCACGGGGGTGAGGCCGGCGCCGTCGGGGAAGACTGGCTGATCGGCCGCGACGGCTCCAGGGAGCGTCTACCGGGCAAGGTGACCGTCGAGGTCGTGCCAGGCGATCGGTTGCTGGTGAAGACGCCGGGAGGCGGAGGATGGGGCAATCCGGGCGCGGACGTCGTTTCCCAAGACGAAGGGTAAAAGGTCGATGCCGGGGCTCGGACGAGCCCCGGCAAAGCCGCTCACCCGGGAGGGCAGGTGCCCGGGACGGGCGTCATGGGTCTACCCACGGAGGGTCTCTGCAAACCCCGGAGAGCCTCGAAGGCTCGGCCGGTGACCTGTTGTGGTGTGGCACACGACCGGTCCGACGTCGACGAGGCCGAGGTGGGAGGGTCAGCGCTCGATCGCTCTGTGAAGGAACGCGGCCATCTGGCCACGGGTGACCGTTTCGTCGGGGCAGAAGCGATCGCTCGCGCAGCCCGTTGTGATGCCGGCGGCCGCCAGACTCTCGATGTCGGCCTGGAAGGGGGTCGAGTCGTCGTCGCCGAAGGTGTCGGTGGCGACCTGCGGCAAGCGCAGGGCACGGGCTAAGAACGCCGCCATCTGGCCTCGGGTCACCGGATCATCGGGGCAGAACCGATCGTTCACCGGCGGATTGCACCCGGCAGTGATTCCGGCGCCGACCAGGCTCTCGATGTCCGCTTGGAACGGCGTGGGGTCGTCGTCGAGGAAAGTGTCACCGGCCACGGCCGGAAGATGGAGACCTCTGTTGAGGAACGCGGCCATCTGGCCTCGGGTCACCGGGTCCTCGGGACAAAACCGATCGTTGCCAGGAGGATTGCAGCCGGCTGTGATGCCGCTTGCGACGAGCCATCTGATGTCCTCCGAGAACACGCTGTCGTTCGGAACGTCGCCGAATGGCATCTCCAACTCCGGTTTGTCGGATCGAGGTTCTGGCGGGGGTGGTGATGAGGGGATGATGTGCAGGAACGAGGAGCGAGCCACGTTCCAGTGGGTGTCGAGGTACGAACCCGACGCAGGGGTGGGGTCGAAGTAGTCGTCGCGGTTGCAGTCGAGCCGAAGCTCGAGGCGAGAGTCCTCGCATACGCGCTCGACCTGGGCACCGGACCCGTCGTTGTAGCACATGATGTCGTAGTCGTCGGTGCAGTGACCGTTCGTGGTCGAGTGAGGTGCCGATTGTTGTACGGCTCCGAGCATGTGCGTCAGCTCGTGGGCCTCCACCAGCCCATCTCGATCCCAGCAGTCTCTGTCGACCCGAGCCCACAGCGCGTAGGCCCCGTTGTTGACGTTCTCCTGCCCGGGACGATCATCGCCAAAACCCACGGCGATGCCGCAATAGACCGAGGCGTCGACCCAGGTGAGATAGTGGCGGCCGGGCACGTCGAGTCCGGCTTCGGAGAGAGCGGCGATCGTCGCGGCGAAAGAGTCGTCGGCCGACGGGGGAACCACCACCGTCTCGACGTCGGCCACGCAGTCACCGTCGTGGACCCACCGGACTGTGAGGTCGGCGCCATAGGGAGCGGACGAGGCGCGGAAGATGGCGTCGACGTCGGCAATCGCCCGTCGGATCAGCGGGATGGTTGCGGCGGAGCGGTTGGATTTGTCGGCGGCAACCACGTAGACGGCCTGGATCCGGTTTCCGGATATGCCGTCATCGACACAGGTCACGGTGGGATCGGAAGCAAGTGAGAACGCGCTGGCCGAGAATGCCTTGGGGGCTTCGTCGGGTACGGGATCGGGTCCGTGGGTGCAGGCAACCACGCCAGACGGCAGCGTCATGGGGCTGCCATTGGGGCAGATCGGCTCGGAGGCGCCGGCCGGGATTCCCAGCAGCGCCATCAGCGAACCCATCACCATCCATGTGAATAGTCCCCTACGGGACCACGGCATCCGTGCCATGGGGTTCCCGTCGGACGCACACCATCGGAATCAAGTGGTTCCGGCGTCCGGCACTGTGGATCGGTCGCAGTACCCTGGTCGAGGTGAGCCTGCTGGAAGACTTCGTGGCATTGCTCGGGCCCGACCGGGTTCTGAGTGGAAACCTCGAGCGTCAGCTGTACTCGAAGGATGCCGGGGTCTTTCGTGGGGAGGCGTCGATGATCGTCATTCCCGAGTCCACGGCCGAGGTCGTCGATATCGTCCGAATCGCCGAGAGACACGGCGCAAAGATCGTGGCTCGGGGTGCGGGTACCGGGTTGGCAGGTGGGGCGTCTCCCTTGGACGGGTCCATCATCGTGTCGCTGACCCATCTCAACGCCATCGAAGACGTCGACCTCGATGACCGCGTGGCGTGGGTGGGACCAGGTGTCGTCAACCTCGACCTGTCCCGGCACACGTCGCCGCACGGCTTTCATTTCGCTCCGGACCCATCCTCTCAGCAGGCCTGCACGATCGGCGGGAACGTAGCCAACAACTCCGGCGGGCCGCACTGCCTCGCCGAGGGAAGCACCGTGAGCCATGTGTTGGCATTGGAGGTGGTGCTCTCGGGTGGCGAGGTCGTGACGCTGGGCTCTGCGACCCCCGATCCGATCGGATTGGATCTCCGAGGGATCGTCGTCGGCTCTGAGGGAACGTTCGGAATCGTCACCCGAGTCATGGTCAAGCTGACCCCGAACGCGCCTGCGGTACGGACCCTGCTGGCGGCCTTCGACACCGTCGAGGACGCGGCTGCCACCGTCTCAGGAGTCATCGCGGCGGGCGTCGTGCCTGCCGCACTGGAGATGATGGACCGCCCGATGACCCAGGCGGTCGAGAATTGGCTCCATGCGGGCCTGCCGACGGACGCCGCCGCCATCCTGCTCGCCGAGGTGGCGGGCGGTGAAGAGGCGGTGGAAGCCGAAGCGGAGGTCATCCGTCGAGTCGCCGAGGAGAACCGGGCAGCATCCGTGCGGCTCGCCGAGAACGAGGCGGAGCGGGCGCTTCTGTGGAAGGGCCGGAAGGCAGCCTTCGGCGCCGTTGCCCAGGCGGCGCCGGACTACTTCCTCCACGACGCCGTCGTGCCGCGTACCCGGCTGGTCGAGACGATGACTGAGATCTACCGGATCGCCGAGCGCAACGGCATCACGATGCTGAACGTCTTCCATGCCGGAGACGGCAACCTCCATCCGTTGATGGCGTTCGACGGGGCCGAACCGGGCACGTGGGACCGGGTCCGCAGCGCGGCGGAGGAGCTGATCGAGGTTTGCGTGGCCAAGGGCGGCGTGCTGACCGGCGAGCATGGGATCGGTATCGAGAAGCGTGACTTGATGCCGTTGATGTTCACTCCGGAGGACCTGGACGCACAGGCGCGCCTCAAAGAGGCATTCGATCCCAAGGGCACGTTCAACCCGCAGAAGGTTCTCCCTCGAGGGTCGAGGTGCTTCGACTTCGGCCGCCCGATCCCCGAGGGGACCTGGGTGTGACGCTGGACAGAAGGCCGCTCGCACAGCTCGAAGCCTGCCCCAGGGATCTCGTGACCGCTCTCCCGGCGGCTCTGCACCACTTCGCGCCCTCGAGCGCCGATGAAGCGGCCGAGATACTCGCGGCGGCCACGGATGAACGGGCGACGGTGTTGTTCCATGGGGCAGGAACCCGCCAGGGTCTTGGCAATCCGGTCCACCCCGATGCGGTGGTTTCAACGTCGCGCATGGACCGCATCATCAAATGGGAGCCCGAGGATCTAACTGCGGTCGTCGAGCCGGGCGCGTCGGTGCGGACCATCGAACAGGAGCTCGGCACCCGCGGACAGACCGCCGGGCTTCCCGAGTGGGAGGATGCGGGCTCGGTGGGCGGTGTGGTTGCAACAGCGGCCTCCGGGTATCGACGTGCACGTTTGGGTCCGACACGTGACCGTGTGCTCGAGGTTTTGATCGTCACGGGCGACGGACGCAAGGTCCGGGGAGGCGGCCAGGTCGTCAAGAACGTATCGGGGTACGACCTGCCTCGTCTGGCCACCGGCTCGATGGGGCGGTTGGGTTTGATCGCTTCGATCTGTTTCAAGCTGTGGCCGCTGCCGGAAGCCTCGGCCACGGTCGAGGTCACTTCGGCGGCGACGGCGTGGCGCACCCTGTATCGACCCCTGGCGGTTCTGGAGACATCCGGTGGATCGTGGGCTTTCCTCCAGGGCACCAGTGCCGAGGTCCGATCCCAGGCCGCACTGCTCGGGGGTGCAGCGAGCGAAGGCCTCGACTGGCCAGAGCCCCCTTCGGGCGCATTTGCGTGCTCGATCCGGGTACGCCCGAGCGACCTCCGTCACGCGGTCGAACTCCTCGGGTCCGGATGGAACTACGTGGCCCAGCACGGCGTCGGTGTGATCGATGCGGCAACCGACGTTCCGGATGCCGATGAGATCACCGCCCTCAGACGTTGGGCGGAAGAACACGAGGGGGCGCTGGTCGTCACGAGGGCGGGCTCAGTCGACGTCGACCCATGGGGGGCCCTACCGCCGGCGCTGGAGCTCCAACGAAGGCTCGTGTCGGGGTTCGACCCCTACGGCATCGCCAACCCTGGCCGGCTGCCGGGTGGTGTTTGATGCCCTTCGTCACCCCTGACGCACCGAGTGCCCGAGAGGTACAGGCCTGTATCCAGTGTGGCCTGTGTCTGCCGTATTGCCCCACGTATCGACTCACCGGCAACGAGATGTACTCGCCCCGCGGCCGGCTGTCGGCGATGAACGCCGTGATCGAAGGACTGGCCGAGGTGGACGAGGCGTTCGACGACGCGCTGTCGACGTGTCTCGGGTGTCGTGCGTGCGAAGCGGTGTGCCCGGGCCTCGTCCCGTATGGCCGAGCCTTCGAAGGCGCGCGGGCGGAGCTGGCCGAGCAACGGCCCACCTCCATGCGCAAGGTGAGAGCGCCTGTGTTGGGCAGGTTCCTCGGGTGGCGGTGGGCTGTGGCGACGGCTACTGCGGGCGCGGCGGTCGTTCAGCGGTTGCCGATCCGCGGACTTCTGCCGCGCGGCCTCGGCAGGAGCATTGCGGGGCTCCGTCGAATACCGATCCGCAGGACCACGTGGGTGGGCCGTGTGATCGAGCCGCTCGGCGAACATCGCGGCACCGTCGGTCTCCTCGCAGGGTGCGTGATGGATCCATGGTTCGGTGACGTCCACGAGGCCACGGTCGGGGTGCTCAGACGGGCCGGCTACCGCGTCGTGGTCGATGCGTCGCAGACGTGCTGTGGTGCCCTCGCCGCCCACGACGGGCAGGCAGACGAGGCGCGCCGGTTCGCCGAACGGAATGTCGACGCGTTCTCCGATGTGGATCTCATCGTATCCGACGCCGCGGGTTGCACGGCCCACCTGAAGGAGTACGGACACTGGGCCGGAGCTCCTGGTGCGGAGATGGCGGGTCGAGTGCGCGATGTGACCGAATTGGTGGCGAGTCTCATCGAGGAAGGAGCCCTGCCGATGTTGGTGGGCGACGGCTCCGATGTGGCGATCCAGGATCCATGCCATCTGCGCCATGCACAGAGGATCGTGGAAGCACCCCGTCGTATGGTGGCGGCGGCCGGCCTTCGACCCGTGGAGATCGACCCGGATGGTCTCTGTTGTGGAGCGGCCGGTGTGTATTCGGTGCTCAATCCGGCGATCTCGTCGGAGTTGGGGCACAGAAAGGCCGCGCAAGTGCGCGGCACGGCGGCGAGCATCGTGGCATCGGCGAACCCCGGATGTGAGATGCAGCTCAGGGGACATCTCACAGGGGATGTCGAAGTCGTCCACCCCGTGGAGCTGTACTGGCGCGCGTTGGTGGCCGGTGACCGGTACCCTTCCCGCCGGAGGTGACCCGTTGGACACGGCTCAGGTGATCGGCTCGCACCCGCAACCGGTTCGCTACTACCTGCGGCTGGGAGCGGGAACATTCCGCACGATGCTCGACATCGGCATGCTGGCGCTCGGAACGGGCATGATCGGACTCGCCGTGGCCGTGGTGCTCGACGCCCTCGACCTCGCCGCGATCGGACTCCCGCTGTCCACCACTTCTCTGCTCGGCTCGGCATTGGTCATCGGAGTCATCGGAGCATTCGCACTCGGCATCGCTTCGGAGGGCGGCTACGGGGCAGCGGAGTCCGTGGGGCGCTACCCATCGCTCGAGATAGCGATCGGGCGTGTCCTCGGGAGTCTCGTCATCGGGTTGCTGCTGCTGTTCGTGGCATCCCGCACCGAGTCGTTCGCAGCGGATTTCACGTTGCCGCTCCGGGCGGCGCACGAGATGGTGCGAGCCACGGGTTCCGCAGGCGCGCTGGTCGCGTCCGTCGTGGGCGTCCCGATCACCTTCCTGTTGCGGCGATCGCTGGAGGGGTACGGGATCGCCGAGCAACTCGAACTGCCGCTCCTCTATCTGGTGTGGACGGTGGCCGCGCTCCTCATGTACACGATGCCCGCCGCCTGAGTGGGGATCGTCGACTTCCTCGTCTCGGACCGTGCTCGGCGGGTTCTGAGTGAGTCCTACGATCGGATCTTTGATCCGATCCGAGACGTACCGTCGCTGAGAAGACACTTCTCGTCGCACGAAGCGTCGGCCCTCGCCGAGATGATGGCCGGTCGTTCGTTGGCTCGCGCCAAGTTCGGTGATTGGGCAGATCAGATGGTGTACACCCTCGAGGCGGTACAACAGGCCACGCCCCTCCCGGTGGCAGAGCATCGAGCCATCAGATTCCGGGGCCGAGCCCTCGTCGCCGACCTCGGATGCGGAATCGGGGGAGACGCGATGGCCCTTGACGGTCACGTCTTGGGCCTCGATCTGGACATGGAGCGGGTGGCGATGAGCGTCCACAACGTGGCGGTGGCGGGGGGAAGGCTCTCGGGGGTGAGGGCGGACCTGAGCACCCTTCCTCCGTTCGGGGCGGATGCCGGGTTCGCAGATCCCGCTCGGCGCGACGCATCGGGAAGGAGGGTGTTCGATGTCGAGAGGTACAGTCCGCCTCTGTCGTTGTTGATGGAGCACTGGGTGCCGCACTACGGGGCGTTCGCCATGAAGGTCCATCCGGGCGTCGACCACGAGCAGATCCCGAAGGCAGCCGAGGCGGAGTTCGTCTCTCTGGACGGTGATATGCGGGAAGCATGTCTCTGGATCGGAGACTTTCGCTCCACCGAGCGCACGCGGGCAACCGTGTTGCCGTCGGGCGAGTCGATCACCGGTACCCCACTGGGTGTCGAGCCCGTCGAGGGTGAGATCTGCGCCTGGCTCTTCGAACCCGACGCCGCGGTCTTGCGGGCAGGCTTGGTCGGTGATCTCGCAATGATGTTGGGCCTCACGGCGCTCGACCGCACGATCGCCTATCTCAGCGGCCCCGACCAGATCGAGTCACCCTTCCTCGAAGGCCACGAGGTGGAGGAGGTGATGCCCTTCAACGGCAAGCGGATCAGGTCGTACCTGCGAGAGCGCAACGTCGGGCAGGTCACGGTGAAGAAGCGAGGCACGGCGGTCGACCCTGAAGCATTCCGCCGCGGACTCAAGTTGAGCGGAACGGAACGCCGGGTTGTGGTTCTGACGAGATCGAAAGGAAGACCGGTGGCCGTGATCTGTGTTTCTGGCCGGTGATGGGTCAGAGTGGTCGGGCGAAGATCGTGCTCGACGTCACAGCGAATCCGGCGTGCTCCAGCGCCGCCGTCATCCACGAGAGCCCAGGGCTCATGACGCGTGCACGCTCGACCCGCGATCCATCGGCGAGGTCGAGAACGGCCCGCACCAGTCGCACGGCATCGAGGTCGGTTGTGGACAGCCACGGGATCGTCATCTCGCCCTTCTCATCGATGTCGACCATCGCCCACCCCGACGGGCAATGCCACAGCCTTCGGCCGGTGGCAGCGGCAACGAGGTCCTCCGGCCGGAGCCTGCGGAAGTGCCAGCCTATGGGAAAGAGCTCCCTGGCCAGCCTGGCGGAGTCAGAAGACGCCCACGCCATCCAGGCCATGTCCGCCTCGGTGGCGCGACCCGGCGTCAGACGCTCCTCGCCCGGAACACGCCGACCCCCGTTGGTCTGCGGAACCACCTCGGATCCCATCTCGAGGACTCCCGTCACCCATGGCGCAACAGGGTGGTAGCCGATCTGCTCCACCTGCCGGCGTGCCGGTTCATTCCAGTCCTCGACCATGAGACGAGCGACCAGGGCGCCCTTTTGCGCCGCCCAGGCGCATCCTGCGTCGTTGAGGCTTCGACCGATGCCGAGCCTCCGATGGTCGGGGTGGACGCGTGCGCCATGCATCCACGCCTCGGTCGGTGACAGCAGCAGGGTTCGTGCGATCGCCACCGGGACATCAGAAGCATCGACCGACACCAGCACGACGCCTCGATCATCTTCGAGCCAACCGAGGAACTGGTCCGTCACATAGTCGCCCCAATGGAACGTGTCCCTTGTGAACCGGGCGATCGCCGTCAGGTCTGCCGGGGTCGCCGCTCGGATCGAGAACGAGCTCATGGCGCCGCGGGCAGACTCAGGCGGAAGCGACTGCGTCCACCGGTGTGCTCGTAGCGCAAGGTCCCACCCATCAGGTGAGCGAGCTCCCGCGAGACGTTCAACCCGAGCCCCACCGATGCGACATGGCCGGCCGGGTCGGCGCGGACGAAAGGCTCGAAGATCTCGTCGCGCACATGTTCTGGGATCTCGGCGCCGTCGTCGGACACCTCGACGGTTGCCCAACCGCCTTCGGTCGCCGCCACGACGGCGACGTCGGTCCCGCCGTATCGAACGGCATTCGTGAGGAGGTTCCTGGCGATCTGGCGCACGCGGGCAGCGTCGGCGATTGCCGTCGCCTGGCCAGAGAGGGACACACCGGGGGTTCGAAGGCTGTCGATGACTCTGGCGACCTCGATGGCGAGCTCTACCCGTTCTGTAGCCACGTGGAGCCCGACGGTTCGTCCTCGGGCGGCCACGAGGAGATCCTCGACGATGGCCGACACCTCGCGGCTCTCGGCCGCGATCAGCCCCACCATCTCGCGGACCTCGTCGTCGCTCAGGTCGTTCCAGGAGTCGGCGATGACGGACGACAAGCCCATCACCGCCGTGAGTGGAGTTCGGACCTCGTGGGACACCGTGGCAACAAACCTATCGGTCTCGCGAACTACTCGCTCGAGGTTCCGGTGCGCTCGTACCTGCTCGGTCGTGTCCCTGATGAACACCACCTCCGACAAGTGGCCCTCTATCGCCAACGGAGCCGTGACGACGTCGACGTCGCGGACGGTCCCGTCCGGCCGGGTGATCTTGGAGTCCGCGGTGACGAGCTCACGGATGTCGGATCCCTGGACGTTCCGTGCCGGCCGCCCGATCAGATACTCGGCCGCCGGATTTACCCGCGCCACCAATCCGTCGATGGTGACGAGCATCGGATCGTCGGAGCGCTCCATGAACGCCCACCAGCGGCGAGTCGAGTCTTCCACGCGGGCAGCCGCCAATCCGTATGTGACGAGAAGACGGCGCACTCCGGTGACGCCCGCGATGCCGATCACGATCGTCATGATGACGGCAGCGTACGTGTCCGCAGGCGCAGCGAGCATCGGCACGAACCGAGGGATGGCGAGGATGTCCTTTTCGATCAGCAACAGCGTCATCACTGCCGTCATCGCTACGGCTCCCACCGGAACGATGGTCTTCGGAGGCTTGCCGATCGACAGTGTGAGCACAGCGACCCCGAGAGCGAGGCCCCCAAGGAGCAAGGAGTCGGCGATCAGCGCCAATGCCAGGACGGCCAGCGCATCGAAGGCGACGGCGACCCAGAACATGATCCGTTCCAAGCGCCCACCGGGCACGGCAAAGACCAGACCTCCGAGGGCGATGATGAGGGGTGCCGCCGGGTCATCGAGAAAGCCGGCCATGGTCGACGCGACGAGCATCGCAGCGGCAGCCCCGTACGCCATCAAACGTACCCGGATTCGCTGCCGCCGAATGCCGGCCGAGAGCGTGCCGATCACCGCCATTGTCACCCGCAGGTTGAGCCCATCCGTGCCTCGGACTGGTGCAGATCGCGGACGGTTGCCCCCTACAGCTTCCCCGCGAACGGGCAGACCTTACCGTGCTGACGCGGCAGAATCCCAGCCGGCTACATCCGCTCGGGAATCTCGATTCCCAGGAGCGTCAACATCTGGTCGAGTTGCCTTCTCATGGTGTCCACGAGCAACAACCACGACCCGCGCTGTGCTGCGTCGGGCTCCGACATCACGTGGCACGCGTCGTAGAACCTGTTGAAAGTCCCAGCCAGCTCGTAGGCATACTCCGCCATGTGATTCGGGGCCCGCTGAGAAACCGACCGGTCGAGGATCTCCGGGAACCGCATCAGCTCGAGGATCAGATCACGTTCGGCCGGGACCGAAGGTGCCGTCGGGTCACCTGCGACGAAACCTTGTGCTCGGGCTCGCGCCAGCAGCGATCCAGCTCGCGCCGCCACGTACTGGATGTACGGCCCGGTCCGACCGTGGAGCTGTGTGAATCGATCCAGGTCGAACGAGTAGTCGGAGGTTCGATGATTCGACAGCTCACCATATTTGAGGGCGGCGAGCCCCACTCGGCGTGCGATCTCGGTTCGTTCGCTCTCGGAGTACTCCGTCGCAATCTTGGACTCGGCGAGGCGGGAACCAGCCCGATCGATCGCTTCGGCGATCGTCTCGCTCAGGCGAGGGATACCACCCTCTCTCGTCTTGAACGGGCGGCCATCTGGACCATTCACGGTGCCGTTTCCGGGATGCTCCAGGATGATGTCTTCGCCGGCGAGCCCACTCTTGCGCGCTGCCCTGAACAGCTGCTCGAAGTGCAGCGACTGCCGTTGGTCGACGAGGTAGATGATCTCCTTGGCGGCCAGGTCCTGTACTCGCTCCTCGATCGTGGCGAGATCGGTCGTGGCGTAGGTGAACCCGCCCCGGGAGTTCACGAGCATCAGAGGCGGGATCTCCTTGGCGTCGTCCGGTTCTGCGACCGGGATGATGACTGCGCCGGCGCTCTCCATCGCCACGCCCGAGGCGAGCAGCCGATCGACCAGTGGAGCGATGCGCTCGTGAACCGATGCCTCCCCGAGCCAGAGATCGAAGTCGACTCCAAGAGCGTCGTAGACCGACTTCAAGGCCTCGACGGACACTGAGCGAATGTGGTTCCACAGTGCCTGATATCCGGGGCGACCGTTCTGCAGCTCGACCGTCGCATTGCGGGCCTTGGCGGCAAAGTCGGGGTCGTCCTTGACCCTGGCCGCGGCGACGGGATACATCTCTTGAAGGTCGTCGATCGAAACCGGCGAGGTGTCGGGATAGCCGGCACTCAGGTCAGGATCGAAGTACGGGAGGTCGGGGCGACGATCGCAGATCTCGGCGATGAGCTGGCCCATGGGAGCGCCCCAGTCGCCAAGATGGACGTCTCCGATCGCGTCGTGGCCGACGAACCTGAGCATCCTCTTGAGGCTCTCGCCGATGAGAGCGGTTCGCAGGTGTCCGACATGGAGATCCTTGGCCACGTTGGCGCCGCCGTAATCGATGACGATTCGGTGAGGCTCATTGGCCAGGACGACTCCGAACGAATCGTCGCCCGACAACGTCGCCAGGCGTTCTGCCAGAAATTCGTCTGTGACGTCGATGTTGATGAAGCCTGGGCCGGCGACTTCGACTCGACCGATGATCGGGTTGGCCGCGATCACCGACGCCACGTCGTTCGCGATGTCGCGGGGACTCCGTTTGGCGGCCTTGGCGGCCGCCATCGATCCGTTGCACTGGAACTGCGCCAGCTCAGGACGCTGGGAGACGACCACTCCTCCAAGACTCGAGTCGAGACCGATTTCGGCGAAGGCGTCGCCAACGAGCGTGGAGAGATCGGAGAGCAAGGACATGAAGGTCGCAGCGTAGACCGGCGGCACGATGTCGGGTCGGCCTCACCCGGCCGCACAGGCCAGAGACCGAAGACGGCGCCCGGCGTCGGTCCCAATGCTTGCCTCGATCTGTCTCGGGCCGACTGGTGTCTCGTGGAATTGACTCCTCTTCCGATGTTGGAGGACGACGAATCCGGGGCGCTGGCGATCCTCGGTGAGATCGTTCACGTTCAGCGCGAGTACATGCGCGAGGGCGATCCACAACGAATGTGGGACGAACTCCTGTCGGCGCTCATGCGTACGACGGCCAGCGGTGGCGGCTTCATCGGCGAGGTGGAGTGGAGCGCACGGGGTATACCGAGCCTCAACACGCGCTCCATCGCATGGAACGGCGAGTCCGGATCGACCGTCGCCCCACATCCTGACGTGGGCCTGTTGGTCTCTCGCATCATCGCCGAACAGGCACCCGTCATCGTGGATCTCGACGCGGCGTCGGCCGCCCAAGGCCGTGGGCCGCTCGGGCAGTTCCTCGGCTTGCCTCTCATGTCGTCTGACCGGCTCGTGGGCCTGGTCGGCCTCGCCTTTCCGGCCCAGCGTTACGGGGAGCATTGGGTCGAACGGCTGCAGCCGTTGCTCTCGGCCTGCGCGAGCATCGTCGAGTCACTCCAGGCAGCATCGGACCGGCACCGCCTGCTCGGCGAACTGGAGCGCACGGCGGGATTTCTCCAGGCGGTGATCAATGCCAGCTCGCACGGCATTCTCGTGATCAACCCGGAGGGCTACATCGAGACTGCGAACCCGGCGGCCCACGACCTGCTCGACTCGCCGTCGGGTGCCCTGACGGGCCGCCCGGTCACCGACTTTGCGTCGGACACGTCGCTCAGGCAGAGCCGGGCCCTGATCAGGTGGGTGCTGCGCCACGGAGTCCCTGAGTCCGCCGGCCCCATGACGATGTCCATCAGGGGCTTCTCCGGCCTCGAGAAGCAGGTTGAGATCTCCGTCGGAGACATGAACCTGGATGGCGAACGACGTCTCGTGTTGTTGCTGCACGACATCTCGGAGCGGCTTCAGGCCCAAGCGGCGCTGGCTCGGGCAGCCGAGATCATCGACGCCACCCCCGATCTCATCCTGTGGGCGGATCTCGAGTGTCGTGTCGTCTACATGAACGAAGGGGGCCAGCAGATGCTCGGGCTCGGTCCCGGCCGGCGCTTCGAGGACATCACCATTCAGTCGCTGATGGCGGAGGACCCGGGTTCTTTCGACGTCGCCCTGGAGTCGGCTCGCGTGACGGGTGTGTGGCGGGGTGAGCTCGAGTTCGCCACGGTTGCAGGCGGCCGGGTGCCCGTGTCGGTGGTCGTCATCGCCGACGACGCCTACGTGGCAGTTCTCGCCAGAGACCTGACCGAGCGCTTCGAGATCGAACGTCTCAAGGAGTCCTTCGTGGCCAACGTGTCTCACGAGTTGAGAACGCCGCTGACGGCCGTCATCGGATATCTGGAGCTGCTCGGCGAAGGAATTCTCGGCGAGCTGAATGAAGATCAAGCCGAGGCCATCGAAGTGATGGCGCGCAATGGCGATCGGCTGCTCGACCTCATCGGAGACATCCTTCTGATCGGATCGCTCGATGCCGGAAGCGACCTGATACGCAGGCCAATCGACATGGGTCGGGTCTTGCAGGGCGTGGTGACGTCGTTCGATTCGGTTCGCGAGCGGAAGTCGCTCGAGGTGGCCGTGGACTGCGAAGCGGATTGCATGGTGACCGGCGACGAAGGGGAGCTCAAGACGGTTGCGTCCAACATCGTGGGCAACGCTTTCAAGTTCACACCCGACGGGGGAAAGGTGTTGGTGTCGGTCAAGAAGACGTCGGACTCGGTCGTCGTCGAGGTTGCCGACAGCGGGATCGGGATCTCCGAGGAAGACCTCGAGTACGTCTTCAAACGTTTCTACCGAGGATCACATGCTCGGACAAGCGAAATACAAGGCGCCGGCCTGGGGCTGGCGATCGTTCAAGGAGTGGTTCAGCGGCACGGAGGATCTGTCGATATCAGTTCGACGGTCGGAACCGGGACCACGGTGATGGTGGTGCTGCCGCCCGGACAGAAAGGCTCGGTATGAGTTACAAGGTGTTGGTCGTCGACGACGATCCGGACGTGCGCCGATTGGTCGAGATGAAACTGAAGATCGAAGGTATCAGCACCGAGTTGGCCTGCGATGGTGTCGACGCTCTCCAGCGGATGGATGAGCAGGTCTTCGACCTCGTGATCCTCGACATCATGATGCCCGAGATGGATGGAATCGAAGCCTGCCGACGCCTCAGGGCCAATTCCGTATACGGCCGCGTCCCGGTGCTCATGCTGACGGCCCGAGCCCAGATCGCAGACATCGAGCGCGGCTTCGAAGCCGGGGCCACCGACTACATGGTCAAGCCCTTCAGCCCCCGAGAGCTGAGCGATCGCGTCGTAGGACTCCTCGACCGACGTGGGGCGGCGTGAGGTATCGAGTACGAAGTACTGAGTAGAAGGTACTGAGACTCGGCCGGCCTCGTGGCCGTGGCGGACCGCGTCAACGATGCCGTGGCGGCTCGCCAGTACCTTGTACCCAGTACTTTGTATTCAGTACCGAGCCAGCTCGAGCGCTCTCTCTGCGATGCCTTCCGCATTGGGATAGACCGCGTCTTCGAGTGACTGCGCGTATGGCATGGCCGGCAGATCCGGCAATGCGTACCGTTTGACGGGGGCGTCGAGCCAGGCGAAGGACTTGTCGGCGATCTGGGCCGCCACCTCTGCGCCGTAGCCACAGAATTCGTTGTCCTCGTGAACGATCAGCGCTCGACCCGTCTTGCGGACCGAGGCGTCGATCGTGGGCCAATCGAGCGGCTTCAGCGATCGCAGGTCGATCAACTCCGCCGAGACTCCTGCCCGGTCGAGCGTAGGCAGCGCCTGCGCTGCGAAGTGGGCCATGGCGCCATAGGTGATGATCGTCACGTCGGTCCCGGCTCGCCGTATGGCCGCCCGACCGAGTGGCACCCGGAAGTCGCCCCGGGGAAGCGGCCCCCGACCCAGCCGATACAGCTTCTTCGGTTCCAGGAACAGCACAGGATCGGGATCCTCGAAGGCCGACCACAAGAGCCCCTTGGCGTCGGCCGGCGTGGACGGAGTCACCACCTTGAGCCCGGGTACGTGAGCGTAGAAGGCCTCGATCGACTGTGAGTGGTACAAGGCGCCCCGGATCCCGCCCCCGTACGGGGTCCGTATGACCATCGGTAGCTTCCACGTCCCATTCGATCGGTAGTGCACCCTGGCGACCTCGGACACGATCTGGTCGAATGCCGGGTGGATGTAGTCGGCGAACTGGATTTCGGGGATCGGCTTCCAGCCGGCGGCGGCCATCCCAACCGCCACACCGATGATGGAGGCCTCGGCGAGGGGGCTGTTGAAGCAGCGTTCATCCCCGAACTTCTCGGTGAGTCGCTCCGTTGCCTTGAAGACGCCACCCTTTCGCCCGCCGACATCCTCGCCGAACACCACGACGTCCGGATTGGCCTCCATGATCTCGTGGAGAGCCACGTTCACCGCGGTGATCATGTTGGTGTCTTCGCCTTCCAGTGCCGGCTCGACGGTCGTCGCCGGCTCCGAGGGCTCGACCACGCGGGCGTAGACATGGCTGATGGGGTCGTCAGGATCCTCGGAGCCCTCGGCCTCCGCCACGGCCTCGGACAGTTCGCCGTCGATCCTCTCGACGATCGCCCGTTCGTGGGTCTCGGACATGAGGCGCTCTTCGATCAGATACTGCTTCAGGGTGATCACCGGATCGTTGCGACGCCATTCGTCCACCTCGTCCCTGGTCCGGTACAGGCGGTCGTCGTCATCGGAGGTATGGGCGTAGTAGCGGTAGGTCTCGGCTTCGATGAGGGACGGACCTCCGCCGGCTCGGGCGCGGTCGACGGCATCCTTCATCGCACGGTAGACCTCGAGCGGATCATTTCCATCGATCAGATATCCCGGGATCCCATAGCCGGGAGCCCTGTCTGCGATCCGTCCGGCGATCTCCTGGGTGGACGGCACGGATATCGCGTATCGGTTGTTCTCGATGACGAAGATGATCGGCAGCCGGTGGATCCCGGCCCAGTTCATCGCCTCGTGCCAGTCGCCTTCGGACGTCGAACCTTCACCGCCGTATACCGCCACCACAGCCGTTTCGCCGCGGGTCATCAGGCCATGAGCGATGCCGACGGCGTGCGGGTACTGCGTGCCGATCGTGGACGACTGGGTGAACACGCGCCGAGACGGGTCCGACCAGTGATTCGGGAGCTGTCGACCGCCAGACATCGGGTCCGCCTTCTTGGCGAACGTGGCCAGGAAGATGTCGACCACAGAGATGCCCCATGCCAGAGCCACCCCCATGTCGCGGTAGTACGGCAGGACCCAGTCGGCTGTCCGATCGAGCGCCATGGCGCTGGCCACCTGCACAGCCTCGTGGCCGGAGGAACCCACCACGAAGGGAACCCGACCCTGCCGGTTGAGCGCAAACATGCGGTCGTCGATCTTCCGCGCCATCAGCATCGACCGGTACATCTCGAGCACGTCGTCGTCGGACAGGCCAAGGTCCTGGTGGTGCAGTTCCCGCTTCATCCACTCCATGCGTCGAATCGTCTCCCGTTCGAGGTCAATTGCGGTCGTCGCCGCTGCGCCGGAACCGTCGCAGATCACCGATGTCTTTCATCCGTCGCACGGCCTTGGCGACAGCCGCCTGGTGCGGGTCCACGCCAAGGCGATCGGCCTCGTCGAGGATCGAGGCTGTGGCCGACCGCAACGCCTCGACCCGATGCGTTGCTCGAGTCTTCTCGTAGCCGCGCATCTCCTCCGCGACGTTGATGAGTCCACCGGCGTTGACCACGAAGTCTGGTGCGTACAGGATTCCTCGCTCGGCGATGTCACGGGCATGCCGATCCTCGAGAAGTTGGTTGTTGGCGCTGCCCGCGATCGCCGCGCACGCCAGCCTGGGGATGGTTTCGTCGTCGAAGACCGCGCCCATGGCACAGGGCGCGAGAAAGTCGCAGTCGACGAACAGGATCTCTTCGGGCGACACCATCTTTGCCCCGAACTCGTCGGCGACAGCCCGCCCCACGGACTCTTGGGCATCGGAGATGATCACCTCGGCACGCTGTTCGACGAGCAACTGGACGAAGGGGCGGCCCACCTTCCCGACCCCCTGCACCGCCACGCGCCGCCCGGCGAGGTCGTCGTTGCCCCACAGCCGATCCGCAATTGCTCGAATCGCCGAGAGCAGGCCCAGTGCGGTCATCGGGGACGGGTCACCTGAGCCGCCTTCGCCGACCGGAGTGCCCAAAGCCCACCGTGTTTCTCTTCGAATCATCTCCATGTCGTGGGCGGTCGTCCCCACATCCTCGGCCGTGATGTATCGACCGCGCAGGGAGTCGACGATTCGCCCATACGCCCGCAGGAGTCGCTCCGACGAAGCAGTTCGAGGGTCTCCGATGATCACGGCCTTGCCACCGCCCAGGTCGAGCCCGGCGGCAGCCGCCTTGTAACTCATGCCTTTCGACAGTCGGAGGACGTCGAACAGTGCGTCTTCCTCCGAGTCATAGGGATAGAAGCGGGTCCCGCCGAGGGCGGGGCCCAACGCCGTGGAATGGATCGCAACGATCGTTCGAAGACCCGAAGTCGGGTCGTATCCGAACAGAACCTGCTCATGCCCGTCTGACTTGACGGAATCGAACACTCCCAAAAGTCTTCCTTCTCGAGGGCGTTCAAGAGTGTATCGGGGGTGGCGGAGTGCGACCCGGGTCCCATGCCACTTTCTGACCATAGAGAGGCCCGACACCCGGACTGGCCGATCATTACGATCGCAACGGTGATCAAGACGGCTCACCTTCGGGTGTACGAGATGATGGGCGGCGCCGAGTTGACGATTGAGCCGGCCCTGTCGATCAAGGTGCCGCCCCGCCGTGGTCGATTCGGTATCGAAGGCGAGTCGATGAGTGACGATGCCATCGTCACAGAGTGGCGCGGGAAAGAGTACGTGTGCCCGCGCACGCCGACGTTGAGGATGCTCGAAGGTGTCCTCGCCGTCCGGCGGGCTTATGGCCAGCTCGGTGGGGCCGCCATCGTTCCCGAGGAGATCGCCCGCAACGCCAGGCACGAGCTCGATGCGCTGCACTCCCAGCAACCTGAGGCGCGATCGCACATCCTGACGTCGGCCTGGCACGTTCCGATGCGGTGGTTCGTCCCCTTTCACCCATCCGGCAAGGAGCTCGTCCGTCAGAACGGATTCGTCACCATCCGCTACCGCACGGCCCTTCCCGCCGCTCTCGAGCGCCTCGACCGCGCGGTGCAGGTGTTGTCGAAGGCGGAGATCCCCGACACGATGGTCGCCGAGATCGAAGAGGTGCTGGCGTGGTTGGAGCCCTTCGACATGACCACGATGGTGGAGCTCGACTACGGGGACGTGGCCCTGCTCTTCTCTTCGGCAGATCTTGCGTTGGATGACTCGGTGACCGAGGTATGGCAGGCGCTCGATGCACTCGACAAGGGTGAGTGGGAGAAGGCCGGCGACCACTACGGCTCTTTGGTCTATCGGTGGACGGCGGCGATGTCGGTGTCCTATTCGAGCTGACAGGTCCGCGGCGACCCTTTGGCAGCGACGGGTGCACGTGCCGCTCACCCCCGTGCGCGGCACGAGGGGACACCCGATCCCCGGTACACTCGGGTGCGATGACTGAACTTTCCTTCGCAGCCCCGGATCCGATGGACTTTCTCGATGTCGACAGCCTCTTGGACGACGAGGAGCGGCTGCTTCGAGACACGGTGAAGGGGTTCGTGGCCGATCGGGTGCTGCCGGACATCTCACACTGGTGGGAGGAGGCGATCCTTCCTCGCGAACTCGCCAAGGAGATGGGAGCGCTGGGCCTGTTCGGTATGCACCTCGAAGGCTACGGATGCGCCGGGGTCTCCAACGTCATGTATGGCCTGGCGTGCCGGGAGCTCGAGTACGGGGACTCGGGCATCCGCTCGTTCGTTTCGGTGCAGGGTTCGCTGGCCATGTACCCGATCTGGGCGTTCGGCTCCGAGGAGCAGAAGCAGACGTGGCTGCCACGCATGGCGGCCGGAGAGGTGATCGGCTGCTTCGGACTCACCGAGGCCGACTCGGGTTCTGATCCTTCGTCGATGAAAACCCACGCCCGTCGTGACGGCTCCGATTGGGTGATCAACGGGTCGAAGATGTGGATCACCAACGGTTCGATCGCCGACATCGCCGTTGTGTGGGCTCGGACCGAAGAGGGCATCAGAGGTTTCATCATCCCCACAGACACCCCCGGTTTCTCGGCTCCGAAGATCGAGCGGAAGCACTCGCTTCGGGCGTCGGTCACATCCGAGCTCGTGATGTCCGATGTTCGGGTTCCCGACGACTTCGTCCTCCCCGATGTTTCGTCGATGCGCGGGCCCCTCTCGTGTTTGAACGAGGCTCGTTTCGGCATCCTGTGGGGCGTGGTCGGGGCTGCACGGGCGTGCTACGAGGCGGCGCTCGACTACGCCAAGGAGCGGCAGCAGTTCGATCGACCGATCGCCGGGTTCCAGCTCACGCAGAAGAAGCTCGTGGAGATGATGGTGGCGGTCCAGCGTGCCCAGCTCGTGGCGCTTCACGTCGGTCGTCGGAAGGACGACGGAACTCTGACGCCGGAGCAGATCAGCTTCGGCAAGTTCGACAACGTCCGCGAGGCGTTGGACGTGGCGAGGACGGCCCGGTCGATCCTCGGGGGAAACGGGATCACGATGGAGTACCCGGTGTTCCGGCACATGGCCAACCTCGAGACGGTGTTCACCTACGAGGGCACCAACGAGATCCACACGCTCATCCTCGGCAACGCGATCACGGGCTTGCCGGCGTTCGGCTGATCGCCGCCCACCCGAACGTCCCAGCGCCAACCCACATCGTCCCCGGTGTCCTTTGCCTCTGGCGTCTCGGACCGGTGGGTACCAGTCTCGGGGTGAGAAGTCACGGAGATCGTCGATGGCGATTCGGGTCGGTTTGGTGGCGATGCCGAATCTGCCGCCTCGCGAACTGCGGCTCCTGCTTCGCGTGTGCCGGCTGGTCGGCATCGACAGCTTCCTCGCTGCCGATCACTGGCAGGATTTCGTCCCAAGGAGCCTTTGGAGCCCTTCTGTCACCTGGCGAGCCTCGATCTCGCCGAGCCCGCACGCCTACGGCGAAGTGTTCACGATGCTCGGCAACCTCGCCCCTGTCGCCGGCAAGGTCCGCCTCGGCACGGCTGTCACCGAGGTCCTTCGCCGGCACCCCGTGATGGTGGCCCAGGCCGCACTCACCCTGGCCCGACTGACCAGGCGCCTGCCGGTCCTGGGAGTCGGTGCCGGCGAGCGGTTGAACACCGGCCCGTACGGAATCAACGAGTTGCGACCGGTCGCCCGTCTCGAAGAGGCGCTCCGGGTGATCCGGCTGTGCTTCGAATCCGATGGGCCCGTCGACTGGGTCGGAAAGCACTACTCGCTCACCGGCGCGGTGATGGACTCTTCGGCCGGAGGCGGACAGCCCGAGATCTGGGTGGCGGCGAATGGGCCGCGCATGCTCCGCATGACTGGCGAACTCGGCGACGGCTGGATCCCGAGCATGCCTCCGATCGAGGGGCCGGCTCACTATGAAGCGGCTTGGCGGGCCGTGCAAGCGGCGGCCCAAGACGCAGGGCGCAGCGGCGATATCATCGTGCCATCGCTCTTCGCCCTGGTGCTCCTCGCCCCTACGGACCAGCGCTTGGATCGCCTGTTGGGCTCCACCCTCGTCAAGTATTACGCCGTGTTCGAGAGTCACGCGTCGTCGTGGTCCGAACTCGGCCTCGAGCATCCCCTCGGTCCGGGACATCGGGGGTACATCGATGTTCTGCCCGAAGCCCTCGACCGAGGTGTGCTGGACGACGCCATCGCACGGGTGCCCCCCGAGATCGTGCGCTCCTGCTTCCTCGCCGGAACGCCGGAACAGGTCGCCGCCAAACTCCGCGACTTCGAGGACGCCGGGCTCCGCCACGTCGTGATCGCACCCGTTTCGGCTCTCTACCGACGGCTGGACTACGCCTACACGCCATGGGCGCTCGGACGGCTCACCCGTCTCCTTCGCGACTGATCGCGGCACAAGTCGGAGGGTGTCCACCACCGCCGCACCTGAGACGTGCAGGGCGGCGCCGGTGTCGATGCCTCGCCTGTTGGTTTCCCCCCGGACGCCGGCAGGCTGCGTCGCGGACCGCCACCGTTGTGAGGTCATTGTCACCGAAGTCTCGAGCGACGACGTGATCTCCGCATCGACAAGAGCGGAGGCCGCCCACGCCGGTGTCGGGCCAAGGTCAGTGGTCGAAGCGCGGTGGCCGCTTCTGCTTGACGGCGGCGAGACCCTCGGCGACATCGGGACCTCGAAAACCGAGGAACTCGAGGGCTAGTGACGCATCGAATGCCGGGTAGGCCGAGCGCAGCCAGTGGTTGAGCGACCGCTTGGTCCAGGAAATGGCGGTCTGGCTCCCTGCTGCCAGCTCGGTCGTGATCCGAAGAGCCTCGTCGTACACCGCCTCGTCGTCGACGACCTTGGCGACCAGGCCGATTCGTTCGGCTTCCTCGCCCGTGAGAGGTTCGTTGGTCAACAGGTAGTACTTCGCCTTGGCCATTCCCATCAGGAGCGGCCAGATCACGATGGCGTGGTCGCCGGCTGCCACCCCGAGCTTGACGTGACCGTCGAGGATCTTGGCCGATCGGGAGGCGATCGGAATGTCGGCGAGCAGAGCTGCGGCGAGACCGGCGCCTACCGCGGCGCCGTTCATGGCGGAAACGATCGGCTTGGAGCACTCGATCACGTTGCGCACCAGATCTCCCGCCTCCTTCATGACCTTGGCGCCGAATGCGGGGTCGTCGACCATGGCCTCCAAGAGGGAGAAGTCACCGCCTGCGGAGAAGGCGCGTCCTTCACCACGGAGCAGCACCGCTCGTACCGAGTCGTCCATGTCGACATCGAGCCACACGTTGGCCAGGTCGCGATGGCCGTCGATGCCGACGGAGTTCATCGGGGGGTTGTCGAGCACGATCTCGAGCACGCCGTCGGATGGCCGCTCGAATCGAAGCGTTGGGTATCGAGCAGGATCGAGCATCGCTGGGTACGGTACCGACCATGCGCTTCGAAGGTCGGGTTGCCCTTGTAGTCGGGGGTGCATCGGGTATCGGCCGTGCCACCGCCGAGCGCCTGTCGAACGAGGGTGCGCGGGTGGCGGTTGCCGACCTCGATGTCGAGATGGCCCGGCACGTGGCCGTGGGGCTACCCGGGTCTGAGTCGTTCGAGGTCGATCTGGCAGATCCCGCCTCGGTGAAGGCGATGGTTGCGGACGTGGAGTCGGCGTTCGGTCCGGTCGAGGTCATGGTCCAGGCCGCCGGGTGGGATCGTATCTCTCGATTCGTCGAGACCGATCCTGAGTTCTGGGATCGGGTGTTGGCCGTCAACCTGCGAGGCCCGATGGCGGTGGCCCATGCAGTACTCCCGGGAATGATCGAGAACGATCGTGGCGCCATGGTGTTCGTCGCCTCGGATGCCGGTCGGGTGGGATCGTCGGGCGAAGCGGTCTACTCCGGCGCCAAGGGAGGAGTGATCGCCTTTGCCAAGGCGCTCGCCCGCGAGGTCTCTCGCCATCACATCCGGGTCAACTGCGTTGCGCCGGGACCCACCGACACCCCGTTCCTGCAGATCTTCGGCCCGGACTCGGAGAGGATCCTCGATGCCATGGTCAAACAGACTCCGCTGCGCAAGCTGGCCACACCCGCCGACATCGCCCGGTCGATAGCCTTCCTGGCGTCGGACGATGCCGGACACATCACGGGTCAGACCCTCAGCGTCTCCGGCGGATTGACGATGAGCTGAGAATCTCGAGTACTGGGTGTTGCGTACCGAGGTCCGAATCCAGACGACGGCCTTCAGACAGACTCGGGCTGGGCGTCGCCGGGTTGGGCGGGCGCCGGGTCCCGCAACAGGTTCGGCATGGGCTCCCTCACGAGGGTCCAGGCGAGGGCGCCGGCGGCCACGGTGACGACACCCGCAGCCACGAAGACGCCCCGGACTCCGAGGACAGCGGCGAGCGTCCCCGCCAGTGCCATCGACGCAACGTTGGCGGTCGTCGAGATCGTCGAGAAACCGGCCCCTGCACGGCCGAGTTGTGATGGCTCGATCTCCTGTTGGAGGATGGTTTGGGCCGACGCCTGGATCGGCGTGATGAACCAGCCA
Source organism: uncultured bacterium (assembly GCA_963785075.1). GTDB lineage: Bacteria > Actinomycetota > Acidimicrobiia > Spongiisociales > ZC4RG35 > JAOUGY01. The sequence continues at coordinate 140,193 of CAWATW010000007.1, forward strand.
ACGAGGAACAGAACCAGCACCAGGTGCCACGCCTCTGTGACGGTCGAGACTGCAGCCACCATCACGCCGGCGCCGGCCAGACCCCACGCGAGAATGGTCCCGGGTCTGAGTCTGCGGGCGAGGGCCGCGATCAGCCCGCCTGCCAGCACCATCGACGTCACCTGTGCCCCCTCGAACGCTCCGAACCACGTCTCCGAAACGGCGAGGTCATCGACGACGAAAGGCACCAGCAGTACATTGACGGCCCCGAGACCCAGCATCGCCACTCCGGCGCCGACAAGGACGGCCACCAGCGGCCGTGTGGCGACCACTGCCGACAAGCCCTGTTTCAGCTCACGCCACACTCCGGCTGGGGCCACTTGTTCGGGACGGCCCGACGTGACGATCCGGGTTTCGAGTAGTGCCGACACGAGAAACGTGACGGCGTCGAGCACGAACAGGCCGGCGAGTGTCCCGTAGAGACCGGCGTAGACGCCGGCGACCGCAGTCCCCACCACCCCGAAAACGATGCGAGTGCTCTCGGATATCGAGTTGGCCGCCATCAGCGAGTCCTCACCGACGATGGATGGCATCAGCGCCCCGCGGGCCGGGTTGAAGAATGTGCCGACGGCCGCCTGGGAGAAGGCAACGACGTACATGAGCCACATGTGCGAAGCGTCGACCACGAAGAGGAATCCGAGGACCAGGAGGCCTCGGAGGAGATCGGACACGATCATGACCGTCTTCCGGTTCCAGCGGTCCACGTAGACCCCGGCGACGAGTCCGATGAGCAGCTGCGGGAGGGCGACGGCGATGGCTGTCCCGGCTACAGCCGCTACCGACCCGCTCACGCGCTGGGCCGTGATCAGCAGAGCCAGGCTGGTGACCGCATCACCCAATGACGATGTTGCCTGCCCGAGCCAGAGAAGACGGAAGTCCGTGATCCGGAGGAGCTCTCTCATCGCCGGCCCCGCGCGCTGCGATAGATCACACTGAGGAATGCAACCGGGTCGGCCTTTTCGTCTTGTCGTCCTACGTACTTGTCGACCACTTTGCTGAGCTCCTCGATCATTGCACGTAGGTCGTCGTCGCCCAGGTGCAGCGATCGCCGCGCCACCTCGGTGGAACGGTCGTCCTGGGACTGCTGCAGGCTGACGAGCCCGTCTTCGACGGCTCGCACGAAGTCGGCACGGGTCGAAGCGAAGAGCGCATCGAGGATCAGTTGTGCCTGCCGTCGTGGATCGGCTGACTCGAGGAAACCCGGTGAGGGTTGGTACGAGTGTGCCGTCACCTGATAGATGCGTTCCGTCATCGCGCCGACGTCGCGACTGTCCACCACCCTGATGACGCCGGCATCCACCAGCAGACCGATGTGGTGGTAGAGCCGCGTCCGTGGAACCTCCATCAGCTCGGCCAGCTCCTTGACGCTCCTCGGGCGGCTGAGCCATTCGAGGATTTCCATCCGCACCGTGTCGCCGATGACCTCGAAGGTCTCCATGTTCTCTATCCAGAACACTTCTTCGGGTTCCACCGCACCTTCGTTCAATCCGATTGAATCCGAATCTATGTTCAAGTCTGTTGAATGTAAAGCAGAACTGAATGAATCGGACGATCTCGACACGGAGGGGCAGACTCGCGGCTGGTGGGCGTGTGTGGATGACCCGGCGTAACCGTCGGGGATCTCCCACCCGCGGAGTCGGCCAGAAGGGCACGCTGCTGAAGGTGCGAGACCACCTCAGTCCTGGCGTCGGCGCACTTCGTCGGCCTCGGCGCGGGCGCCCGCAAGATGGTTTCTGAGGATACGGAGGGGTACCACCGACAGCCCTGAGATGACGATCCCGACCGCCAGCGTCCAGCCGTATCCCGAGGATACGGCATCGGATACTCCTCGAGCGACGGCAGTGCTCTCTCCCGCCAGAAGCTGTTGGACGGGTTCGACGGTTCCCAATTGGGCTGCGATCACGAACAGGAGCACCGAGCCGCCCAACGCCGAGCCGAGCGTGAACCCTTGGTTGCGGATGAACTGGTGGGCGGAAGTGGCCCTCCCGATCTGAGCGGCAGGTGTCAAGGCTCTCAGCAGTGTGAGGGCAGCATTGGTCGCAAGCCCGATTCCGGCGCCGGCGGCGAACAGCCCGGCGAACAGACCGGCGAGATGGAACTCGGCCCAGACGACGACATATGCAAGAACGAGGCCCGGTGTGGTCAACCAGGTCCCCAGGCGCATGACACTCGTCTCGGCCATGCGGTCGAGGAGGCGGCTCGAGAGGTTGGCGCCCGTGGTCCAGCCGATGGTGAAGAAGAAGACCGACCACGCGGTCAGCGAGGCGCCGGCCCCTCTGCCGGCGGAGACGAACAGCGTGACATAGATGTTGGCGGAGAACGCGGCGGTGATCATCGCGGCGACTGTCAATCCCACCATCGAGTACGGCAGCGCAAACACATGGGTCGTGCGCAAGACGGGTTGTGCGACGGAGCGGGCGTGGCGTACATAGAGCGCGATGGACGCGACCGCCGTTGCGGTCCATGCCAGTGACATCCACGACAGCTGATCCACGGCCAACAACGTCGTGATGGTGAACACCGCCACCAGCGCAGATCCGCGAAGATCCAATTTGAGTGGCTCGTCTGACTCGGCGCCGGGCAGGGCCTTCCATCCCGCTGCCAGGGCAACGAGGCCGAGCGGCAGGTTGATGAAGAAGATCCACCGCCACGAAGCGACGCTCAACATGAGGGCTGCGAGCGCAGGAGCTGCGGCGCCCATCACTCCCCACACCGTGGAGTTGGCGGCAAACGCTCGACCGCTCATACGGCCCGGATACACAAGGGATGTGGCGGCGAGTCCGACCGCCACGACCATGCCGGCGCCGATGCCTTGCACAAGTCGGATGCCGACGAGGAGAGGCATCGATGGTGCGAGCCCGGCAGCGAAGCCGGCGAGCGAGAACACAGTCACCGCCAGTCGGAAGACCCGGGCGGTGCCGAGCGAGTCGACGATCGGACCAGCCATCACAGTGGAAACACCCGACGCGAAGAGAAACGCCGTGACGGTCCACGGGAGGAGGCCAATCTGACCCAGATCTCCGGTGAGTTGGGGGAGGGCGGCCGCCACAGCGGTTCCCTCGAAAGCAACGAGCGCCACCGTCGTGTAGATCGCGATAGACGCACGGAGATATCGAGGCGAAAGCAGACCGTCGTGAGCTTGCACGGCGACAGGGTAGAGGGTCCGGGTTTCGATCTGTCCCCGGTTCCCGGGGAATGGACTCGTGAGATCCGATCATGCGGGTTTTGGGGGTACGAATTTGCTTGACATGGAGACGCGGCGACCGGATCATGTGAATGTCGGAATTAGGACATTGCACGGGTGGGGTGTGACACCCGTCATGGGAGTGGCGGGCCGGCAAGTGGGCCGAGAACGTAGTTCTGGGCACGGTTGGAGCGGCGCTCGAGTGGGAGGAGACAACATGGGGAATCGGTGGCAGTTGCGGAGTCGAGGCCGGCGTCGGCGAACTGGTCGAGTGACCGCTGCGCTGATCGCGTTGGGCATGATCATCGGCGTCGCCCCGGGTGCGGCGGCCGAAGAACCGGCCTTCGTGCCGAATCCGCACCCCCACAGCATCGTCATCGACTGGGTCGACGCCATGCTGCTGGCGATCGAGCTCAATCCTCCGGCGCCGACGGCAACGACGTGGCGGATGTACGTCACGATGTCTTCGATGTATGACGCCTATGCGGCATACGACCGTTTGGCACTCGGGACGGTCACCGGATACGACCTCAAGCGACCCTCGGGTCAAAGAACGCTCGCCAACAAAGAACGGGCGGTGAGCTACGCGGCGCACAATGCGCTGTCGTACCTCTTCCCCAACCAGAAGGACATCTTCGATGCGGTGATGGACTTGCACGGGTATCCGTTGAGCGACTCGACCGATCGCGCCACACCGGCCGGCGTGGGCAACCTCGCAGCGAATGCCGTTCGCTCGGCGCGGTCGGCGGACGGCTCGAACGCAGCCAACGGATTCGCCGACCTGCCATCGAATGAGTACCCGGAGTACTACAAGCCCTACAACAGCGCAGACCCGTATTCGACGTACTCCATCTGGGGTGTCGACTTCGACCCGAATCGCTGGACCCCACTGCGGGTGCCCAATGGCTCACTGGTGGACGAGAACGGCAACCCGATGGTGGACGACGACGACCCGAGCACGTATGCGGACCAGAAGTTCCTCACTCCACACTGGGGCGCTGTCGATGGTTTCGGTCTGACCTCGGGATCTCAGTTCCGGCCGGCGGCGCCACCCGTGCTCGGCTCGAGCGCGGAGTATGTGGATGCTCTTGGCAACGTCACGACGAATGACGAGGCGTATCGCTCCCAGGCGGCGGCGGTCCTCGAAACGAGCGGCCAACTCGGCGATCTGCACAAGGTGGTCGCAGAGTTCTGGGCCGACGGTCCGCACACATGGACGCCACCCGGGCACTGGGTACAGCTGGCGATCGGGGTGTCGCTCAGAGACGGCCATACGCTCGACCAGGACGTCAAGATGTACCTGGCGCTCACGGGAGCGGTCTTGGATGCCGGAATCGTGGCCTGGGACGCAAAGCGCGTCTACGACTTCGTCCGGCCTGCGACAGCAATCCCATACCTGTACGCCGGGCAAGAGGTGCTTGCATGGGCCGGGCCCAATCTGGGCATCCAATTGATCGACGGTGCCGATTGGAAGCCATATCAGGCCGCCACCTTCGTCACCCCTGGCTTTGCGGAGTACGTGTCCGGCCACAGCACGTTCAGTCGAGCGTCGGCCGAGGTCTTGACCTCCTTCGTCGGGAGCGATGCGATGTACGACGGCGTGACTCTGCTCGGCCGTGACTATGACGGGGACGGAGTCGAAGACGTGTTTGGTCGACATGTGGCGGTGCCAGGGACCCTGCACTTCGAGCAAGGACCGTCGTCCACCGTGGTGCTCACCTGGGACACGTTCCTCCAGGCCGCCGACGAGGCGGGCTATTCGAGGCGCTACGGCGGGATCCACTTCCAGGACGGAGACCTGCGCGCCCGGGAGATGGGTCGTGAAGCCGGCACGCAGGCGTACGCCACGGCCGAGGTGTACTGGAACCCGTTCGGCGAGCTTCGCTCGACGATCATTGCCGGTACCGCCGACGGTCAGATCTCACGCACGATCCGCAGCAACCTGGTCCGTCGGGTGCAGCTGATCACGGTTGATGCCGTGCGAGGGAACCTCCAGCCAGCGTGTGGGCGACTCGGGAGCCTCGACCGTTATGTCGACGCTCGCCTCGGCACAGGTATCTCGTCGAGCGCACACGAAGATCTGTCCCGGCAGATCGACCTCATCAACTCATCCCTCTGCGGCTGAAGAGGCATGCGATGCGGGGGCCGGCGCACACGCCGGCCCCCGCATCGCGTCGTTCTCCCCGTGAACCGTCGCCGGTGAGACTCGACTGAGTCTTCGTTTCACGGTTCGTCGGGGTTTGTCGTAGCGTCCGTCGGTGCCCGAAGGCCACACGATCCATCGAGCTGCTCGACTGCAGACCCGTCGATTCGGCGGCCTCCGGCTGGTCGTGTGGTCGCCGCAAGGGCGCTTCTCCGATGGAGCGGCGGTGCTCGACGGGCTCGTTCTCGATCGGGTGGACGCCCATGGGAAACACCTGCTGTACCGCTGGCACGGCGGACCAACCCTTCACGTCCACCTTGGACTGTTCGGGAAGTTCAGGATCGGCCCGGACGTCGCGCCCGGCCCGAACGCCCGGATTGCCTGGCGGTCCGTAACCCACACCCTGGCTCTGAGCGGACCAACGATCTGCGAGTTGGTCGACGGCGAGGACGAGGCCGACCTCCTCCAGCGGATCGGGCCTGACCCTCTCGCGCCCGCCGACGGCGATCTCTGCAGGCTGCATGTCGGCCTGGCACGGCGTTCGATCCCGATCGGAGCGGCGCTGTTGGACCAGAGGCTGCTGGCGGGCGTCGGGAACGTCTATCGGGCCGAGATCCTCTACTTGGCCGCGATCAACCCGCACCGACCGGCGCGAGATCTCACCGACGACGAAGTCGAGCGCGTGTGGGCGGTCACGATGAACCTGATGGGTCGTGGTGAGCGGCTCGGTCGCATCGTCACCGTGGACCCGGGTGAGGTTGGTCTCGACCGCTTCGAGGACATTCCGCGTGGCTACCGGCTCTATGTCTACAAGCGCGGGGGTGAGGACTGCCGCCGATGCGAATCACCGGTCGCACGCAGCGAACTGGGCGGCCGTTCCATCTGGTGGTGCGGGACGTGTCAACCTTCGTGAGGACGCGATCCAACGCTGAGCTGGATCGGGAAACGGTGCCGCAACCCCCCAAGAGATCCACTCCCTGGTTGCTGGACCGGTTGTCGACACAATACGAAAGGCGACAATCTCGGGTCAATGGGTCGAAAGGTCTATCCGAAGTTCATTGAAGCAGCGACATGCTTTCTACGGAATCAGCCGGCACTCGGGTCCTGGTCGTAGAGCTCGGACAGGCCCTCGCGATCGGTGATCTCGATGAAGCGATATCCGGTCTGAACCACGCCTTCCGCCATCAGCTCGGCCAAAGCCCGATTGATCGTCTGGCGCCCCACACCGAGCATGGCAGCGAGTTGCGCCTGAGAGAGCTCGACCCGGCCTCGGTCGATCGGTGCCTCCAACAGGGCTCCGGCCACCTGTTGACGGGCGGTTCGCCCGAGTACCACGTCCAGGCGCCCATGCGCTTCGGCCAACGCCGTCATCGCCGATCGCAGCCAGCCGAGCGTCACAGAGGGCCGAGTCCTGAGAACCTCCATGAGCTCGTCGCGCCCGAACCACCGGATCTCTGCGTACGTTCCGGAGCGGGCAGACGAGAGGTAGGGCACGTTCATGATCACCGCGATGTCACCGACGAAGCGGCCAGATCCGAGGCGTGCAATCACGCGATCGCGGTCTGTGGACCGAAACAGCTCGACGACGCCGCGCATCACGAGGTGGCAGTAGTTCGACGGGTCGCCCTGGGCGAACACCGGATCGCCCGGCCGATAGACGATGGTCTCCCCGCAGTCCGCCAGGGCCTGGTAGTCGTCGTCGGTCGGCGGTGGGTCGATCCCGCCCAACGCGTCGCGCAACGGGCTGAGAAGCGATTGCTCGACGGTCATGTGCCGACCCGGTGGGCGGCTACTCGACCGCAGGCGTCAGTGGTTCCGTCAGTCTCCAAGGCAGATCCCCAATCGTCGAGCCGACTGTATCCACGGATGGTCGAGCGGGATGCTCTTGCGGCGTCCGGCCACATCTTCCAAAGGCACTGCAACTGCGTCGCCTCCGCGGGATGCGATCATCACGCCTCTGGTTCCGTCGGCGATCGCGTCGGCCGCTGCTGTTCCCAGGCGGGTGGCGAGCAGCCGATCCGCCGACGACGGCATACCGCCCCTCTGCACATGTCCGAGAATGGTCACGCGGGCTTCAAGCCCTGTGGCGTCCTCGAGTCGATCCGCGAGGCGTTCCGTCGAGCGCCGCTCCCTGGCGTGCAGAGCTGCCAGTTCCTCCTCCGCATCGGAGGCGGCGTCATCGTCGTCTCCGTCGATGGTCGACTTGAGCTGATCGTGCCGCTCGCGGGCGTCCTCTGACATGGCCCCTTCGGCAACTGCGACGATCGAGAAGTTCGACCCGGCTGCTTTGCGCTGAAGGATCGACCCGGCCACCGACTCCACGGAATATGGGATCTCGGGCACCAGGATGGCATCGGCGCCACCGGCCAACCCAGCTCCGAGCGTGAGCCAACCCGTGTTGTGGCCCATCAGCTCCGCCACCATGATCCGATGGTGGGAGTGGGCGGTCGAGTGCAGACGGTCGATGGCCTCGGTTGCAACTCCGAGGGCCGTGTCGAAACCGAACGTCACATCCGTGCCGAAGACGTCGTTGTCGATGGTCTTCGGAAGGGTGACGACCGGAACGCCGACCTTGTGAAGTCGGAGCGCGTTCTTCATGGTTCCACCGCCACCCAGGCAGACCAGCGCCGCGAGATCGTGTTGTTCCACGACCCGCTGCATCATCGGCCTCATGTCGATGCGTTCGCCGTCGCCCATGTCGACTCGGTGGACCTTGAGGCGGCTGGTGCCCAAGATCGTCCCACCTTTGGTGAGGATCCCCGAGAGCGAGTCCCCATCGAGCCGGACGTGTCGGTTCTGCATGAGGCCCTGAAAACCATCGCGGAAGCCGATCACGTGCATGCCGTACGTACGCTCCGCCGCCTTGCCCACCGCCCGGATTGCGGCGTTCAGGCCCGGCGAATCGCCCCCTGCGGTGAGTATCCCAATGCTGCTCGACATCGACCGCGAGACTACCTGTCAGGCCCTGAGGTCTGTAGCCCGCCCGCACCACAACTGGCGCGGCGAGCCCACGAGGTCGCTCCGGGACGAACGTCCGATCAGTGCATCCTGCGCGGAATGGCGTTGCGGTAGGTGTCGGTGGCCATCTCGAGGGACACAGTGGCGCGAATGCCACCCTGCTCGAAGGCGATCTCCTCCCCTTCGAAGGTCCCGATCCGAACCGCCGGGATCCCGACCTCCATGGCGAGGTCGTGTACGCGTTGTGCCATGGCGGGCGGGACGGCCGCCAGGAAGCGATGCGGGTCCTCGGAGAACAGATGGCGCCACTCTCCGAACGTCACGCGAGCACCCACACCACCGGCGATCGCCATCTCGGCCGCCGCCAGCGCCAAACCGCCGTCCGAGATGTCGTGGAGCGCTGGCACCTCGATCTCGTTGACCATCCTCTGGGCCATCTGGATCGCGGCGCGGGCCATGGTCGGGTCGGGGGCGGTCGGCCGTCCACCCACGTGGGCAAACGTCACTCGTTCGAACGCCGAGCCCGCCAGGTTGTTCGCCCATTCCGGGCCGAGCAGCCACAGGTCCATGCCAGCTTCCACTCGGTCGAGCTTCGGAGGGTTGGCGGGTATCGGCTCGGCAAGGCCGAGTAGCCCGACGACCGGTGTGGGATAGATGTCGACACCGTCCGTCTCGTTGTAGAAGCTGACGTTGCCGCCGATGACCGGTATGCCGAGGCTCTCGCACGCCTCGGAGATGCCCTCGATGCATTCCCGGAACTGCCACATGACCTCCGGCTTCTCCGGGTTCCCGAAGTTCAAGTTGTCGACCACTGCCATCGGGCGGGCTCCGACCACGGCAACGTTCAATGCTGCCTCGTACACGAGGCGGGCGCTCCCGCGACGGGGGTCGAGATAGCACAGCTGACCGTTGCCATCCGTCGAGGCAGCGAGCCCCTTGTTCGTCCCCCGAATCCGGAGCAGCGAGCCGTCGTTGCCCGGAGGGACCGCGGTGTTGAGGAACAGCATGTGGTCGTACTGTTCGTACACCCAGGCGTTGGATGCGAGGCTGGGATCGTCGAGGAGTTTCACCAACGACTCGGCGATTCCAGGGCGCGTCATGAAGGTCAGTGTCTTCGCCCACAGGTCTTCCACCCAGTGGGGCTCCCCGAGAGGCCGTTCGTACACTGGTGCATCCTCGGACAGTGACGCGGCCGGAACCTCGGCGACGAGCTCGCCGTCGTGGAACACTCTCAGCGCACCACCGGTCTGCACCTTCCCGATGACACTGGCGTCGATCTCCCACCGCGATGCGACGGCCAGGACCGCGTCGACCTTGGCGGGATCGACGAAAGCCATCATCCGCTCCTGCGATTCGGACATGAGCAGCTCCGGGGCCGTCATTCCGGATTCCCGTACGTGAACGTTCGAGAGGTCGACCTCCATGCCCATCCCGGCCCGCGCCGCCGGCTCGGAGGTGGCGCATGACAACCCGGCTGCCCCGAGGTCTTGGATGCCCACCACCAAGCCGTCCCGATAGAGCTCGAGGCACGCCTCGATGAGCTTCTTCTCCTCGAACGGGTCGCCGACTTGTACTGCCGGCCGCTTGGTGCCCGACTCCTCGTCGAAGCTCGCCGAGGCCAGGACGGACGCCCCACCGATCCCGTCTCGGCCGGTCGCCCGACCGAGCAGGATCGCCACGGAACCCTCGGCGCCGGCGGTGCCGAGCACGAGTTGCTCACGCTCCAGGATCCCCAGACACATGACGTTCACGAGCGGGTTGCCCGAATAACACTCGGCGAAGGCCACTTCTCCACCGACGGTGGGAACGCCGACGGCGTTGCCGTATCCGGCGATACCGGAGACCACGCCCCCGAACAGGTATCGGTTCTTCGTTTGGTCCAGGGGGCCGAATCGGATCTGATCCCAGAGCGCGATCGGCCGCGCCCCCATCGTGAACACGTCCCGGAGAATCCCGCCGACGCCGGTGGCCGCGCCCTGGTAAGGCTCGACGTAGCTCGGATGATTGTGGCTTTCGATTCGAAGAGCGGCTAGCCACCCGTCACCGATGTCGATGACTCCGGCGTTCTCTCCGGGGCCCACGACGACCCAGTCCGCTTCGGTCGGGAATCGGCGGAGATGGACGCGGGAGGACTTGTACGAGCAGTGTTCGGACCACATCACCGAGTACATGGCCAGCTCTGCGGGCACCGGGTCTCGACCCAGAATCGCACAGACGGAGTCGAACTCTGCATCGGTCATACCGAGGCGGCGGTGGATGGCCTCCTCATTCATGTCGGGCTCGGGGACGAATGCATCCTCGTCGGGAGCAAGGCCGAGATCAGACATGGGTGGGTCGTTTCGCCATGCTTGCTACGAATCCGTCCAGCAGTAGTCGGCCGTCGGTGGATCCAAGGATGTCTTCGATCGCCCGCTCGGGATGCGGCATGATTCCCACCACGTTCCCGGCTGCGTTGGAGACTGCGGCGGCACGATCTTGGGCCCCGTTCGGATCGTCCACGTATCTGATCGGCACCCGGGCCGTGCCCGACGGGTCGACGTAGTTGCCCTCGTAGGAGTTGAGCGCGATGCGAAGCCGCTGGCCGGGCATGGTGGAGGCGGTCAACACGGTGTCGGTGTCGGTCACCTCCACATCCACGAGCCGGCAGATGAACGACAGGTCGCGGTTGGCGATCAATGCACCTGGGAGCAGACTTGCCTCGCAGAGCACCTGGAACCCGTTGCAGATGCCGACCACGGGCTGTCCGTCATCCGCCATCCGTTGCACTTCCTGCATGACGGGTGAGAACCGTGCGATGGCTCCCGTTCGGAGATAGTCGCCATGGGCGAATCCTCCCGGGAGGACGACCCCGTCGAAGCCCGACAGGTCGGTGTCCCGATGCCAGACGAGGTCGGCCTCCGCACCCAGCGCGCGGAGTGCATACACCGTGTCGTGCTCGCAATTCGTGCCGGGGAAGACCACCACCGCTGCCCTCACGAGTCGACCTCGACTTCGTAGTCCTCCAACACAGGGTTGGCCAGCAGCTGTGCACACATCTCTTCCACCTCGGCTTTCACCGCCACCGGGTCGGATCCGTCGACGTCGAGGTGGACCGTCCTGTCGATCCGAACGGCGGTGACGCCGTCGTGCCCGAGATCGGCCAATGCCCGGAGCACCGTTGTGCCCTGCGGGTCGGCTATCTCGGGACGGCGTGTGATGTTCACCGTCACTCTCATGGTCCTTCTCCCTCCAGGTATCTCCCGAAATCCTTCTGTGTGATGAGCTCGTAGGCTTCGACGTATTTCGATCGTGTTCCTCGGACCACGGCCTCCGGCAGTGTGGGTGCAGGCGGGTCGTGATTCCATCCGGTCGAGTCGAGCCAATCCCGCACGAACTGCTTGTCGAAACTCGGCATCGTTCGGCCCGGCATCCACTGGTCGGCGGGCCAGTACCGCGACGAGTCAGGCGTCAGCACCTCGTCGACCAGGACGATCTGGCCATCGATCATCCCGAACTCGAACTTGGTGTCGGCCAAGATGACTCCCCGTCTCGCTGCGAGATCGGCTGCTCGTGTGTAGATGTCGAACGACAGCGACCGCAGACGGTCGAAGACGTCGCTCCCGACGAGCTGTCGCGCCTCGTGTTCGGTGAGGTTCGCGTCGTGGCCGCTCGCCGCTTTGCTCGCCGGTGTGAAGATCGGCTCGTCCAGTCTCGACGCGAGCTCGAGGTCGCCGGGGAGGTGCTCGGTGGCGGGGCCGCCGCCCGACGAGTATTCACGCCACGCCGAACCGTACAGGTAGCCACGAACGACACACTCCATGGGAAGCACCTCGGCCCTTCGCACGACCATCGCCCGCCCTGCGAGCTCGTGGCGCTCGTCGGGCGTGAGGGAGTCGATTGCGGCGAGATCGGTAGACACCAGATGGTTCGCAACGTCGTCGAGGGCGCGGAAGAAGAACAACGACAGCCCGGTGAGCACCCGACCTTTGTCGGGAATGGTGGGTTCGAGGATCACGTCGTAGGCGGAAATCCGATCGGTGGCGACGAACAGGAGGTGGTCGGGGTCGATCGAGTAGATCTCGCGGACCTTCCCGGACGCCACGTGAGGTAGAGCCAGCACCAGAGGAGAGAGTAATCGGTTCCCGCGAGGCCGCCGTCCCCCCGGGCGAGGCGCCCCGCGTCGGCGTGGGTCGAGTGAGGCTGGACCGTTCACCGGAGGTGGAGCAACCCCGCTTCTGCAGGCTGGAAGCCACCGGCACCGAGATAGAACTCGCGGTGGGCGGGTTCGAAGTCGACGTGCAGCCACTCGCATCCGGCGCGACGGGTTGCAGCTGTGGCCTCGGCCACCAGCAGGGCGCCGATTCCCCGACCCTGGCGTCGGGGGTCGACGATCACGTCTTGAAGCCATGCGTGCTCGGATCCGTCCCAGACGACATTGACGAAGCCGACGAGTATCTGATCCTCCCGGGCGGTCACCCACCCAAGGCTGTGTCGTTCGACCGGGGCACGCCAGTCCCAGTCGGAGTCGTCGTAGACCCGGTGATCGAACGCCACGGCGTGCAGGGTGTTTGCTTCACCACTTGTGAAGTCACCTCGCCAGACAACCGAGATGGTCACGGGGTTATCGAGTGCGTGGTCGGTTCCATCAGCCGACGGATCCTGGACGTTCGATCCGGAATCTGGTGTGTAGCGCTCCGTGGTCCTCGAAGCGATCGATGACCTGCATGCCGACGACTTCCAGAAGGCGCACCGAGGCGGCGTTTGCGCTCTGTGTGACGGCGACCACGTGTGCGGCGTCGGTGTTCTCCCATGCCCATTCGAGCACCCGGATCACAGCCTCCCGGGCGTAACCATGTCCCCAGAACTCCGGAAGGAGCTGATAGGAGACCTCCAGGTCGCCGAGGTCGCGATCGAGAAGGCATGATCCCACCACCTCCCCGGTCCTCGTGACGGTCACGAGGAACGAACCCCACCGTTCGCCGAGCGGTCCTGAGAGGGCCGTCCGAGCCCGGTCTTCGGGCACCGGTCCGCCGAGATACCCTCGCACGGCAGGGTCTGTGAGCATGCGGACGATCACCTCGAGGTCTTCGTCGGTCGCGGCTCGCAGCGTGAGGCGTTCGGTGTGGATTGGCTCCGACATCCAAGGCATGACGAGTGGACCCTATCGGCAACGTGGCATCAACGCGGCATCTGCTGGAGCCAGCGCTCGAACAAACCCTCCGCCTGCTCTTGGAGGTGCGTTTCGGCGGCAACGACCCGATGCATCAGTCCTTCGGGATCGGTGCCGGCCGCCAGCATCAGATCTCGGAGATCAGTGCGCACCCAACTCGAGACGGTGGTGGACACCACCTCGGGATGGAACTGCACTCCCAAACCGCTGCCCACCCGATAGGCCAACGGAAAACGCTCGTTCTCAGCGAGCAAGGTGGCATCGGGTGGCAGGTCGAACGTATCCCTGTGAACCGACAACACCGGACCGAGCAGTCTCCCGAGGACGGGATCCCCGGCCCCGGCGGCCGTCAGGTGGAGATCCACCATGTCGGCTTCGGGTCGTTCGGCAGGGCGGGCCGCTCCTCCCATTGCGTCGGCCATCAGCTGCGCGCCCAGGCAGATCCCGAGCACCGGGACATCTTCGAGGATCAACGACCGGATCCATTTCTTCTCGTCGCGGAGGAAGGGATATCTCCCGTCCTGATACGCACCCATCTCCCCGCCGAGGACGATGGCGGCGCGTGTCCCGAAAGGTAGGCGTTCGCCGAGGTGCGCCCGGACATGGTCGACCACGACCTTGGCGCGGTCGAGGATTGCGGAGACGCGCCCTGGTGGCGACAGCGTGGAGTTGTGAACGACGGTGATCACTCGCCCGCGAGGCTACTGGTTCTCGGGTGACACACGACCGGGCCGTCGAGCCTCGCCCGGCGCGATGATCACCTCGCTGGCCACCGGCGAGAACCCACAGGCGAGGAACGCACGAAGTGACCTGGCGTTTCCGGGTGAGACGGCTGCGAACACCGGGATTCCGGGCTCGACCAGTCCGAGGGACTCCTCGATCAGCCGGCGTCCGTGGCCATCGGCTGCCCCTGGGTCGAAGGTCTCCACACCGACCTCCGTGCGACCGGCGAGTCCGGTGGAGACCGTCACAAGACCGTGTTCATCTCCGTAGACCGCAACGTTCGAACGGATCGACCTGGCATGGCGTACTCGGTGGTGATCCTCGAGGTCGAGGCGCCGCGGCAGCGTGCCGTTGCCCGTCCCGTGGGAGACCATCGTCAGATCGTGGGTTCCGACCGTGCCACCGCGTGCCAGTGCCAGCAGCACCGACGGGTGTGACGCTCGCCCGAAGCCGTCCGGATCGAGCGACTTCAGATCCTCGTACGCGGCCCACGAGGCGATGTGGGCGTGCCCCGTGAAGGAGACGACCGCCGCCTGGCCGTTGTCGAGGGGCCGATGCATCGTCACCCCACCGTCGACCGGCGGGTAGATCCCGGCGGCCGCGTCGAGCAGTACGGCGAGCAGCGGATGCACGCCCCGAGAATAGGAACCGCAGGCGCGAGCCCGAAGTGCAATCCGGCTGCACGCGCCGCACGTTCGGGACCCGAGCCGGTAGCGTCGCCGCGATGGATAGCTCCCGCCTCAGAGAGATGATCGACGCAGACGCATACGCAGAACACCTCGGTTTTCAACTGGTGTCCGACGAGGACGCGGTCGTCGTCCAGATGACCGTCCGCCCCGAGCACCTGAACTTCCTGGGTGTCACACACGGGGGAGCGGTGTTCTCGCTCGCCGACTGTGCGTTCTCGCTTGCGTCGAACGTGGAGGGAGCACGAGCCGTTGCGATAGACACACACCTGGTCCTCACCGGCGGCAGCGGCCCCGGAGATGTTCTCACGGCTCGAGCAGATGAAACCACCCGGGGACGGACGCTCGGGACCTACCGGGTCTCGGTTTCGAGAGGCGACGGTCGGGTGGTCGGGCTGTTCACGGGCACAGTGCATATATCGACTCCGTGACCCGATAGCATCAGGTCGTGCTCTGGCTTCGCACCCATCCGTTCAAGTCCTTCACGATCGTGGCGGTGGGCGCAATCATCGGAGTGGTCGGCTTCCTGTTGTCGGCGCCTGCTGCACAATTCCGCGAGATCGCCTCGGAAGACTTCAGCCCGGATCTGGCGGCGGCAGAGCTCGATGCGTCCGCGGTCGACGCGTCCCCCACCACATCCACACCCCCGGCGCCGGACGAGTGGTCGCCAGAGGTGCTCAGATTCCGAGCGATCGCTTCCCGCGACAACCTCACCCCGATCCAGCTCGCACGCGTCGGCAGCCCGGTTCTCCCGGACGAGATGTTCACGTCGGTGCTGTTGATCGGGTCCGACGCTTCGGGCGCCCTCGCAGACTCGATCATCTATGTCCTGCTTCCCTCCGACGGGTCGGCGCCGATCATGGCGTCGTTGCCTCGGGACCTGTGGCTGCCGAATCGATGCACCGGCGGGTTCACGCGCATCAACGCCAACCTCAACGGCTGTGGTGAGTCCGCCACCGGTCCTGAACTCCTGGCACTCACGGTCGGCGACTTCACGGGTGTCGCGGTGGACCACTACGCGCGGGTCAACTTCGGTGGCTTCTCGAATGTCATCGACTGGATGGGCGGCATCACCGTCTGTGTGAATGCGCCAACCCGAGACGTCAAAGCGCACCTGGACATCCCTGCAGGCTGCATGAACGCCGGTGGCGAGACCGCCTTGGCCTGGGTGCGTTCTCGTCACACCGAGCAACTCGTCGGCGGCGAGTGGAAAGCCATGTCGTCGAGCGATTTCTCCCGCCAGGCGAGGCAGCAGGACGTTCTCCTGCAGTTGGCGCAGAAGCTCGCGGCGTATCGCTCACCCACGTCTCTCGCCGACGCGCTCGGCAGGTTGTCGTCGGCGGTCCGCCTCGATGACGGATGGGGACTGACCGAGATCGCCACACTTGGGTTCCGCTATCGGGATCTGAGCACCGATGATGTGGTCCAAATCCGTCTCGACGCCGAGGATTACCGAACGAGCGGGGGCGCCTGGGTTCTGTTGCCGAAGGAGTCGTTCAACACAACGATCTCCTCGGTGTATCCCGAAGCCAAGCTGACCCTGGCCGGTTGAACCACCGGTCAGAGGATCTCGGCCGGCCGGTAACCCGCAGCGTCGGGATGTCGCAACACGAGAGCCTCGACCTCGGCGCAGAAGTCATGGACTTGAGCTTGTGACCGTCCGATGTGGGCAGCCCGATCCTGAGCGATGTCCTGCAGGACGCTCGGGTCGATCGGCAACTGCTCGTCGCCGGCGACCATGGCGAACAGCGGGTTGTCCCGGCGAGGCTCCGACCGGAGCGCCGCGGCCGCCGCCAAGGCATGTTTCTTGATGAGCTCATGGGCCCTTTCGCGCCCTGCACCACCCTGCACGGCCGCCATGAGGAGTCGCGTCGTCGCAAGGAATGGAAAGTAGCGTTCGAGCTCGCGCTCGATGACGGCAGGATAGACCTGGAACTCGGTGAGCACGGTGAGGAACGTCTCCATCAACCCGTCGATGGCGAAGAACGCGTCCGGCAGCATCACCCTGCGCACCACCGAATCACTCACGTCGCCTTCGTTCCACTGATCACCGGCGAGGCCGGCGGCCATCGACACCAGGCCCGCCAGAATGGTGGTGAACCCTCCGATGCGTTCGGAACTCCGGCTGTTCATCTTGTGCGGCATCGCCGAGGACCCAACCTGGCCTTCCTTGAACCCTTCGCTGACCAGGTCGGCACCGGCCATCAGCCTGATCGTCTTGGCCAGATTGGCGGGACCGGACGCCAACGCCAGCAGTGACGCGACGACTGTGAAGTCCAGCGACCGCGGATAGACCTGTCCGACACTCCCCATGGTCCGTTCGAAACCGAGCAGAGCCGCCACGCGCCGTTCGAGGCGATCCACGAGGTTCTCGTCCCCGCCGAACAGATCCAACAGGTCCTGTTGGGTGCCCACAGGCCCCTTCAGCCCTCGCAGCGGGTACCTGCGCAGCAGGTCCTCCAACCCCCCGAATGCCATGAGGAGTTCTTCACCGGCGTTGGCGAACCGCTTCCCGAGCGTCGTTGCCTGCGCGGGCACATTGTGGCTTCGACCGGTCATCACCGTGTTCTCGTGCTGGGTTGCCAGGGATGCGAGTTGAGCGAGGCATGCAACAGATCGGTCACGGACCAGTTCCAGCGCGCTCCGGATCTGCAGCTGTTCCACGTTCTCGGTGAGATCCCGGGAGGTCATGCCCTTGTGGATGTGTTCGGTGCCCGCGAGCGCACAGAACTCCTCGATCCGGGCCTTGACGTCGTGCCGGATACGGCGTTCGCGGGCGGCGATGCTCCCGAGGTCGACCTGATCGACCACGGCGCGGTATCGATCGATGATCCCAGCCGGGAGGTCCAGACCCAACTCGGACTGCCCTTCGAGTACGGCGAGCCACAACCGCCGTTCCATGACGACCTTCGCCGACGGCGACCAGATCTCGTTCATGGCTGCGCTGGCGTAGCGAGTCGAAAGCACGTTGGGGATTGGTGACGTCACGGTGTGATTCTCGCAGAGGGGACCCGAGCTGTCGCCGGTACCGATCGGGCATCCTCGGGCTTCCGTCGTCGCCGATCCGCGATACGCTGATCGGCAATGTTCATGAGGCGCTCCGCTGTCGCGTTTGCGGCGGTCTTGTTGACCGCGTGCTCGAGCGCGGCCGCGGTGAACGTCGAACCGAATGTGCCGCAGACCACCCTTGCGACCCTGATCGAATCGACTGGTGTCGACGTACCCGGGCTCTCGGTCGAGGACGTCCCGGAGGCCGCCCTCTTCCTCGCCTCGGTGGATCAGGCCATGGCGGGCACGGCATATCAAGATGAGGCGTTCGAGGATCCCGAGACGTTCCTCGGAACGGCTGTGTTGTTCTGCGAACTGCTCGAGAGCGGGCTGAGCGCAGAAGATGTGCTGACGGCATACCTCCTGGCGTTGCAGTCGGGCGGCGCCGCGGACATCCCCACCGACGACGTGCTGCTGGGCGGTGTGATTCTCGGCGCAGGGGTGGAGACCCTGTGTCCGGAGTTCACGCCCGCATTGGGGGGTGTAACGAATTGACTCGGATGGAGACATACCTCTCGAACATGTTCAGTTTTCGCCGACTCTTGGCGGGACTCTTGGGCGGAGCTCTCGCAGTGACCGCGGCTGCCACCGCCGGCGCGGCTTCCCTCGGTGGTGAAGATCAGATGAGCGTTGCCATCACCGGCGTGCAGCGTGGTCTCGCCGCGTCCGACGCGCAGCGACGGAATGTCGCCACCGGAGAGCTCGATCCTCATTTGGCCCGAGCGCTCACATCCATCGAAGAGATCATCACTGCGCGTGTCGGCGACGACCCCCAGGCGACGCCGGACCAGGTAGTCGAGGCCCTCGAGAGCATCGTTCCCACCACCACAGGCTCGAACGGGCTCTTGGGATCGCTGCTCGACGACATCGCAGATGCGGCCGGGGTGGACCTCGGCGATCCGGGTGACGGAACCGTATCGGAAGACGACGAGTCCGAGGTGGAGAGGGCCGACGACGACGACACGACCTCGGATACGACGGCCGACACAACCACCGACACGACAAAGAACGGCAATGAGAACGCCGGTGGCAACGGCAACGGAAACGGCAACGCCAATGGCGCGGTGAACGGGAACGCCGGCGGGAACGGCAACGGCAACGCCGGCGGGAACGCAAACTCGAGCGGCAATGAGAACGCCGGCGGCAATGAGAACGCCGGCGGCAATGGCAATGGCAATGGCAATGGAAACGGCAACGCCAATGGCGCGGTGAACGGGAACGCCGGCGGGAACGGCACGGGCAACCGCGACGGTTGACCCGCATTCGCGTGCCGATCGCTGACGCTCGGCGTCACCGATCCTGAGTAGCGTGGCGGCGCCGTGACCCGAATCTCTCTTCCCAGCGCCCGAAGAATCGCTCTCGCAGCGCAGGGTTTCGGCGGCCCGCGACCATCGGGTCGCATCGACGTTCGACATTTCCGCAAGGTGCTGGCCTCGGTGCGAGTGGTCCAACTCGACTCGGTGAACGTCGTCTCGCGTGCCCACTACCTGCCGTTCTTCTCCCGACTCGGCCCGTACGACCGCGCGGCGCTCGACCGATGGCTGTGGCAGTCGGGCGAGATGTTCGAGTACTGGGCGCACGAGGCATCTCTCGTCCCCATCGAGTTGCGACCTCTGCTCACGCACCGCATGACGGGCGGGTGGCACTGGCCATCGGTGGATCGGATGCTGGCCAAGCACGGAGAGACCGTCCACCGCACGCTCGAGATCATCAGGGAGAACGGTCCCACAAGGGTCGGCGACCTGGATCACCACGAGCGCACCGGCGAGAGCTGGTGGGGATGGAGCAACGCCAAGCTGGCGCTGGAATACCTGTTCCTGACGGGCCAGGTGACGGCGAGCAGCCGGCCCGCCTTTCAGCGGGTGTACGACCTCCCGGAGCGAGTTCACCCGCACGCGATCGAGTTGGGGGCTCTCGAGGCCGACGCCGCCAAAGTCGAGCTGCTGGCACTCGGTGCTGCCGCTCATGGGATCGGGACGGTCCACGACTTCGCCGACTACTTCCGGCTCAAGATCAGGGACGCCCGGCGTGCCCTGGGCGTCCTCGTCGAGCGCGGAGATGTCGAAGAGGTCGCGGTCGATGGTTGGGGTGCTCCCGCCTACGTCCACGCCGACGCCGCGCGCCCACGGAAGCTCCACACTCGTGCGCTGCTGGCACCGTTCGATCCCGTGGTCTGGTTCCGCGACCGAGCAGAACGTCTCTTCGATTTCCATTACCGGATCGAGATCTACACGCCGGCCCAAAAGCGTGTGCACGGCTACTACGTGTTGCCCTTCCTCCTCGATGACAGACTCGTCGGAAGGGTCGATCTCAAGGCCGAACGCAAGGATCGGAGACTCCTGGTGCGTGGAGCCTTCGGCGAACCGGAGATCGACGAGGCACGCACCGCCGTCGAGCTGGCCGCCGAGCTACGCGAGATGGCCATCTGGCTCGATCTGGACGACATCGTGGTGTCCGACAACGGCGACCTGGCGTCGCGACTGACCGCCGCCGTGAAGGACACCTAGCTGCGGACCCTGGCGTCCCAGACGTGGCGTGTGCGGTGGGAGTCTTGGAGGGCGACACGACTGCCGGGCCAACGGGCGACGGCCAACGGCCAACTGCGGACTTGCTGTGGGCTGTCTGCTGTCTGCTAGGTGAGACGCGGAGGCCGTCACTCAGCCTCCCAGCGTGACGTGGGATGCCGACGCACGACGTTGAACGTAGAACGTAGAACCAATGGCGGCGAGGGGGAGGAGTGCGGTAGCCCAGGCCGACCGGCGTCTGTTCCGCTCGGTGTAGACCAACAGGCCCCCATTGTCCGGGTCGGCGTTCCACCGGAGCGGAAGTCGGCCTGTCGAGGCTTGCGCTGATCTTGGGGCGAGGGGGTCGCGGCGGCAGCCCGGGCGGACCGGCGTCTGTTTCGGCCGGCGTGGACCGCAACTCTTTCAGGATCCGGGTTGTGGTCGCATCGGGCCGAAAGCCCGCCCGAGGGTCGACGCGCATGACTTCCCGCATCGGGCGGATGAGTGCGGTATCCCGGGCGGACCGGCGTCTGTTTCGGCCGGCGTGGACCGCAACTCTTTCATGATCCGGGTTGTGGTCGCATCGGGCCGAAAGTCCGCCCGAGGGTCGACGCGCATGACTTCCCGCATCGGGCGGATGAGTGCGGTATCCCGGGCGGACCGGCGTCTGTTTCGGCCGGCGTGGACCGCAACTCTTTCATGATCCGGGTTGTGGTCGCATCGGGCCGAAAGTCCGCCCGAGGGTCGACGCGCATGACTTCCCGCATCGGGCGGATGAGTGCGGTATCCCGGGCGGACCGGCGTCTGTTTCGGCCGGCGTGGACCGCAACTCTTTCATGATCCGGGTTGTGGTCGCATCGGGCCGAAAGTCCGCCCGAGGGTCGACGCGCATGACTTCCCGCATCGGGCGGATGAGTGCGGTATCCCGGGCGGACCGGCGTCTGTTTCGGCCGGCGTGGACCGCAACTCTTTCATGATCCGGGTTGTGGTCGCATCGGGCCGAAAGTCCGCCCGAGGGTCGACGCGCATGACTTCCCGCATCGGGCGGATGAGTGCGGTATCCCGGGCGGACCGGCGTCTGTTTCGGCCGGCGTGGACCGCAACTCTTTCATGATCCGGGTTGTGGTCGCATCGGGCCGAAAGTCCGCCCGTAGAAACACGGTCGAATCTCGTCGGATATGTTCGTCGATGGTGTGTCAGCGTCCGACGAGAGGAGCAGCGGTGCAGTACATGTTGTTGATCTACAACGATCCGGCGGTCGAGGAACAGGCCGAGATGGAGGAGTGGTTCGCCTACACGCGCGAGTTGGAGGAGGCCGGGGTGCTGGTGGGTGGTGAGCCGCTCGACTCGGTCGACAACGCGGTGACCGTGCGCGTCCGCGACGGGAAGGTGCTCGCCACGAAGGGTCCTTTTGCGGAGACCACAGAGGTGCTGGGCGGGTACTACATCGTGGATGTCGATTCGATCTCGGACGCCGAGAAGTGGGCTGCCAAGCTGCCGAGCGTTCGGTTCGGATCCGTCGAGGTCCGCATGATCCCTCCGCTGCCGGGAGGGTGAGCAGTCAGCCGGCGATGTCCGAACGGTATTGCCGGCCTGCGAATGAGATCCGCTTGGCGGCGAGGTAGCTTCGGTCCCGCGCCTCGGCCACCGTGTCGCCCAGCCCAACCACGCTGAGGACGCGTCCCCCCCGGTCACGAGCGTCCCCGAGTCGTTGAACGCCGTGCCGGCATGGAAGACGAGCACGTCTGCTCCGAGTCTTTCGAGCCCGGAGATGGCGTCGCCGCGACGGGGGGCGTCGGGGTATCCGTCGGCGGCGAGCACCACGTTGACGGCCGCTCGGGGCGACCACCGGAGATCCAGTTCGGTGACAGTGCCGTCGAGCGCCGCCTCGATCACGGTGATCAAGTCGGTTTGGAGGCGGGGCAGCACTGCTTGGGTTTCCGGGTCGCCGAGCCGGGCATTGAACTCGATCACTTTCGGACCGTCCTCGGTGAGGACCAGGCCCGCATAGATGAACCCCTTGTACGGGTTTCCGTCGGCGGCCATCGTGCGGAGAACGGGAAGGATGATGGTGTTCCGTATCTCGTCGACGAGCCCATCCGGGAGCTCGACCGGCGAGTAGCTCCCCATCCCGCCGGTGTTCGGTCCTCGGTCGTCATCGAGCAGGCGTTTGTAGTCGCGGGCGGGCTCGAGGGTCACCGCGTCGTGACCGTCGGAGACGGCGAACACGCTGAGCTCCGGTCCGGACAGGAACTCCTCGATGACGACGGTGGATCCGGCGATCCCGAAGGCGCCTTCGAAACACCGGTCCACCCAGTCGAGGGCGGAGGAGCGGTCTTCGGTGACGAGGACCCCCTTTCCCGCTGCGAGGCCGTCGGCCTTCACGACGTACGGGCCGTCGTGGGTGTTGACGTGATGTTCGGCGGCCACCTGGTCGTCGAACACCCATGCACCCGGGGTGGGCACCCCGGCCCTGAGCATCACGTCTTTGGCGAACGACTTCGACGCTTCGAGCCGAGCGGCGGCACGGGTAGGCCCGAAGGCACGGATGCCGAGATGTTCGAGTGCGTCGACCAGACCGGCGGCGAGCGGTGCCTCCGGGCCAACCACCACCAGGTCGACTCCTTGGATCCGGGCGAGAGCGGCGATGGCTCCGACATCGGTGGCGGCGACTCCTTCGATGACGGCGCCGATCTCGGCGAGGCCCGGGTTGCCGGGCAGCGAGATCAGCTCGTCGACGCGTGGAGATCGAGAGATCGCCCATCCGAGCGCGTGCTCGCGACCGCCGCCGCCGATGAGGAGTACTTTCATCGGTGGATCAGCTGGTGTCGCTCCGGTCCGACCGACACCCACCCCACGGGTACGCCCACGACCTCCTCCACGTGTTCGACATAGCGGCGAGCGTTGGCGGGCAGCTCGTCGTATTCGCGGCACGCAGAGATGTCGGTCCTCCATCCGGGGAGCTCTTCGAGGATCGGAGTGCAGTTGTACAGGACGCGTTGCTGGCGGGGGAAGTCGTCGTACCGCTGGCCGAGCGAGGTGTATGCGTTGGCCACCTTGATCGTGTCGAACGCCGAGAGGATGTCGAGCTTGGTCAGGAATATCTCCGTGAGGCTGTTGATCCGTACCGCGTATCTCAGCGCAACGAGGTCGAGCCACCCGCAGCGTCGGCGCCGCCCCGTGACCGTGCCGTATTCGCCGCCGAGTTCGATCATGGTGTCGCCCACTTCGTCGTGGAGCTCGGTCGGGAAAGGACCTGTCCCGACCCTGGAGATATAGGCCTTGGCGACACCCACGACCCGGTCGATGTCCTTGGGGCCGATCCCGGATCCCACGAGGGCGCCGCCTGCCGTGGGATTGGACGAGGTCACGAACGGATAGGTGCCGTGGTCGATGTCCAACAGGGTGCCCTGGGCTCCTTCGAACAACACCTCTTTGCCGGCCCTGATGCCGTCCCACAGCAGCAGCGACGTGTCGGCGACGTAGGGCATGATCCGTTCTGCGTAGCCGAGGTACTCGTCGGCAATCGATTCGGCATCCATCGGCAGCTGGTTGTAGACGCGCGAGAGCACCTTGTTGAGATCGTCGAGTGCCGTGTCGACCTTGTCCCGGAAGATCTTCGGATCGAACAGGTCCTGCACGCGAATGCCCCGACGCTGGTATTTGTCGGTGTATGCAGGCCCGATGCCCTTCTTGGTGGTGCCGATCTGATTCTTCCCCAGATACCGTTCCATCACCGCATCGAGCTTGCGGTGATACGGCATGATGAGATGGGCGTTGGACGAGATGCGCAGTCGGGATGGATCGATGTCGCGCTCGGTGAGCATGTCGATCTCGGCCAACAACACCTTGGGGTCGATCACGCAACCCGAGGCGATCACCGGGGTGCAATGGGGGTACATGACGCCCGATGGCGTCAGCGACAGCGCAAATCGCTGTTCACCGACGATGATGGTGTGGCCGGCGTTGTTGCCACCCTGGAAGCGGACGACGAAGTCGGCCGACTCCGAGAAATAGTCGGTGACCCGACCCTTTCCTTCGTCGCCCCACTGGGCGCCCAAAACGATCGTTGCTGGCATTGGCCGAATGGTAGGCCGGGGCGGTGTCGCCCCGGCCGTGAACGATCAGTCTCGGTCGACCAGCGACGGTCGGAAGTGCCACAGGTGCCACTGGGAATCTCGGTGTCCGGCGCGGCGCATGGCCTCGAGCATTGGGGTGTTCGCCACGTCCACGTCCGAGAGCATCGACGGGATCCCGCCACGGGCGAGGGCGGCGCCGGCGGTGTCCAACAGATCATGGACGTACCCGTTCCCCCGCGCCTCGGGAAGCACACCGATGTGTCCGATGGTCGAGACCAGCACCGGATCACTGGTCACGAAGACGTACCCGACCGGGCTCCCGCGGTGCCAGCCCACCAGCCACATCTCGGCATCGGCCGGGTCGAGGTACTCCATCATCTGTCGGCTCCAGTTCTCCGGTCCGCAGTGCGACCAGTAGTACCGGTCGTTGCGGTCGAGTGTGCCGTCGCCAGAGGCGGCCATGATCTGTGCGTAGCGGTCCCGTCCCACCTCCTCAACAGTCGTCCACCCGAGCCGTGGGGGATACGCCGTGTCGTGGGTTGCCTCGAACTCGAATCCAGCCTTCTCCTGGAACAGAGGTGCGCCGAGCGCCTCGAGGACTCTCAGCGCCACATCGTGGTGGGGCGTGCTGCGACGATTGATCCGCAGTTCGGCGTGGCGCGGTCCCACTCCCGCCATTCGAGGAAGGGCCGTGCGGAGGAGGTCGACGAGCACCTCGGGGGCGCCGGACCACTGAAGGCCCAAGACGTGGAGTTCGGTGGGGGGAAGGGTTCCGAGCCAGGCTGGATCGGAGGTCGACGGTTCGAGGGTGAAGCCGATCCGGCCTACCGTGACACAGTCGTCCTCGGCGACGAAACACCATTCGGGCTGGAGTTCGCCGTCCTCGACGGCGTCGGACAGGTAAGTCGTGAAGTCGCCGGGATCACCCGGCAGTGAGAACTCGTCGATCGAGTCGACGGGACGGACGCGAAGCATCGGTGCTACCTCTCTGGAGAGATGTGGCTGCGCCGGCGACTCGCGGACGACGTGCAGCCGAGGAGGGATGGAACACGGGTTCTCCTTTGCTGGGCTGTCGGTCGAGCATACGGACCGAGCACGTCCGATGTCGGCTGATACGCGACGACGCGTGCTGGAGCCTGTCGCCGCTACAGCCAACCGGACCGTTTGAACCGCGTGTACAGGTACGCCGAGATCCCAAGCATGATCACGAGGGCGACCGGATATCCGAAACGCGAGTCGAGTTCCGGCATCGACGAGAAGTTCATGCCCCACACCCCGGCGAGCAGCGTCGGCACCGCTGCGATCGCCACCCACGCCGAGATCTTCCGCATGTCTTCGTTCTGGCGCACACTGACCTGAGTCAGGTTGGCGTCGAGGATCGACGTGAGCAGGTCCCGGAAGGTCTGGACCTGGCCGACCACCCGCGACAACTGGTCGTGGGTGTCTCGGAAGTACTCACGGAGTTCGCGGTCGATGGCCTCGAACCGCCCCTTGGCGAGTCGATCGAGCGGATCGAGCAGCGGGATGGTCGCCTCGGCGAACTCGAGGACCTCCCGCTTGAGCTTGTAGATCCGTTCCGTCGGAGCATCGGCGGTGTCGGAGAAGACCTGTTTCTCGACTTGCTGGATGTCCAGCTCCAGACCTTGGAGCACCGTCTGGTAGTCGTCGACGACCCGTTCCACCACGGCCAGCAGAACGGCTCCCGGGCCCAGCCTGAGCTCGTCCGGTTGGCGCTCGAGTGCACGTCGGACCTGGAGCAGCTGGGAGGCCTGACCGTGCCGTACGGCAACCACGAAGTCGTCGTCGATGAAAAGAAGGATCTCCCCGAGTTCCACGGCCTCCTCGGAGTCGATGTAGCGAGCGGGCTTGAGCACCACGAAGAGCGTGTCGTCGTACAGCTCGAGTTTGGGACGCTGATGCGCCTGGATCGCATCCTCCACGGCGAGCTCGTGCAGGTCGAACTCCTTGCGCACCGACTCGAACTCGTCCTCGTCCGGTTCGAACAGGCCGATCCAGCAGAACGAGTCGTCATCTCGGCACGAATGCCGGGCACCGCTCAGCTCGAAGTCGCCAGGACGGCGAACTCCGTTGTCGTACAGCGCCGCGTCGATGATCACGTCGACAGTCTCGCACATCGGCTGGGCGTGACCAGTGCGTCGGGCCTCGTCAGCCTGGAGGCCTCGTAGGTTGCCAGTTGGGCTTGGACCCGTCCGCTCGGGGAGTTGCGGGCGCCGGGTGCGCGTTCGGGTGCCGTTTCTCGGGCATTTACGGGTTTTCGTGCACAAAAGGTGCGTTATTCACGCACTTTGTGCACGAAAACCGGATCGGACCTGGGTCGGGTGGTCAGTCGGAGTAGAGGTCGGAGGCGTCGAAGACGGCTCGCAACCTGCGCTCCCCCTCACCGCCGACGAACCATCGGAAGCCGACGACGAGGGCGACGAGGGTGAGCCCGACCAGAGCGACGAGGTAGAGCGCGGCGATGGGCCTGAAGTCGGTGTCCGAAAGCACGGGCCACGAGGCGATGAGCCCGGCGACGTAGGCGCCAACGCCGAGGGCGGTGTAGAAGAGCGTCATGAACCCGAACCACGTGCCGGGTGACCCGACGGGAAGCGTGACGACCTTCTTCGAATCGAGCGGGAACAGGTATGTGTCCTCGAGGCGGTGAGCGATCAGCACCTCTGCATCGACCTCTCGATTGAGGTAACGCTCGAGCTTGGTGGCGTACTGGCGAGAGAAGATGAGGTAGGAGGCGTCGAATGCCGTCTGGGTCGCCCCGGCCAGTGCGATGACGGGGATCGCCAGCATCAGACGGCGATCGACCAGGTATCCCGCCACGAACAGGCCGAGTTCCAGAGCGAACGTGAATCTGATGTCACCGAAGAACCGTTGGTGGTAGGCCGCGTTCATGCCGCGCATGCGCGCCAATTGTGCGGCGGCGAGCTGGTGCTGGTCGTCCATTTGACGGGATGCTACGCAGTAGCAGCCCGCGGAAGGAGATTCACGAAGCTCTGCGCCGGCGCTCTGCCAACCAACGCCGCCTCACGGGTCGACGCTCGTCTTCGGTCAGCCCGCCCCACACCCCTGCGACCTGGTTCGTCTCGATGGCGTAGCTCAGGCACTCCTCGGATACGTCACAGCCGGCACAGATGCTCTTGGCGAGTCGAATCTGCTCGGCCGCAGGCCCGGTTTCGCCCGCAGGAAAGAACAGGTTCGGGTCGTGGCTCGCACATGCCGCGAGATTGCGCCACTCCAAGAGGATCATCTCGTCCAGAGCCAGAGCGTCGAAGGTTTCCATCGGAGACTCCCGTTCCCGTTTAGTGCTTAATGACTTTACTGATAATATGCCCTACCCATGAAAAAGTCCAGCGAAACCTCGGATCGGACGCTGAGCCTGCAAGAGGCTGCTGATGTCCTGGACGTTCACTACATGACTATGTACCGGTACGTGCGCCTCGGTCTGCTTCCGGCGCACAAGGTCGGCGGGTCCTGGCAGGTGGCGAACGAGGATGTCGAGGCCCTCGCTGCACCTTCTCGACCGAAGATCGCCAGGGGCGAAGCTCCGTGGGCCGAGCGGCTCGAAGCCCGCATGGTCGCGGGCGATCTGGCCGGGGCGTGGTCGGTCGTCGAAGCAGCCTTGGCGTCGGGGAACTCCCCGCAGGAGATCTACACCGATCTCGTCACGCCCGCGCTGTCCTCGATCGGGGAGCGCTGGGCAGTCGGCGAGCTGGGTATCGACGAGGAACACCTCGCGTCGGCGGTTGCGTCTCGCGTCATCGGCAGAATGAGCTCTCGATTCACTCGTCGCGGTCGCACCAAAGGCACTGTCCTCGTGGCGATGCCATCGGGTGAGCGGCACGGCTTCGCCCTTGCGATGATCGCAGACGTCTTGCGTGGGTCAGGCTATTCGGTGCTCGATCTGGGGCCGGACACGCCCGGTTCCTCGCTTCTCACCGCGGCCGTGCGCACGGAAGACCTCGTGGCCATCTGCCTGTCGGTGGTGTACGAGCACGCCCTTCCCCACCTCCATGAGACGATCGAGATGATTCGAAGCGAGTTCGGCCCTTCGGTGCCGATCGTCGTGGGTGGTCGTGCCATAGGGTCCCTCGACGAGGCGAAGGCTCTCGGAGCAGATGGATGGGCGGCCGGACTCGGCGACGTGGCCGGTCTCGTCGCCGAACTCGGCGGCCAGGCTCAGCCGGCCTGACCTGGCGCAGCTCGCTCGGCGAGGGCACGCTTGTAGGTGTCCAGGGTGCGCACCCGAGCCTCGGCGTGGTCGACGATCGGATTCGGATAGGTCTCCCCGAGGGAGACACCCCACGTTGCGAGCTCGAGTGGCCCAGCTCTCCACGGAGCGTGAATCGCCGGGGTCGGAACCTCGGTCAACTCGGGGATCCACCGGCGGATGTAGGCGCCTTCGGGATCGAACCGCTTCGACTGCGTCACCGGATTGAAGATCCGAAAGTAGGGCGCCGCGTCGGCGCCGGTACCGGCGACCCATTGCCAGTTGCCCACGTTCTGGGAGACGTCCGCATCGAGCAGCGCTCTCCGGAAGTAGCGCTCACCGGCCCGCCAGTCGATCAGGAGGTCCTTCACCAGGAACGAGGCGGTGATCATCCGCACCCGATTGTGCATCCAACCTTCCGCTCGCAGTTGGCGCATCCCCGCATCGACGATCGGGAATCCGGTGGATCCTTCCTTCCATGCCTCGAGACCCGCCGGGTCGTCTCGCCACCGAATGCGGTCGTACTCGGTGCGCATGGCGTGCTCCACGGTGTCCGGACGTGCGATCAAGATGGCCGCGTAGAAATCACGCCATGCGAGTTGGCGGACGAAGGCCCATCGAGACTCGCTCGATGTCCCGATGCGTTCGTACACCGTCCGTGCGGCGAGCGTCCCGTACTTCAGGTCGATGGACAGGCGGCTCGTGGTGTCGAGGTCGGGCCGGTCGCGCTCGGCCGGGTAGCGGTCCACTTGCTCCGCAAAACGCTCGAGTCGCTCGAGGGCGGCGCGCTCCCCACCCACGAGCGGAGGTGGCCCGGTCTCGGGAATCCCGGAGCCGCCTTCGGTGGTGATGATCGCGTAACGTTCGGTTGGCCATGGGTCCAAGGAGCGGCCGAGCCAAGCGGCGGCAAAGGGCGTGAAGACGCGATACGTGTCGCCTGCACCAGTGGTCACGGTGCCCGGGGGGTGAACCGACAGCCCGTGGTGCCAACTGATGGGCGTCTGGCGCTCCACCTGCTCGTCACGGGCGGCTGCGTACGGGGTCAGGTCACGGTTTGCGGACACCTCCGCTTTCAAGGCGGCTGCGAGCGCGGGCACCACAACCGCTGGATCTCCATGCTCGACTCTCAGCCGCCCGCCGCGTGACCGCAGATCGCCGTCGAGCCGGCGGAGGTGCTCTGCGAGCAGCGCCACTCTTGGCAACGAGCACACATTCCAGAGCGCGGGATCGACGACGAACAAGGCAGTCACCTGGTCGTGGCGTGAGGTCGCTCCCGACCATGCGGGGTTGTCGCCGAGCCTGAGGTCGCGACGAAACCAGACGACGCCGTGACTCATGCGGCCGCCCGTTGCCGTGTCGGCGTTGCGCAGCCCGCTGGGAGCGTGTGGTGCCGTGACGGCGCTCGGTTTCGAAAGCCTGAGGTTCGCCTGATGCCGCCGAGGACGGCTGGTCGGGCTCGTGGGCCGTCGGTCATGACAGGGCCTCCGCCGAGTGGTTGGCGATCCACTCATCGATCTCGGCCCACGTGCGGTACAGCCACTCGACGCGAGCGGCGCGCCCGCTTGGGATGTCGGCCGACGGAATCCTCCAGAAGGAGACATCGACGCGTTGACGGACCATTGCGCCTCGCCAGATGTCTGCCACCCGGGCGAATCCGTCGAGCCCGCGATGCGCCATGACCACGACGTCGGCCGCCATCGAGTCGATGAGCGCCAGGGTGCCCGCCGGTCGGGGTGGCAGCACCGAGCGGAATGTCGCTGCGATCTCGTGGAGGTCCGGACTCCGGTTGGCGAGCCGCCTCACTGCGATCGCGAGTTTCCTGGAAGTGAACCGAGTTCCCTCCGGGTAGATGAGAACGGCAGATCGCTCATCGATGGTCTTCCCGAGCCGGCGGATGGCAGTGAGCTCGGCTTCGGCCTCGTCCGATCCACGCCGCACGAACACGTTGGGGAGACGGTTCCCTGCCACGTCGAGACACGGATCGACCAACAATTCGGCCTTCATCACGTACGAGAGATGGATCCGGTGGGGCCGGCTGATGAATCGTGCGGGAAGCAGATTGTCCACGATCGAAGCGTGTCGCGCGACGAGCACATAGGGAGTGGCGACCACATGCTCCACGCCCTCGGCACGGAGGTCGAGATCGAAGATGCGCTCGACCGTCACCAGCACCGCGTTGGACCACCAGATCTGGATGGAGAAGGTTGCGGCAAGCAGGCGAGCACGGGAATTGCCGAACCCCGAGAGGATCCATACCGATCCGAGCGCGGCGAGCCCGAGCAACTCGAGGCCTGCGTAGGCAATTCCGAACGCAGCGATCCGAACCGCCATGAAGGGAGTCCGTTTGACCAACCACCGAGTGCCGTCCACGACCAGAGCCACCGGGACGATGATCGGGAGCAAGGCGACCGAGAGCGCAAACATCACGACCAGCAGGGGGATGGTCCTCAGACGCCGAGACCATGGTGTTTGCATCCCGGTCACCGGTGCGACTTGGTCACGAGCCGGGGAGCCACGCAGATGCGGCCGGCTGCGACGACACCGCCACGCCTCCGACGACTTCCTCGGTGACCACCAGACCTTGGAGTAGATCGGGGTCGACCCGGAATGGTGCCACCGTCGGCTGACCGCCGAAGACGCCCGCCGAGATCACCTCTCCATCGAGGACAGCCCACAGTTGATAGGTGTGTTCTCCGTCGAGCGGTGCGAGGCTGTCGAGGTCGAGATAACCGGAGCCGTCCGGCAGGATCGTCGCTTTGGCGCCACCGGCGTCGCCGTCGAGGGCGACCGTCATCGCACCCGGTGCTCCGGCCGCGATGGAAGAGATCGCCGCATAGTCACCCGCGACGACCGCCTGCTCGATGGCGGCGAGACGCGACTGTGAATCGGACAGGTCTGTTCGAGCCTCTTGGAGGCGGATGGTCTGCACCCCGACGAGTGCGACGAGGATCGTCACGGCGGCGGCGCTCAGGAGTGGCAGCCAGGTCGGCGTCCTGCGAAGCGGTATCACGTCGGCGGCTTGCTGTTGTTCGTGGGCACCGGCGTGGATCTCGCCCCGAACGCGGTCCCAGAGGCCCTCGGGGAGGGGCGTGTCCGCCTCGGCGAGCATCGCCGCCACCGACCGGTGGTCGTCGATCTCGGCGCGGCACTGCGCGCAGGTTTCGAGGTGCTCCTCGAGCCTCGTACTTTCGGCGCCGGGGACGGCGTCGATCGCATAGGCCCCGAGCAGCTCTCGGAGCGAGTCGTGATCGACTGGGTTCATGTGGCGTATGGGGCCAGATGTTCATGGAGTCGGCGCAGCCCAACCCGAATTCGACTCTTCACGGTGCCCTCTGGTTGACCGAGCATCTCTGCAACCTCTCGATACGAGTGCCCACCGTAGTAGGCCAGTTCGATCGCGCTCCTCTGGAGCGAGTCGAGTTCTGCAAGGGCCGTTCTCACTTGTAGCGCGACGTGCATATCGATGACTTCCTCGTCGATGGACGGGCCGGCCTCTGCTACCAGCCTCGCCTCGTTGTCCTCTCTTGTACGTCGCGAGGACTCGGATCGGATGATGTCGACCGATCGACCGTGAGCATGAGAAAGCAGATAGGTCTTGAGTGTGCCCCGGTTCGGATCGAACTTCTCCGGGCTCTTCCAGAGCCTCACGAAGACTTCCTGGGTCACGTCTTCGGCGAGGGCCTGGTTACGAGTCAGGCGCTTGGCGAGGCCGAACACGGCTCCGGAGTGACGTCGATATGCCTCGGCCAGCGCGGACTCGTCGCGAGCGATGATCGATTCTGCGAGCTCTGTGTCGGTGGCAATCGTCGGTGCGGTGGCGGTGCGGGTCACTTTGGTCATCTCCGTGTTGTGACCTTTTTAGCACTAAATGATGCCTCCTGTAAAGCGGATCGATCAGGTGTCCCTGCGACGAGGCTCCCGGGAGGCCGTCACGAGGAGGTAGGCACCGGCCGCCAGACTTCCGAGAACTACGAGGGCGGCTACCCACAAGAGGGCGTGGAGACGGTTCGACTCGCGCCTCCAGATCCATGCTCCGAACACGGCGAGCATCAAATACAGGTCCACCACCGTCACGCGGCCCCAGGCCAGATCGAGGAGTTGGGAGCCCTCCGTCCCGAACCCCTCACCCGCTACGAATCCGTACACGAGGGCCCCGCTCATGACGAGTACCACGATCGATCCCAATGTCCGCACCAACACCTCCACGAATCGGAATGCTGGAGCATGACACTTCCCGAGGAGCACCGTGAAACGAGAACGCCACGGGCCTCGCGTCGCGCTCCCCCGGTTCTCGGCTCACGGTTGCACGAGGTGCGTTGGTACCGTCGGCAAATGCGTCGGCCGACCCCCATTCCTCCCGAGCCGGGCCAGGAGTCCGTCTGGGACTATCCGCGGCCCCCGGCGCTGCAGAGGACCTCGGCGGTCGTCGAGGCGACTCTTGCCGGACACCCGGTCTGCTCGACCAACGATGCCTATCGCGTGCTCGAAACCAGCCATCCCCCGACGTATTACATACCCCGGGAGGATGTGATCGCTTCGTTGGTCCCGGCGGGGGGCGGTTCGGTGTGTGAATGGAAAGGGGCCGCGCGGTACTGGGATGTGGTGGTGGACGGATCGGTTGCACCCAAGGCTGCATGGTCGTATCCCACCCCTACTCGCCCGTTCGAGGCCATCGCCGGGTATGTGTCCTTCTATCCGGCGCTGGTGGACTGTCGGGTCGATGGCGCCGCCGTGATCCCCCAGCCCGGTGGCTTCTACGGTGGATGGGTGACACCCGGGATCGTGGGGCCGTTCAAGGGCGGTCCCGGGTCGTTCGCATGGTGAACCCGAGCGAGGCGGGCCACGTGGAGACCGATGTGGCCGTCGGCGACGACGGCACTCGGCTTGCGGTTCGTTCGACACGGCGTGACATCACGCTTCCCGCCTTCCTGCTCGTCCATGGCCTGGCGTCGAACGCCAGGCTGTGGGACGGCGTGGCCGAAGGACTCGCCGCGCTCGATCACTCCGTGTTCGCCGTCGATCTGAGAGGTCACGGGCAGTCGGAGAAGCCCGCAACCGGCTACGACTTCCCTTCCGTGGCTTCCGACGTCGCGGCGGTCGTTCGCGATGTCGTCGGACGCCGGGCCATCCTCGTGGGCCAGTCGTGGGGCGGGAACGTGGTGCTCGAGACCGCGAACCGCTTCCCCGAGGTCACGCGTGCGGTGGCCTGCATCGACGGCGGTTTCATCCGCCTCGCCGACTCCTTCCGCTCGTGGCCCGAGGCCGAGAAGGCCCTGAGGCCGCCACGGCGACCGGGGATGACGATGGACGAACTCGAGCAGCGGTTCGGCGAACTCTTCGCCGGGTTCCCGGAATCGGGAATACGGGGCCAGATCGCCAACTTCGCACACTTCGATGACGGAACGGTGCAACCGCATCTCGACCTCGAGCACCACATGAGCATTATTCGATACCTCTGGGAGCACGACCCTGACGAAGTCGCGGCCACCCTCGACGTGCCGGTCTGGCTGATGCCAGTCGACGACGGTCGCCCCGGCAAGCGCGACCGCGTCGAGTCGTTCACGTCGAAGCTGAAGTCGGGACGCACCGTCTGGACCAGCGGCCACCACGACGTCCATGCAGAACGGCCGACAGCGGTCGTCGACATGCTCTTGGACCTCGCAGCCGAGGTGGCTCCATGACCGCCGGCCGGCTGATCCTCATGGGCTCGGGTGAGATCTCACCGACGATGGTTGCCACCCACAGGCGCGGCCTCGGGGCAGCCGACACCTCGAAGGTCGTGGTGCTGGACACTCCGTTCGGATTCCAGGAGAACGCGGACGAGCTCACCGAGCGCATCGCGTCGTTCTTCGTCAAGAGCCTGAACGCCGAGGTGGAGGTGGCGTCGCTTCGGACACCCGGCCTTCCGGCGCTCGACGTCGAGCGGGCATCGTTGGCGGTGCGCCACGGCAGATACGTCTTTGCAGGGCCGGGCTCGCCGTCATACGCCCTGCGGGTGTGGAAGGAAGGTTCGATCGGTGACCGCATGCGCGAGGTGATGACCTCCGGTGGGACTGTGACGCTGGCCTCCGCCGCCGCGCTGACCGCCGGTGTGGCAACCCTCCCGGTCTATGAGATCTACAAGGTCGGAGCGGACCCGCACTGGCTCAAAGGCATGGATCTCACCGCCCCGTTCGGGATGTCGCTCACCGTCATCCCCCATTGGAACAACGCCGAGGGTGGCACCCATGACACGAGTCGATGCTACGTCGGGGAGCGGCGGCTCACAGGGCTCGAAGCCGGACTGGCGAGCGGCATCCTCGGCATCGACGAGCACACTGCGGCCACCCTCGATTTCGGGTCGGGTGAGCTGACCGTTTCGGGTGCCTCGACGGTCACGCTTCGTGGAGCCGAAACGATCGTGCTCGAATCGGGTGACGTGATGAGTCTCGAACGTGTCGGAGAAGTGCTCTCCGCCGCTCGCCTCACCGAGGTGTCTCAGGAGACGCCGGCGGAGATCGGGTTCGATGATGCGATGGCAACGGGAGATGTCGACGCGGCACTGAGCGCCATGCTGGATGCGGAGTCGGGCGGATCCGATCCGGCAGCACTCCGTTCGATGATCGTCGCATTGGGGGAGGCGGCGAGAACGGGTGTGATCGACCCTCGTGAAGTCGTGGGCGGCTACGTCGAGTTGTTGCTCGAGCTGCGTGCGAGGGCGCGAGTCGAGAAGCGATTCGACTTGTCGGACTTGATCCGAGATCGTCTGACGGAGTTGGGCGTCGAGGTCCGAGACACGCACGATGGGGCGGAATGGGACCTGATGTGAGACGCGGGTCCTGCGTTCTCGCTCAGAAACCGCGGGCTTGACCGTTCCATGGCGGCGGGTGGCCGGCGGCGAACTCCTCGACGGAAGGCCCGCCGAGCGCAACGAGCCTCCGACGTCCCACGATGTAGGTTGCGGTCAACAGAGCCAGCAATCCCGGCCATCCGGTGGCGACGCGAAACGCTGCCAGGAGTTCCACCTGTTCGCTGCTGTACATCCACCAGGCGGCGCCCGTGCGAGTTGCGAAGTACAAGGCCCACAACCACGTGACCGTCATGTATGCGGGGCGCACCCGAGGATGCCAGTACCACTCGAGCGGCCAGCTCCGCGTCACCCAGCTGGTGAGAGCGACGAACGGACGACGGGCGACGAGCGACGCCACGATGGCCGCAGTACTGATCGCTCCCGTGATGATTCCCGGCAGAAAGTACGTCTCCGCGCGACCCGATCGGAGGGCCAGCGCAGTCGCAAGCATGGTTCCCCCCAGGCCCGACAACGCAAACTTGAGCGGCCGCTTGCGCACCAGCCTCCACCCCACGATGCCCAGCCCGACGCCGGCCCCTGCCCAGGCGGCGGGAACGACTCCGGCGAAGAGGTTGACCACGGCGAAGACAACGGGCGGCAGGATCCCGTCCGCGATCCCGGCCTGACCCGAGATGAGCGATCGCAGCTCTTGTGTGACTTCGGATAGCATCGACATCGTTGGTCGGGCAATCTACCCCGACGGCAGGGTTACCGGCAGGCGGCCCCGGAGGAGGACCGTTGGGGAATGTGATCACAGGCACGGGTGTGGCGGTACCCCCGCACGTTGTCGGCAACGATGACCTGGCGCGGATCATGGACACGTCCGACGAGTGGATCACCACGAGGTCAGGGGTCCGCTCCCGCCGGTTCGTGGAACCCGGAACCGGAAGCTCTGACCTCGCGGTCGAGGCAGGCGCCGCCGCCATGAGCGACGCCGGCCTCGGTCCCGCAGACATCGACATGCTCGTGACGGCCACGATGACACCCGATGTCCAGGCACCGGGCATCGTGTCGGCAGTGCAGCACGGTCTCGGCCTTGGACATGTGGCCGGGTTCGACCTCCGTCAACAGTGCAGCGGTTTCCTCTACGGCCTCGATCTGGCCGACGCCATGTTGACTGCCGGGAAGGCACAACGGGCTCTCGTGGTCGGCACCGAGGTTCATGCCGGATACCTTCCGTGGGGCGACACGTGGGACATCGTCCTCGGCCGCTCGGTCCGGGCGCCGACGGAGGCCGAATACGAACGCAACACCAAGTTCCGGGGATGGAGCGTCCTCTTCGGCGACGGAGCCGGTGCCATGGTCCTGGAACGCAGACCTGGGCCTGAGGGAATACTCGCCTCGCGTCTCTACACCGACGGTACGCACTTCGAGCTGATCCTCGTGCCCGGGATGGGCTTCAAGCGGCGTCCGTACGCCGATACCGGGCAGATCGAAGAGGATGCCCACCTCCCGGTGATGGACGGTGCCGGACTGTACCGGCAGGCCGTCCGGCGCATGCCCGAGTCGATCGTCGCGGTGCTCGAGCAGGCAGGCCTCGGGGTGGGC
Organism: uncultured bacterium; assembly: GCA_963785075.1. Lineage (GTDB taxonomy): Bacteria > Actinomycetota > Acidimicrobiia > Spongiisociales > ZC4RG35 > JAOUGY01. The sequence goes on from CAWATW010000007.1 coordinate 177,305, forward strand.
GACCTCGATCTCGTGATCGCTCATCAGGCCAACGAACGCATCCTCACCGGCGTCCGGAGGCAACTCGGTGTCGACGATGCGATGGTCCCTTCGAACATCGACCGGTGGGGCAACACCACCGCCGGGACCCTCCCGATCCTCTTCCATGAGATGCGGGCCCAAGGCCGCGTCAAACCGGGTGGTCTCGTGTGTTTCACGGTGTTCGGCGCCGGGTCACACTGGGGTGCGGCGCTGTATCGAGTGCCCGACTGACGGCCGACCTCGGCGGTCACAAACGGACGATGGTCGGTAACCTGTCTCTCTGATGCCCCGAATTCGCGCCGACAGCATCGAGGCCCACAAGGAACTCACTCGTCGTGAGATCCTCGATGCCGCTCACGACCTCATTGCCGAGATCGACTCGGCGGACGTCGCATTGGCAGACGTGGCGGCCGCAGTGGGCATCGGGCGCACGACCTTCTACGAATACTTCCGCGACAAGGACGACCTCATCGCGTCGATGGTGGAAGAGCGTCTGCCGGAAGTGATCCAGGACCTCATCAACGAGACGGGATCCGGGGACGTGCAGGATCGACTTGGAGCGCTGGCGGTCGCCACGGTCGAGTTCATCGTCGAGGACAAGGTCCTGGGGCTCATCCTTCATCGGGAGTTGCCTCGTCTGTCCCAGAACGCCCAGGACCGCATCCGGCTCAGCCATCAAGACCTGGCGATGCGCATGGTCGGCCTCTACATGCAGGGCGTTCGGGAAGGCCGTTTCCGCCAGATGGCCCCCGACATCGCCGGCCGATTCATGAACGAAGTGATCATGGCCGCCGCCAAAGTCCTCATCGTGGCACCCGACCCCGCAGCCCGTCTCGACGAGGTGACACTCGCAATGCGCAGCTTCCTCTTCGAAGGCTTCGGCACGTAGCCCGGGCCAAGGGCCCGGGCGTCCTGGGTCCTGGGTCTTGGGTCTTGGGTCTGCAGTCTCCGGTCTGGGCAGGTTGCTCTCGGGCTTCTGGCTTTGGGCTTGTTGCCGTTTTGGGGTCCGGGCCGCGGTCCTTGCGGATCGACGGGTTGGCTGCCGCCCGGCGTGGGGGTCCGAGGTCCGAAGTCCGGCGCGTACGGACGTCGGACCCGAGGCTGAGGGGTGGGTATGTCGTGTGACCGTGGGCGGGGTGATCCGGGCTCCGGACCCGCCGCAGGGCTGCGGTGCTGCCCCGGCTTCTGGCTTGTTGCCTTTGGGGTCCGAGGTCCGAAATCCGGCGTCTGCGGACGTCGGACCCGAGGCTGAGGGGTGGGTATGTCGTGTGACCGTGGGCGGGGTGATCCGGACTCCGGACCCGCCGCAGGGCTGCGGTGCTGCCCGGGCTTCTGGCGTCTGGCTTGTTGCCTTTGGGGTCCGGGCCGCGGTCCTTGCGGATCGACGGGTTGGCTGCCGCCCGGCGTTGGGGTCCGAGGTCCGAAGTCCGGCGGGTGCGGACGTCGGACCCGAGGCTGAGGGGTGGGTATGTCGTGTGACCGTGGGTGGGGTGATCCGGGCTCCGGACCTGCCGCAGGGCTGCGGTGCTGCCCGGGCTTCTGGCTTGTTGCCTTTGGGGTCCGAGGCCCGAAGTCCGGCGCGTTCGGACATCGGACCCGAGGCTGAGCGGTGGGTGATCGTATGACCGTGGGTGGGGTGATCCGGACTCCGGACCCGTCTCGGATGGCGCCGTCGACTCCCGGCCCCTACCTCCCGGCCCTGTTGCCCGATAGGCTGTGGTCATGTCCTCGGAGCTGTACCTGAATCGTGAGCTGTCCTGGCTCGACTTCAACGCCCGTGTCATGGCGTTGGCCGAGCAGTCCGACATCCCGCTCATGGAGCGGGTCAGGTTCCTCGCCATCTGGGCGAACAACTTCGACGAGTTCTTCATGGTGCGCGTGGCCGGTCTCATGGAGCAGATCGCTCACGGCGTGAGGGGAAGCTCGCCCGACGGGATGAGTCCTACGGAGCAGTTGGTGGCGATCCGGAGTGTTGCCCGTGGTCACTACGAACGGGCGTCACGGTTGTTCACCGACGAGCTCGCCCCCGGGTTGGCGAAGTCCGGCATCCTGCTCTCCGACTACGCCGCGCTCGACGGAGAGGATCGCGAGTACGTCGACCGCCAATTCCGGGATCGGATCTTCCCGGTGGTCACGCCGCTCGCCGTGGACCCGTCGCATCCGTTCCCCTACATCTCGAACCTGTCGCTGAACCTGGCGCTGATCGTTCGCAACCCGGATACCAACGTCACCCGCTTCGCCCGCATCAAGGTGCCCCCGATCCTGCCTCGGTTCCTCGTGATGCCGGATGGCGAGCGCTTCATCCCGCTCGAGAACGTGATCGCCGCCCACGCCGCCGAGCTGTTCCCCGGAATGGAGATCGTGGAGCACCACGCGTTTCGGGTCACCCGCAATGCAGACCTCGAGATCGAGGAAGATCAGGGCGGCGATCTCCTGCAAACCATCGAGTCGGAATTGACGCGCCGCCGATTCGGTCGGGTGGTGCGGCTCGAGGTCCATCCGAGCATGTCCGAAGAAGTGCTCGACCTGCTCAAACGGGAGATGGACCTGGAGGCCGACGGCGTGGTGGTCGTCGACGGGCCGCTCGACATGGCCGGGCTGTTCGTCCTGTGCGACCTCGATCGTCCCGAGCTGTTCTGGGAGCCTTGGCAGTGGGTCACGCAACCCCGACTGGCCAGCCCGGTGGGCGAGCCGGCCGACATGTTCGCCACCATCCGCGACGGTGATCTCCTCGTCCAGCACCCATACGACTCGTTCACCACGTCGGTCGAGGCGTTCATCGCCCGGGCGGCACGCGATCCCAACGTGCTCGCGATCAAGCAGACGCTCTACCGCACGTCCAAGGACAGCCCCATCATGAAAGCACTGATGGAAGCGGCGACCGAGGGGAAACAGGTGGTGGCGCTCGTCGAGCTGAAGGCCCGATTCGACGAAGAGCGCAACATCGAATGGGCGCAGCGGCTGGAGGATTCCGGCGTCCATGTGGTCTACGGCGTGGTCGGGCTGAAGACCCATACCAAGATCGCGCTGGTGGTTCGCGACGAGGGTGGCGCATTCCGGAGGTATGCCCACATCGGGACGGGGAACTACAACGACTCGACCGCTCGCATCTACGAGGACATCGGATTGTTCACCGCCGACCCTGCGATCGGTGCCGACCTCACCGACCTCTTCAACTATCTCACCGGCTACGCCCACCAAAGGGCGTATCGGAAGCTTCTCGTGTCTCCTGTGACGGCGCGGTCGGAGCTCACGGCTGCGATCCGGGACGAGGCCTCGCGCCCGGACGGGCACATCACCATGAAGATGAACTCGCTCGTCGACGCCGGGATGATCGACGAGCTGTACGAGGCTTCGAACGCCGGATGCAGGATCGAGTTGATCGTGCGAGGAATCTGCTGCCTCATCCCGGGTGTCCCGGGGATGAGTGAGAACATCACGGTGCGCTCCCTCGTCGGCCGCTACCTGGAGCATTCGCGTATCTACCGTTTCGGGGCGAGGGGTAGAGAGCGTCGCTACTACATCGGATCGGCCGACCTCATGCCGCGCAACCTCGATCGCCGGGTCGAGGCGCTGACCCCCATCGAAGACGCCGATCTCCAGTTCCGGCTGGACGAGATCCTCGAGGTCGTCATGGCCGACGATGTCCTGGCGTGGGAGCTCGGGTCCGACGGTCACTGGCGTGAGCTGGAACCCACGAACTTCGTCGATGCACACATGACCTTGCGCGGCCTGGCCGAGGCCCGGGCAGGCGTTCGCACCGATTGACACCTGGCAGGCCGGCGGCGAGGGGTTGTGCCGTGGTCGGGCGGCGGCCGGCTGCCGACATCGCTCGGGTGTTTCAACGTTCATCTCCCGTTCACCTTCGGGCAGACACCGGGTCACTCCGCGTCCGTACCTTGGCGAGCGTTCCGGGCGTGATGTCCGGGCGTCCCCGTCCGAAGGGGACCTCGACCGAGGAGATAGATCCAATGAAGACACGCATGAAGTGGAGTGCCCTGCTGCTTGCCCTGGCGCTCGTGCTCGCCGCCTGCGGTGGAGACGATGCCGGTGGAGACACCGAGACCACGGCGCCTTCTGGTGACAGCGACAACACGGCGTCTTCAGGTGACGCCTCCGGCACGATTGCCATCTCCGGATCGTCGACCGTGGAGCCGATCTCGGCCCGGGTCGCGCAGGCTTTCGACGCCGCCAACGGAACCGCCACCACCGTCGAAGGGCCGGGCACCGGAGACGGCTTCGCCAAATTCTGCAACGGCGAAACCGACATCTCAGACGCCAGTCGTGCGATCAAAGACGAAGAGGCCCAGGTTTGTGCGGATGCCGGCATCGAATTCGTCGAGCTGCACATCGCCACCGACGGCATCACGGTGATGACCAATCCGGCCAACGAGGCGCTCAGCTGCTTGACCTTCGGCGATCTCTATGCCCTGATCGGACCGGAGGCCGAAGGATTCGAATCCTGGTCCGACGCCAACGGGCTCGCCGCGGAAGTCGGTGGCACCGGAGACTTCCCCGATGCCGATCTGTATCTGGTTGGTCCGGGCGAGGAGTCGGGCACATACGACACGTTCGTCGAACTCGTGATCGCCGACTTCGCCGAGGAGCGGAGCGCCGAGGAGGCCACCCGGGTGGACTACGAGGCGTCCGCCAACGACAACGTCATCATCCAGGGCATCACCGAGAACGAGACCTCGCTCGGATGGGTGGGATTCGCCTTCTACGAGGAGAATGCGGACGCCGTGAAGGCTGTCGCCCTCGACGACGGAGAGTCGGGATGTGTGGAGCCCACCACGGAGTCCATCGCAACGTTCGAATATCCGTTGTCCCGGCCGCTGTTCATCTATGTCAACACGTCGGACCTGTCGGAGCAGACAGCGTCGTTCGTGGACTACTACCTCTCGGACGAGGGCATCGCCTTCGTGTCGGAAGCCGGTTATGTCGAGCTTCCCGCCGAGGACATGGACGCAACCAGGGCGGCGTGGGAGAGCGCAAAGGCATGATCCAGGTGAGGTCCCGGGCTGCGTTGTGCGGCCCGGGACCTCAGCCGTACACTGGGGCGATCACATGGCTGTGAGCCAGGCCACACCAACAATCGACCTGACCGGCGACGCCGGCCGACGCCGCCGGGAGAGCATCGTGCGGCGACTCTTCTTCGGCGCCGCCGCCGTGTCGGTATTCGTATCCGTCATGATCGTGGTTGCGCTGGTCGAGGAGGCATGGCAGTTCCTCTCGAAGATCGATACCGGGCAATTCTTCGAGAACGGGTGGTTCCCGCGGCGCGGCCGATTCGAGATCCTTGCGCTCGTGGTGCACAGCCTGATGGTCACCGGTGTTGCGATGGCCGTGGCCATCCCGTTCGGGCTCGGCTCGGCGATCTACCTGTCCGAGTATGCCCGCCCGAAGGCCCGCCGGTTCCTGAAGCCGACGCTCGAGGTGCTGGCGGGCATCCCATCGGTCGTCTTGGGCTTCTTCGCACTCCAGTTCATAACCCCGAACATCGTGCGGGGGTTCTTTCCCGGCGCAGACAGCGCCAACTTCCTCGCGGCCGGGATAGGCGTGGGGATCCTCATCATCCCGCTGATTGCGGCAGTGTCGGAGGACGCAATGCGTGCGGTACCGACGGCGCTCCGCGAGGCTTCCTACGGCCTCGGCGCCAAGCGGTGGCACACCGCTCTTCGGGTAGTGCTGCCTGCCGCCCTGTCGGGCGTTGTTGCGGCGGTCATCCTGGGAATCTCACGGGCGATAGGCGAAACCATGGTCGTGGCACTGGCGGCGGGCCTCAACGGGGTCATGAACTTCAATGTCCTGGAGGGTGGACTCACCATGACTGGGGCCATGGCGAACCTCGCCGTCGGGTCCGACCAGGTGGCCGGTGACGTGGCAGCGTTCCAGTCGCTCTTCTTCGTCGGGCTGGTGCTCTTCGTGCTCACGCTCGGACTCAACATCGTGAGCGAACGTGTCGTCCGACGATTCCGGCAGAGGTACTGAGATGGCGACACCGACGACCGCCGTGCCCGTGACCGGTGACCTGGTCCGCCAGGCTTTGACCGGAAAGAAGCTGAACCCGATCAACTCAGTGATCGCAGCGGGCCTGCTGTTCACGCTCCTTTCGTCTCTCGTGATCCTCGTCACGCTGCTTGCCGACACGATCGTGAAGGCGTTGCCTGTGTTTCAGTCTCGGGGGCTCGACTTCGTGTCGGCACCGCTGGCTCCCCAGGCCGCCCAGGCCGGGATCTTCCAAGGGATCATGGGATCGCTGGCGCTGACCGGCTTCGTCATCGTCATCGCGTTCCCTCTGGGTGTCGCTGCCGCCGTATACCTCGAGGAATATGCCCGGGACAGCCGAACGACCCGGTTCATCAATGCCAACATCCGGAACCTCGCGGGTGTGCCGTCGATCGTCTACGGAATCCTCGGGTTGTTCCTCTTCGTGAAGGTCATCAACGGAACGTTCGGTGTGGCCTCCAACATCAGCGGGCGAAACCTCGTGGCAGGCGGCCTCACACTGGCCGTGCTCGTGCTCCCGATCATGATCATCACGACCGCAGAAGCGCTACGGGCGGTGCCACAGGATCTGCGCGCCGCTTCGATGGCGGTGGGAGCCACCAAGTGGGAGACGATCCGGAGCCATGTTCTCCCCGTGGCCCTTCCCGCCATCCTGACGGGTTCGGTGCTCACCGTCGCCAGAGCCTTCGGAGAGACCGCCCCGCTGCTGCTCGCCGGGGCGGCACTCTCTCAGTACTTCGCCACCGATCCGAGCGCCGGATTCCTCGACCTCGTCGGCAACCAGTCGTACACCGCGCTGCCGCTGGTCATCTACAACTTCGCCCGGCAGCCCGACACCGAGTTCGTCCAACTGACGGCCGCAGCCATCGTCGTCCTCTTGGTGATGCTCCTGAGCGTCAATGCGCTTGCGATCGTTGCAAGAGACTATTTCGAGCGGAAGTCGTGACACACCACGAGGGAGATGCCTCCGACATGACCACGAGACAGCAGGCCGGCGAACCGGTCGACCTCCGGCAGGGATCACGGGTCGCAGCACCGACGACGCAATCGGCGCGCGCAGACGACACGAACCCGGTCGTCTTCGATGTGTCCGACCTCGACGTGTACTACGGGTCGTTCCGAGCGGTCAAGGACGTGGAGGTCCCGATTCGTCAGAACGAGATCACTGCGTTCATCGGCCCATCCGGCTGTGGCAAGTCGACCGTGCTGCGGTGCTTCAACAGGATGAACGATCTGATCGAGACCGCACGGGTCGAAGGGCAGATCCTGTATCACGGCGTAGATCTGTACGGTGCGACCGTGGACCCCGTCGAGGTACGACGTCGCGTCGGAATGGTGTTCCAGAAGCCGAATCCCTTCCCGAAGAGCATCTACGAGAACATTGCGTTTGGCCCGAAGATCGCAGGGTGGAAAGGGAACTTCGACGATCTGGTCGAGGAGACTCTCACCAAGGCAGCGCTCTGGACGGAGGTCAAGGACAAGCTGAAGGAGTCCGCGTTCGCGCTGTCGGGTGGGCAGCAGCAGCGGCTGTGCATCGCGCGTGCGATCGCGACGAGCCCGGATGTCGTGCTCATGGACGAGCCGTGTTCAGCCCTCGATCCGGTTGCCACGCTCCGGATCGAGGAGTTGATGCTCGAGCTCAAACAGGACTACACCATCATGATCGTGACCCACAACATGCAACAGGCTGCCCGCGTCAGCGACCGCACCGCCTTCTTCACCGTCGACGTCGACGACGGCGGTGACCGAACCGGGAAGCTGGTCGAGTTCGATGAGACCGACAAGATCTTCACGAACCCCGCCGAGAAGGAAACAGAGGACTACATCACAGGGAGGTTCGGATGATGGTTGACCAGCGAAGCCACTTCCATCAGGAGCTCGAGGCTCTCGAACAGCAACTCCTCGATGTCGCGGATCGATGCGAGCGGATGGTGGCGATGTCGGTCGACGCTCTGACCTTGGGAGACCTCTCGTTGGCCGAGAAGGTCGAGGCCGAGGACGGCGAGATCGACCGGATGTATCTCGACACGCACACCCGATGGCTCAATCTTATGGCCAGACAGCAGCCCATGGGTGGAGATCTCCGGCTCATGTCGGCCCTCCTCCACCTCAACGTGACGCTCGAACGCATGGGTGACCAATGCGTCAACATAACCAAACTGGCCCGGCTCGCCGAGGGTCTGCCGACCCGAGTGCAGATTCATGATCAGATCAGGGAGATGGCGGACCTCGTCCGGCCGATGATTCGCACCGCCGCCGAAGCATTCGTCCGCAGAGACGCCGACGAGGCCCGGTTGCTGCCGGCGATGGACGAGCCCATCGACCGGATCAATCGGTTGATGTACCGCGAGGTCGTCGAGTGTGCTCCCGACAGCCGGATGATCGAGTGGGCCACCCACATGATGATGGCCGCCAGGGCGCTCGAGAGGATCGGCGACCAGGCCGTCGACATCGGCGAGCAAGTGGCGTTCCTCGTGACCGGCGACTTCGTCGAGTTCTCCGAGGAAGCGTTCGAGTCCCGTGACTCCATCAACTGAACCGCGCCACCGCATCCTCGTGGTCGAGGACGAGCCTGCTCTCGCGGAGTCGATGCAGTACGCGCTCGAGGTCGAGGGGTACGAGGTTCATGTCGCCGCGACCGGACGGGAGGGTGTCGATCGGGTGCGATCTCTCAGCCCGTCGTTGGTCCTTCTGGATGTCATGCTTCCAGAGTCCTCGGGACTCGACGTGTGTCGCCAGATCCGTTCGTCGTCGGACGTGCCGATCATCATGGTGAGCGCACGGGATGCCGAAGCCGACATGGTGGCGGGGTTGGAGCTAGGGGCAGACGACTATGTGACGAAGCCGTTCTCCATGCGGGAGCTGGTGGCGCGGGCTCGAGCACAGATTCGCCGGTCGGCGCGTTCTGGAAGCCTCTCCGAGGCCAACGAGGTGCTCCGTGGCGGCACCATCGAACTGGACCTCGATGCACATGAGGTACGGGTGGACGGTGCGGCGGTGGCTCTCCGACCCAAGGAGTTCGCTCTCCTCGAGTCGCTCATGCGTCGACGGAACCGCCTTGCACCTCGCGACGTCTTGATCGACGAGGTGTGGGGCCCGTCCTACTTCGGCGACACGAAGACCCTCGACGTCCACATCAAACGTCTTCGACAGAAGCTTGAGGCCGATCCCTCGAGCCCGGTTCGCATCGTCACGGTTCGCGGACTCGGCTACAAGTTCGTCGATGACTGAACCGACGAGGCCCGGGCGGGCGTCGTTGACAAGTCGGCTTCTCGGCGTGTATGCGGTCATTTTCGTCGTGGTCATCGTCGTGTTCAGTGCCGTTGTGACATCCGCAGTCAGCACCGTCCTCGAACAGCAGATCGTCGAGGATCTCGCGGACCAGGCCGCGGTGATCGACTCGGCACTCGCCCCCTCCGATCGCGCCACCGCTACCGCCATGGCTGCTGCCGCCGACGCCCGGCTCACCATCATCGACCGGGACGGTGTGGTGCTGTTCGACTCACAGACGGACGCAGCCGCGATGGAGAACCACGGATCACGTCCCGAGGTCATCGGTGCGTGGGAGACCGGTACGGGAACGGACAGTCGGAGCAGCGACACGCTCGGCGGCGAAAGGTTGTATGTGGCGGTGCGGAGCGTCGATGCCAGCCGGGTCATCAGACTTTCGGTGACCGCCGAGCAGCTCTCCGAAGACCTTGCCGGGGTGAGACTGTCGGTGATCCGGGCGGCGGCCGTCGGCGGAATCCTGGGACTCGTCCTCGTCTGGACGGGCTCCCGCCGCCTGGCGCGGCCCGTCATCGAGCTCACCGCCATCGCCGAAGGCATCGCCGATGGGGCGCTCGAGGCCCCTGCCCGACGGTCGGCGGTGGCCGAGGTCGATCGGCTCGGGGTCTCGATGGGTCGGATGGCTTCTCAGCTCGGCCGCCGGATCGCCGAGTCGGATGCACAGCGGACCACTCTCGAGTCGGTCTTGGAGGCGTTGCCTCAGGGTGTGGTCTTGCTCGACAAAGACGACGAGATCATCTATGCCAACGAGACTGCGCGGAGCCTGCTGGGATCCTTCGGTGACCGCTTGTCGTCGATCGCTCCCCGTGGCGTGCAGCGGTGCGTGCAGGCAGCGCGCGAAGGCACGGGAGGTTCCAGGCTGGAGGTCGAAAGGGGATCTCCCCCTCGGGTTCTCGGTGTGAACGCCACGAGGTTGGAGGCCGACGAGCGAATCCTGGTCGTGGTCTTCGACGTCACCGAGCGGTATCGGGTCGAGGCGATCAGACGGGACTTCGTGGCCGATGCGTCGCACGAGCTCAAGACCCCGGTTGCGGCGGTGCTGGCCTCGTCCGAGGCACTGCAGCTTGCGCTGACGAGGGATCCGGATCGTGCGGCGACGTTTGCCGGTCGCACCCAGCAAGCGGCGCAACAACTGTCTCGTATCGTCGAGGATCTCCTCGACCTGTCGCGGCTCGAGGCTTCGGACCAGGCGGAGGAGGTTCTCCCGCTCGACAAGGTCGTCGAGCGCGAAGTCGAGGGTTTCCGCACCCGGGCGAGAGAGTCCGAGATCGAACTCGTGGTCGACACGAGCCCGGTGCGTGTCTTGGGTTCGGCCGCCGATCTCGCGCTTGCGGTCAGGAATCTGTGTGACAACGCCGTTCGCTACACGAATGCAGGGGGCACCGTCACCGTGGCGGTTCGGCCCGACAGCGATGGGTCGGCCCTGATCGTCGTGTCCGATACCGGCGTCGGCATCCCGACCCGCGCCCTGGAACGGGTGTTCGAGCGGTTCTACCGGGTCGACGAAGCTCGGAGCAGGGCCACCGGTGGCACCGGACTGGGCTTGTCGATCGTGCGTCACGTCGTGGAACGGCACGGCGGAAGCGTCACGGTGACAAGCCAACTGGGTGTCGGATCGACCTTCACGATTCGGCTGCCCATCACGGAGAACACCTCCGATCACCGGCCAGTCTGAGCGGTGTGGGACCCGGTCCGGTCCCGGAAGTCGTGTCGTCGGGGACCGGGGTTCCTCCAAATGCCGAGCGCTCACTAATGTGAGAGACCGGATGTCACTGCTGGAGCGCCTCTCCGATCCCTCGGACCTGCGATCGATGTCGTATGCCGAGCTCAACGAGCTGGCCGAAGAGATTCGGCAGTTCTTGCTCGATTCGATCTCGAAGACGGGCGGACACCTGAGCCCGAATCTCGGAATCATCGAGTTGACGATGGCGCTGCATCGAAGCTTCGACAGCCCAACAGATCACATCTTCTGGGATGTCGGACACCAGGCATACGTGCACAAGCTGGTCACCGGCCGGGCGCAACGATTTGAGACACTCCGCACCTTCGAAGGCCTGAGCGGCTATCCGAGCAGGAGCGAGAGCATCCATGACCTGGTGGAGAACAGCCACGCCTCGACCTCGCTGAGTTATGCGCTGGGAAACGCTCTGACCGACGACGATCACTGGTCGGTTGCGGTCATAGGTGATGGCGCCATGACCGGCGGACAGGCCTACGAGGCGCTGAACCACATCGCGGTCGCCCGTCCCAAACGGCTGATCGTGGTACTCAACGACAACGGTCGATCGTATGCGCCCACCGTCGGCGGTCTGGCGATGCTTGCGAGCATCGCCCATCTCCGCTTCGACCCGCGCTACGAATGGGCGAAGAAGACGACGGGGCGCATCCTGCGAGGGCTGCCCATCGTCGGCGATACCGCCGACGAACTGGCAATGCGGTTCAAGGACGCCGTCAAGCAGATGCTGGAGCCGTCGACGGTGTTCGATACGCTCGGCCTCAAGTACACGGGCGCCATCGACGGTCACGACATTCCCCTGCTCGAGGACACGTTCGAACGGGCGAAGAGCTACGACGAGCCGGTCGTCGTACACGTGGTGACCGAGAAGGGCAACGGCTACCAGCCGGCCATCGACGATGTGGTCGACAAGCTGCATGGCGTGGGAAAGTTCGATCTGGCCACCGGCCTGCCGCTGTCCTCGGAACTCAAGCTGACCGACGTCGTCGGCAAGGCGGTCCTGGAAGTCGCTCGTCGTGAGCCCGAGTTGGTGGGTATCTCTGCGGCCATGGTTTCTTCGACCGGTCTGACCGACATGGCAGAGGAGTTCCCGGATCGGGTGATCGACACCGGCATCGCCGAGCAACACGCGGTCGGCCTCGCCGCCGGTTTCGCCATGGCAGGCAAGCGGCCGGTCGTGGCGATCTACTCCAGCTTCCTCCAGCGAGCCATCGACCAGATCACCATGGACGTGGCGCTGCACCGGCTTCCGGTGATCTTCCTCATCGATCGGGCCGGCGTCACCGGACCAGACGGGCCGTCGCATCACGGTGTCTTCGATCTCACATTCCTGCGAATGATCCCCGGCCTGGTGGTGGGTGCGCCCGCCGACGCGGCCGAGCTGGCCGGCATGCTGGAGTCCGCCATACGTCATGACGGCCCGATTGCCATTCGGTATCCGAAGGCCTCGGCGGCTTCGCTTCCGGTGCTTCCTGCCGACCCGATTCCGATCGGGGAGTGGGAGGAGCTGACGACCGGGGAGGATGTGCTGTTCTTGGCCAACGGACGAATGGTGGAGCACGTCCAGAAGGCGGCTGCCACACTCGAGCAATCCGGGATCTCGTGCGGCGTGGTGAACGCACGGTGGGTGAAACCGCTCGACGAGCGACTCTCGACATGGGCCGGCGCCTACGAACACGTCGTGTGTGTAGAGGACAACGTGGTCCATGGCGGATTCGGCTCCGCCGTGATGGAAGAGCTCGCGGGCACGGGACTCGCAGGCAAGGTGCACTTGATGGGTGTGCCCGACCGCTTCCTTCCCGCCGGCTCGGCGGCCGACGTCATCCGATCCATCGGGCTCGAGCCCGATCAGATCGCCGACCGGGTAGCACTTCTCCTCCACGGCTGATCGCTCTCCCAACGCACGTAGGAAGAGGTGTCTTCCAGCGATGTGTCCCCCGCGCACAGGGGGGAGGCTGCCGCAGGCAGCCGAGGGGGTATTCGGACTTCACCCATCCACCGCGACCGGTCCATGGACGGGAGTGCGGGGGCCGGCCCCGAGCCGACCCCCGCCGAGTGGAGAACCGTCCTTCCGGGCGTACTCAACCCGGGCGTCGCTCTCTCATGTGGTCAATGCGTGGCGGTGGAGGAGTGTGTCATGAGACTCGACCCTGAATGGCCGGTTCCGTGGTGTCTTCGACTCCATCTGCCGCTCCGGGCTCGTCCTCGGCCGCGACCTGCGTGCGTTCCGTGGCCGTCCGGTCCTCGGCCGGGAGTCGCCGTAGATGCAGCGCCGGGGCCATGGCCGGATCGGCGGATTCCGTCGACTCACCGATCGTGTGCTCGATGGATGAGGCTGGAGCGCCGCCGCCTGCATTGCTGGTGTCGATGGCCAACGGGAACATGAGTGCCATGGCGGCGAAGGCGGCGCCGGCGGCGAGGGCCGGACCCAGGTTGTCGTACCAACGTGTACGTCGTTGACGAGCCGCGTGGCGGGCCTTGATCCTCGCGGCCTCCTGCATCAGGTTGGCTTCTATCTTCGAGAACATCTCCGGCGTGTCCGGAACCGGGGGAACATCGATCTCAGAACGCATGTTGTGGCTCCACGAGCGCTTGGGGCGATGGTTCGAGCTCGTCACGCAATCGTCTTCGTGCACGGGACAATCTGAGCCTTGCAGCATTGGCCGACACGCCGATGACGACCGCGGCCTCGGTGGGGGACAGGCCGTCATATGCGACCAGCAGGAAGACCTCTCGCTCGCCATCCGAAAGCCCGCGGAGGGCCCGTTCCAGGGCATTGCGCTGCCGGGCGGCGTCGATGGCGGACGCAATGGCGTCGACCTCGTCCTCGGAAACCAGCGGCCCGGTGTTTCCCGCCTTCACGGCCAACCGATGAGCGCTGGCACATCTCCTGCGGTGCTTCGCCAGCACCCGCCGGGAGATCCCGAACAACCACGGCAATGCCGTATCGGTTTGCGGGACATATCGGCCCGCTGCCTGGAGCGCCACGAGGAAGGTGTCGGACACGAGGTCACCGACGTCGTGCGGATCGCGACACCGGCGCACGGCGTACATCGTCACCGGCCTCGAATACCGGCGAAAGAACACCGAAAACGACTCGCCGTCGCCTCTGGCCGCCGCTGCCAACAGTTCGGCGTCGGTTGGGTCCACCATGTCTCGCCTATGTCGCCAACTCAGGAAGCATGTCACGTTGCGTCGGCACGTGACGGCTGATCTCGGGTTCGGACCGGCGGCAGACCGCCGGCAGGCGACGGTCGCGATCCCCGGCGGGTCGGCCGTGGGCCGTTGGCCTGTGGGCCGGGTGGGCGTTGAATCGACACCCACCCGGCCCACCTCGATTCAGTTCAGGACGAAGTCCACCACGTTGGCGAGAGGACCGGCGCTGTTGGCGTCGGGTGCCACGGCCCCCTTGCTGAGCAGCTCGTTCGAGTACGCAAAGAAGTCGGGCTTCTGCGTCAGCGGCAGCATGAACAACCCGTGTTCGGGGTCGAGCTCGAGTGTCGTCACGTACCGATCGAGCTCGTTGTAGCAAGCAGCCGCAACGGCATCGTCCAGCGCCGAGTCGCACTCGGTGGATCGAGCGTCGAAAGCGGCATTCTGGAATCCGTACGGGTTGCCCGTCGCGGCAACCGGGCCGTCATCACCCTCGATCACCGCACCGCTCAGATAGGCCGAGTTCTGTCCCCCGGGCCAGGGCCCGCCCACCCACGCGAACTGCATGATGTCGACGAGGTCCGGATCACCCTGTTCTCCACCGGATGCCGACGAAAGCAGGTTGGGAGATGAGAACGCCCGTTCCGTGAAGAAGCTCGATCCCGGGACGTTGTCGATCGTGATCTCGATCCCGGCGTTCTTCATCTGCGCCTGGATGATCTGCTGCTGCAGCTCTCGAAGGGCATTGCCACCGGTGGTGCCGACCGTGAGGCTCAGCCTCCCGTCGTCGGGATGGGCGTAGATGCCGTCGTCGCCGAGGACATATCCGGCCGATTCGAGTGCGGCCTGCGCCGCTGCTACGTCGCCCTGTCCGTAGCCCAGAGGTCCCTGGTGGTCCTCGTAGGTCGGCTGGTTCGCCATCCAGTAGGTGTTGCCGAGACCTCCCGGGGCCAGGGCGTCACCGAACAGCGGGGCATACAAGGTGGAGACGACCTGCGCCTTGTCGAGAGCGAAGGCGATGGCCTCCCGCACCTCTGGCTTGGCGAGATGGGTGTCGTTGACGTTCATGCCCCAGTGTTCGTAGATCGGACCGGGCTTGGCGGCCACGGTGAACGAGGAGTCGTCCTTGATCTCCTCGAAGGCGAGCTGCGGCTGCGTGAAGACGATGTGCGCTTCTCCGGACTTGAGGGCATTCACTTGCGCATCCGTGTCCGTCACCCAGTTCACCCGCACGCCCTCGACGCAGGCAACACCCGTGTTCTGGGCGTCAGGGCTCACCGAACCGTGGTAGCTGTCGTTGCGCACGAAGGTCATCGCCACACCCTGGTCCCAGCTCTCGAAGACCATCGGGCCCGACGACGGCAGCGTCTCACCGTCCTGATCGATCCAGGTCGCCTGGGCGGCGTTCACCTCTGCCGCTCCGGCGCCCTCACCGAAGGCATGAGCCGGGAAGACGTTCGTGAACAGCGCCTTGTACCCGCTGTAGAACGGCTCGAATGTCAGCTCGAACTCCGTGTCGGAGATCACGTCGAAGCTCGTGATCTGGTCGTATCCGGTGCGGCTCGTGATGAGGTACGTGCCGCCGCCTGTCTCAGGGTCGAAGTCCTCCATGATGATGTCGTAGGTGAACTTCACGTCGTTGCTCGTGAGTGGCACTCCATCCGACCACGTGAGCCCGTCACGCAGGCGGAACGACACCGTGGCGGAGCCGTCGCCATTGTCGGAGACGACGGCCTCGTCGGCCAGGAGCTCCGGATAGAACTCCACGTCGCCGGTGATTCCGTAGAGGTCATCCCACATCGCCTGCCACAGGTATGACGTGATCGAGAGTCCGTTGTTCGGATCGTTGAGATGCAGATCGGGTGGCTCCTGTTCGTGCGCCCAGATCAGGGTCCCGCCCGATCCCTCGCAGTAGTCGGCCGACGTATCCGAGCCAGCCGTCGTTCCCGGCTCCGCAGGCCCCTCGGTGCTGCCTGGTGTGCCGGCATCGGTCGTTGTCGGAGTGGTCTCGGCCGCCGAACATGCTGCGGCCATCAGCGCCAGCATGCTCAGCAGCACCACCCATCGCTGCTTCATCATGATTGCTCCTCTCTCGGACCGAAGCCGGCCCATGCCCCTCCTATGGCAATCCCGTGCAGTGGCATGTCGCCCAGCTCGGCAATGTGACGTCGGTGTGCTCGCCTTGAAATGCCGGCGGGCCCCGGCGCATTGGATGGGCGTGTTCGCGTATGCAGTCCGCAGGGTCTTCACGACGGTGCCGTTGTTGGTGGCGGCGACCTTCGTCGTGTTCGTGCTGGTGTCGATCTCCAGTGATCCGCTGGCACGGTTCGCGACGTGCACCCAGTGTTCGCAGGCGGCCTATCAGCGGATCATCGATCTCCATCAGCTCGATGAGCCGATCCCGATGCGGTACGTCGGCTGGATCACCGACGCGGTGGCAGGCGACCTCGGCGTGGCCACATCGCTCGGCGAGCAGCCAGTGGGTCCGATTCTCGCTGAGCGCCTCTGGAACACAGCTTTGCTGGCGGTGCCGGCCTTCCTGCTGATCGCGTTTCTGGCCGTCGTGTTGGGGGTGTACTCCGCCATTCGACAGTATTCGGCCGGCGACTATCTGGTCACCGGCGCTTCGTTCGTCGGAATCGCCATGCCGACGTTCTTCTTCGGGCTGCTGCTGCAGGCCTTCTGGGGCGTGTGGTGGCAGGACTGGACGGGGTGGAAGCCGTTCTACGTGACCGGGAAGCACGTTGCCGAGTTCGGTGATTACCTGGCATCGGCCACGCTTCCGATCATCACGCTCACGATCGTGATCCTCGCGACCGAGAGCAGGTTCCAACGGGCGTCGATGCTGGAGGTGATCGGCTCCGACTACATCAGGACGGCACGGGCGAAGGGCCTTCCCGAGTGGCGAGTGATCTTCAAGCACGCTTTGCGGAACGCAATGATTCCCCTCGTCACGGTGTGGGCGCTCGACTTTGCAGCGCTCCTCGGCGGGTCGGTGATCACCGAGACCATCTTTGCGTGGCCCGGGCTCGGCTTGCTCCTGGTCCAGTCGATTCCCTCGCGCGACCTCGATCTGGTCATGGGACTCGTGATGGTGGCGGCGTTCCTCACGATCTCGTTCAACCTGATCGCCGACCTCCTCTACGGAGTACTCGACCCGAGGATCCGGTATGACTGATCTCGGAGTGTGGGTGGCGATCGAGGATGCGGAGGTCGGCCCGGCCCGGTCGTTCGGCCGCCAGGTGTGGGACCGGTTCCGGAGGCACCGCTTGGCGCTCCTCGCCGTTGCCATGCTCGTGGCGCTCGTGATCTCGTTTTGGGTAGCGCCTGCACTCAGTCCCTACGAGTTCGATGAGATCACCCCCGACTTCAGGCAACCTCCGACCCTCGATCATCCTTTCGGGACCGACGACATCGGCCGGGATCTCATGGTGCGGACCTTCATCGGCGGCCGGTATTCGATCCGGATCGCTCTCCTGGTTGCGATCTCCACCACCCTCATCGGGACGATCCTCGGGGCGATCGCCGGCTACTTCGGCGGGTGGGTCGATGGGGTCGTTTCACAGGCGATCAACATGGTTCTGCTGGTCCCGGCACTCGCGATCCTGCTGGTTCTTGCACTCAAGTGGGGTTCCGACCCCTGGAGCATAAGTCTCGTGCTGGCTGCGCTCCTCTGGACCCGTATCGCCCGCGTCGTGCGCGGCCTCTTCCTGCAGTTCCGGCAGCAGGAGTTCGTGCTGGCCGCTCGGTCCGCGGGTGCGCGGTCGGGCCGAATCATGTTTCGTCACATCCTTCCCAACGCAATAGGACCAGTGGTGGTCGAAACGACGCTGCTGGTCGGGGCGGCCATCATCCTCGAGTCGACCCTGTCGTTCCTGGGTCTCGGCGTTCAGTTCCCCACGCCGACGTTGGGAAACCTGGTGGCCGAAGCGAAAGGTGCGATCGACTCCAATCCATACCGGGTTCTTCTGCCGGGAGCCTTCGTCATGGCGATCACGTTGGCCGTCAACTTCCTGGGAGATGGCCTTCGAGACGCGCTCGACCCCGCCGGCGGTGGCGGCCGATGATCGAACCGATCGAGCCGATCCAGCCGGTGCGTCGTCTGCCACACGCGTCGCCACTGCTGGAGGTGAACGACCTGCAGGTGTCGTTCCCGACAGACGATGGTCTGGTCCGGGCCGTGCGTGGCATCGAGCTTTCGATAGCGCCTGGCGAGGTTCTGGGCGTGGTCGGCGAGTCGGGTTCGGGCAAGTCGGTGACCGCTCTTTCCACCATGCGGCTGCTGCCCCGACGCGCAGTGGTCGAGGGGTCGGTGCGCTTCGACGGCAGGGATGTGTTGGCGCTGACGAGCAGGGAGATGCGTGCTCTGAGAGGCGCCGAGATCTCGATGATCTTCCAGGATCCGATGACTGCGCTCAACCCCGTCTTCACCGTCGGCGACCAGATCGTCGAAGTGATCAGGGCTCATGCACCGGTGGGCCGCCCACTCGCTCAACGACGATCGATCGAACTCCTTGAGCTGGTGGGCATCCCTGAACCTCAGCGGCGGGCGCGGCAGTATCCGCATGAGTTCTCGGGAGGGATGCGCCAGCGAGCCATGATCGCGATGGCCGTGGCGAACCGTCCGAAGCTCATCATCGCCGACGAACCGACCACCGCTCTCGACGTCACGATCCAGGCACAGGTGATGGAGGTGATCGCAGAGGTCCGGAGGACCGTGGGGTCCGCCCTCATGTTGATCACCCACGATCTCGGGCTGGTGGCGGGTATCGCCGATCGGGTCCTGGTGATGTACGCCGGAACCGTGTTCGAGTCAGCGACCACCGATTCCATCTTCCACGGCTCGAAGAACCCGTACACCAGGGGTCTGATCAGGTCGCTTCCTCGTATCGACGCCCGCGATCGGAGCAGGCTGTATGCCATCCCTGGACGCCCGCCCACCGGGTTCGCAACCGGCCGGGGGTGTCCATTTGCTCCCCGATGCGAGCTCGCGGCCGACATATGTCACGACCTGCCCGAACTGGCCGAGGTGGGTCGGCATCACTGGAGTCGATGCCACTTCAGCGGACGGGTGGAGGCGACGCCATGAACGAGCCCCTTCTCGTGGTGTCCGACCTGGTCACACACTTTCCGATCAAGGCCGGGGTGTTTCGCCGGACGATCGGGCATGTGCGAGCCGTCGACGGGGTGAGCTTTCACCTGTCCAAGGGTGAGACGGTCGGAATCGTCGGGGAGTCCGGGTGCGGAAAGTCGACACTGGCCAAGTCGCTGCTCCGGCTGGTCGAGCCGAGTGGTGGTGTCGTCGCCCTGGCGGGAGAGGATCTGCTCGCGGCAGACACCCGCCGGCTGCGTCGGCTCCGTGGAGATATCCAGATGGTCTTCCAAGATCCGTTCGCATCGTTGAACCCGCGGATCCCGGTGCGCGACATCGTGGCCGAGCCTCTCGTCATTCAGCGCACCGGACGTGACGTTGCCCGGGCACACGCAGAGGACCTGTTGGCGGCGGTGGGCTTGAGCCCCGAACACGGCAATCGCTATCCGCACGAGTTCTCGGGCGGGCAGAGGCAGCGGGTCGGTATCGCCCGCGCCCTGGCCCTCGATCCGTCGATCGTGGTGCTCGACGAACCGGTGTCGGCGTTGGATGTGTCGATCCAGTCACAGGTGATCAACCTGCTGGAGGATCTGCAGCGAGACTTTGGCCTCTCCTATCTGTTCATCGCTCACGACCTGTCGGTTGTGAGGCACGTCTCGGATCGCGTGTTGGTCATGTATCTCGGTCAGGTCGTCGAGTCGGCGACACGTGACGAGGTGTACGAGGCCCCTGCTCACCCGTACACCCATGCGCTGTTGTCGGCGATCCCGGTCGCCGACCCGCGTGTCGAGCGTGGGCGGAAGCGCATCATTCTGGAAGGGGACCTTCCGGATCCGTCGGCGCCGCCCTCGGGGTGCCGGTTCAGGACTCGGTGCCCCATCGCAACGGAGCTGTGCGCGGTCGAGGTCCCACCCCTCTTGGAGGTTTCCAGCAGTCACGCCGTGGCGTGTCACTTTCCTCTCGAGCGTGGCGAGACGCTCAGCGAGAGGACGGGGGCATCGGCCCCGAGTTGATGCGACTCCTGGCTCAGCCCATCAGATAGGCGCCGAGGAGTTCCTTGGGCAGTTCCTTCGGGTCCGGGATCGTCAGTGGCTCTGACTGAAATCGGCCGTCCAACGAGATGGCATGGCGGGCGTCACGATGGTCTTTGGCCGGCGATGTCGACTTCTTTTCCCGGGACGAAGGACGTGGCTGCTCGAAGGATCGGTTGGGCATTGCTTCCCCTTCTGCCGCGATTCGTACCTGTGGAAAACCCTACGTGAAACCAGAAAATCCGCACAGAAATGATTTCGCGATCTGAGCCGCCGTTCTACGCATTGCGTTCTACGTTCTACGTACTACGTGATGCGTCGGCCGGGGGCGGCAAGCCCGGCACCCTGTCCAGAAGTGGCTCAGTGACGGGATCAAAGGGTGGCGGTCAGCTCCGCTATGCGGGAGGAGGCGGACTGTTCGATCGGTTCGCCGTGGCCGAAGAGGGCCACCTCGTAGTCGAATCCGCTGAGCAGCCGAGCTGATTCCAGGGCCGCTTCCATGTCGCTGGAGAACTGCGGGTTGGGTCCGCTCAGCGTGGCTTCCACGTTGTTGATGGCGTCGCCCGTGAGCAGGATCCGTCCGGGGTCGAGCACCGCTATGTGTCCGGGCGTGTGGCCGGGGGTTGCGATGATCCGCAGCCCCTCGACTTCATCTCCGTCGGTGACGGGTGTCAACGGTCGCGATGTGCCGATGTTGCCCAGGTCGGGCTGTGCGGCGTACCCCGTGGCCGACGGGGCGAGGTCGAGCACCGCTCGAGCGCTGCCGGCATGGTCGCCATGCTCGTGGGTCACGATCACATGGCCCACGGCATCCCAGCCCACCCCCAACCGTCCGAGCGTGGCGTCGATCGCAGCCTCGCTCCCCGACACGCCCGTGTCGATGATCACGGCCTCGCCGCTCCGGACGAGCACGTAGGCGCTCACGAAGTCGAGGTCGACCCGTTCCCATGCGTACGACGGTGAGTCGCCTGCGTCGCCCTCCGTCGATGTGGGGCCAGGCGCCGGGGAGTCGGTGCTCGACGGGCTCGGGGGGTTTGTGGTGACCGGAGTGCTCGAGGCAGGCGCCGATCGGATGGTCGTCGACGATGCGCCGACCTCACCTGCGCACGCCACGATCACCGCTGCCGACAGGCCCCGACCGAGATCCGTGAGGAATGCCCGTCTCGATACCTTCATCGCTCACCTCCAGATGTGCGATCGTAGGTGGACGATCACCCTAAGTGACAGGTGGCGTGGCGTTCCTCAGGTCGAACACGGGCTCCAGGCGGTCATCATCCTCGATGAGGATGTGCCAGAGGCGCTCGCCGACAACACCGGGGTCGGCGAGATCGCCATCGCGCTCCAACGCCTGGAAGCGTCCCACATGAGGAAACTGTTCTGGCGCCGCATCCCGGATCTCGGCCTGCATGTCGGTGGCCACCACCCCCGGTGCCACCGACATGACCCGCATCGGGCGCCCGGCGTCGCGCTCTTCGCGGCTGGTCACCCGAACCCACTGCTCTACGGCCGCCTTGGCGGCGCAGTAGCTGGACCAGCCGGCATATGGATTCGAGGCTGCACCAGAGCTGATCTGCATGAGACTTCCTGGAAGCCCCGCCGCGGCGGCAACTCGCAAGAAGCCTGCGCCCAACACCTGGGGTGAGGCGCTGTTGAGCAACACGTTTCGTGCATACGCGTCGCGGTCGACATCTGCGGCAAACCCGATGGGCGTGAGTGTCGCCGCACAGTGGGCCAACCCGAGCCACTCAGGTGCCTCGGCGTCGACCAGCGACTCGACCCACCGAATCATCTCTGGCCATGCCGTCGGCTCCGACAGGTCGGCCGCATGATGAATGCCCGGACCGGAGCGGCGGCTCACCGTGGCCACCGTTGCTCCGTCGGCGAGGGCGGCGTTCGCGATTCCCCGACCGATGCCGCTCGATGCTCCCGTGATGATTGCGAGGCGTCTCATGGCACGAAGGTAGCTGCTGCGAGACGTCAGACGGGTGGCCTCCGTCGTGGCCGCTTCCGGGGATCGACGCGGAGGGCGACACCGGCGGGAACTGCGAGGTGCGGTTCCGAGACCGGACGTCCCGCCGCCAACAGATACCGTCGTCCACCGGTGGTGACGGCGACGGCGGTGTGGTGACCCAGCTCGACTGCGACCACCGAGCTCCAGGGGATCACGTGTCGGCGAGCCATGCATCTCCGGTGCAGTCCCAGATCGGTGCATCGCGAAACCAGCGGATAGTCGAATGCTGCGATCAGCATGAGCATCGCGCCGATCATCACAACGGTGGCCGCACTCGAGTCGCCGGGATGGCGGACCGATGTCACAGCCCCCAACGCCAGCATCGACAACGGCGTGACGATCGCGCCGACCATCGATCGCACACTACTTTTCAACACCTCAAAACGTCAGATGCATCGAGGCCTCACCTCATGTCACCCGTCCGTGTCCATTGGACGAGCGAATCGACTCGAAGGAGGCATCTGAAGACGCGGCCGGGGAAAGCGCTCTAAGGTGCCCGCAGGCGTTCGACCAGTTCGGCACGTCTCGGGTAGCTCGAGTCGTCGGTCGGAGGGGAACTCGGACGCCTCACAAGATCGAGAAAGAGGGAGGAAACTCGATGCTCGATAGAAAAAGAGCATTCATCGCCTTGTTGTCGGCGTTGATGCTGCTCCTCGCAGCATGTACGTCCGACGACGGCGGCGGCGACACGACGGCAGCTCCGGCTACCGACGATTCCGTGGCCGAGGAAGACGGTGGCGACACGGGTTCGAGCACCGACTCGGGCTCTGTGATGGACACAGTCATGGCGAACGATGTCGTTCGTTGCGGTACGCGCGACGCCTTGCCCGGTTTCGCCGTGCTCGAGGACGATGGAACTCACGTGGGCTTCGACTCGGACTTCTGTCGTGTGATCGCGGCGGCAGTGCTCGGTGACGCCGAAAAGGTCGAGCACGTCGATCTCGAGACTGCAGACCGCTTCACGGCGTTGCAGTCTGGTCAGATCGACGTGCTGGTTCGCAACACCACGTGGACGGCAAGCCGCGATGGCAACGAGGGAGCCACGTTCCTGACGGTCAACTACTACGACGGCCAGGGCATGATGGTGGCCGCCACCAGCCCCTACGAGTCGGTCGCCGACATGGCCGGCTCGGTGGTCTGTGTGACCAAGGGGACGACGACGGAGGGTAACGCCGCCGCCGAATCCACACGACTTGGTCTCGACTGGGAAGTGCGGCCCTTCGACGACACCGACCTGCTGCAGGAGGCGTTCCTCGCCGGTCAGTGTGACGGATGGAGCTCGGACACGAGCCAGCTGACGGGACTGCGGTCGGCCTATCCGGACGGTCCGGATGCGCTGACGATCCTGCCGGAAGTGTTCTCGAAGGAGCCACTGGCGCCTGCGGTGCTCGACGGCGACACCCAATGGGCGCAGGTCGTGGATTGGGCCATCCTCGCCACCATCCAGGCAGAGGAATTCGGGATCACCCAGGCCAACGTCGACGACATGCTCAGCTCGGATGACACCCGGATCCTGTCGTTCCTCGGCGCCGAATACACCGACGACGACGGGAACGTCACCGTCACCGACCCCGGCCTCGGCCTCCCGACCGACTTCGCATATCAAGTCGTGAAGCAGGTCGGCAACTACGGCGAGATCTTCGAGCGTCATCTGGCCCCGCTCGGGCTGGAGCGAGGCGTCAACGCCCTGTGGTCCGACGGCGGACTCATGTACGCACCGCCGTATCGGTAGACAAGACGAGCAATGGGTGGTGGCCATCGGGCCACCACCCATTCCTCCATCATGACCGTCACAGCAGACTCAACGGCGAAGGTTCCCGTCTATCGGGACGTACGCGTCCTCAAGTGGGTCTTTCAACTCGCCGTTTTTGCGATCGTGGCGTTCGTGATCTTCTGGCTGTACGGGAACTACCGGACGAACACCGAATCGAGCGGGATTCCCACCAGCTTCGACTTTCTGGGCCAGCCGACCAACTTCGACATCCCGGGTGCCGACTTCTCCCCTCAGGAGCGCGTGCAGAACGCCTACGTGATCGGTGTGTTGAACACGATCAGGGTTTCGGTGGTCGGCGTAATCCTTGCCACCGTGCTCGGCATCCTCATCGGGATCGGTCGCCTGTCGACGAACTGGGTCGTCAACAAACTGAGCGCCGTCTACGTCGAGACGATCAGGAACCTCCCATTGTTGGTGATCCTGACGTTCGTCGTGCTGGGTCTCGTGCTTCAGGCGTTCCCGACGATCGATGAGGCGTGGACGCCGTTCGACTGGTTCGTCTTCTCGAACAGGGGAATGGGACTCCCGTGGTACGAGAACGTCACGGGCACCTCGCTGTTGCTGCTGTTCGCCTTCGGCGTTGCCGGATGGTGGGCGATCGCTCGATGGCGTCATGGGGTCGCGGATCGGACGGGGGCGCCCGCCAGGTCCGGCCTCATCGGAGGCGCCTTCTTGTTGGTGACCCTGGTGACCGGTTGGTTCATCCTGGGTGGCCGCCTCGATCTGCCCTCCGTCGATGGGCCTCGGGTCATCGGTGGGATCGGAGTCGATCCGTCCTATTTCGCTGTCCTGGTGGCCTTGGTGGTCTACACCGCTTCGCACGTCGCCGAGATCGTCCGGGGTTCGATCCAGGCGATCCCGATAGGACAGGGCGAGGCGGCGTCTGCATTGGCGTTGTCCGGGTTCCAACGCATGTGGAACGTGATCCTTCCGCAGGCCATGCGTATCGCCATCCCCCCGCTCGGGAACCAGTATCTGAATCTCATCAAGAACTCGTCGCTGGCGGCAGGCTTCGCCTACTTCGACATCACCAACGTGACGCAGATCACGGTGGGCAACGGATCGCCTGCAGTGCCTGCCTTCACGCTGGCATTGCTCTTCTACGTGGTCCTGTCGCTCATCACATCGGTCTTCGTCAACGTCGCGAACCGCCGCTTCAAGCTGGTGGAACGATGACCGCCACCACGACGCGGCCCGCTGAAGCGACTCAGCCGTCGGCGGCCCTCACGTGGCTGCGCCGGAACATGTTCCGCTCCCCGCTGGACGGCTTGATCACAGTCGTGTTCGGGGCGCTGGGTCTGTACATCGTGGTTCGGGTTGCGATCTTCGTATTCGTCAACGCACGGTGGGCGATTGTCGAAGCAAACCTCAAGCTGCTGCTCGTCGGTCGCTGGCCGGACGTGCATCTTCTTCGGATCGCCGTTGTGATCGTGGGACTGGCGGCGTGGGGAGGGCTGATCGCCGGATGGATCTCGGGACGCCAGATCCGGGCCGGGCTGTCCATGATCACCGGCTTGACTCCCGCTGGGCGGATAGCGGACCTCACCCGCCGATTCGGACTCATCATCGGAACCGTGGTCCTTCTTCTGCTGCTCACAGACTCCCCGGGCCCATGGCTGATGGTTGGGGCGACGGCGGTTCTCTCGGTCGCTGCGGTGATGGCCGGTCGCCGTTTTGGCAGGAGGCCGCCGGCGTCGGTCTGGGCGACGCGCGGCTTGATCCTCGCCCTGGTGGCCGTCCCGGTGATCCTGTACATCTACATGATCGACGCGGTCCCGCTGGCCGACTGGGAAGGCTTCCTGTTCAACGTCATGTCGGCGGCGGCGGGAATCGTTCTGTGTTTCCCGCTCGGCGTGCTCCTCGCTCTCGGGAGACGGTCCAAGTTGCCCCTTCTGAAGAGCCTTTCTGTCGTCTACATCGAGTTCGTTCGCGGCTCTCCCCTGTTCGTCCTGTTGTTGCTCGCCAACGTGTCGCTCGAGTTCTTCGTGCCTGCGGCCTTTGCGCCATCGAAGGTCGTGAGGGCGGTCATCACCTTCACCCTGTTCACGGCTGCCTATCTGGCGGAGATCGTGCGAGGAGGGTTGCAGTCTGTTCCACGCGGTCAGGAAGAGGCGGCCAAGGCGCTCGGCCTCAGCCCTCTGAAACAGATGTCTCGGATCGTGCTGCCACAGGCCCTTCGCAACGTGATCCCCGCCCAGATCGGGCAGTTCATCTCGCTGTTCAAGGACACCACGCTCGCCGGGTTGGCCCTCGGGGTCCTCGACCTGCTCGACGGGGCGCGGGTCATCACGCAGCAGCCCGACTTCCGGGGCCAGGGGCTGATCATCGAGACGCTCGTCTTTGCCGGCTTCCTGTTCTGGGTGGGATCGTTCACGATGTCGAGAGAGAGCCAACGCCTCGAACGGCGGCTAGGAGTTGGGACCAGATGACCGACGCACACCAGTCCGTGTTCGCAGACGCCACCGCCCACAAAGGTGACGTGATCATCGAATTGGAGCACGTCGACAAGCTTTTCGGGAGCTTTCAGGCCTTGACCGACATCAACCTGAAGGTGGGACGCCAGGAGGTGGTGGTCGTCATCGGTCCGTCCGGCTCCGGCAAGTCCACCATGATCCGCTGCATCAATCGTCTGGAGGCGCACGACGGCGGGCGCATCCTCGTGGACGGCATCGAGCTGTCCGAGGACGTGAAGAACATCCAGGAGATCCGGCGGGAGACCGGCATGGTCTTCCAACAGTTCAATCTGTTCCCCCACTTGTCCGTGCTCGACAACATCACCCTTGCGCCCCGACAAGTCAGGCGGGTCCCCAAGCGGGAGGCCGAGTCGAAGGCGATGGAGTTGCTGGAGCGGGTGAAGATCCCGGAACAGGCCAAGAAGTACCCCGGGCAACTTTCGGGTGGGCAGCAGCAACGTGTGGCCATCGCCCGTTCACTTGCCATGAACCCCAAGGTCATGTTGTTCGACGAGCCCACCTCGGCGTTGGACCCCGAGATGATCGGCGAAGTCCTCGACGTCATGAAAGACCTAGCGCAGGGCGGTATGACGATGATCGTGGTGACCCACGAGATGAACTTCGCCCGTGAGGTCGCAGATCGGGTCGTGTTCATGGCCGACGGTCAGATCGTCGAGGTCGGCACCCCGGAGCACTTCTTCCAGACCCCCCAGGAAGACCGGACGAAGCTCTTCCTGTCGCAGATCCTCTGAGGTACTCGCTTCGCTCGGTAGTACGTAGAACGTAGAACGTCGTACCGGGCGTTGAGTCCGCGCCTTTCGCCCGTCGTACCTCTACCCTCACGTTCTCCAATGCGACGTTTCAAGTGGGTGCACATCGTGGCCGGAGGTGTCCTCGTCGGGGTCACCGCGTTTGCATACGTGCGCCCGGATGTCTCCGCGGCTTCGGCGATCCCAGCTCCGGCGGCAGTGACCGTCGACACGCTCGGCGGCACCTCGTCGACGACCACGACGGCGATGAGCCAGACGACGGTGAGCACGTTCACGGCGAGCACGACCACCGTCACCGAGGCGCCTCTGGGGGACCTCGTCATCCAGGCCGTGGGCGATGTGAACTTCGATCCCGATTACATCTCCACCTTCGCCGAGTCGGGGTACGACGTCGCTTTCGAGGGCCTCGACGGGGTGTTTCTCGACGACGACCTCACGGTGATCAACCTCGAGTGTCCGCCGACCGACGCCGGTCAGCAGGCCGACAAGGACTACAGCTTCCACTGTGACCCGGCGGCGTTGCCGGTGGCGGCTGCGAATGGCGTAGACGTGGCGAACCTCGCCAACAACCATGGTCAGGATCGCGGGGTCGAAGGGCTGCTGGACTCCATCGACAACGTGGCGTCTGCGGGGATCGCGCCCGTAGGGGTGGGCTCGAATGTGGACGAGGCGACCGCACCGGCGATCATCGAGGTCGATGGATGGACCGTTGCGGTGCTCGGCATGGGCGGGGTCGTGCCCGGCGACGGCTGGCTGGCCACCGAGGACTCGCCGGGTATGGCGAGTGGAGACGATCTCGACCAGATGGTGTCCTCGGTGAAGGCTGCCGACGAGCTAGCCGATGTCGTAGTCGTCACCATTCATTGGGGCAGAGAGCTCGTCACCGATCCCGACGTGTTGGATCGGGCCCGTGCGGAAGCCATGATCGAAGCCGGTGCCGACGTGGTGTTCGGGCACCATCCGCATCGTCTCGGTTCGATGGAGATGATCGGGAATGCGCCGGTCTTCTGGACTCTCGGCAACTTCATCTGGCCTCGTCTTTCCGACGCCGGCGCCACGACGGCGATCGCACGGGTCACGTTCCGGGCCGATGGTGGGGTCGAAACCTGCATGACGCCCGTGTTCATCGAGACATCCGGTCGTCCGGAAGTGCGCGGGAACTGCGAGCCCAGCAAGTGACCCACCGGGATCGCCCGAGTCGTGGTGCCCGCGTCGGTCTGGTGGTAGCTCTCCTGGTGATGGCGGCGGTGCTTGCCGGTGCAGCAGTGATCGTCACCGGAGGTGCCTCGGTTGGAGAGGATGCGGGCTCGGTGCGCGGAACCACCACCACGGCGATCACCACGGCCCCGACGACCACAGCCGACAGCACCACCACCACGAGCGACGCGCAGACGACCACATCCACCGCCCCGGAGCGGCTTCCTGGCGAGGTTCCGCCGTTCACCGTGGGCAAGCCGTGGGGCGAAGTGGTGGGGCTCACGATGTTCCGTGGCAACCCCACCCGTACCTACTACGGATCGGGCCCGTTGCCTTCGTCGGCGCCGGACGAGCTCTGGTCGTACCCCGACGAGCCGATGTGCGGAATCTCGGTGGTGGCGGGTGAGAGCAAGCAATGGTGTGGCTCCGGATGGACCGGTCAACCAGTGGTCTGGGAGCGACCCGATGGGGTGACCGAAGTCATCTTTGGGGCATACGACAAGGCGGTGCACTTCGTCGATGCGATGAGCGGCGTCGAGACCCGCCCCACCTTCGCGGTCGGCGACATCATCAAGGGATCGGTGACGCTGGACCCGGACGGCTTCCCACTCCTCTATACCGGCTCTCGGGACAACAAACTGAGGATCATCGCATTGGATCGGGATGCTCCCGTCGAACTCTGGTCGCTCGACGCGTCCGCCGTGCCAGGGATCTGGAACAACGACTGGGACGGCAATCCGGTCATCGTCGACGACATCATGTACGAGGGCGGCGAGAACTCGTGGTTCTTCGCCGTGAAGCTCAACCGTGCAATCGGCGGCGACGGGCTCGTGAGCGTCGACCCGGACGTGGTGTTCGAGACCCCGGGCTACACGGATGAGCTGCTGGGCCTGGTCGGAAGCAATGTCTCCATCGAGTCCTCGGTGGCGGTCTTCGACCGCCGCGTGTACTTCACGAACTCTGGTGGGCGCGTTGTGGGGCTCGACGTGTCTCAGGTGGAGCAAGGCGAGGCTCCGGTCGTGTTCGACTACTGGGTCGGCGACGATGCCGATGCCACCGTCGTGGTGGACAGAGAAGGCATGCTCTACGTGGCAGTCGAGGAGGAGCGGAAGAACGACCGGTCGAAGGAGGTCGGCCAACTCGTGAAGCTGGACCCATACACGACCGGGGACCCTCGAGTCTGGGGCGTGGCGGTTCCGGGGGACCCCGGACCGGGTGGGATCTGGGCGACGCCTGCGTTGGGCGACGGGTACGTGTACGTGAGCACCGAACCGGGCGAGTTGCTTGCGGTCGACGCCGAAACCGGCGAGGTCACGTGGCGTGAAGACGTCGGTCCCCATGCCTGGTCGTCGCCGGTCATCGTCGATGGCGTCTTGTTGCTCGCCACCTGCGAACCACCGGAGATGCGCTCCTACTCCCTCGACGATCCGGCAAACCCCGAGCCGCTGTGGACACTGGCGCCGGCGGCCGGTGGTTGTATCGAATCGACACCGGCGGTGTGGAACGGACGCATCTACGTGGGAAGTCGCGATGGGTATTTCCGAGCGTACGGTCTCGACTGACAGACCGGCCGGGCGCCGGCCGATTCCCGGTCTCCTCGTCGGCTTCGGAGCCGTCTTGTTCACCGCCGGCTGGCTCCAAGGTCTCTGGCGCTTCGTGGCGAACGATGCGATCCCGCTTCACGTCGTTTCCGTGGGAGCCGGCATCGTCGCAGCAGGGGTCGTCTTCGATGCAGGCTCCAGCGGTGAGGGCTGGTGGCGTGGGTTTCGGTTCGGGGCCGCCGCCGCGGGGTTGGTTGCTGCCGTTGCGTCTTCCCTCCCTGACGGCCCGCAGCTGTTCACCTACGCCGTTCTCGCGGTTGCCCTGGTCGGCAGCTTCGGCGGGTGGCTCGTGCGTGGAAGACGGCAACTGGTGACCCGGTGGGGTGAGTCGGCCGTCCTCGGCGGCGCCTGGAGTATCACGGCGGCGGCTGCGGTCGTCGCATGGGTCGCTCTGGTGACGCTCCCGTCTGCCACCTTGGGTCACGACGAATCGGTGTACGCCACATGGGGGAGGTCGTGGGTGCTGGACCTGCCGGCCACTCTCGTCGAGCAGTATCGACCGCCCGGGCTTGCGGCGATCGGAGCGCTCGCCACCATGGTGGCCGACAGTCAGGTCGTCCTCCGACTGCTCGGCGCCCTCATGGCGGTCGGCACCACACTGACGGTGTGGATGATGGGGCGCCGCCTTCTCTCACCGGCGGCGGGGATGATCGGCGCCCTCGTCTTCGCCGGAGCGATCCCCGTTCTGCGCCGGAGCGGCGAGTTCCTGAACGACCTGATCGCAACGGCATTGATCCTGGTCGTGACGTGGCTCATCCACGATGCGTTCGAACTCCGACGTCCGAGGTACTTGCTCTGGGCAACCCTGCCCGCCGCCGCCGCCTTCTATCTGCGGTACGGCACGATTCTCACCCTCGCGGGCATCGCCCTCGTCGCCGCCGTGACATGGCGCGATCGGCTCGCGAGCTACTCCAGGGCGCTCTTCGGCGCCGCTGGTCTCGCAGTGGCCGCCTTGGCGCCCCACCTGCTGTGGTCGACGGCGGTTGCCGGTGGTCCTTTGGCGGTGATGCTCGACGCCGGTGAAGTCGCCGGTCCGGCCTATTTTGGTGCGGGTCTCGTCGACTACCTCACCGCTCCGGTCCAGAACTTCGGAATCCTCGGGCTCGTGTTTTGCATCGCAGCGATGGCGGCCATCGTCGCCGACCGACCGGCGCGCTATCTCTTGGGCTGTGGGGTGGTCGCCCTCGTCATCACCGGGGTGGGTGCCCACGCGGAGCCGCGTTATGTCTTCTACACCCTGGCGGTCGGGTCGATCGTCGGTGCCCACCTCCTCGCGGCCACCATCGGGCGCCGCCGTACCAACGGGTTCGTGACCGTGCTTCTGCCGTTGATCGTGCTCGCGCTCGGCACGATCAACGCGTTCGCAGAGAGAGAGATCCTGGTGCGCATGGCGGACGCCAATCGCGTCATCGTCGAGGCGGCGGATCGGGCGGCAGAGCTCGGCGAGGCCGCATGTGAGGTGGTGACCGCCTATGCGCCGACCGTCGAGTACTACTCGGAGTGTCCGACCCGAACACTCCCGACGGTCCACTCCGATCAAGTGGACGAGCCGGGCGAGGTGCTCCTGTGGTTCGAAAACGGCAAGCATCAGACCGATCCCACCGTGCTCGACGGACTCGTGGTCGTGGGTGAAGTCGTGTCCGCTCACGACACCCCTGGTACCGCGTTTCTCTATGCGGGCGGCTGAGCGGGTGGATCCTCGACCATTCGGGCGCGATACCCCCGAGAACATCGCTACGGTTCATTCAACCCTCCCAGGGAGAGTCAGGCATGGCATACAACGAGCAGTTCGAGTTGCTCGAGGCCGTCGAAGGCGACGTGCGCCAGTTGGTCGACGAACACCAGGAACGTCGGAAGCACTGGTACTTCCACGACTTCATCCCCTGGGAGCGCGGTGAGTCATTCCGCGACAAACCCTGGGATGTTTCCCAGTGCACCATCAACGAGCGGGCTCGGACGTCCTTGGTGCTGAACCTGCTGACCGAGGACAACCTGCCCTCGTACCACCTCGCGCTGGCCGAATTCCTGCCTCGCACGTCGATCTGGAAGCAATGGAACGGCACCTGGACGGCAGAAGAAGGCCAGCACGCCATTGCGATCCGCAGTTACCTTCTCACGTCGCGCAACTGCGATCCCGATGAGCTCGAAGACGACCGGATGGCGACGATGAAGGCCGGGTGGGAGCCTGGGTTCGAGTCCCCCGTGGAGCTCTTTGCGTACACCTCCGCTCAGGAACTGGCCACCAGGGTTTCGCATCGGAACGCCGGCAAGATCACCGACGACGAGGGAGCGTTCGATCTGATGCGAAACATCTCGGCCGACGAGAACCATCACTTCGTCTTCTATCGCGGCGTGCTGACCGCGATGCTGAGAGAAGCTCCGTCCGTTGCGCTCGAAGGCATCTATCGGACGTTCGACAACTTCCAGATGCCTGGCGTCGGCATTCCCGGCTTTCTGCGGCGATCGGTGGAGATCGCCAAGGCAGGCGTCTACAACCTCAGGGTGCACCACGACCGTGTCCTCTTGCCGCTGCTCGAGTACTGGAAGATCGGTGAATTGACCGGCCTGACGACTGCGGCGGCAGAAGTCCAGGACAAGATCATGGAACTCCCGGGCAAGATCATCGCACAGGCGGAACGCTTCGAGAAGCGGTTCGGCCCGATGGCGGTCCCAGGCTGATCAGAGGCCTTGATGTCGCATCGTTCGACGGGCCTTCGGACGTTGCACGTACAACGTTCTACGTTCTACGTTCTACGTGATGCCAGATCTCACAGCTGATCCCACAGGTCGCCTTCGGCCAGGTCGATCACGGTATAGGCCATTGCGAGCGCACCGTCGCGAATCGATCGTTCGCCGTCGGGCGTGATGGTGTGGGCCGCGAACTCGGCCTGGTGATTCACGGCTGACCCTGGGTTGATCGTCAGCATCGGATGGATCGACGGGACCACCTGAGACACGTTCCCCATGTCCGTCGAACCGGCCCGGCTCGGAGGCTCCTCGGAGCCGCGGCCCATCTGCCGACCCAGCGACGCCGAGTTCTCGGAATAGAGCTCGGTCATCAGCGGATTCGACCGCATCTCGTCGTATGGGTTCCCGATGTACTCGATCTCGACCTCGC
Organism: uncultured bacterium; assembly: GCA_963785075.1. Classification (GTDB taxonomy): domain Bacteria; phylum Actinomycetota; class Acidimicrobiia; order Spongiisociales; family ZC4RG35; genus JAOUGY01. Next base: position 210,558 of record CAWATW010000007.1, read on the forward strand.
AGCCGGTGGCTACACCGGCGCCGCGGAAACATGCCTCCACCCGGGTGAGAAGCTCGTCGAGTCGCTCCCGGGTCTGGGCGCGGACGTACCACGACGACCGGGTGTAGTCCGGAACGATGTTCGGTGCCTGTCCACCTTCGGTGATGATCCCGTGGATCTTGTCGGTCGGGTAGATCGCTTGCCGGAGTGTGGAGATGTTCACGTAGGCCTGGACGAAGGCGTCGAGGGCGTTGATGCCGAGCTGCGGATACGCCGAGGCGTGAGCCGTCTTGCCGCGAAAGTGCACGTCGAGCTCCCGGATGGCGATCATGTTGGCATCGACGACGTCACGGGTGGACGGATGGACCATCATCGCGGCAGCTGCCGACTGGAATGCCCCCGCCTCTATGAGATCCACCTTGCCGCCGTACTTCTCCTCGGCTGGTGTCCCGAGCACGGTCAATCTGATCCCCAGCGTTTCGGCCATCGGTGCCAGGATGATGCCCGCACCCAAGGCGGATGCGGCGATGATGTTGTGGCCGCATGCGTGTCCGACCCCTGGCAACGCGTCGTATTCGGCACAGATCACGACCTCGGGCCCGGCCGAGCCGGCGCGGGCGACGAAGGCGGTGTCGATGCCATATGCCGGCAGGTCCACGACGAAACCGTGGTTCTCGAGGATTCCCGCCAGGCGGACGCTCGACTCGTGCTCGGCATACGAGAGTTCGGGGTGGTCGTACAACCATCGTGAGAGCTCGGACAGTTCTGGTTCGATCTCCTCGTAGCGGCCGAGCGCCGCCTGTTTGTGGTTCACAATCGATCCTCGGGTTGGGTCGGCCGATCCTACGCCTGCCACCGGTACCCTTGAGCCGATGCGAAGGGTGGCCATCATCTTGCTGCTGGGTGTTGTCGCGTGTTCCGGTGAAACCGGTGCTTCGACCACGGTCCGCCCGTCCGAGACGTCGACCTCGACGCCGGCGACGACCCTCGCTCAGCAGGACTGCGGTGTGATTCCCTATCAGGTGGACACACTCCCCGACCGGGTGGTGGGGGAGACCCCACCGACCGACGCCGTGGCACAGGACGTGTTCACCACGGTGCCAGGAACGGTGTCCAGGCTTTGGTTCGACGAGTCCGGAGACCTCGCCGTCGTGCTGGTCCGCGGGTCGCTTCCTCCGATCGAATGGCCAGGCGAGCGAGGCGAGGTGTCGATCGACGGCGCACGGGGTGTCGCCGGTGCACTCGAAGACGGCACGTGGATGGTTGGGTGGTTCGAAGGAGAAGGCGAGCCTTGCGACCGCTACTTCATGGTGTTCTATTCGCCCGTCGAGACCTCGGAGGTCGAGGACACGATCGCCTCGCTGAACCGAACGGCCGGTTGAGGTCGGCGCCGAGAAAACCTGTCAGGTCTGCGAGGTGCCGGCCATGAACGGGATGTGAGAGCGATGACCGACATCGACACGCGCGCCGAGCGGGCCGTATCGAGCTATGGGCCCCACATCCACGCCTATTGCGTGCGTCGATTGCCGTCCTCTGTCGCCGGCGATGCGGCTTCGGAGGTGATGGCCATCACATGGCGGAGGCGCGACTCGTTGCCTGAAGAGCCCCAGACGCTGCCCTGGATGTACGGGGTGGCGCGACGTGTGGTTTCGGGGTTCCGTCGCTCAGAGCGGCGATGGCTGGCGCGCGGTGAGAAGGCGTCGCGCTCGACGGTCTTCGACTCGAATCCGGTCGAGTCCGGAGCGATCCAGCTCGAAGAGGAGCGGCTCGTTCGCGTTGCGCTGTCGATGCTGCGCCGGCCCGACCAGGAGATCCTGCGGCTGGCCGCGTGGGAGGGTCTCTCCAACCGGCAGATCGCCGAGGTCCTGGATCTCACGCCTGCGGCCGCCGATCAGCGGCTCAGTCGTGCCAAGCGCCGCCTGGCAGGGCAGTTCAACTCGATCTCGTCCGAGCGAGGAGGTGCACGATGAATCCGGACGAGGTATTCGCCCTCCTGCAGCGCGCCGACCCGGCCGCAATATCGGAAGAGGAGGTCATGGTCATGCCACGTCATGTCGATCGTTCCAATGGCTGGGTGCGCCCGGTGTTCGTGCTGGCCGCAGCCGCCCTGGCCGTGGTTGTCGCTTTCGGGCCGCTGGGTCTGCTCGGTGGCGACCAGGTCGATGTCGTCGACAGCGTCCCCACTTCGTTGATCCCGGCTCCCGACGAGTCGACGCCCACCGTTCCCGGGACCACTCCTGAATCGACGTCGGGCCCGAGCACCGTTCCGCAGTCGACGACCGTTCCGGACTCCACCGTTCCGGCACCGCCGTCCGTCGGGTTCCTCCTCGCCGATGGCCAGACCGTCTCCGACCCGTCGTCGGGCAACGTCGTTGCCGACCGCCCTGCCGTCGTGGTCTACGACGACCTTCAGGGCGGTCTGGTGTTCCAGAACCGAAGCTCGATCTACTTCGGCGACATCGAGGGCACCGACGTCTTGCATCTCCCCGGCGGTGCGTCGGAGCCGGTGCTCATGCTGCCGCAGAACGGCGACGCAACACTCAGGCTCCTGGGTGTGTTCGACGTCGAGGGGGAACCGACGGCGATCGTCGTGGAGCGTCGCAATCCCGGTGACGTCGAGGGCGCGGCCGAGGTGATGTACGAGGTGGCCGTCACGACGGGAGCAGTGCAGGAGGTCGCCAAGATCGGAGGCTGGGAGAGCGGACCGGCGGCCATGAGCTGGGACGGATCGACCTATGTGATGTCTTCGCTGGCCGAGGGCTACTCGTTCCTCGAGACGATCGACCGCAGCGGTGTCCGCACGCCGTGGCCCGGTGTTCTCCGATCGGAGTGCTTCGACGAGCCCGAGTGCCCTCGGAACACCGTCGCCACATCCGACGGAACGAAGCTCGTGTTCACTCGCGGGCTCACGAGCGAGGCGACGACTCTGGTCGTGTGGGACCGCCTCGCCGACGAGGAACTGTGGTCCGTCGAGCTGGGCCCCGGCGCAGTACTCGGACCGCCGGCCGTGGTGGGCGACGTCATCGTCGTCAATCGCTACCGGGAGGGCGAGCCGGGTGTCGGGAGGGCGGCGATCGTCGATCTCGTGACAGGCGAGATGATCCGGCTCGACCAGTCCGGGTTCGTCGACCCCGTGGCGCCCCTGTAGGCCCGAGATCCGGGCGGTCGAGGACGGGCTTCGTCCGGGGTGACTCGCGGATGCCCTCGCTCGGCGGGGGCCTTCGCCGGTGGCGGTATCGCCGGGGCTCTGGCATGGTGTGAGAGGCGATCAAGGAGAGCACCGGTGAACGACGCCGTTCCGCGCCGCAACCTGCCGAATGCATTGTCGCAATTTGCGGCGCTTCGAGGGATGATGCGAGAACGGCGGCCGGTCGTGTTCACCGACTACGACGGTGTGTTGACCCCGATCGTGGCCACTCCGGACCTGGCAGTTCTCGACGATCGAATGCGTCGAGCCGTAGAGGAAGTGGCGTCCACCACCACCCTGGCCGTGATCAGCGGACGTGACCTCCGGGACGTGCGGTCGAAGGTCGGCGTCGACGGCATCTACTACGCAGGCAGTCATGGCTTCGACATCGTGGGCCCCGACGGCAGGCCGACGGGCGAGGACCTCATCGACGGCTTCTCCGCATACCTTGCACCCTTGAACGATGCCACCGACCGCATCGCCGGGCGACTCTCCCGGATCGAGGGCGTGCTGATCGAGCGCAAGCGCTTCGCCACCGCCGTCCACTACCGCAACGTCGACCGGGCCCGCATCGACGAGATCGAACAGGCGGTTCGAGATGTGGCCGCCGGTCACCCGACCCTCACGGTGACGAGTGGGAAGGAGATCTTCGAGTACCGGCCGGACTTCGATTGGGACAAGGGACGGGTACTCGAATGGCTGCTCTCCGAGCTCGCCGACGAGGTCGGAGAGGCCACCCCGGCGTATCTCGGAGATGACACCACCGATGAGGACGCCTTTCGTGCGCTCCGGGACCGTGGGGTGGGTGTTGTCGTCGGTCTCGACGGTCCAGCCACGCTGGCCCGATTCTCCCTACACGACTGTGATGAGGTGCGGGAGTTCCTGCTCCGGCTTGCCCGATGGGACGCGTGGCGCGATGAGTGAGTGGAACCTTCACTACGACGGATACGACCCCGACGAGGAACCGCTTCGAGAAGCCCTGTGCGTCGTCGGCAACGGGTACATGGCGACCAGGGGCGCGGCACCCGAGTCCGCCGCGGTAGGTCCCCACTATCCCGGTACCTACGTCGCCGGCCTCTACAACAGGAAGACCACCGAGATCTCTGGAAGGAACATAGAGAACGAGGATCTGGTCAATGCGCCCAATTGGCTGGTGCTCGAGTTCCGTCATGTCGGAGGGTCGTGGTTCTCTCCCGACACGAACGAGCTCTCGGAGTACCAACAGGATCTCGACATCAGGCGTGGAGTCCTCACCCGACAGTTCGTGTACGAAGACGAGAAGGGACGGCACACGCGTGTCACTCAGAGACGGCTGGTCCACATGGGTCATCCCCACCTGGCCGCGCTGGAGACCACGTTTGCCGCCGAGAACTGGTCAGGACGTCTGGAGGTTCGATCGAGCGTCGATGGGGGAGTCACGAACGACGGCGTCGAGCGGTATCGCGCCTTCGATGGCCGGCATCTGGGCGGTGTTCGGGCCATCTCCGCAGGGGATTCGGTCACCGGATTGACGGCCGAGACCACCCAGTCTCGGATCGTGATTGCGGTGGCTCAGCGCACCACTGTGGTCCGGGACGGGGATGCACTCCACCTCGAGCGGCAAGGCGTGGCCGAGCAGGGGCGGGTGGGACACCACTTTGCGATCGACCTCGACGGCGAGCAGCCGATCACCGTCGAAAAGGTGGCGGCGGTCTACACGTCGAGAGACCGCGCCATCAGCTCACCCGAGCTCGAGGCGGTGACAGACGTCACCCGCGCCCCTTCGTTCGATGATCTGCTCGAAAGCCATGTGCTCGCCTGGGACCAGCTCTGGAGGCGGTTCCAGCTCCGCACCGGCACAGACGTCGAGGAGTCGAGGGCGTTGAACCTGCACGTCTTCCACTTGCTACAAACCGTTTCGAAGCACTCCATCGACATGGACGTCGGTGTGCCGGCGCGAGGACTACACGGCGAGGCGTATCGCGGGCACATCTTCTGGGACGAGCTCTTCATCTTCCCCTTCCTCAACCTGCACCTACCGGATCTCACAAGAGCGCTGCTCTTGTATCGCTTCCGTCGACTTACGGAAGCGCGGGCGAACGCCCGGAGCGAAGGACTCGAAGGTGCCTTGTTTCCGTGGCAGAGCGGCACCAACGGGCGCGAGGAGTCCCAAGTACTGCATCTGAACCCGAAGTCCGGAAACTGGTTGCCCGACAACAGTCGACTGCAGCGGCATGTGAACATCGCCATCGCCTACAACGTGTGGAACTACCACGCCGTGACCGGCGACCTCGGATTCCTCGCCTTTCACGGCGCCGAATTGCTCGTCGAGATCACGCGCTTGCTGACGAGCCTGACCACCTACAACCGCTCGCTCGACCGATACGAGATATGCGGAGTCATGGGCCCCGACGAGTACCACGACGCCTATCCGGGCTCTGATCGACCGGGCCTCGACAACAACACGTACACCAACGTGATGACTGTCTGGGTGCTGAAACGAACCCGGCAGGCGCTGGCGACCCTGCCCGAGTATCGGATCAAGGAGCTGTGGGACAAGCTGGGGTTGAGTCGTGAGGAAGTCGAAGCGTGGGAGGACATCACTCGGAAGATGCGTGTGGTGTTCCACGACGGCGTGTTGAGCCAGTTCGAGGGATACGACGATCTCGAGGAGCTGGACTGGGTGGGCTACGTGGAGCGTTACGGAAACATCCAGAGGTTGGATCGAATCCTCGAGGCGGAAGGTGACAGTCCGAACCGCTACAAGCTGTCGAAACAGGCAGACGTGCTCATGTTGTTCTATTTGTTGTCTCGGGAGGAGGTGGGCGATCTCCTGAGCGGGCTCGGGTATGACGTCGACGACCAACTGATGAGGCGAACCGTCGACTACTACGGGACGAGAACCTCGCATGGCTCGACCCTCAGTCGCGTGGTTCATGCGTGGATCCTGGGGCGGATAGACAGGGAGCGATCCTGGGAGCTGTTCCGCTCGGCACTCATGAGCGACATAGCGGACATCCAGGGCGGAACCACACCCGAGGGGATCCATCTCGGGGCGATGGCAGGAACGGTGGACCTCATCCAACGTGGATACACCGGTCTCGAGGTTCACGAAGGCGTGTTGCGGATGGACCCTGCCATTCCGCCCGAACTCGGATCGCTCGAGTGCCACATGCTGTACAGGGGTAGATGGCTGGACCTGCGGATCGATGAGGTCTCCTTCAGCGCCACGCTCGAACCGGGTTCGCCCGAGAGCATCCACATCGAAATCGGTGACACGATCATCGAGGTGAAGCCTGGCGCAACCGAATCGGTTGTCTTGCGCTGATCACTCAGCCCAGGCGTTCGGCCTGGATCCTGCCCTCGAAGCCTGCCCGGTGCAGCTCTTCGACCACGGTCGGATCGACGTCGTCGGGTAGCCAGATCGTCCAGCGTTCCTGATGCGGGTCCATCGCCTCGACCATTATCTGGACGTGCCGGTTGTCGAGTGCGGCCCGGTTGGTGAGGTCGACCACCACCCGCACCCCATCACACTCGTCACACTCGTGTCGAAGTACCCGTTCGAGTGCCTCGGGTGAGTCGTCCTGCGGCATCAGCTCGTGGATGCAGCCGATCACCGAGTGCGTGGCCGGTCCCCCTGTCTCGATGCTCATAGGGGTTAGTACCGCGTTCGCCGCCGCAGTGCAAGGGGCGAACGGCACCGAATGCGGACACCCCAGGGCCCGGGACGAACCCGGGCCCCGTCTCGGCTGGCTCTCGTCAGTTGCCGGGCGTGGTTGGCGGCTGCTGCGGTCGGGGCCCACCGGCCGACGGCATTTGCTGCGCAGCCGAAGGTGACGTCGGCGTGCGATCGCCTGCTGTCCGGCGTGCTGCGGCGGGCGCCTCGGCGGCCGCCGCACCTCCGTCGCCTTCCTTGAACAGCTCGCCGATGGCCGCCACGCTCCCCAGGACGCCGCTGGTGTCCAGTGGCAGGAAGATCTTGGTGGCGCGACCGTTGGCGACGCCTTGTAGCGCATCCAAGTATTTGATGGTGATCAGATCGGGTGTCGGATCTCCGGCGTGAATGGCGTTGTACACCGTCTCGATCGCTTGAGCCTCGCCTTCGGCCACCGTGAGTTTCTGGTACCGATCGGCGTCGGCCACTCGCTTGATGGCTTCGGCCTGGCCCTCGGCCTCGAGGATGTTCGACTCCTTCACGCCCTCGGCCCGCAGAATCCGGGATGTCTTTTCACCCTCGGCCTCGGTGACCACGGCTCGCCGATCACGTTCTGCCTTCATCTGGCGGTGCATCGCCTCGGTCACGTCTGCTGGCGGTTCGATCCGCTGGATCTCGACTCGGACCACCCTGGTTCCCCATTTGTCGGTGGCATCGTCGAGAATCTCACGCAGCTTGGTGTTGATCACTTCGCGAGAGGTCAACGCTGCGTCGAGGTCGAGGTCGCCGACCACGTTACGGAGGTTGGTCTGGGCGAGCTTGGTGACCGCCAGGACGAAGTTGCCGACGTTGTACTTCAGCTTCACCGGGTCCGTGGCTTCGTAGTAGATGACGGCATCCACCGTCACAACGACGTTGTCCCGTGTGATGACTTCTTGTGGTGGCACGTCGACGACCTGCTCACGCATGTCGACTTTCGCCAGGGTCTGCACGAACGGCATGATCAGCCGCAGACCTGAGTCGACCGTCTTGTTGTACCGACCGAGCGTCTCCACCAGGCCCTTCTCGAACGGGCGCACGATCTTGATCGACGCGGCCAACACCACCACGAACAAGATGAACAGCACTGCGAACAGTGCCAATACCGCCGGCATCTCCTACCTCCTCTTCCTGCTGTCTGCTGTCGTTGAATGGGTGAACCCGTGAAGGGCAGACCCGGTTTGAACCTGTTTCACTCTGTGGTCTCGGGCGCCGGTCGCACGACCATCTTCGATCCGCGCACTTCGACGACGGTGACCTTTGTGCCTGAGGGAATGGGCTGGTGGTCGGATGTCGCCCGCCACTCCTCGCCCTGCACCCGAACCATGCCGGTCCCGGTGTCGGGAACGATGTCTGCGATCACGACGCCTCTTGCATCGGTCCATCGGTTGGCCCCGACCTTGGGAAGGTCGTCGTCCTGGTGGTGCGCAAACCTCCGCAGGTAGGCGAACGCAATCGCCGTCACCCCGAAGAAGACCAACCACTGTGCCACCGGGCTCACGCCGAACCACGCAAGGATGGCTGCACCCCCGGCTCCGATGGCGATGGGCAGTAGGAAAAAGCCGGCCGTGAAGATCTCGGCGATGGCTGCTGCCACCGCGAGGATCGTCCAGACCCATCTCCACAGTTCGTTCTCCATGTCTGATGGTCCTCCTCTCAGCGAGGTGCCGGCGATCACCCCTGTGATCAGGGCCACCGCGCCAGTCGTGTAGGCGAGCGCACTGCGTCTCCGGTTGCGCTTCTGATCCAGACGGCCGCTGGTGACGTCTGACCACGCCACCGCCGAGGTGCCTTTTCGGTATTCGGCGGCCCATGACTCTGCGAAGTCGGCGACGTTGCTTCCCACCACTCGCTCGGCGGAGCGACCCTCGTCGAGGGCCTCCCCGAGGTGTTGTTCCAGTTCGAGTCGCATGTCGTCGATCGCCCGGCGGGGCACACCGGTCTCGCGCCAATAGCGAACGCAGTCGGCGACGACCTTTGCGACCTCCGCCCGATCAGCCACGGTCCACTCCTTTCAGCACGCTCTCGACGCCCGCTGCCAGCTGACGCCACTCTTCTTGCCACGATTCCAGCGCCTCGGCGCCCGTCTTCGTGAGCCGGTAGTACTTGCGAGCCGGGCCGCCAGAGCTCTCGACGAGGTATCCCTCTACGAGACCGCTCTTTTGGAGGCGGCTCAGCACCGGGTAGATGGTCCCTTCGCTCACCAGATCGAGCCCGCGAGATGCCAGCTTCTTGACCATCTCGTAGCCGTAGCTCGGCTCTTCCGAGATGATCGCCAGCAGGCACATGTCGAGCACGCCCTTGAGGAGCTGGGTGCTCCGGTCCGGCACGTTGCCAACTACCATGAGATGCAAGATAGCATGCCGCTTCAGGTAATCAACGAAAAAGGATTCGTATTCGTTTCCGGGCGGTAAGTTCCAACCATGTCTGACGTCAACCTCACTCCCTCCGGTCCCCCGATCACGGTGCTTCCAGAACCTGATCCCCAAGTCGTGGCTGCCCTCGCCTCGACAGAGAACGTCCATCGTCTCTGTGAGATCGTGGCCGCTCACCCCACATCCTTGGATGCCTGGGCCGCGTTGGGGAAGGCGTATGAGTCCGCCGGAAGTGACGTCCCCTCGGCGGTCGCGGCGTATGCGGCGTTTCGGGTCGGGTACCACCGGGGCCTCGATGCGCTTCGCAAGCACGGGTGGCGTGGTTCGGGCTACGTCAGATGGAGCGATCCATCGAACAGGGGTTTCCTTCGGTGCCTCGACGGATTGAGCCGTCTTGCAGGTCGTATCGGCGAGATGGACGAGGAGATCAGATGCGCCGAATTCCTCCGAATGCTCGATCCGGCCTGGGAGAGGCGCGAGGACGGCTGACAGGGATGCACGCGACGATGGGGCCCGGTTGTGGGCCCCATCGTTCTCGAGTCGTCGGCCTGGGGCCGGCGACTCACTTTGCGAGCGAGTCGCGAATCTCACGCAGCAGGATCGTGTCCTCTGCAGGCTCCTCCGGTGCGGCCTCATCGGCACTCTTCATGCGGTTGTATGCCTTGACGACCAAGAACAGCACGAAGGCCACGATCAGGAAATTCAGCACTGCGCCGATGAACACGCCAACCGAGCCGACCGGATATCCGTCGGCAGCCAGCGTATCGGTGAATGTCCCGAGGTTTCCCAGTCCGTCGAGGCTGAATATCTTGCCGAGCAGCGGGTTGACGATGCGCTCCGTGAGCGCACTGACCACCGATGCAAAAGCGACGCCCAAGACGAACGCCACAGCTATGTCGACAAGGTTTCCCCTGTTGACGAATTCCCTGAACTCTTTCAGCACGATCCCTCCTCAGTATCTCTGTTTCGTGCGGGAGAAAGGTAACAGCATTGGTGCAACCCCTGGCTCGACGGCGCTGCACGGCGGTACGTCTGGGTGCCGGACACCACTAGGCTCCGCCGTCATGTTCGAAGAACGGCCGTTTCTCGGAACCATCGATCAGCGCCTCGAAGGCGATCGCGTGTCGGTGACCGTCACACTTGGATGGGCGGAAGACATGTACGAGGGACGCGCCCAGGGGGCGTCGGACACCGCCCAACGTGCGCGCCTCGTCGGCGAAGCCACACTCCGGGCCATCGAGGCCATGACGGCCGGCCAGACCCGCTTCGACCTGTCTGCGGCCGGGATGAGCGATCTCGGTCCCGTGAAGATCGCCCTGGTACAGGTGCGCGAAATCGGGTGGAGCGACTATTTGATCGGCTCGTGCCTCATCCGCGAGGGCGACCCGGCAGCCGCCACCGCCAAGGCCGTGCTCGATGCCGTCAACAGGCGCATCTCACGGGTCATCTGAGCGGCTGTTCGGCTCTCCTGCCTCCGGTTCCGTTCTACGTTCAACGTTCTACGTACTACACCCGACGGGAGTCTCGTCCGAGGTCCGAAGTCCGAGGTCTGAGTACCGGAAAGCGCAGGCGATGGGAATATCGCAGAGTGGGCTCAAGTTGATACACTGGTACTCAGATTTAACGCCAAGGATGACTCAACTATGGATCTCTCGAGACTGACGACGAAGTCGCAGCAGGCGCTGGTTGCCGCACGCGACCAGGCCACCGCGCGCAACCACTCTGGCATCTTCCCTGCGCACCTGCTGCGAGCACTGCTTGCCCAGACGGACGGCATCGTGTTGCCGCTGCTCCAGGCACTCGATGTACAACCTCCGGCAGTGCGATCGGCAGCCGAGGAGCTGTTGGCCAAGCTCCCCCAGGTGTACGGGGGCGCCGAACCGCAGATGACACCCGATCTGGCAAGGGTGCTGGAGCAAGCCGATGCACGGCGCGGTGACCTGAAGGACGATTACATCTCGCTCGAGCACCTGATTCTCGCCCTGGCGTCCTCGTCCGACGCCGCCGGGAAAGCGCTCAACGACCTGGGCATCACGCCGGAGGCGATCCTCGAGGCTCTCAAGGCGGTGCGTGGGAACCAGCGGGTCACAAGCGCCGATCCGGAGTCGACGCTCCAGGCTCTCGATCAGTACGGCCGGGACCTCACCGCGTTGGCCCGACAGGGCAAGCTCGACCCCGTCATCGGCCGAGACGAAGAGATCAGGCGAGTCATCCAGGTGCTGTCCCGCCGCACGAAGAACAACCCGGTCCTCATCGGTGAGCCGGGTGTGGGGAAGACTGCGATAGTCGAAGGGCTCGCACGACGGATCGCAGATGGCGATGTTCCCGAGGGTCTGAAAGAGAAGCGCCTGATCGCACTCGATCTGGCGGCGATGGTCGCCGGCGCCAAATACCGGGGAGAATTCGAAGAGCGGCTGAAGGCCGTGCTCACCGAGATCAAGGCCGCCGAAGGCGGGATCATCACCTTCATCGACGAGATGCACACGATCGTCGGCGCCGGCGCCGCCGAAGGCTCGATGGACGCGTCCAACATGCTGAAGCCGCTCCTGGCACGCGGAGAACTCCGGATGGTCGGTGCGACCACGCTCGACGAGTTCCGCAAGCACGTTGAGAAGGACGCGGCACTGGAGCGACGGTTCCAGCCCGTTCTGGTCGAGCAACCCGACGTCGAGGACGCCATCGGTATTCTGCGCGGCCTGAAAGAGCGGTATGAAGTGCACCATGGCGTACGGATCACCGACTCGGCCTTGGTGGCTGCGGCCGTGCTGTCGGATCGGTACATCACCGGCCGCCAGCTACCTGACAAGGCGATCGACCTCGTCGACGAAGCTGCGAGCCGCCTGCGGATCGAGATCGACTCGATGCCGGAGGAGATCGACGAACTGACGCGGCGGCGGATCCAGCTCGAGATCGAGCGCGAGGCGTTGCGAAAGGAGACAGACTCGGCGGCGCTCGAGCGGCTGGAGCGGATCGAGGCCGAACTAGCCGACCTCGGCGAACAGATCGATGGGTTGACCGCTCGGTGGAACCTGGAGAAGCAGGCGATCGACGGTATCCGAACCGCAAAAGAACAGATCGAGGACGCCAGGGCCGAGGCCGAACGAGCCGAGCACGCGGGGGACCTTCAGCGGGCAGCCGAGCTTCGCTACGGCCGACTGGTCGAACTCGAGCGGACGCTCGCCGATCGTCAGGACGAGCTCGAGAAGCTCCATGCCGAGGGCCGGATGCTGTCGGAAGAAGTCACCGACCAGGATGTCGCCGAGGTCGTCTCCCGATGGACAGGGGTGCCCGTCACCAAGCTCATGCAGGGCGAGATGGAGAAGCTCGTCAAGCTCGAAGAACACCTTCACCTTCGGGTCGTGGGACAGGACCGGGCGGTCGGTTCCGTGGCGAATGCGGTGAGAAGAAGCCGGGCAGGGTTGTCCGATCCTCATCGGCCGATCGGGTCGTTCCTCTTCCTCGGCCCGACAGGCGTGGGCAAGACCGAGCTCGCACGGGCGCTTGCCGAGTTCCTGTTCGACGACGAACGGGCGATGGTCCGGCTGGACATGTCCGAGTACATGGAGAAGCACTCGGTCTCCCGGCTGATCGGTGCCCCACCGGGATACGTCGGCTACGACGAAGGCGGCCAGTTGACCGAAGCCGTTCGCCGTCGCCCGTATTCGGTGATCCTGCTCGACGAAGTCGAGAAGGCGCATGCCGACGTGTTCAACGTGCTCCTCCAATTGCTCGACGACGGCAGGCTCACCGACGGGCATGGACGAACCGTGGACTTCGCCAACTCGGTGCTCATCATGACCTCCAATCTCGGTTCCGAGTTCATCGCCCCCGACGTGCCCGACGAGGTCGTCGACGAACGAGTGATGGGCGCCGTCAGAAGCCACTTCAGGCCCGAGTTCCTCAATCGAGTCGACGACATCATCGTCTTTCGACGGCTCACCCGTGAGCAGCTGCGTGAGATCGTCGAGATCCAGCTGGTCACGCTTCAGCAGCGGTTGTTCGACCGTCGGATCCGGCTCGACGTCACGAAGGACGCCATGGACAGGATCGCGGAGTGGGGTTTCGACCCCACCTACGGTGCTCGTCCTCTCAAACGGGTGATTCAGAGGAAGCTCGCCGATCGACTGGCAGTCCTGCTGCTCGAAGGTGCGTTCGCCGAAGGCGATCGAATCACGGTAGATGTCGACGGCGAGGAATTGACCTTTGTCGCAGGTACCGACGAAGGCCATCTTTCTGATTGAGCCCACTCCGATTACCGTGGTGCCGGGGAGTGGGTCCGACTCACTTGGAGGCATCATCAGTGGAAGAACCGTCGGTCGGGCTCGTCTGGCGTGACTGGATCCTGGCGTGCTGCCTGTCGGTCGTGCTCGGTGTCGGAGGCGGCACCGTGGTCGCCGTCGAGCTCTATCGCCTTTTCGACGGTGGCGGCTTCGCCATTGCCTCGTCACTGGTCGCATTCACAGTCATCCTGGGCGGCACAGCGGGAGTCCTCCAGCACCGAGCGTTGGTCGTTCCCTTGCCCTTCCTTCACCGCGGCCGCTGGGTCGGATGGACGATGTTCGGCGCGCTCGCAACGTGGCTGGTGATCTTTGCAACCCCGCTGTCCGACGGGCTGCTCGATTCTGAGGCTTCGCCGTGGTGGTTGTCGACCGAGAATTCGATCGTGCTCGGTGCATGTCTGGCGATCGCGGTCGGCGGGGCCCAGATGATTCCCCTCGGCGAATGGGTGACCGGCCGCTGGTTGTGGCTCATCGGAAACCTGGTGGGCTGGGCGGTCGCAACCCCTCTTCTCTGGTACATCGCCCAGGGTTTCGAGTCTCGCCAGTTGCCGGCCGCCTTCCCGGCGGCTGCCGGGCTGTTGATGGTCGCCGGTGCGGCGGTCGGTATCGTCGAAGGGTGGGTGGTTTCGCGTTTCGGGAAGACCGACAAGGCCGCACTGCAGTACACCCGGTCGGCCCTCGATGACATCGGTTCGATCGACCTGACGGAGTGATGCCGTAGCGGGGTGGTTCGAGGCCTCCGTTACCGCCGTGGTGACCAGCCTGCGATGATCGGGACATGACACCCGACCGCAACGCATGTCTCCGGCTCGACGCCCAGGATGCGCTGGCCCCGGTACGCGATCTCTTCTCGATCCCGGAGTCGGTGATATACCTCGACGGCAACTCGCTTGGTGCCCTGCCCCGGGGAGTGGTCGAACGAATGCAGCGGACGATTCGCCGGGAGTGGGGCGAGCTTCTCATCCGATCGTGGAACGAGTCCGGTTGGGCCTCACTGCCCAGATCGGTGGGTGATCGCATCGCTCGACTCATCGGCGCCGAAGAAGGAACGGTCGTGGTCTGCGAGTCCACATCGGTCAACCTCTACAAGGTGACCATGGCCGCTGCGTCGTTGAGGTCCGACCGGCGCCACATCGTCACCGACTCGGGGAACTTCCCAACCGACATCTACGTGATGAGAGGCGTCGCTGCTCACCATGGCCTCGAGCTTGTGATCGTCGATCCCGATCAGGTGGAGGGGGCAATCACGCCCGAGACCGCAGTGGTGGCGCTGACCGAGGTGGACTATCGCACCGGCCGGCGCCACGTCATGCACGAACTGACCGAGCGCACGCACGCGGTGGGAGCCCTCTCGGTCTGGGATCTGGCCCATTCCGCCGGTGCGTTCCCGGTGGACCTGACCGGTTGCGAGGTGGACCTTGCCGTCGGGTGCGGATACAAGTACCTCAACGGAGGGCCGGGAGCGCCGGCCTTCGTCTACGTGGCACCGCATCTCCACGATGTGATGCGCAATCCGATCCTTGGTTGGTTCGGTCACGCCCGACCCTTCGACTTCGACCTCGAGTTCGATCCGGCGGACGGTGTCGACCGTTTGCGGGTCGGGACTCCCCATGTCTTGTCGCTGGTGGCACTCGACGAGGCTCTCGAGGTCTTCGACATCGTGGATCTCGAAGACGTCCGGACGAAGTCCGAGCGGCTCACCGGGCTCTTCATCGACCTGGTGGAGCGCCGGCTGCCCGGAGTATTCCGGGTGGCGACACCACGAGCGCCCGAACGACGCGGGAGTCAGGTGAGTCTTCGTCACCCTCAGGCCTACGGCGTCGTGCAGGCCATGGTCGCCCGAGGTGTGATCGGTGACTTCCGGATGCCGGACGTCGCACGATTCGGCTTTGCGCCGCTGTACATCCGGTATGTCGATGTGTGGGACGCCGTGGACCAACTCGTCGACGTGATGAAACGAGAGGCGTGGGACGATCCCCGGTACCAGGTGCGGAACGCTGTGACCTGACGACGGTTCCAAGCAACGTTCGCCCCTTGTGCCCGGCTCGAGTTCTCGAGCTGCTCCACGCCCGAGATCCATCCGGACTTGCCGTCGACCTCTCGTAGTGTCGGCGGTGACCATACGATGAGCGTGATGCTGCTCGTCTTTGGAATCAACGTGCGTTACCGGCCCATGGAAGCGGCAACGTTTCACTGTCCCGACGAGGGCGGCGATCGCGGTTACACGTTGCTCGAGGCACGACGCTGGTTCACGTTGTTCTTCATCCCGCTGATCCGCTTGCGCGTACTCGGGTATGTCGTCGAGTGCGACTCGTGCCATGGGCGGTACGACCAGAGAACGCTGCACCTTCCGACCTCCGCCACCATGGAGCACAAGATCGAGGTTGCCGCACGCTCGCTGTTCGGCTCCATCGCCGCCGTCGCTCACTGTGACCCCGACGCAGTCGCCGCCTCACTCGATGCGTATCTCGGCTGCCCCTCATATGGAGGATCGGATCTCATGGCCCACGCCCGAATCCAGACCGAGGCTCAGCGTCACGAGTCGCTCGTCGACGCGGGCGCGGTCATGGATCCTGCCGGCCGAGAATCGATACTGATGGCGGCAGCTCGTGCGGCGCTCGTCGGTGGGTCGGTCTCCGACACTCATCGAGGTCTGTTGATGGAGGCCGGGGCATCGCTCGGGCTCACCCCAACCCATATCGAGGGTGTCTTGCTGGTCGCCGAACGATCGGCGACCACCGACGAGCATCTGTGACCCGTCGACCGCGGTCGATGCTCGGTCCCACGGCCGGTCCCCTGGCATGAACGAGACTGCGGTCGTCAGGAGTGTGATACGTTCTGCGATCATGGGGGCATGAGCGAGCCGACCGTCGACGATTACGGGACCTATCTTCGTCTGGAGCGGATCCTCGAGGCGCAGGAGCCGCTGTCCGACCACCACGACGAAACGATGTTCATCGTCATCCATCAGGCCACCGAGTTGTGGTTGAAGCTCGTCCTGCACGAGATCGACTTCGCCAAGGTCAGTATCGCCGGAGACGACCTCGGGCCTGCACTCAAGGCCCTGGCCCGGGTGGCACGAATCCAACACGTCCTCGTCGAGTCATGGCAGGTCCTGTCGACGATGACTCCGGCGGACTACCTGGAGTTCCGGCATCTGTTCGGCCGTGCCTCTGGGTTCCAATCGGTGCAATACCGGGCCGTCGAGTTCCTGCTCGGTCGGCGCGATGAGAGATACCTGACCGCACACGCCCCCGGCGAGCGTGCATATCTCACGAGGCTCCTCGGGCAGCCGAGCCTGTACGACGACGTGCTCATCCTCCTGAGCAGACGGGGACTTCCGGTACCCGAAGAGGTGGTCGAACGTGACTGGGGTCGGCAATACCAGCCGACCCAGGAAGTCACGAGCGTCTGGTTGACCGTCTACCGCGACGTCGACACGTACTGGGACCTCTATGAGTTGGCGGAGAAGCTCGTCGACCTCGAACACGCCTTCAGTCGTTGGCGGTATGAGCACTACAAGACGGTGCACCGAATCATCGGCCACAAACCCGGCAGCGGCGGCACCTCAGGCATGGACTACCTCGCACGAGCGCTCGACCACACCTTCTTCCCCGAGCTCTGGGACGTCAGGACGGTGCTGTAGCGGGCGGACTTCCGGCCGGGATGTCGACTGCCCGGCCGACTCGTCCTGTCGCGGTGGTCTGCTGTGTGGGCCACGTGCACACGCGGGCGTTGGATGCTGCACGTGGCCTCGTGGTGGGTGGCCGACAGCCGACGGCCGACGGCGGACGGCCGACTCGTCCTGTGCGGTGGTCTGCTGTGTGCCGTGGGCCTCGTACGCCGCGGGAGTGTGGCCGACGGCCGACGGCCGACGGCGGACGGCCGACTCGTCCTGTCGCGGTGGTCTGCTGTGTGCCGTGGGCCGCGCACGCACGCGGGTGTGCGATCCTCGACGTGGCCTTGTGGTGGGTGCCGACAGTCCACGGCCGAAAGCCGACATCATCGATGTCGGAGTCTGCGGTCTGCCGTGTGCAGTCGGCCCGGTGGTTCTTGTGCCCTGGGCCATCAGGCGGATCTGGCGGTGTGTCTCGGCTCCCGTTGTGCGTCGTACGTAGAACGCAATAAGGGTACGATGTCGCCTCGACATGACGACTGAAGCCGCCGTTCGTACCTATTCGGGCATCGCAAGGATCCTGGACCGCACCGGGCTGCTGATCGACGTGGGCAAAGCCGATCTGGCCACCACCGACACCGCCGGCTGGTCTGGCACCATCTCGGTCTTCAAGAACTCGAGCGTCGCGTCCAAGCACGTCACCGCCCTCGTGGAGCTCGCCGACGGAAAGCGAGCACTCGCAACCGTCGGACCCAAGACCGCCGATCTGGCCGATGACCTCGTCGCCGTCGCAGTCCACGGTGTCGACGACCGCATCCCGTTCTGAGGCGATACGTAGTACGTACAACGTCAAACGTACGACGCACAACGGGAGCTGTGACACACCCCACACGGTCACTCGAGATCATCGCTTCGACTTGGATGTGACGTCGACCGCAGCCGGCGCGGTGTCGTTCCGGATCGAGAACACCGGTGGGCAGGTGCACGACTTCGAGGTGTTCGCGGGCGCTGGGCCCGGGCAGGTGTTGCCGCTTCAGAACGGGGTGGCCGACACCACTGTCTGTCGGTCGTCGACGAGGTGGAGGGCATCGTGCCCGGTGCTTCCCCGGAGTTGAAAGTCGAGCTGGATCCCGGCACCTACCTTTTGATCTGCAACCTTCCGGCGCACTATGCGGCCGGCAACCGGGCGGAGTTCACCGTCACCGGTTGACCGAGCTCAGCTGTTTCGCTTGCGGCGGACTTGAGGGAGCACCTCGGACCGGAGCACGATCTCGTGGCGGTAGGAACGGTGGATCTCGTGCGCCTGTTCCCGCATCTCCGAACGGGTCCGGACGAGTTCGTGCTCGAGCGCCTCGACCTTGCCTTTGAGTCGCTCGATCTCGAGCTGCATCTCCATCACTCGCTTGACGCCTTCGAGGTTGAGCCCTTGCTCGGTCAGCTGCTGTATGAGGCTGAGGCGATCGATGTCCTCCTGGGAATACCTTCTGGTGCCGCCCGGAGTGCGGAACGGCTCGATCAGCCCTTTGCGTTCGTAGATCCTGAGTGTCTGTGGGTGCATGCCGGCGAGCTCGGCGGCGACCGAGATCACGAAAACGGCGCGTTCGCGTCGACTCACTTCATCTCCTCGGTGCTCTGGGAACGGCGTAGGGCGCGGTGATGCTGGTTCACGACGATGCCCTCAAATGGTCTCGGATGTCGGTCGGGTCGTACTCGGCGAGTTGCTCGACGAGCTTCTTCTCGTCTCGCGTGAGCTTCTTGGGGACGATCACCTCGATACGAACGAGAAGGTCCCCTGGCCTGCCGCGGGCCGGTTTCACACCCTTGCCCTTGACCTTGAACGTCTTGCCGCTCGGGGTACCGGCCGGCACCTTGACCGTCACGGAACCCTCCAGCGTCGGGACCTCGACCCTGGTGCCGAGCGTCGCCTCCGAGTAGGTGACCGGCACGGTGACGATCAGGTTGTCGTCCTTCCGGGCGAACACCTCGTGGGGTGCGACGTGGATCCTCACGAGCAAGTCGCCGGCAGGACCACCGCCGGTGCCGGGCGAGCCCTTTCCCCTCAGCCGAATCGTCGAACCGTCCTTGACGCCGGGTGGAACCTTCACCTTGATGGTGCGCGTACGCAGCGTTCTTCCCGACCCATTGCACGTCGAGCACGGCGACTCGATGACCCGACCCGAGCCGCGGCATTGTGGACAGGGTGACGCAAAGCTGAATACTCCCTGGTTCTGCGCAACGGTTCCCGCGCCGTGGCAGGTCGGACATGTGTGCGCCGACGTGCCGGGTTCGGCCCCCGAGCCGCCGCACCTGGAGCAGAAAGCCTCCCCTCGCACTGACACCGACGTGGTCACGCCGCTGACCGCGTCCGTGAACGCAAGGTGGAGCTCCGCCGTGGTGTCGGCTCCGCGCTGCGCCGACCGGGCACGCCCGCGGCCCCCGGCCGCGCCGCCGAAGAGGTCGCCGAGCCCGCCGAATCCTGACAGCAGATCGTCGAGGTCCTCGACGCGGATACGTTGACCCCCGAAGCCACCACCTCCGGGCGCGCCGAATCCGCCAAGACCGCCGGAGGAGACCAGGCGGCGAACCTCGTCATACTCCTTTCGCTTCTCGGCATTGCCGAGGACCGCGTACGCCTCCGACACCTGCTTGAACCGTTCCTCGGCGGTGGCGTCACCCGGCTGGGCATCGGGATGGTTTTCCTGGGCGAGTTTGCGGTAGGCGCGTTTGATGTCCTCGGCGGTCGCTTCCTGCGGCACGCCGAGGGTCTTGTAGAAGTCCTTCTCGACCCAGTCCCGATTCATCAGTCGGATGCCTCCAAGGCCACGAGGGCTGCCCGCAGCAATCTGCCGCGAAGTCGGTATCCCCGCCTCAGCTCCTGGCTCACTGTGAGCGACGACCCATCGCCCGAGGACATGACCGCCTCATGAACCTCCGGGTCGAAGGGCTCGCCCCAGGTCGGAACAGCCTCCAGGCCCTCCTTGGCGAGCACGTCCATGAGCTGGTTGTGCGTGCTTCGCATCCCACCGAGCAGTTTCTCTTCGGCCTCAGACCCCGGCTGGATCTGGAGGGCTGCGTCGAAGCTGTCCAGGACCGGAAGCATCGCCGACAACACGCGCTCGGTTGCCCGCTCGACGGTCATCTGTTGTTCACGGGTGGACCGTTTCCGGAAGTTGTCGAAATCCGCAGCCACCCGCTTCAAATCGTCGAGATACGACGTCGCCTCGGAGCGCGCATCGCGCAACTCCGAGAGTAGGAGCTCGATGGCCTGGTCCTGATCTTCCGGAAGCATGAGACCCAGCGATGCAGGGTCGGGCGGGCCCTCGGGCTCGCCCTCCTCGATGATCTCGGCTTCGACGGGAATGTCCGCCAGCTGTTCCTCATTCACGGATTCACTCATTCAGGTGCTCACTCTCGACGTGGGTTCGATGAACAGGCCCATCAAGCCTGCTCATCGTCCTCGTCGACGATCTCGGCTTCGACGATCTCTTCGTCTTCGGACTCGGCGGCGCCACCCGACGCGGCCTGGTTCTGCTGCGCCGCCTCCTGGTATGCACGGGTGAACGCGCCCTGGCTGACCTCGATGAGCGCCTCCATCTTGGAGCGAACGTCGGCGGTCTCGGCCGCCTCATTGCCGAGGACGGTTCGCAAATCTGCCAGCTTCTCCTCGATCAGGCTCTTCTCATCGGCTGTGATCGTCTCTTCGTTTTCCTTGATGACCTTCTCGGTCTGGTGCACGAGTTGGTCGGCCTGGTTGCGGGTCTCGACCCGTTCCCGATTGGCCCGGTCCTCCTCGGCGTAGGACTCGGCGTCCTTGACCATCCTGTCGATGTCGTCACGAGCGAGCGCCGTTCCGCCGGTGATGGTCATCGCCTGTTCCTTGGCCGTGGCCAGGTCCTTGGCGTGAACGTTCACGATGCCATTGGCGTCGATGTCGAATGTGACCTCGACCTGTGGGATGCCCATCGGAGCCGGGGGAAGTCCGGTGAGTCGGAACTTGCCGAGGCTCTTGTTGTCGCGGGCCATGGCGCGCTCACCCTGAAGCACGTGGATTTCGACCTCGGGCTGGTTGTCCTCGGCCGTCGTGAAGGTCTCGGTCTTGCGCGTCGGGATCGTCGTGTTTCGCTCGATCATCTTGGTCAATACGCCACCCTTGGTCTCGATCCCAAGCGTCAGCGGCGTCACGTCGAGCAGCAGGATGTCTTTGACGTCGCCCTTCAGCACGCCTGCCTGAATGGCGGCCCCGGCGGCCACCACCTCATCGGGGTTGACGCCCTTGTGCGGCTCGCGCCCGCCAAGCGTGTGGACCAGTTCCTGAACGGCCGGCATCCTGGTGGAGCCGCCGACCATGACCAAATGGTCGATGTCGGAGACGGATATGCCCGCATCCTTGATCGCCTGCTGGAAAGGAGCCTTGGTGCGTTCGAGGAGGCTCTCGGTCAGCTTCTGGAACTCGGAGCGAGTCAGCTTCTTCTGCAGGTGAAGCGGACCTTCGGCTGTGGCTGTGATGAAGGGCAGGTTGATCTCTGTCTCCGACACGGTCGACAGCTCGATCTTCGCCTTCTCGGCGGCTTCCTTCAGACGTTGGATCGCCATCTTGTCCTTCGAGAGGTCCACGCCGTGTTCGGCCTTGAAGGTGTCGACGAGCCAGTCCATCACGGCGTCGTCCCAGTCGTCGCCTCCGAGGTGCGTGTCACCCGAGGTGGCCTTGACCTCGAAGACACCCTCGCCGATGTCGAGAACGGACACGTCGAAGGTCCCACCCCCGAGGTCGAAGACGAGGATGGTGTGATCTGAGCCTTCCTTGTCGAGGCCGTATGCCAGTGAGGCGGCGGTCGGCTCGTTGATGATGCGAAGGACGTTGAGGCCGGCGATCTGGCCGGCTTCCTTGGTCGCCTGTCGCTGGGCATCGTTGAAGTAGGCGGGGACGGTGATCACCGCATCGGTGACGGTGTCTCCCAGGAACGACTCGGCGTCCCTCTTCAGCTTCATCAGGACGCGGGCGGAGATCTCCTGCGCGGTGTACTTCTTGCCGTCGGCCTCGATGCTCCAGTCGGTGCCCATGTGGCGCTTCACCGAGCGGATGGTGCGATCGGG
Source organism: uncultured bacterium (assembly GCA_963785075.1). Lineage (GTDB taxonomy): Bacteria > Actinomycetota > Acidimicrobiia > Spongiisociales > ZC4RG35 > JAOUGY01. Next base: position 232,762 of record CAWATW010000007.1, read on the forward strand.
GTTGGTGATCGCCTGGCGTTTCGCGACGTCACCCACCAGCACCTCGCCGTCCTTGAAGGCGACGACGGAGGGTGTGGTGCGGGTGCCTTCGGCGTTGGCGATGATGGTGGGCTCACCCCCGTCGAGGGTGGCGATGACCGAGTTGGTGGTACCGAGGTCGATTCCTACGGCTCGTGGCATGGGTTCGCTCCTTGTGAAAGGTGTCGTGGTCCGGTGATCGTGTCCGGACGGAATTCCAGTGTACTGATTTGATCGTGTTCGCATAGTAGAACTTGAGTCGACCATTGTCATATTCCGGGTTTGTTGTGGCCCGTTTCCCGCGCGCCACCGTGCGCATGGAGGCGCTACCGTGTCGGTTGGTGGCGGCACGCCGCCGAGGGAGGTGCGCCCAGAGAGCGCATCCGGAGTGTTGGGAGAGAGATGTGAAGCGATGGGTACGACTTGCGTTGGTGGTCGGACTGCTGATGGCCCTGACCGCGCCCGCTGGTGCGATCACCAGGGGCGGTGAGTTGGATGGTGAGGACCACCCTTACGTCGGCTTGATGGTGGCGGACATAGACGGCGTTCCCCAATGGCGTTGCAGTGGAACACTGATCTCGCCGACTGTCTACGTGACGGCCGGGCATTGCACATTCGGCGCGGACTCGGTGACGGTGTGGTTCGCATCGGACGTCGCGTCCGAGCGTCCGCAGAACGGCTACCCGTTCGGCGCGATCGGGTTCTCGGTGGACGGCACGCCGGCCACGCACCCGTACTACAACGACAACGCCTTCTACCTGTACGACCTCGGGGTGGTCGTCCTCGATGAGCCTGTCGTCCTCGATGAGTATGCAACCTTGCCGACGGCGGGAGTCGTGGACACTCTCAAGCCTGGTCGGAAGAGCGCCACGGTGACAGCGGTCGGCTACGGCCTCCAGGCCGTGAAGCCGACGTTGCAGAGCGACCTCGTGCGCTATCAGGCCGGATTGTTCGTGGTGAACACCCAGGGCGTGGCCGGAATCGGAAACATCGACCTCGGTGATCTGCCCCCGACCAACAGCATGATCGTGAGTGGCGACGCCAAGCACGGTGGCACGTGCTTCGGCGACTCCGGCGGCCCGATGCTGCTGGACGATTCGAATGTGCTGGTGGCGGTGAACTCGTTCGCCCTCAACAGCAACTGCGCGGGGGTCGGAGGCGCGTTCCGCATCGATCGCGAATTGGAACTGAGCTGGATCTCCGGCTTCTAGCCCGAGGCGAGCGACCGTAGCGCTGGGGCCTTTTGGGGCCCCAGCGCCGCGTTCAACGAGCGATCGACCGCACGGTCATGGTCACGAAGAAGATGCCGACTGCGATCACGGCGATCGTTGCGCTGGCCGCAGTGTCGAAGCTGTAGGAGGCGAGCAGTCCGAGAATCACCGAAAGTGTGCCGATCGCAGCCGCCGTGGCCATCATTGCCGGGACCCTTCGAGCAACGAGTGCGGCCGTCGCCGGCGGCGCAACGAGCAATGCAAAGACCAGCAAGGTGCCCACGGTGCGGAACGACGCCACCACCGCCATGGTGACCAGGGCGAGCATGGCCATGTGCGCGACGCGGGGGTGCAACCCGAGCATCTCCGCTTTCTGTTGATTGAACGACAACGCCAGAAACGCCCGGTAGCCCAGGGCGGTGGCGATGAACGAGATCACTGCGGCGCCGCTCAGAATGACGATGTCGGACGTTGTGGCGCCGAGCGCGTCTCCGAACAAGATGCCAGTCAGGCTGCCGGTGTAGCTGTCGGACCGGGAGATGATCACCACCCCTAGCGCCAGCATTCCCACGAACAGCAGGCCGATCCCGGTGTCTTCTCCCAGGCGTGAGTATCGGTGAACGAGGTTGATGCCGATCACCATCACAACGGCGGATGCGGCCGCTCCGAGTGTCTGACCGAAGCCCGCGACAACCCCAAGGGCGATCCCGGGCAGCACCCCATGGGCCAGTGCATCCCCCATGAAGCTCAGGCCTCTCAGCACCACCCACGTGCCCACCAGGGCGGCGATTGCAGCCGCCAACGTCCCGGCCAGCAGAGCCCGTTGCATGAATCCGAGGTTGAAGGGCTCGGTGAGCCAAGTCATGGCGTCGACGTTAGGGCGCGGAGACGCGAGTCGGGAGTGCCCATCGGTCAGCCGAGGGCGTCGGCGATCGTGGTGGCATTGAAGCGAAGCATCTCGAGGTAGTTGGAGGCGGGGCCATCGGGGTCGCTGAGAGACCCGGAGTAGAGCTCGTGGACGCTCACGGAGTCCCCGACCTCGGCCGCCACGGCTTCGGCCAGTGACGACGAGGTGGTGTTGTCGGTGAAGATGGCCGCCACCTCGCGCTCTTTCACGACCGCAACGAGATCGGCGAGGTCGGAGGCGCTCGGTTCGGCCAGCGTGCTTCCGCCCGCGACCACCACGGCGACGACCTCGAGGTCGTAGCGGTCGGCCAGGTATCCGAATGCGTCGTGGTTGGTGACGATCACCCGGCGGTCTGCCGGGATGACCGTGAAGATGCCGAGGAGTTCCACATCGACCTCGTCGAGCGATGTGGTGTAGGCGTCGGCCGGGTCTGACCAGTCGATCGATGGGTCCAACTCGACCAGAGCCTCGGCGAGGGCCTGCACTGCGATGGTCATCCTCGAAGGATCCTCCCAGAAGTGGGGGTCGAGATCGCCGTGGTCAGGGTCGTCGGCGTGGTCGTCGGCCCCGAACGGCAGCGGGTCGGCCACCGGCGCCATCTCGAAGACCGGAACGCCGTCGGCCGCCGCCGACTCCAGGACGTCGGTGAGCCCCTCCTCGAGTCCCAAACCGTTGGCGACGACCAGGTCTGCGTTTCGGATCGCTTCGACCTGGCGCGCGGAGGGGGCGAAGTCGTGAGGGTCGACGCCTGGCGCCATGATCGTCTCGACCCGTGCATTGTCCCCAACGACATTCGTGACAACGTCACCGAGGATCGAAGTGGTCACCACGATCTCGATCGGCGAGTCGTTGGACGCCGCCGGCGCGGCGCAACCAGCGAGCGCCGCGGAGACGGCAGTTGCCACGATCATGTTGGGAATCGTTCGTTTCAAGAGCGGTCTCCGCGGGAGGGTGTCAGGTTGATATAATGAGAATCATCCTCACCATAATGAGAAACGTTATCATTTTCAACCCGGGCTCGATCGATGAGTGATTCGCTCGCCATGCCAGACGTCCACGATGCCGTACGTCGTCGACTCGCGGAGCTCGACATCCGGTACACCCATGGGCGGAAGGCGGCGGTGATGGCCATGCAGCGATCCTCAGGCCCCCTGTCGGCTGCCGAACTCCACGGTCAGGTCGAGGGAGTGCCGCTGTCGTCGTTGTACCGGACCCTCACCATCCTCGACGACTCGGGCGTCGTACAGAAGCACCATGATGCCGACGGGGTGGCGCGCTTCGAGCTCGCCGAGTGGCTCGCCGGGCATCACCACCACCTCGTCTGTCGAACTTGTGGAGCGGTGGAGGATGTCGAGCTCGGCTCTGATGCCGAGATCTTGCTCGATGACCTCGCAGAGGCGCTTGCCGTTCATGCGGGGTTCCGGCCCGAGGGTCATCTTCTCGAGGTCGTCGGAGTGTGCGAGGAGTGCCAGATATGACTTCGCAGCCGGCAGCCTGTGGGCACGGAGTCCGGGCCAGATACGGCGACGCCGTCGCCCTGTCGACGTCAGATTTCACGGTTCCATCCGGCGGGTTCACAGCCCTCATCGGTCCCAACGGGTCGGGCAAGTCGACGCTGCTGGGATTGATCGCGGGCCTGATCCAGCCGACTGAGGGCCGGGTCGAGATTCTCGGCACCACGGCCGATCGGGCGCGCGAGCGTGTTGCATTCGTACCGCAGAGCACGATCGTCAACGACGTGTTACCCGTCACCGTCAGAGAAGTCGTGGCGATGGGAAGGTACGCCTCGCTTGGCCCGATCGGCAGGTTCCGGGCCGAAGATCGTCGAATCGTGACGGCGGCGATGTCGAGACTTGGTCTCGATTCGCTCGCCGATCGGCATGTCAGAGAGTTGTCCGGGGGACAACGACAGCGGGTGTTCGTTGCGCAAGGCATCGCCCAGGAGCGAGCGATGCTGCTGCTGGACGAACCGCACACGGGTCTCGACCTGACGTCTGAAGCTGCCATCACCTCCGTGATCGAGGAAGAACGCACGAGCGGCCGAACCGTCGTGGTGACGACGCATGACCTGGGTGAGGCCTCGAAGGCCGACCACGTGATCCTGCTCTCGGGCCGTGTGGTCGCCGAGGGCCCCCCCGGATCGGTGTTGACGGCCGACGCACTGTCGGAGGCCTACCGCGCGAAGATCGTCGACGTCGAAGGCCGGCTGGTGTTCGACGATCCCGCCCACGCGTCTGCCGTGGTTCCCCACGTTCACCTCGAACGAGGCTCAGGAACCCATATCCACGACTGACCTGCACACGATCTGAGTCATATACGCTCAACAATGGAATAGTCTTCTGACTCAGGTCGTTGTATCGGCCTCGACGGTTCAGGAGACCTCCATGCCACAGACAGCACAACTCACCCTTCCCGTTCTTCCGCTCCGCAACGGAGTGGTCTTTCCCCACATGGTCGTGACCCTTCGGATCGAGACCTCCGAAGGCCGAACTGCGATCGCAGCCGCCGATCGGAACGACGGTCGACTGCTGCTCGTACCCAGGCTCGATGGGCGATACGCCGACGTGGGGACGATCGCCGAGATTCAGCAGAGCGACGAAGACGGCAACGTCGTCGTGTCGGGTATGGCGCGAGCCCGGGTGGGAGCCGGTTCGGTCGATGAGACCGGTGCGCTCTGGGTCGAGGCGGAACCGTATCCCGAGGTCGACATCATCGATGACGAGCTCGAGTCGCTCGTGGCCGAATATCGGGCCGTGGTCGGCGCCGTGCTCGAGAATCGCGGCATGACGGCGGTCGCCGAGCGGATCACGGCGATGGACAATCCGTCCCAACTGGCGGACCTCGCCGTGTACTCGCCAGACCTGTCGCTGGATCAGAAGGTCCAGCTCCTCGAAGCACTCGACATCCGGCGTCGGCTGGGGATGCTCCTCGAATGGATGCGAGAGGTCTTGGCCGACCTGGAACTCCGGCGACGAGTCCGCGACGAGGCCGCAGAGCGCATCGACAAGGGTCAGCGCGACTATCTCCTGCGTCAACAGCTCGAAGCCATCAAGAAAGAGCTCGGAGACGACGCCGACGTCACCTCCGAGTACCGGGCCAAGCTCGAGGAAAGCGACATTCCGGATGCCGTCCGCGAGAGCATCGAACGAGAGATCGACCGCCTGGAGCGGATGTCTGAGCAGTCCCCCGAACACTCGTGGGTCCGAACCTGGCTCGACACGATGCTCGAGGTGCCCTGGGGCACCCGGTCCGAAGATCGGCTCGACCTTCAGGAGGCCTGGGCCGTGCTCGATGCAGACCACACCGGGCTGGCGGATGTCAAGGAGCGCATCATCGAGCACCTGGCCGTTCGAAAGCTCCGCCAACAGAGAGGTCTTGCGGAGGGTGACGGACGCAATGCCGGGGCGATCCTGCTGCTGGTCGGCCCCCCGGGTGTGGGCAAGACGTCGCTGGGCGAGTCCGTCGCCAAGGCGCTCGGTCGCAAGTTCGTGCGTGTGGCGCTCGGCGGTGTCCGGGACGAGGCGGAGATCCGAGGCCATCGTCGCACCTACGTCGGAGCACGCCCCGGCAGGGTGGCGAGGGCGCTCATCGAGACCGGAACGATGAACCCTGTGTTCCTTCTCGATGAGATGGACAAGGTCGGCAACGATTGGCGAGGTGACCCGTCGTCGGCCTTGCTCGAGGTTCTCGACCCGGCCCAGAATCACACGTTCCGGGATCACTATCTCGAGACCGATCTCGACCTCTCCGACGTGTTGTTCATAGCGACGGCGAACGTGGTCGATTCGATCCCGGGGCCCTTGCTCGACCGCACCGAGGTCATCACGATCGACGGGTACACCGACGCCGAGAAGGTGGCGATCGCACGCGATCACCTTCTTCCACGGCAGCTCCGCGCTGCCGGACTCGAGCCCGAAGAGCTGAAGGTGACCGAGGATGCCCTCGCCGCCGTCGTCGATCGCTACACGAGAGAAGCCGGTGTCCGGAACCTGGAACGGCAGCTCGGCAAGCTGACCCGCAAGGTGGCGACGGCCGTTGCCCGTGGGACCGGAAGCTCCGGCGAGGGCTCGCCTGTACTCGGAACGATCGTGGTGGACGAGGCGCAGGTGCGGGAGTACCTGGGAAAGACGAAGGTCTGGAAGGACGAGGCGTCCGACCGCACCGATGTCCCAGGTGTGGCCACGGGTTTGGCCGTGACCGGGGCAGGAGGCGATGTCCTGTTCATCGAGGCGAGTTCGACTCCGGGAGAGCGAGGGCTGACCCTGACCGGCCAGCTCGGTGATGTGATGAAGGAGTCCGCCAGGATCGCACTCTCGTACGTGGAGGCGAACGCCGCACGGCTCGGCATCGATCCGGAGCAGACCGAAGGCCGCTTCCATGTCCACGTTCCCGCCGGTGCCATACCCAAGGACGGACCCTCGGCCGGCATCACCATGACGACGGCACTCGTCTCGTTGCTGACCGGGCGGAAGGCACGTGGCACGGTTGGCATGACCGGAGAGGTCACGCTTCAGGGCAAGGTCCTGCCGATCGGGGGCGTCAAGCAGAAGGTGCTTGCGGCACACAGGGCCGGGCTCCGGGAAGTGATCGTGCCTCGGCGCAACGAGGCCGACCTCGACGAAGTGCCCGAGAAGATCCGTGAGGAGATGACCTTCCACATCGCGGACAGTGTGGAACAGGTCCTCGAGGTGGCGCTGGAGGCGTGAGTCTCGCGGCAGGGTGTTCCGAGCTTTTTTGAGCACCCTGCCGCCCACCGGTTATCTTGTTGCAAGGGAGCGGGGCCGGATGATCGACGCGCCTTGCCGACGTCGACGCCGTCTGGCGGCAACGGGAGGAGCACGTGGGGATCAGGGGTAGAGAGCGAGAGCCCCTGTTGGCGCGCCGTCGTGCCAATAGCCCGTCGGCGCGCTCTCTGCGACCGGAGCTCCAGTCATCTGGACCTCGAGTGGTCGAGAATTCGGAGTTCCTCGACCGCATGAAACAGGCCATGGACGCCCGCGAGGTCGAGGCGCCTCCGCCCGGGGTGGTGGAACGCGATGCCGAGCCATCTCCCCGATCCGATGCGCCCCAAGCAGAGGTCGACGTGAAGGCGCTCGCCGCCATCGTGGCGGCTCAACAGTCCGTAGAGCCGAGGACCGCGCGCGTCGCCGTCCCATCGGGGGCATGGAACACCCTGGCCGCCCACACCGTGCGCAGCGGCCTCAGACGCACCGACACGGAAGGTCGCTCCCGGCTCATGTTCGACACCGCGGTCATCGAACCGACCCACCTCACACCGGTGGCGATGACCGCAGCGGCCACGCTCGCATTGCGGACCGGTGAGGTGGCCCCATGGCGTAGCAGGGCCACCGGGCTCCACCACGATCCGCGAGCCATCCCCGGCCTCGACAAGGCCGGGGTCATGATCGGCGTCGCATTCACAGGTCGCGGGCGGCCCCGGGTCGAGGCGACCGACGACCCCGACCACTTCCTACTCTCGAACATCGAGCTCATCACCCACTCGCACCTCTACGACGCCCTCCTGGTACGCGTCCCCGAGCCCAGCTCTGGAGCCACCTGCTACTTGTTGCCGATCCACACCGGCCCGGGCCAACCCAATCGGGTCCGGGTCAAGAAGCTGTTCGGTCGACCCGGCACTGCACCGGCGTCGTTCGCGCGAGTTCAGATCGATGGTGCGGTGGCCGTCAGGGTGGGTCCTCGAGGAGCCGGAGACCAGCTGTTCAGACCGGTCATCGAGCGTCTGCGAGCCGACGCTGCGATCGTGGGTGCCGCCCAGATGCGGGCTGCCGTGGACGTCATGACGGAAGGGTTGGAACGCAGGACCGGTGCCGACATCTTCCACCGTCAGTTCGTCGAAGACGTGGAGGCAACCGTTGCCGAGGGATTGGCGATCGAAGCCGCCGATCGCTTGGCCGAGGGCGGTGTCGGCGGACTCAACCTGGTGCTCGCACAGCACTGGGTGCAGTCCCGCTTCGGAGCGATCGTGCCCGACGCATCGGCCATGATGCACCTGGCGTCGGTACCGGTGGATCCGGCCGTCGCATGGACCTCGCCGCTGCTGCCGCTGTGGGGGGGCACCGCTCATGTTCTTCGATCCGAGTTCGTCGCGTGGGCCGACCGTGGGGCCCTGGATTCGTTGTTCCAGCGGTGTGGCTTCGAGTCCCACTCGAAGGTGATCACCAAGGCATGCACGTGGCTCCTCGAGATGGCCATGGATCGCGCCATCCCCGCCGCCGAGCGTATGGAGGCGGCAGCGCTGGTGTCGGCTGCCTCGATTCTGGCGGCAGCCGGACGGACCGACGCCCTCGCGGTCCTCCTCGGCAGTGACTCCGGGCCGGGGCCCCGTGCAAGTGGATCCACCGCGGAGCAGCCCGACGGTTCGCGCGCCGGCGATCGGGACGTTGTGGTCGACCTGCGCGAGCAGGGCGCTCCTGTTGCTGCCCGAGTCGATTGAGTCAGCCCCTGATGATTCGAGAGCCGGCTCGTGATCGGGTCGCGGACCCGCCCCATAGTCCGAGATTCGGGGTACGTTTGTCGCCTATGGGGAATTGGGTGGTGGGCGTGGCGATTCTGTTGACCGCGAGCGCGTGCACGAGCGCGGGCCAGACGCCCGAGGCCGTGGCGTCGTCGGCGCCTTCGTCGGGTTCGACCGCAGAGAGCGTGACTTCGTCCGCTGCCGGAAGCGAACCGGCCACGACGCCGACAACCCTGCGCGCCACCGAGCCGATGCCTGGATGCGGCGAATTCGACGGTGAGCCGTTCCAATCTGCCGAATCGGTGGAGGTCACGGAGATCGAAGGCTCCGGTCTCGGGATTCGGGCCGCGATCTACCCGCACCCCGATCACGAGGGAAACCCATGGTCGGAGTGGGGTCAGGGGATCGTGACCGCCGATGGCCGCTACTTCTCCGCCATCGGTGACCACCTCGGGGCCGACGGCAATTCCTATGTCTACGAATTCGACCCGGCGACCGGCGTGCTGTCGCGGATCGCCGATGTGGCGTCCCTGGTGGGACCAACCTCCAACGACTGGGGGCACGGCAAGATCCACGCCCAGATGGTCGCCGGGCCGTGTGGGGAGATCTACGCGGCTTCGTACTGGGGGAGTCGTCGTGGTATCGAATCCGTCGACTACTCGGGCGGCATTCTCATGCGGATCGACCCGAATGCGCGAACGGTCTCCAATCTCGGAGCACCGGTTCCGGCTCACGGGATTCCGTCGCTCGCTTCATGGCCCGAGGGCGGTCTGATCTACGGGGAAGCGGCGGATCCGACCGTTCCCACCGGTAGCAACGAAGGGCCCTTCTTCGTCTATGACATCGCCAGTGGCGAGGTCATCTTCTCCGATGCCGATCCGAGCCACACCGGATTCCGGTCTGTCGCAGTGGACGCACAGGGGCGCGCATACGTGAGCTTTGGTGACGGTTCGTTGAACGTGTACGACCCGGCGACCAACTCGTTCACCGGTACGGTCGACATACCGGGCGGCCGAATCCGCGCCGCCTCGGCGCCCGCCCCCGACGGCACCATCTACGCCGCCTCCGATCGGCCAGACGCCTTCTTCTCGATCGGGCCCGACGGGACCGTCACCGACCTCGGGGTTCCGGAGGCGTACACGGCATCGATGGTGGTGGACCCGACGGGCACGGTCGTGTACTCACTCCCGGGCGCTCACGGCGACGGCTACGACATCGGGACCCCGATCGTGGAACTCGACCCTGCGACCGGAGCGCAGAGCACGCTGGTCGAGCTTGCACCCCTGATCGAGCGGAGCCTCGGATTGCGGGTGGGAGGAACCTACGGAATCAGCATCGATCATGAGGCCGGGCGACTCTTCATGACGCTGAATGCCGGTGGCCCCAACGACCGGGATCCGTTTGGGCAGGTGGTGCTTGTTGAGGTGACAATGCCATGAGGCTCGTCGTGGCCCTTGCGCTCGTGCTTGCTGCCTGTTCTTCGTCGGCCAACCCTCCCGGCACCGGGGGCGGCGTGACATCACCCGAACCGACCACGTTCGACACCGGCGACGCCAATCCCACGACGGCGCCGCCGGGGTCGGTCGCCGTGGCGACGCCCACGGGCGGTGAAGGCATTTCGTGCTGGGTTGGGCCGATCGAGGCGACTGCCGGCGGCGGGATCTCGCTGGAGAACGCCACGGTGGCGTTCGGCCTGGTCGACCCCTTGACCGGCATGAAGGGCCACGCAGGAGCGTGGGGAGACGTGAACGGCGATCTGCTCCCCGATCTCTTTCTAGGGACCTTCGCCAATCGCCCGGTCGAGGATTATCGGACCCGTGGCGCCGACGGACCTGGTCCCGACAGGGTGCTGCTGGCAGCATCGGGTGGCTTCGCCGACCTGGGCCTGGAGGCACAGCTCGGCAGGACGTCGGGCGCAGTGTTCGCAGATCTCGACCTCGATGGTGATCTCGACCTGGTGATAGCCCGGAACCCCCAACCGGGCCGAGAGCGTGGTGATGCGCCGTCGACCGTGTACCGCAACGACGGCGGGTCGCTGGTGGAGGTGGACGACGCCGGTCTCGACCCGGTGCTCGGAGCCCGCTCGATCGGGGTGCTCGACGTCGACGAAGATCAGCTGCCCGATCTCGTGGTGCTCGAGGACAAGTGGACGGGGGCGTCTACGGTCGTGTATCGAAACCTCGGAGATCTGCGCTTCGAAGACGCACGAGAGAGCTTTGGATTCCCTGACGACGTTCACGGCCTGGGAGTCGCCACTGGTGACATCGACGGCGACCGAATCCCCGATGTGGTGATCGGTGGCTCGAACCGCGTGTTCGTCGGAACGGGAGCCGGGCTGGAAGAAGTGACCGGCGTGATTCCGGAATGGGAGATCTTCGGTGACGAAGACGACGTGGCGGGGGCTTCGCTCGCCGACGTCAACCGTGACGGACGAGCCGACCTCGTCTTGGGCCAGCACTTCAACTCGACACTCAGCCGCAACACCACCGTGCCCATTCGGCTCTATCTCAATCGCACGCCTGCGCCGGGCGACACGCCTGTGTTCGAGGACGTGACCGACGCCGCAGGACTGATCGGACTACCCACCAAGGCCCCGCATGTGGAGTTCGTCGACCTGGACAACGACGGACTGGTCGACATACTCACATCCGCCTCGGCCGCCGACGGGACCCTCCCCGCCGTATTCCGGAATACGGGTGTCGAAGGCGGTGTGCCGAGATTCGAGACGCCACCGGGATTGGGATCGCCTCAATATTGGGTGGCCATGCCCACGGCGGATGTCGATCGAGACGGGCGGGTGGACACGTTGGCCGTGGAGTGGGAGGCGTCGCTCGAGATGCCGTTCTTCCACAACGTCTCATCTTCGGGTCACTGGGTGGAGGTCTCGGTCGACGCGTCGCTCGGTGGTGGTCCGGGAACCCTCGTATCGGTCTACGAGGCGGGAGCTGCGGGCGATCCCGATCGGTTGCTCGGTGTACGCGAGATCACCGTGTCGCAGGGCTACTCGGCGGGAAACGAGGCGGTCGCCCACTTCGGCCTGGGCGCGGTGGACGCCGTCGACATCGTTGTCGCCCCGCCGCCGGCATTTGCGTCCGACCCCTTCACGCTCACCGATCAGGCGGTGGACCAGCATCTGCGGCTTCCGAATGGATGCGGCTGAGCCGACATTCGACCGCTGCGACGTTGGGTGCCCGGGATCCGCACGGCCAGGCCTACGATTGAGCCATGCCTTCGTTCGATGTTGTTTCTGAAGTGGACAAGCAAGAACTCCGGAACGCCGTGGATCAGGCGGCACGAGAGTTCGCCAACCGGTTCGATTTCCGGGGCACCGACACCACGGTCGAGATCTCTGGTGAGGATCTCGTTGTCGTCGAGTCCTCGGCCGAGGGTCGTCTCGATGCCGCCAACCAGGTGCTCCGTGAGAAGCTGGTGAAGCGCAAGATCGATCCGAAGGCCATCTCGGGTGGCGAGCCGAAACAAGTGGGGGGCGGCCGCTTCAAGTCCGAATGGAAGCTGGCCCAGGGGATCCCCCAGGACGCCGCCAAGAAACTCACGAAGGAGATCCGGGACTCGGGGCTCAAGGTGCAGGCGCAGGTTCAGGGCGAGCAGATCCGCGTGCAGGGCAAGAAGCGAGACGATCTCCAGGCGGCGATCGCCCTCCTGAAGGGACTCGACTTCGAATTACCACTCCAGTACAGCAATTTCCGGGAATGAGAACCCGATATCGGAGTCAGGCCAATACTTCTCGAACCAACGACCTGAGTCGCCGGGGGAATCCACACACCACGGGGGAGCCACGAGGGGGTCGGTTTTTCGAGGCTCCAGGGGGAAAGGTCGGTGGTTCGACGGATGAAGGTGTGGGCGGGGGCCACCAACCGCCCGCACCTTCACCTTCTCCTCGCCACGTCTCGGTGTCCGAGGTGGCGCCGATCAGATCGTGGCGCCGAGACGTGCCCACCCGTCGGCCAACACCGCAGCAAGCTCACGACCGGTGTGAGCGTCTCTGAACACCACCGACCCCGATGCTGTGGGGAAACTGGAGTCGATGAGACTCAGGTCCACCGTGTCTCCCCTTTTGGCCACCGCCATCACCGTCGGCCGGTTGCGGAACGGACGCTCCACGCGTGGATCGACAGGGCCGTCGGTGACGAGGACGATCTGCTCGCAGAGGTCGGGCAGCCGAGAGCTGCCCGCCGGGCCACAGTCGATCACGACCACGCCTGCGCTGGGCCGAATCCGGTCGAGCATTCGACGATAGACGTCGAAGCCGGGAGTGGTGCCGGCTCGCATGTCACAACCCAACACGGTGATCGTCCCGCTTCCGAACCGAGCATCGAGACTGTCCACCCCGTCTGCGGCGCCGACCACCGTGAGAGCGCCTACGCCGGTCAGCCGGGTGACGCCGGCCCGCTCCGGATCTCCGTCGACAAGGATCACGCGATCTGCACGCGCTGCGGAGAGTGCCGTCGCCACGTCGACGGCGGTGTGCGCCGACGCCCCCGAGTCGGTCTGCGTGATGACACCGATGGTGACGGTTCGATGTAGGCGAGGACGCCCGATGATCCAGTCGAGGCGGCGTCCGTGGTCGGTCCATCTCCACATGTCGGCCACGCGTTCCTTTGCGCCGCAGTCGAGCGCCCGGGGTGTCACCCTCGATCCCACGAGTGCCCGCCCGGCCTCGATGATGCGTTGTCGCGTCGTGAGACGTTCGGGTATCACCCGTGACGTCCGTTCCGTGGGTGATGCGTCATCCATGCGCACCGGCACAGGGTCTGGCAGCTCGGGGTCGATGGCATGGGTCGAGCGGGTGACGTACACGGCGTCGCCGTCGCTGAGTCCCATCTGGGTCAAGGTGGTGCTCAGGTCGACTCGCACGCCGCCGGCGACGTAGGCGAGCCAGCGCCCCTCGGCCGGGCAGCCATCGCCGACCAAGGTCACCATCGATGGCATGAGATGTTCTACAGGAACGTCGTCGGGGAGGTCCGTGTGGGTGCGCGTCGTCGAGCCCACGAGCTCAACGGTGACCGTGCTCATGCCATTCCTCTCATCGCCCGAGCCTCCTCCGTCGTGGCTCCGATCGAGGCACAGAGCACGGCCTGCACCTCCGTCGTGCGGCCCCGGCTCACCCACACGCCCCGCCCTGGGGAGCGGGGGACCGCCTTGACGCCGCCGAGTATCGGGCCTTCCTGCGGATCTCCACTGAGGACGAGGCCTTGCGTTCCCAGTTCTCGAACCCGCTGGAAGAGGGGCTCGAAGGCGGAACGAGCAACCCCGCCGACCCGCCGGGCCAGCACGAGATGGAATCCCAGATCGCGACCTTGGGCAACTCGATCGATGAGCGGGCTCAGGGGGTTCCCGGTGGCACCGGCCACCAGGTCGTAGTCGTCGACGACGAGCACGACGGCCGGACCGCTGTGCCGCAGCGTGCTGACCTCGTCAGGAAGCACGCGAGCTGCCAGATCCGAATTGATCCTGCTGGCGATCACGGCAGCCGAGTCGGCCGATGCGGCGACTCCCAGCCGATGCGATTCGGGGACAGTGTGCAGTAGCCGGCGGCGGTAGTCCACGACGGCCACCTGCACCTCGTCGGGAGCATGGTGCTCGCATATCTCCGCGATGAGGCGTTGCAGGAGATTCGTCTTGCCGGATTCGGCGTCGCCGAAGACCAGCATGTGCGGGTCGGGTCCGAAGAGATCGACAGTCCACGGTCCCAGGCGGTGCTCCTCCAGCCCGAGCGTCACCTGCGGGGACTCGGCGAGCTCGGCGGCTGCGACCACGGTCGGAAGCACGTGCACCGGGGCGGCGCAGCGTCGCCCTTTCCACCGTTTCTCCGCCAATGAGGTGACCTGCTCGGTCCCGATCGGGATCGAACCCGGCTCCGGTCGGCCGTCTGCGCGAGGCAATGCGACTTGAACCTGGCGGGCATCCATGCCGAGGCCACGTCCGGCTGCGTCGCCCGGCAGCGACCGCGCAGCAGGACGATCGATCTCCGAGTCGATGGCGTCGCCAAGGCGAAACTCGAACCGGCCACCGATGTGATCTCGAACGGCGAGCTTGATGTCCTGCCAGCGCGGTGTGGCCACGACCACGTGTATCCCGTGGTGGAGCCCACCTCCGATCAGGTCGAACACCGATTCGACCAGGTCCATCGGCTGCTCCTGACAGAAGGCGCCCCAGTTGTCGACCACGAGAAACACTTCACCCATCTCGTCGTCGATCCGGCCTTCTCGACGCAGAGCGTGGTACGCCGCCATCTCGGTGATGCGATGTCGGCGAAAGGCCTCGGCGCGCTCCTCGGCCAGGCTGTGGAGCCGTCGGATCAACTTGGCCACCTCTGCCCGGTGGCTCCGGGACAAGACGGCTCCGACGTGCGGAAGCCCTTCGAGTAGATGGAGGCCGCCGCCACCGAAGTCGATGGCGTAGAACTGCACGTCCTCTGGATCGTGCGTCAGGGACGCAGTGGCCAAGAGGGTCTGCAGCATCGTCGACTTGCCCGTCCTGGGCGCTCCGACGATTGCCAGGTTGCCCCGGGCACCGGTGAAGTCGAGTTCATGGGGAAGCTGCCGTTGCCGCCGCGGATCATCCTCCCATCCCACCGGGAACCGGAGCCAGCCGCTCGCCCCGGGTGTGTTCACCCGTTCGGCGAGCGATGACAGCTCACAGGCCGGGGGGAGGGGTTCCAACCACACGGGGCGAGCGCGTCGTGCCTCGACCTCCTCGCCGGCGAGGGCGCCGATCATGTGCTCCATCTCCGTCTGCTCGGTTCCACGCAGCGGGCGGTTGACGAGCCCCGCCTTGAAGGCCGTCATCGTTCCGTCGACCTTCATGTAGCCGACACCCGGGATCGGTGGTAGCTCGGCGGCAGCTTTGGAGCCGATGACCGCCAACGACTCGTCTGGCGTGAACGTGCGGAGACAGAGCCGGTAGCGGAGGTGGCCCTCGAGCTTGCGGATTCTTCCGTCTTCGAGTCGCTGGGTAGAGAGCAGGAGGTGGACGCCGAGGGATCTGCCCACCCGTCCGATCGTGCCGAACAGGTCGGAGAACTCCGGCTTGGCGGCGAGCAGCTCGCCAAACTCGTCGACCACCACCAGCAGCGCCGGGAGCGGGTCGAGGTCGGTTTCGGGATGCGCCTGGCGGTGGGCGCGATACTCGTCGGCCCGATCGAAGCCACCGGCCTCATGCAGCACCCGTTGTCTACGCTCGAGCTCGCCGTGCAAGGCCTCGAGCATTCGGTCCACGAGCGATGGATCGCGCTCGAGATTGGTGATCATCCCGGCCGAGTGAGGAAGGCGGTCCAGGCGAGCGAAGGTCGCGCCACCCTTGAAGTCGACCATTACAAGAGCCAGATCCTCCGGGGCATGCCGGGCAGCCAGGCCGAGCACCAGCGTTCTGAGAAGCTCCGACTTTCCGGAGCCGGTCGCACCGATGAGCATGCCGTGGGGACCCATGCCCCCGGACGAGGACTCCTTGAGGTCGAGCATGATCACTTTGCCGTCTTCCGCCACACCGATCGGCGTCTGGAGCTGTTCGGACGGATCGCGACGCGTCCACATCAGGCCGGGTGTGACCAGTGAAGGGTCGCCGATGCCCAACAGTTCGAAGAGGCCGGCGGAGTCGATCGTGGTCGCCCGGCCGGACCGGGTCCTGAGCTCGAGCGGCTCCAGCATGCTTGCGAGCTGGCTACAGAGGGCGAGCGGCGCCTGGTCGGCGGTCGCCTCCAGCCGTGGGGCGTCTGGCTGCGCGAGGGCAGCCTGAACCTGGCCGTTGGACACGGTGATCGTTGCGCCGGCGACCGACGGCACGGCGCTCGCATGATCGACGATGCAGACGAAGGTCAAGCCGATCCCGTTGGCCTTGCCGATCAGGTCGTCGATGAGCTCGAGCCTTCCCACCTCACCTCCTGGGTGATAGCCGTCGAGCACGACGACGGCGGAAGGAAAGACCATCGGCTGTGCCGGCCCTATGGTCGACGATGCCAGCTCCAGGTGGGCGAGCCGTGGTCGCGCGACCTGGTCGAGGATGGTCATCAGGTCTTCGGGATCGGATGTGACCAGGCAGCCACCCTCGGCCGCGGTGTGGGGAAGCCGCCGAGCCCAGGTCCAATCGATGATCGTGTCCGGCTGGTGTGAGACGATCACTCGCAGATCGTCGGGGGCCCGGAACACGGCGAGTTGCAGCGTGATCGAACGCGCCAGTTGCCGAGCTTCGTCCCCCGTGCCCACGATGGCCACACATCCGAGTCCCGCCAGGTCGAACAGCGACGGTTCGTCGTCGATGGTGGCGAAGTCCTGCACCACCTGCTCAGCGAGTTCCACGAGATCGGGATCGGGTTCAGTCAGCGGATCGAGGGGCCGCGCTTGTCGAGGCGCGAGCGCAGCCGGGACCGGGCCGGTACCGAGGCGAACCTGCATGAAGTCGTCGTGTTGCAGCCGTCGTTCCCACACTCGATGCCGATCGACGACCACCGACCACAGATCGACCGGCGCCGGGTACGAGGAGCGACTCCATCTCCTCTGGCGGTTGCCGGCTTCCAGCAGGCTCGTTCGAACGTCGGCGATCACGGCCCTGTATCGAGCGGAACGTTCTGCGTGCCCTCGCCTCGCAGTCCTCACCTGATTGACGCGAGCGGCGATGCCGGAGAGCAGCATCGCCCCGGCCAGGATCCCGGCCATGATCAGATATCGGCTGTCGCCGAGGATGAGAGCGAAGCCGAACATGCCGACGCTGCCGAGGACCGGCAGCAATGCTTGGAGGACACCTCCGCCGGACTTCGGCGGTGGCTGCGGGGGTGCAGGGATGTCGACGTCGTCGCGCCCGACCGGCGCGGGGTACACCCGCGCCGGTCGGTGGAACTCGCGACGGTCGTCGATCATTGGAGCGAGTCAGCCCCGACCGAACGAAGCGGCGATCGCTTCTTCGCTCTGGGCGTAGGCAGACCCGGCCTGGGCGGTGAGCTGGCTGATCCCCATCAGCGCTTCTCGCAGTTGCTGGGCTCCCTGTTGCCATTGGGCGTACAGCTCCTGGAACCGACCGGAGGCCTGACCGGCCCATTCGGCGCCGAGGGACGACACCCGGTTGGAGAGATCGCCGAGCGTGCTCTCGATGGCAGATGCTCCACCGGACAGCTTCGCTGAAGCGTCGTGGAGTTGTTCGGGCGTTACCTGGATGTAGCCGGACATGGAGTCGCTCCTCTCTCTTCGTGTATTGACTCCCGTCGTCGAGGATCGTAAAACAACGTCAGAGAGTGTGCAAGTCCCCAAATCGATCTTTTCAGTCTCAGATACGGTGGTTGGTGGCCGTCGTCGGCTCAGTAGCCTGTGGCGGGTGACGGACTCGAAGGCGATGGAGCGTGTCTCAGAACTGACTGGCTTGATCGACAGGTGGCTTGCCTTTCAGCGGTGGTATCGAGAGGTTCCGTCGATCGCCGTTGGTATCGCGGTTGGCGACGATCTCGTGTACGCCGCTGCACACGGTCACGCCGACGTCGAACAAGAGGTCCCGGCCACGGAGCGCACGCAGTATCGGATCGCCTCGCATTCGAAGGTCTTCACGGCCACTGCCGTCCTCGGGCTCGTCCACGGGGGTGCGCTGCGGCTCGATGATCCCGTCTCGGCGCATCTCCCTTGGTTCCGCTCGCCATCGAACCCAGAGCTCGAGCACGTCACGATCAGGCATCTCCTCAGCCACTCTGCCGGGATCACGAGGGACGGAACCACCACCCATTGGCACGACGATCGATTTCCGGACCTCGAGGCGATCGTTGCCCAAGTCGAAACTGGCGTGGGCGTCGTCGAGCCGGTCGAGAAGCTCAAATACTCCAATGTCGGCTTCACCCTGCTCGGTCAGGTGATCGAAGCCGTCGCCGACATCGGGTACGAGCGGTACGTCGATGCCAACCTGTTGACGCCCCTCGGGCTCGAAGCCACGACACCGGATCTCCCCGAGGACCTCGACGGGCACGCCGTGGGCTATCCGATGCGGCTCCCCGGCCGGGAGCGTCCGCCCTTCGCTCATGTGAGGGCCGGCGTCATGAACAGTGCCACGGGATTCAGCTCATCGGTCGTCGACCTGCTCCGTTGGTACCGCGCCCACCTGTT
The DNA here is from genome assembly GCA_963785075.1 of uncultured bacterium. Classification (GTDB taxonomy): domain Bacteria; phylum Actinomycetota; class Acidimicrobiia; order Spongiisociales; family ZC4RG35; genus JAOUGY01. The sequence goes on from CAWATW010000007.1 coordinate 251,470, forward strand.
CGAGTCCGGTGAGCTGTTCCCCGACCGCATCAAGCGCGAGATGCAACGCGTCCAGTTCGAGTCGCCCACCATGCGGTGGGGGCTGGGCTTCCAGCTGGCCAAACATGGTGGGATGGAGTTCGCCACCCACGGCGGCGGCTATCCGGGGTTCATCACGTACTCGGGCGTCAACCAGAAGCACCGATTGGCGATGGTCGTGCTCACGAACTCGATCGACGGGCCCGCCCGCGAGATCTTCGGCGGCGTCGCGAACCTCGTCGAAAAGGCGATCGCCGGCGAGTTCGAACACGGAGTCTCCCAGCTCGACCGGTCGATGGCCGATCGTGTAGCCGGCTTCTACGAGGGGCGGTGGAACATCGAGCAAGTCGGGCGCGTGGGCGACCGGATGGTGACGATGTTCCCCACGCAGCTGGACCCCACGCCCACCCTGCAGATGCTCGAGCACGTCGATGGGCTCACATTCGAGTTCCCCGACACGTTGCCCACCGGCGCACCGAGCGAGCAGGTGCGGTTCGAAGTCGGCGAGCCGCCGGTGATGTATGCGCCCGCGACGCCCCCCACACTGCGCAGCGAGCCATGGTCGAGCCGATAGACGACCGATCCAGGGCTCGTCGAAACCCATGGCTCGTTTTCGTCGGCACCGGGGTCGTGGTGGCCGCCATCGCCCTTCCGGCGTGGCTCCTGGGCAGCGACGATCCTGAGGTCGCCGACGGGTCGACGACGACGACCGTCGTGTTCCCGGCCCAATCGTCTTCACAGCCCGAGATTCCGAACGAAACCGGCAACCCGGACGAAATCGATCGGGTGTCATTGAACGAGACCCTGGCGGCGGCGCAGCAGCAGTGGTCGGCGAACGAACCGGATGTCTACCGGCTCACGGGCGACATCCAGTGCGGAGGTGAGTGTCCCATCGATCTCATCGAGGGGCCCGCAGAGGCGATGGTGTGGACCGCCGGCCGTATCGGTGACATGCCGGACATCTCCGCGCTGTTCGAGCTCGCAGCCGGCCTGATCGATTCGGATGCAGCCGGTGTGCAGGTGCAGGTGTCGGTGCTCGGTTACCCGGCGTCGATCGGCTGGCTCGGGTCGCAAGGTCGGGCCGAGATCACGGTCGAGCTGGTGGAGCTCTCCACCGAGTTCGACGGTGTGTGGCGCCTCCGGTCCGGAACCGTCGACCGTGATCCGATCCCGGAGGGAGATGTGATCGATCTCGTGCTCGAGCTGGGCACCGCTTCCTTCCCCATCGACTGCAACCACGCCGGCGGCCGGGTCACGATCGAGGGAGATCGCTTCGAGCTGGCAGAGTGGGGAACGACCGATGTCGGATGTTCCGAGAACACCGACCGAGCCCGGTTGTTCGCATCAGCGATCGATGGCGCCGAGTCGATATCGCAGGACGGAGACGAGCTGGTGCTGATGGGCCCGGACGTCGAGCTGCGATTCCGGTATCAGGGAGATGGCTGGACGACCACGAGCGGATGGCTCCGCAACGTTCAGATCGACGAGTGGTACTCCGGCGTGAAGGTCGACGACGGATACGAGATCGGGCCGGTCGAGATCCAACTCGATCCCGGCGGCGAGCTGGTCCTCCCCGCCCGGATGTGGACACCCGACATCTGCATCGATCTGCCGATCGAAGGTGAGAAACCGAAGAAACAGCCGTGCTTCCTGGCGGCGGTGATCGACGCCCGGGGTCTCACCCGCGCCTTCCGGGTGATGTCGTATCGCCCGCTGTTCGACGAGCCGCAGCCGTCGCTCTTCACGCCGACGAAAGGGTTCTCGGTTGCCACCGCGGAACGGTTGACGCTCGATGAGGACGGTCTGAGATTGGAGGTGGCTCCCGGCGTCGTGGTCGGCTGCTCCGCCTCGCAGAGCATCGAGGATCTCGAGTCGACGCGTGGCGACTATGTGCTGGAACTCGATCCCAGGACCGGGGCGGTCATCCGAGTCCTCTGCGAGTGAAGAGCGATCAATCGTCGAGGCGTTTGACCTGTCGCGCCACCCGCCTCTGGATACGCTCGTAAGAGGGAGGCGGACCCCGTTGGAGGCGTTTCCCGTCGAGGAAGACATCATCGGTGTGGCCCTCACCGCGCATGTCGGCCTTCTCCAGCGTGTCGTGCGACTCGAAGACGACCTTGTCGCCCATCTCGGCGGCCACCCGCTTCGCTCGTTCGTACACCAGGTTGTTGGCCGGGCACCATCCGCACGTGTAGGCGGCGATCGTCACCTGTCCGGGTACCGGATCGGGTGGCGGGGCACCCTCGACCCATCGGGGTGCCTCGGCGTCGAGGCTGAAGGGCTTCCACAGCAGCGTTCGTCCTTCGGTGCGATCGGCGGTGCGATACCCATGCTTCCGGAACCACCCGGCCCTCATCCAGAAGGGCAACGAAACACCCCACGCCGCGATCCCTTCTGCGCCGAGGTGGGCGGCATCGGTCTCGGCGGCCTCCAGCAGGGCGGTGCCGATGCCGTGTCCCTGGTGGTTGCCGACCCCCTGGCGATACCCGTGCACCCAAATGCACAGGATCATGTAGAGGTTCTGTCCCTCGGCGATCGAATGTTCGATCGGAAGGTACTGGATCATCCCGATCGGCCGCTCGTCCTCGATGGCGAGCTTCACCCGGAGCCCTCGGTCCCGCATCGTCTCGTACCACCGGGCCTTGCGATCGCCGGCTTCCGCCATCTCGTCCGACCAGTCCTCGAGGCAGATCAGATAACTCGAGAGATACTCGTCCGACAGGTCGATGACTTCCATGATTGCCTCCCGCGAGATGCTCGCATTTCTCTCGTACACAGGCGGCGCTGTCCCTGGAAGGGTCCAATGCGGGTTTCAAGGCCTGTCGCCCAACGGGATAGGTCGATCGAATCTGTCTTGGTCACGACGAGGTGGATCGCTCAAGAGGACCGGCCGGTGCGACGAGAGTCTGTGCAGCCCCGAATCGGCTCGGCAGCACCCCCACAGTGCCGGCGGAGGGATGGGTACTCCTGGAGGGACCAATGCAGGTCAGAGGATTCTTCGCGGGCGTCACGGCGGCAGTGCTCACCATGCTGAGCCTCGTGGCGGTCGCCCCGGCGGTGGCCGACACCGATTCGTGCGGTGCGGTGCTCGGCATGAGCGTCGTTCGCAACACCTATGCCGGATCGTCGCTCGACGAGAGCGGGCAGGCCGAGCTCATCTGGCATCCCGGATCCGTGCTCGGGGATTGGGCCAACCCTGATTCCGTGATCTGGGACAACCTGCGCACCGAGAACGATTGCGGGGACCCGATCTGGGCCACCTTCGGGTTCGACCCGACTCCGGTGCGGAGGCTCAACGGCTACTCCGGCTCCAACCAGGCCCAACTCGACGCTCTGCTCGACGCAGCAATCGCCAACATCCGGGAGCGCTGGCCATCGATCCAGCGTCTCGACTTGTGGCTGATCGTCGGTGTCGATCACGGCACCGCCTGCACCGCCGGGAGCAGGACGGTGCGTGCGACCGAATACCACCGGGATGTGCAGCCGGGCCTCGAGGACTACCTCGCTCGCAACCCGGGTATCGGCGCAGGGCCCGAAATCCACATCGACTGCGCCGGGTTCTCGGACTGGATCGGCCACCTCAACGAGGCGGGTCAGGCCGAGGCGGGTGCGTACCTGGACGCCTGGTATCTCGGCGACCCGGAGCCGGAGACCACCACCACTCTCGAACCGACGACCACCCTCCTCGAGGAGAGCACGTCCAGCGTCGCCGACGGCACCACCACGTCGGAGGTCGAACCGACCACCACCTCGGTGACAGAAACCACGACCACGTTCCTGGATACCACTACGACAGCGATCGAGACCACCACAACACTGCCGGCCTGCGACCCGCAGCCCTGATCGCCGCCCTCGCAACTGTTCTGTCGCACAGAGCTTCCGTCGGCTTCGTGCGACAGAACCGTGTGGTCAGCGTCTCGACTGTTCCTCGAGGTACTCGTCGTCGTTGCGGGCAACCCCGGCCGGGCGCCCGGCCTCGTTGCCCCGCAACTCGACCCGACGGATCTTCCCCGAGATGGTCTTGGGCAGCTCGCCGAACTCGAGACGACGGATCATCTTGTAACCGGACACCCGGTCGCGAAGGAACTCGAAGATCGAGCGGGCAGTCTCCTCGTTCGCCTCGTGTCCCGGTGCGGTGATCACATACGCCTTGGGGACGAACCCGCGGAGAGGATCGGGAGACGGAACCACGGCCGCTTCCGCCACTGCCGGGTGTTCGATCAGCACACTCTCCAGTTCGAATGGACTGATCCGGTACCCGGACGCCTTGAAGACATCGTCGGAGCGTCCCACGTAGGTGATGTAGCCATCGGCGTCCCGGGTTCCGACGTCGCCGGTGTGGTAGTACCCGTCGCGCATCGCAGCTTCGGTCTTGGCCGGGTCGTCGGCGTATCCGGTCATCAGACCGAGTGGTCGGTCGGAACCGAGGGCGATGCACAGCTCTCCCTCGTCCGCCTCGTTCCCGTCGATGTCGAGCAGAGCGATGTTGTAGCCCGGCATCGGACGGCCCATCGACCCGGGTACGATTCGGGCGCCGGGAGGGTTGCCGACCTGCGCCGTCGTCTCGGTCTGGCCGTAGCCATCCCGGATGGTGATGCCCCACTTCGACCGAACCTGTTCGATGACCTCGGGGTTGAGCGGCTCACCCGCCGATATCAGTTCCCGAAGCGCCACGTCGTAGGCGCCGAGGTCTTCTTGGATGAGGAACCGCCAGACCGTCGGTGGCGCGCACAGGGTGTTCACGCCGTACCGCACCAGCACGTCGAGTACCGCCGGCCCGTCGAACCGTGAGTAGTTGTAGATGAACACGCAGGCCTGGGCGTTGAAGGGAGCGAAGAAGCAACTCCAGGCGTGCTTGGCCCACCCGGGGGAGCTGATCGTCCAGTGCACGTCGCCTGGCCGGACACCGAGCCAGTACATCGTCGACAGGTGCCCGACCGGATAGCTGGCCTGGGTGTGCTGCACGAGCTTCGGGCGGGCGGTGGTTCCCGACGTGAAGTATTCGAGGAGAGGGTCGGAGGGTGCCGTCGGCTCAGGTGCAGTGAAGTCGGTGGGCGCCGTGTACGAAGCGCCGAAGTCATTCCATCCCTCTGCGGGGGATCCCACTTTGATGCGCAGCAGACCGTCGAGGAGGCTGGAGTCGAGCTCGGTGAACGTCGCGGCACCGGTGTCGTTGGTGATGACGACTCGGGCATTCCCGCGGTCGATCCGGTCCGCCAGATCTGCGCCCGCCAGCAACGTCGTCGCGGGAATCAGGACGGCGCCGAGTTTGATGGCTGCGAGCATCGACTCCCAGAGCGGCACCTCGTTGCCGAGCATCAGGAGGATCCGGTCGCCCTTGCGCACGCCGAGGTCGACGAGGAGATTGGCGACCTGGTTCGAGCGTCGCGCCAGCTCGGCGTACGAGAGCCGATCCTCGTCGCCGGTTTCCTCCACGATGTGGAGCGCCGGTGCGTCGTTGCCTTCGGCGATGGCGTCGAAGTAGTCCGACGCCCAGTTGAACGAGGTCAGGTCGGGCCATGCAAAGCCGTTGCAGGCCGCGTCGTAGTCGGCCCGATTGGCCAGGAGCATGTCCCGCGCCGCCAGGAACGCATCGAGATCGGACATCGAAACTCCCATCGCTATCGATCTCGAGTATCCCAGCGGCCGGCTTCCGATGTCGCTCCGCCTGCAAGCTATCGTCGCCGATCCATGCCACACCCACTCGTGGACGCGGCGGTGGCTCTCACCGATGACGTGCTCTTTCCCGGTGCAATCGAGGTGGATCAGGCGGATCGAGTTCCGCCCGCCCATTTCGACGCGCTGGCTGACGCCGGGCTCTACGGAGTGGAGGTCGCACCCGATCTGGAGCCATCCGACCGCTGGCTGATCGCCGAGCTCTTGGCCTCCGGTTGCATGAACACGGCCTTCGTGTGGATCCAGCATCACAGTGCGGTGCGAGCTCTCCAGGGCAGTGTCAACGATCACCTGGTCGAGCGATGGCTCGACGACCTGGTGGCCGGCCGCAGGCGGGCGGGTATCGCCATCGGCGGTGTGCGACCACCGGAGCCGTCGCTGCGAGCCCGACGGGTGCTGGGCGGGTGGGCCCTGTCGGGGCATGTTCCATGGGTGACCGGATGGGGCGCGGTCGACGTGCTCCTCGTGGGTGCGGTCACCGCCCGGTTCGAAGAGGTCTGGTCGTTCGTGCCGGCGCTTCCGGGCCAGGGTCTCGTCGCCGGTCGCCATCGGCTGCTTGCTGCGAACGCCTCGTCGACCGTGAAGCTCGAATTCGACGACGTCGTGGTGCCCGACGCCGAAGTGGTCGACATTCGCCCTCCCGGGCGGCTTCAACCCGATGACGGTGGCGGCCGGTCGAACGGATCCCTCGCTCTCGGCATCGTCCGTCGGGCGTCCGCCCTGATGGGCCGGTCACCGATCGACGGCGAGCTCGAGTCGGTCCGGCGGCGACTCGACGAGGCAGACGAAACCCAGATGGCGGCCGCGCGGGCCGCCGCATCGGAGCTGGCACTGCGCGCCACTGCCAGGCTCACGGTGCACTTGGGGAGCCGAGCAGTCGACCTCTCCGGCCACGCCCAACGACTCGCTCGAGAAGCGCACTTCACTGCCGTCTTCGGCACGCGCCCCTCGATCAGGGCCCACCTGCTCGCCGTGCTCGGACGGCCTGCGACGGATGGGAACGGCGGAACGTTGGACGTTCTACGTTGAACGTACGACGTAGAACGCATGGTCCGGGCGACGTCGTTGTGAGTGGAAATCGGACTCAGAGTCAGCGCGTCAGAGCTCGCGTCGTTTCGCTCCTGCGATGGCGAGCCAGACGAGTGCTGCGGTCGCCGCGAGCGTGACGATGGTCGCCGGCAGGTAATCGCCGGCCGACGCCCCTCCGGGGAGCTCCGCGAGCGCACCCGACAGGTGGGTGGGGAGCCAGCGGGCAACGGCGTCGGCGATGCCGAGGATCGGCATCGCGAGCAGGATCACGACCGAGACCATCACCGTACCGAGCACGTTCTTGGCCCATCCGGCGACCGCTGCCACCAGGGCGATGACGAACACGAGGAACAGGATCCCGAAGCCGATCCCGGCCAGCACCGGCCCCGCGGACAGCGGCCCGATGAGGGCCCAGGTCTCGTACCAGGCCGTCAGGGCACCGAGCACGAAGGCGCTCACCGTCGCCATCGTCGTGACCACCAGCCTGGGTGTGAGGATCGAGGCGACGTTCCGGACACGCGTCCTCAGGAACACGCCCATTTCCGGGATGGCATCGAACGCGAGCGACCCGGCGGCGATGACGACCGCGACGAGCGTGCCGATCTGGGCGACGTTCGAGACGTATTGGATCATCCCGTCGACAGGAACCGGATCCGGGAAGATGATCGTCGCTCCTTCGAGGTCGCCTCCGGCCAAGTCGAGGATCTCACCGAGGTAGCGAGCCGTGAGCGGCCCGATCAGCCCGAAGAAGACGTACACGCCGAGCAGGGCGACGATCCTGCGGGTGCGTATGAGGCGGAGGAGCTCCAGCTTCCACAGTGTCATCGGGTCAGCTCCAGGAACGCTCGCTCGAGGGTCACCTCTTCGGGGTGGAACGAAACGACCGGTGCGCCGGCGGTCGCCAGTTCGGCGGGAAGCCGGGTCTCGGCCGATTCCAACGACGTGACGGAGACCACGATCGTGTCGTCTCCGAGCCGCTCGACTGCTGTCACCCAGTCGAGCCCGGTGAGGGTCTGTGCCACCCGAGCGGCTCCGGACCGCAACCGCACCACGAACCGCGGCACTGCCTGGCCGACGAGCAACGATTCGATCGAACCCTGGAAGAGCAGCTTGCCGTCGTCGAGGATTCCGACGGTGTCGCAGACCTCCTGGACATCGCCGAGGATGTGGCTCGAGAAGAGCACGGTGGCCGAACCCCGGAGTCGGGCGATGAGATCGAGCACTTCCCGGCGACCCTGCGGGTCGAGAGCCGAAGCCGGCTCGTCGAGCAGAACCAGGCGTGGTCGTCCCACGATGGTGCAGGCGACACCGAGGCGTTGAAGCATGCCGCGTGAATATCCGCCAACCCGGCGGTCCTTGGCATCGGCGAGACCCGCTTCACCCAAGACCTCGTCGACGCGGTCTGTGGTTCCGTCTGGATCGGCGAGATGCTGTGCCAGGGAAACGATCTCTGTGCCACTGAGCCACGGGTCGAAGCGAGGGGTGTCGGGGAGGACCGCGACCTCACCCGGACCGACGCCGATCTCGACCGTTCCGGAAGAGGCTCGCCGAAGTCCCGAGAGGATGCCGAGCAGTGTGGTCTTGCCGGCACCGTTGGGTCCCACGAGGCCATACACCGATCCGTCAGGCACCGACAGATCGACCCCTGCCAGCGCTGTCCGGTCGCCGTAGCGCTTGATCAGGTCGGTCGTCTGGATCATCGGGAACCGGACGAGTCGCGGCCGACCAGCAGGTAGATGATCCCGCCGATCGGGATGGACACACAGCAGATCACTGCCCACACCCATTTCGGGATGTACTTCACATCGTGCCGGGAGATGTCATACAGGCAGAACCCGACGAAGGCGAGTGCTGCGATGGCGAGCGGAGCGATGGCCGCCCAGTTGACGTTCACGGTGGTCCTCTCTGTGTCGTTGCCGCCACCATATGACACGAATGATGCTAGTGTCAATATCACCATGTTGCTGCGTGCGCTCGACTCCTCGTCAGATCGTCCCCTGCACGAGCAGGTGGCCGCATCACTCCGGCGGGCGATCGTCGAGGACTGCAGGCCCGGCGATCGGCTGCCCACCGCCTCAGATGTGGCGGCAGCTCTCGGAGTCAATGTGAACACCGCGCTGCGCGCCCTCCGCGCCCTCCGAGACGAGGGCGTGGTCGAGTTCCGCCGGGGCCGAGGTGTGACGGTTGCGTCGCACGGCGCCAAGCGAGGTCATCTGGCAGAGTTGGTCGGTGATCTCCTGTCGGAGGCCCGGCGGTGCGGTTTCACGGTCGATGAAGTGATCGAAATGATGAGGGAGCAGAAATGAGCGCGGAGCAGAGATACGTGGCGGTCGCCCGCGTCTCCAATCGGGGGTTGGCTGCCGCGATCCTGTTCGCCGCCGTGTGGCAGACGCTCCGCAGTCGGAGATCCGGCCGCCTGGCCGGCCTGGTCGGCGTCGTACTGATCGCCACCGGAGTGAGCACTGTGCGGGTGCTGGCAGACGAAAACGGTCTCGAGGTCGGCTTCGGTCCATGGGGATGGCCGAGGCGCCGTTTCGAGCGCAGCCGGATCGAAGGTGCCAGGGTCGGCCCCAGCGAGACGATGAAGTTCGGCGGCTACGGATATCGCATCCGGGGGCGCGACACCCGTGTGATCGTTCGAACCGCACCGATGCTCATCGTCGACCTCGTCGGAGGACGGACCTTCGGCGTCACGGTGCCCGATGCAGAGTCGTTCGTGAGGATCCTCGACCCCTGAACGCAACCCGGCTCACCGGGCACAGATGGGTACCGTCGACCGATGTGGACGTGTCGCCGTCAACCGACGCGCTTGCGCGTTCTACGAGCGCGAGCGGTTCAGCCGCCTCCGCACCCAAGAACACACGGATCCCAAGATGAACGTCGTCTGGTTCGAACGCCGGCTCGATCGACAGCGCCCGGACCTTCTCGCTTCATGAGCGAGGAGACATCCGGCCCGTGTGGACCGACGTAGCATCGGACGATGCGTCGGTATTCGGTCGTCGGCACCTCCGGATCGGGGAAGTCGACGTTCGCCCAGATCCTCGCTGAGCGGCTCGGCGTGCCGCATGTCGAGCTGGATGCGTTGCATCACCGGCCGAACTGGACCCACGTCGGCGACGCCGAACTCGAGTCCCTGGTGGATGGGGCGCTCACGGGAGAGGGCTGGGTCGTCGACGGCAACTACAGCGTCGTCCGTCACATCGCATGGGGTCGGGCCGAGGCCGTCGTCTGGCTCGACTACCCGCGGTGGTTCGTGATGCAGCGAGTGCTGCGTCGAACATTGCTGCGTGGGATCACGCGCCAGAAGCTGTGGCACGGCAACACCGAGAGTCTCGGAAACCTGTTCCGCCTCGAGCCAGAGGAGAACATCGTGCTTTGGGCATGGGTCACTCACGAGCGGAACCGGATGCGCTACGAGGCGGCATTCGCCGCCGACGAGTGGTCCGACAAAGTACTCATGCGGTTCAGGCGGCCTTCCGCCGCCCGCGCTTTCCTGGAAGGGTTCTAGATCTGGATCCGTTCCAGCGCCCGCTCGATTTCTGGCATCACCGTCTCTGCCCAGACGCGGTGTCCTGCAGCGCTCGGATGGAACAGGTCGGGGGCGAACATCGAAGGGTCGCGGAACGCCTCGGCGGACCAGCCCCAATGATCCGCCTTGCCGACGTCGTACCTCGCGGCCACTCGCCCATGGACTCCATCGGCGATGCGACCGGTGAGTGTCGCCAGCCGGTCGAGCGGCTGGGGGAAGCGCGGGACGGTGCCGATGTCGCCCACTCCCATGAGAACGACGGCGCGGGACACCGTGCTCATCGCCGCCACGATCGCGCCCAGATTTCGCTCGAACGCCCATACGGGAGTGGCTCGCAAGACGTCGTTCCCGCCAACCGAGATCAGCGTGAGGTCGCTGTTCTCTTCGATGGCGGCTGGCACCTGGGTCCGGAGCACGTCGATCGACTGCGCACCACCCACCGCAAGGCTCCTCAGGTCGACGTGGTACCGGTCGGTCAGGCTCATGGCGATCCGACGGACGAAGGTGTCATCCGGATCTTCGAGACCCGGACCGGTCACTGTGCTGTCACCGAGGGCCGTGATCCGGATGGTTGGCAGAGCGGGGTCGCCGAAGCTCCCGGAGATGTCGAAGCCCGAGAAGGTCGGGAGGGGCCGCCGCACGGCGTACAACGCCTCTCCGGCCATGACGGCCATTCCGGCGATAACGCCGCGTCCGAGCATTCTGGTCGGTTTCATCGTCATCAGAAGTACCTCGTCGGGACCCTCTACCTTCCGAAGACCCGCAGCCTCTGGCCAGCGAACAATAGGCGGCGGCCAAGCGAGAGGCATGTGTCCCCGCAGCAGAACTGGGCGCCGAGGTGGGCAACCACGGGGACTCCTTGATCGCATCGGAGGCGCAGGCGTTGTGTGTCACGCAGCCGGGTCGGTGACCTGGCCGGCGAACAGGACGGCCCCGGTCGGGCGATGACGGATCAGGTAGAGGAACGGATGGTCGGCGGCCACCGTCAGCTCGGACTCGGCCGGTCCCGACTCGAGGAACCCGAGGCCGGTGGCCGCCGCTGCGACGGTGCCGTTCTCGTCGACGGCGATGTCGGCGCCATGCACGGCACCACCGAGGAAGGCGCCAGGTGCGATCTCCGGATATTCGCCGGGCGCGGCGCCCAGGTCGTTCAACCACGGGATCAGGTCGAGGTTGGTGGTGTCCTCCCACTTCGGTACCAACAGCTCGTACGGCCCGGTGGTGAATCCGGCGTCGATTTCGTCCAGCATGTCCTGGCCGAGGCGACCTCGGATTTCGTCGAACCGACCGTCGTCGGGGACCACCACCAACATCGAGAATTCGCCGCCGGCATACGGGATCTCGGCGCCGACATACCCGTCACCGGTTCCCCGCCGGTCCCCGAGCTCCAGTTCCTGCATGAAGTCGACCGCGACCGTGGAGCCGTCGAGACGGGTGAAGTCGCCGGGCACCGGACCGTACTTCCCGAACACGGTCTGCCACTGGGCCTCGAAGTAGATGGCGTCGGTGAGGACCAGCAGCGTCTCAGCCGTGATGAACCCCTCCGGGAGGAGGTCGGGTATGAGCCCTTCGGTCTGGCCGGACACCCAGTCGTTGATGATCTGGCGGCTGCCTTCGGGGTCACCGACGAGGTCGAGCGTCTCCACCGACGAGCCGTGCTCGGCCGCGAGCAGATCCACCCAGTCCTGTGCCGGCTGCAGGTCGAGTCTCGGCCAGATGCGGTCGGCGATCGACAGGCTGATCTCGTCCTGCGCATCGGCAGATGATGCGATCGCCTGGTCGAGGGCGTTCCACGCCTGGTGGGCGGCGACTCCCGGGGGGAGCCCGAAGGCCGCGTCGATCGCCGCACCTGTGGCATCGTCGGCGGCTGCCCGTGCCATCAGGAGGGCATGACCGATGCTGATCGGGCTGAAGACGAGGTTCTCTCCTGCCGGCTGTGTCTTCCACAGCTCGAACCCTGCTTCGTTGATACCCCTCACGAGGTCGATGGTCGGCGCGCTCGGGTCGGGCGCCGAACGGGTCACGCCATCGGAGACGTCCATCAATCGAGCTCTCGAGGAGTCGGAAGAAGTGGAGATGGAGGTGGTACCGACGGCGCCTTCGCCGCACGCTGAGGCCACCAGTGCGAACACGATGAGGACGATCGGTCGTTTCATGTCCATTGGACGTCTGGCGGGTCTGGAGGGTTCCTGGTCGACCATTTGCCGGTTCGGGCTTCGGTGCCACACCGGGTCGGCACCGCCTCGAGGGCGAGGCCGACCCGTGTCGCTCGGCTATTCCGTGGCTTCGATCGGGAACTGCACCTCGGTCAGCAACTCCTCTTCCGCAACGGTCTGTGGATCGTTGAGATAGATCTCACGAGGTGCACCGGTGATCTGGTGCCCGTGGTCCTGGATCCACCCGGTGACGGTGTGGTACGCCGGTGCGATCTCGTTGTAGGGGCCGTGATGCATGGTGCTGGCGACCGATCCTTCGGGCAGTTCCTTCCATTCGACGCCGTTGTTGGGAGCGTCCACCCCGGGCGGCACCGGGACGCAGATCTCGATGTCGCCATCGGTCTGCTCGTCGATCACGTCGTGATACACCACGAGCGGCGCCCCGGCGATGTAGGTGGAGGCGGCGCCCACCGCCTGCACCAGCGTCGTGAAACCGCTGCCGATGTCTTCGCCGATCTTGCTCAGATCGGTGTGCACCTTCAGTGCGGCGATCGACTGTGCCGGTACCTGCTTGAGCGTGACCTCGTAGGGCATGATGCCCTCCTCTCGTTCGATGAGGCGTTCGAGGAATCGCAGCATCCGCTCCTGATCGGCGAGGCGTTCCTCCAGCCGTTCCCGATGCATCGCCAGACGCTTGGTGGCGAGCCCCGGATCGTCGGTGGCCAGCACTTCGGCGATCTCGTCAAGCGGCATGTCCACCATCCGCAAGATGCGAATCGCCTCGGCGCGGTTCGCTTGGGCTGGTCGGTAGTACCGATACCCGGACGACGGGTCGACCAGGGTCGGGGCAAGCAGCCCGAGGTCGTCGTAGAGGCGCAGCGCCTTGATCGACAATCGGGTCATTCGAGAGAAGCGGCCGATCGGGACCAGGTTGTCCATGGATTCCTCCTTTCTCCTTCATCGTGGCGTCTCCCCCAAGGGGAGAGTCAAGGGGGAAACATCAGATCTGGACCGAGCCCTCGATGCAGGTCACGGCATCGCCGCCCACCCAGATCTCACCAGTGTCGTCGCGGTCGATGTGAACCCGACCCGCTCGCCCCAGAGCCGCGCCCTGGGAGGCGACGTACGGCGCCTGCGCCACGCCCGATCCCAACATCCACTGGGCGAGCGAGGCGTTGAGACTCCCGGTCACCGGGTCTTCGCGCATCGAACCCTCCACAGGGAAGAAGGCTCGCACCTCCCACTGGGTGTCTGCCCCGGCGCGGTGCGGTGCCACCACACCCAGGTCGAGTGCCGTGAATGTCGGCTCGATCGCCATCAGCCGTTCGACCGACTCGACCCTGACCCCGAGCCAACCGGGCCCGTTGTCGACCCAGGCGGCGTCGACCACCTCGTCGTACCCGAGGCCGAGAGACTCCAGTGCCTCCTCCAGGACGGCGTCGTCGATCGGCCCGCTCCTGACGAGAGGCGGGGCGGCAAACGCCAGACGGTCGTTGGTGCGGCGCAGTCGGACGAGTCCCACACCGCATTCCTGAACGATCCCCTCCGGGGCGGAGGGGTGCCCACCGCCCTCCAGCCAGGCGTGACAGGACCCGATGGTCGGGTGTCCGGCGAACGGGAGCTCGGCCACGGGTGTGAAGATGCGGACCCGATAGTCGGCGGCGGGATCTTCGGGTGGCAGCAAGAACGTGGTTTCGGACAGATTCGTCCAGTGGGCGAATCGTTGCATCGGCTCGGTGTCGAGACCGGAGCCGTCCATCACCACCGCCACCGGGTTGCCTCGATACGGAGTGTTCGTGAACACGTCGATCTGTCTGAACGGGCGAGCCATGGGTCGATCGTAGGTGAGTTGTCGGTCCCGTCTCCGACTCGGGGTCGATTCCGTGGAGCGCGTATCGGTGGTTCCACCGTTAGGGTCGGCCTCGATGTTCGAGCCAGACAAAGATCTCGTGGTGGTCGTCGACGGCGCCGGCCAGGCTGTCGGCACCCTCGACAAGACCGAGGCGCACACGGCGCCGGGAACCCGTCATCTTGCGTTCTCGGTGGTGGTGACCGACACCCGCGGCCGGATGCTGATCCAGCGCCGCCACCCAGACAAGCCGACGTTCGGTGGCATGTGGGCCAACGCCTGCTGCAGCCATCCCCGACCGGCCGAAGGCGTCGTCAGGGCCGCCCGACGAAGGGTGAAGGAGGAACTCGGCGTCCAGCTGATCGACCCGAGGGAGGTCGGGCGATTCGCCTACGAGGCCACCGATTCGAAGACCGGGATGGTCGAGAGTGAGCTCGACGTCGTCGTGAGCGGCGTGATTGCAGGCACACTGGAACCCGATCCCGAGGAGATCGCCGAGCTGCGATGGCTCACTCGTGACGAACTCGGCTCCTCCGGCCTCTCGTTCGCCCCGTGGTTCGACGGCGTATTGAAGGTGATCGGCTGGTCGGGCTGATCCATCCGCTTGGGATCGGATTCCGACATCTCACCACCCCAGGGCGTCGAGGCGATGCTCCACCAGCGGTAGGTAGCTTCGACCGAAGAGCTCCACGTGCACGAGCAAGTGATACAACTGGAGCGCCGGGCGACGGAGTTCCCAACCTGCGTCGAGCGGCCATTCTCGCTCGTAGGCGTCGTAGAACTCGGTGGGGATCCCTCCGAAGACCGCGGAGAACGCCAGATCCAGCTCTCGGTCGCCGAAGTGGACGGCAGGGTCGATGAGGTAGCTTCCATCGACGATGTTGCCCGACCACAGATCGCCGTGGAGCAGCGAGGGTGGGGCCGCGTGGTCGAGGAGGTCGGGCATGGGCCCTTCCATGGCGTCCTCGATTCGGTGGCGGACATGGGCGGGCAACGACCGGAGCCAGGGTCGGATCCGGTGCTCGATGTAGAAACGGGGCCACGCGTCGGTCCAGGCGTTGACCTGGGGGAGAGCGCCGATGACGTTGTCCTCGTGCCATCCGAACCGATCCGAGGTCGTGCGATGCACGTGCGCAAGTGTCCGTCCGAGGCCCGGCCAGTCGGCCGTTCCCTGCACCTCGGACATCACCAGCCGGGACGCGTCGACCGAAAGAAGCTCTGGGACCGGAGCGCCGGCGGCGGCGAGTGCGCGCAGCCCGTCGGCCTCGAGCCGGGCGTCATAGGTCGTATGCTTCACGTAGGCGGCGCGACCGTCGACGATGGCTCTTCCGATCGATGCCCAGCTCATCGCAGGCTGTCTACGAGCCCTTTGGCGGCGGCACGGACCATGGCCACCACGTTGCGAAACCCTTCGTCGCCCCCGTAGTACGGATCGGGCACGTCGAGGTCGATTGCCTCCGGGTCGTAGCTGCGAAACATCTTGACCTTGCCGGCTGCGGCCTCGTCCGGCGCCAGTGCCAAGAGGTCTCGGTGGTTGCGGTGATCCATGCTCAGGATGAGGTCGAACCGATCGAAGTCGGACACATCCACTTGACGGGCAGCGCCGCCCAGCTCGAGTCCCACCTCCGCCGCTGCGGCCGTCATCCTCGCGTCCGGTTTCTCGCCGGCGTGCCAAGCCCCGGTGCCGGCCGAGTCGACCACCACCGTCAGGCCGGCATCACGAGCAGCCTCGCGGATTGCGGCCTCTGCAGTCGGTGACCGGCAGATGTTCCCCATGCACACCGCAAGGATCCGATACGGAGTATTCGGGTTCACCGGTGGGACGGTAGCCGGAGACGAAAGAGCGATCCGCGCCGTCTGGCATGGTTCCGGGGGAGCGGGTCGGTCGGTGAAATGGGTGATCGAGGACCTCTCGACGCCGCGACCCGGAATGTGTCGGCCCGGTGCAGCTCGGTAACCACGGTGCTACCGTAAACCATTCGTTACCTTCGGAGGCTTCGTGAAGTTCTATGACGTCGAAGTGGAGATCCAGGCGCCGCCCGCAGCGGTGTGGGAGGTTCTGACCGATGGATCGCACTACACAGGCTGGGAGTCGGGGGTGGAGAAGGTCGAAGGGACGATCGCAAACGGTGAGAAGGTCAAGGTCTTTTCGGAGGTCAGTCCCGGTCGAGCCTTCCCGGTGACGGTGAGGCTGGATCCCGACACGCATCGAATGACGTGGGAAGGCGGCATGCCCCTCGGCCTGTTCAAAGGTGTTCGCACGTTCACGGTCGAGTCGCGCGGGTCGGGCAGCCACTTCCACATGCGAGAAGAGTTCACGGGTCCGTTGCTCGGGCTGATCTGGCGTTCGATGCCGGACCTGCAGCCATCGTTCGACAAGTTCGCACACGGGCTCAAGGACCAGGCCGAGGCGAGGTCGTGAGCACCCACCAGGCGGCGGACGCATTCGACGCCCTTGCCGATCCGCAGCGGCGCGCCATTCTCGAGATGCTCGCCGAACATCCGCATGCGGTCGGTGAGTTGGCCGACCGTCTCCCCATCTCCCGACCTGCGGTCTCGCGGCATCTCAGACTTCTGAAGGACGCGGCGCTCGTCGTGGACGAGCCGCAAGGCACCAAGCGGCTCTACCGGCTCCACGATCGAGGGGCCGAGACGGTGCGCCGATATCTGGAAACGGTCTGGGGTGATGCTCTCCAACGTTTCCGGATGACCGCGGAGAGCACGTCTCGGTGATCGATCCGTTGCGTCTCACGTACGAGATCGCATGTGAGCCGGCTCACGCTTTCGAAGTGTGGACGCGCCGATTCTCCATGTGGTGGCCCAAAGGCCACTCGGTGTCGGGGGATCCGAACACGGAGGTGGTCCTCGAGCCCATGCTCGGGGGGCGCATCTTCGAGCGCAGTCCAGACGGCAACGAGATCGCGTGGGGGGAGATCACGGCGTGGGATCCTCCCCGGAGACTCGCCTACCTGTGGCACCTCAGACGTGACCGGGCGGATGCCACCGATGTGCAGGTCATCTTCGGCGAGGGTCCGAACGGTACGACGCGGCTCGAGATCCTCCACTCCGGGTGGGAACGCCTCGGCGCAGGCGCCGAAGAGTGGCGAAACGCCAACCGTGGCGGGTGGGGCGATCTGGTCCCACACTTCATCGCCGCCTGCGCTGTCGGCTGACGGCAAGCGTCTTGGGTCTTGCGTCTTGTGTCCTGCGCACCGGATCAGTTTGTCTTGTGTCCGGCGTCTTGCATCCTGGCCGGATCCGCCCCGCTTGTGCGAGCACCTCCGACGCACGACGCACGACGCACGACGCACGACGCACGACGCACGACGCACGACGCATGACGCATGACGCACGATGCATGACGCACGATGCATGACGCATGACGCATGATGCATGACGCATGACGCATGATGCATGACGCATGACGCATGACGGATGACGGATGACGCATGACGGATGACGGATGACGCATGACGCATGACGCATGACGCATGCGCTCAGGTCCGAAGTCCGAAGTCCGAGGTCCGGACCCCGGACCCGTGAGAAAGCGGCTCCTCTACTCGTGGAACCGCCAGTAGGTGACCCGGACCCCGGACCAATCTGGATTGTTGCTTGCCCGCATGACGCGTGACGGACGGCGCATGACGGAATCTGTCACCCCCACACCGTAGGATGCCCCCCATGTCGAGTCGAGACGAACAGGCGAGGCGCAGCACCGAGACGTCTGCGTTCGGGGTGGGGCGACGCGAGAGCCACGATGCCTCTGCGTTCTACGCTCGATTCAAGCCGCCGTTCATCTCCGACGACGACACGGTCAACCCGGTCCCCGCCGAGGTGCTGGCAGAACCTTGTCGAGTGGGCGACAGCCGCGACCTCTCGATACTTCCCGACGACAGTGTGGCGCTGGTGGTCACCTCACCACCGTATTTCGTGGGCAAGGAGTACGAGTCTGCGGTCACCGGTGATCCGAACACTCGGGCATCGGCCGGACGCGTGCCGACGTCGTATCTCGACTACCTCCAGATGCTCCGTGATGTCTTCGCCGAGTGCATGCGAGTGCTGGAACCGGGCGGACGCATCGCGGTGAATGTCGCCAACCTCGGACGCAAGCCCTATCGAAGCCTGTCGGCCGACGTGGTGTCGGTGCTGCAGGACGATCTGGGAATGCTGCTGCGGGGCGAGATCGTCTGGCACAAAGCCGACGGAGCCACCGGGTCGCTCGCCTGGGGGTCGTATCGGTCGGCGGCCAACCCGGTGCTGCGTGACATCACCGAGCGGGTCGTGGTCGCATCCAAGGGCAGGTTCGACCGTGCGAAGCCCAAGAGCCGTGCAGTCGAAGGCCTTCCGCATGAGAGCACGCTCAGCGCCGACGATTTCATGGAGGCGACGCTCGATGTGTGGCGTATCGACTCCGAGAGCGCCCGTCGTGTCAACCACCCGGCTCCCTTCCCGATCGAGCTTCCGCGGCGTCTGATCGACCTGTACACGTACCGCGGCGACGTGGTGCTCGACCCGTTTCTCGGATCCGGAACGACCGTGGTCGCCGCGGAGCGCACCGAGCGCCGCGGGATCGGATTCGATCTCGATCCCGAATACGTCGACGTCGCTCGCAAGAGGGTGGAGTCCGAGCGGGAACGAATGGTGCTGCGTTCGATCTCCCAGGGCGAGGACCCGCTCCCACTGGAGATACCCGACAGTCCTGAGGAACGCCTCGAACATTTTCAGGCACGCGCCACCCAGGAGGGGAAGAAGGCCCACGATCTGGCCAGAGTCGTGCTCGAGAACAGCGGATTCGAGATCGTCGACGACAAGCCCAAGGTCAAAGGCGCCGGCGTTCAATTCGACTTCCTGATCGCGTCGAAGTCAGGACGCCGCTGGTACGTCGACGTGTCGGGTGCGTTCACAACGGTGCGGCCCGGCCTGATGCGAACCGACACTTTGTGGAAGGCCTTGGGTCGGATCCACGTGGTCAAGCAGATCCAGGACGATGGGCAGGACCGAACCGAGGTGATCATCATCACCTCCAACTTGCCGAAGCCCGGGAGTGAAGGCGACAAGGCCCTACGGGCCGCCGGACCGTCCAGTGTGTTCGATGCGATCGAGATGTTCGACGACACGCACGGGGTCGCCAGGCTGCGTGTGTACGCCGAGCTCGGCGACTCGGTGCCTCCGCTGGAGGGTTTCTGGCAGCAGCCCGACATCGACAACCGGTACCCCTGATCGTGGCGGTGGTCGCCTACGCCGTGGTGCACTCCGAACCGGCCGCGATCTACGTGGCGACCGACATCGAGGTCCTTCACAGGGTGATCGCACTCGAGGTGATCGCCCGAACCGATCCCCGCCTCCTGGGAGGGGCAGCCGAAGACATCAGAGAGGCTTTGATGGCGGAACGTTGGGCGGCGGCGGCCGCAGGTTGGATCGAGGCCACCGGGATCGGTATCGACGTCTACACCAACATCAGCGTGTACGACCACGACGACCTGCCCGGTGACCTCGTGGGGCCACAGCTCCAGTTTGCCCCGCTGTTTCGGCCCTGAGCGATGCCTGCGATCCGCACCGAGGTCACTGAGATCACGACCGGTCTGGCGATGCTCGGATTCCCCGACATCGATCGGGCGCTGACCGTGAGGCCCGCCTGGTTCCATCACGTCACCGAGCAGCAGTTCGACCGACTCGGTGATGCCAGGAGTTCGGGCGAACACGATGCCGAGTTCGAAACGGCCTGGGACAACGGTCGTCTCTTCTTGCACTCGTCCGATGGTCTACGAGGTCGGGTACCGGATCGGGTGGAGTGGAAAGGACCGCACAAACCTCCGGGATATGAGCAGCTCCCGGCCGACCTGCGAGTCGATCACGTCTTTCTCATCAGCTGCAAATACGGGTCGAATGTGTTGCACAACGTGTCTCCCGCCAGCCTGTTCGACCGGCGGCTCGCGGAGCGGCGGGTCGACAACAGCGACTGGTACCTCGAGGTTGCGCCCGAGGCCTACCAGGAGCTCTATGCCAGCTGTCGCGATCAGCTGGGCGGATCACTCCCGGCTCGGGTGGAGCAGCTCGAGGCGCACCATCGAGCAACTCTGAAGCGGGAGTTCAAGCGGACGTGGCCTGCTCCCGTGGCCGAGGTGGCGAGGGCGTTCGCGTGGTCCGTCGCATCGGCGTCTGCCGAGCGCTGGAGGGAGGCGCTTTCGAACCCACGGCGCCGGCACGAGATGGTCTGGCGCCTCCTCAGGCTGGAGGCCGCCCCGTACTTCGTGCTCGGCGCCGATGGCCATGGAACGCCGATCCGGTACCGGACGGCGACCCCATGGGACCACAAGGACCGATATCAGATCCGATCGTTCGACGTGTTTCCCGACGCAGCAGGCCAACCTGTCGTGCTGTGGAGGATCGAGGTGTCAGATGTCGACACCGGCCATCATCTCGTGACGGAGGGGCACGTCGAGGTTCGCTGGAGTCATGGCCGATTCGCCGGGGCACCCGAAGCCAAGGTGTATCTCGACACCCCTCATCACGACGTGGCCGGCTACGAGCCGCTGGCGTGATCAGCTGGCCGACTCGAGCTCGGTCAGGTCGATGATGACCTCACCACCGAGTTCGGCCTCGATTGCCTTTGCCAGCGTGCCGAGGAGTCCGTCGATCTGGTCATCGGACTGTGACAGGGTGTTGGTGAACCGTATTCCCGCCTGACCGAAGGGAACCACAGGGAAACTCGACAGGTTCACCCAATAGCCGGCGTCGACGACCCGTTTTGCCACGTTGCGTGCCTGTTCGTACCCACCCACATGGGCGAACCAGATAGGGGTGTGAGCCCACGATGAGAGCGGTACGCCGTGGGCGCGGGCCCGGTCGGCCACGAGATCGATCTGGCCCTGCATTCGGTGATGGAGCTCAACCGACTCGGGACTCAGCAACAGCTCCGCCGCAGCCACTCCCGCCGCGAGCTCGGCCGTCTGGATGGGCCCGCCGAACATCAGCGGTCCGCCTCTGAAGGCGATCTGGTCGGCGAGCTCTTCGCTGCCGGAGATGACCGCACCACCTCCGGCCCCGAAGGCTTTCGAGAGCGATATGGCCACGACCAGTCGCGGGTGTATGGCCCGCTCGCCGAGCACGACGCCCCGGCCATTGATCCCGGTCCACCCAAACCCGTGGGCATCGTCGACGTAGGCGTGCAGTGCAGGGTATCGGTCGAGGAGATCGATGATCTGGGAGTTGGGGCCGATGTCGCCGAACATCGAGTACACGCCATCACCGATGTACCAGATGTGGTGGTGGTCCTCTGCGAGCTCCTGGATGGCCCCTTCCAGCGCGTCGACATCGGCGTGCGGCACCGGATGCACAGGGATCTGACGAGCCGAAAGCACCTGGGTCGCAAGGTGGAGCGAAGCGTGCGCCTGACGGTCGATCACGATGGCATCGGCACCGGAGACAATTGCCGGCAACGCCGAGAGATGGCCGAGCGTGGTGGTTCCGGTTGCGATGGCGCGGGCGTCGAAGATCTCGCCGAGCCGCGCCTCGAGCTCGTCGTAGTACGGGAGTGAGGCGTACAGCCTCGATGACGAGAAGGACACACCAAAGCGCTCGATCCCGGACAGCGCCGCCTTTCGCAGGGCGTCGTGCTCCCAGAGGCCCAGATACGAACAGGACCCGAAGTTGACGAGGGTCTTTCCGTCGATTGCGAGCGTTCCGTCACCATTGACGGCCTCCACGGTTTGGCGCAGAACCCCGGTGGCAATGGCGTCTTTCGCGTCGCGCTGGAGCTGTTGGGCAAGCCGGCTGTGCCGGCCTTGAGTGATGGCTCTCATCATTCCCCTTCTGAGATGCCGACCCCGGCGCCCAACAACGACCTTTCGCCGATCGTCCACGCGGGGTGCAAACCTGGCAGCGCCGGACTCTACACAGTCGATTTCGGTCGATCGAATCCCGCGGGAATCTCGCCGTAGATCACGCGCTAGCTGTTATGCTTGCAGTTGCAAGCACAGCTCTTCAGGACCGTGGAGTCTGAACCATGTCGACCCCATCACCACCGGTGACACCGGTCCTCTCTCTTGCGGATGGCAGCATCTTCTCCGTCCGGCCGGTGACCGCTGATGACAAACAACTGATCATGCTCGGATTCGATCGCCTGTCGGAGCGTTCGCGTTATCTCCGATTCCTCGGACCGATGCCGACGCTGTCGCGTCGGCAGCTCGCCTACCTGTCCGAACTCGATCATCGGAATCATGTCGCGATCGGGCTGCTCGACGGGGATGAGCCGGTCGCGATCGGACGCTGGGTGCGTTTCGAAGACCGGCCGGAGGACGCCGACGTGGCGCTGACGGTCATAGACGACTACCAGGGTCGCGGCGTCGGACGCACGGTCGTGCAGGTGCTTGCGATGATCGCCCGCCATCGCCAGGTGCGGTGGCTCCACTTCGATGTCCTCGCCGAGAACACAGGCATGCTGAAGCTCTTGGACCGGCTCGGTGCGGTCCGAACGCCCTCAGGACCGGTTGTTCACGCAGTGCTCGACGCCGATACGGTCTCCGCCCCGGTGGGGATGATTGGAGACCTCCTAGGCGCCATAGAACACGCTGCCCTCCAGGCCTCCTGATCAGTCTGATTGGTCGAGGTCGAGGGACAACGAATTGATGCAGTATCGGAGGCCGGTCGGCTGAGGCCCGTCGTCGAACACGTGGCCCAGATGGCCACCGCAGTTGCTGCATCGGATCTCGGTCCGCACCATTCCGTGAGATCGGTCGGTTTCGGTTTCGACTCGGTTGTCGTCGAGCGGCTCCCAGAAGCTGGGCCAGCCTGAACCCGATTCGTATTTGGTGTCCGATGAGAAGAGTTCCGTGCCACACCCGGCGCACCGATACACTCCGGACGCCTTGCTGTTCCAGTAGGCACCGGTGAATGCCGGCTCGGTTCCCGCTTCACGCAAGACTCTGTACTGGTCGGGGTTCAGCCGTGCCCGCCACTCGCTGTCGGGGGTCGCCTTGTCGGGCGTTTCTCGCTGAGTCATGGGCTGAGGCTACGCCAATCGAACGGCTAGCGGATTGGGCCACGCGCGGACTCGGCAGCGGTCGGTACAATTCCGAACATGCAACGGCAGAGAATCGAGCGGCGATTCACCGACGAAGAGGTGGGTGCGATCATCCAGCTCGCCTCCCGTCTCGACGATGCCGTGTTGGGGTCGCCCGACGCCGGGCTTTCGTTGTCGGACGTCCATCGGATCGCGGCTGAGCTCGGTATTGGGGAGCCTGCGGTCGACGAGGCGGTGGCGAAGCACGGCGTCGCTCAGAAGCGCACCAAGCGGCGGTCGCGGCTTCGCCGGGCTTGGCGCCTGGTGCTCGAGGCTCATGCCCTCATCTATGCGGTTGCCATCACGGGGTTTGGTGCGGTCGACCTGGCTGCGGGCGGCGGTCTCGACTTCGTTCAATACCCGGCGTTCGGGTGGGGAGTCCTGCTCGCCTGGCACGCAGGACTCACCTGGCTCGTGGGGCGAGACACCTCAGGCGTGACCTGACATGGTCCCCCAGTAGGAACCGATTCGAGCCGCGAAGCGCTCAGGTGTCTCTGCGTAGATTCGGTGGCCCATGACAACCGCCGCCTGTTGAAGGTATTTGCGCCTGTATTCGGCGAGGGCCGTCGCAAGTCCCGACTCTGTGGGGTCGGCGCGAAGGCTACGATCGCCGGCGAGCAGCTCGACGAGAACGGCGAGGTCGTGTTCTTCTCCCAGCAATTCGCCGAGATCGTGGAGTGACATGGCATACGTCGACATCATCTCCGGCCAAAGCGGGTCGAGTAGCTCCATCTGATGCCGGAGGTATTTGACTCGCTTCCGCCATTGGTGAAAGCGATGCGCAGTGGGTCCGGCCGACGCCCGGTCCATTTCGGCGCGGCCCCGCCCGTAGGTCGTGCAAAGCCCTCGTTCGATGGATCCGAATCGGTCGGCGATCGGATTGCGTCCGTAAGGGTCTGGCGTGGAGATCCCGCGCACTTCGGTGGGCCACGCCGCGTAGCGGTTGCGCGCTGCACTGAGAGTGGCAATCACGTGGGGGAAGAGAGCCTCGTCGGCCAACGTTCGTGCGCGCCGAGCCCGATGGCGCATCCACAGGGCCTCTTCCAGCCCGGCGAGAGCGGCAGTGGAAAGCTGACCTTCGAAATCCTTTCGAAGACCGGTCACCGCCATCGCCATGACATGGCCGTCGCGCATGGGCGCCAGCATTCGGGCTGTGTCACGGAGGATCGCGTTCTCGGTCCGGTAAGCCTTGTCTCCGATCTCCGAGCGGATCAGGCGGAGGACTGCCCGCAGGCGTTTCATCGACTTCCGGGCTTCGTGGACCGCGGCGTCGACGTCCGCTCCCGATGTCAGCAACGCGATCGAATGGTCGAACTGGTCGATCGTCACACGCTGGAGTCCCGCAGAGAGGGGTTCGGACTCCCACAGGACAAAGCCGTCGACCCGGGCGGGCAGGTAGCGAGGCGAGGTGTCGTTCAGCACAAACTGGAGCGTATCGTGGTTCCGATGTCCATCAGTGCCGGACTGTTGCCATTTCGCCGGAATTCGTTGGTCGAGGTCCTCGTCGCCCATCTCGGCGGCCCGTTCTTCGCCCGACGGGACACCGGGTCATGGTCGGTGATCAAGGGCCTCGTCGAAGACGGCGAGGAGCTCGAGGCAACGGCCCGCAGGGAGTTCGCCGAGGAAACGGGCTGGACGGTGCCGGAAGACGCCCGATTGGTGGACCTCGGATCCGTGACATTGAGAAGCCGGAAGGTGGTCTACGCCTGGGCATTCGAGGGCGACTTCGATCCGGTCACCCTGAACCCCGGCCATTTCGAGATGGAGTGGCGAGGCCGGCTCCAGTCCTTCCCGGAGATCGATCGGGTCACGTGGGCCGAACCGGATGAGGCGCGCCGGCTGCTGAATCCTGCCCAGGTCCCGTTCGTGGATCGGCTCCTCGTGGCACTCGGATGATGCTCGCCGCCGTCACTGATACGAGATGAACACCGGTTGGGGCTCCACGGCGATGGTCTGTTCCGGCGTGGCCGTCGGTGTGTCCTCGTCGTAGAAGTTCTTCCACCCCCAATGCCACCCGACGTCCTCGGCTCCCGCGGTCATGGCGTCGAAGGTCCCGTACTTGCTGCCGAGAGGGCCCTGTCCGTCCATTTGGACGACCACTGCCAGCTCCGATGGGGTGCGAAGGTCTTGTCTCTCGCTGATCATCGACAGGCGGAATTGGTGGATCACCAAGAGCTTCTGAGGGAGTGCATTGTCACGCACCAGCGCCGCCAGCCACTCGGAGACGGTGTTGACCTCGGCTGCGGACACGCTTCCCACCTGGCGAAGATGGAACTGATCGGGCCCGAGGCGCCATTCCGGGTCCAGCGCCAGACCCACATGCGGGAGCAGCAGGAGTTCCTCGTATCGCTTGGCCTGGGTCAAGAAGTCTGCGCGTCCGGGCTGGAGATCCAGCACGACGTACACACCCGCCGCCCCCGCGGCGTCGATCCATGGGCGAATGTCGTCGACCGTGAGCTCGGCCGAATAGTCGCCGTCCGTCCCGGCACCCGCCGACGCAACGGTGGCGATGAGGTCGAACGCCGGGACGGTGAGCGTGCCGTCCAGTGCGGCGTACTCGGCGGCGAGCGCCGTGACGATGTCGACCGATGCGTCGGGTTGCTGTTCACCGAGCACTCCGAGGGCCGGAGAATACGGCGATCCGTACAACGCCACCAACCTTCGCCCGGGAAACAAGATCTGTCCTCCGCCTGGAAGTTCGACGCCTCGCCGTACGACCTCGAGCTGCCATCCTGCGGCGTCGCCGAACCCGCCTATGAGCGCGACCGATGGGGCGTTCTGGATCGACTCACGCACCTCTGCGCCGACGCGGCGGACGTCTCGTGGAGTCTCGAAAACGCTCGCACCGAGGAGGGTGGCATATGCCGCGGCCACCGGCACCAGAGCTCGGTTTCCGCGGTCGACCAGTATGACGGCCGTCCCGGATGCCGCGGGAGCCTCTGCAGCAGCATCGACCGTGCGGGTCACCATCTCGGTCTCCGGGAATCGCTCTAGCTGGGTGTCGATCATCACCACCCGCAACGGTCGGAGACGTTCGATCTCCTGCCGGACCGGGTCGAGGTCATCCCCGGCCACCAACAACGGCGAACGGTTGTCGGCCGCCAACGCCGAACCGGTGGTGATCGCCTCTGGAGCGGACGACGTGACCACCACCTCGTCCGCGCAGACGGGAAACGCTCCGGTGGAGAGGGCAATGGACAGCTCGGAGGGGTCTGAGACGCGCATCCGAAGATCGGCCGTGGGTGTGATCGGGCATTCCCGAGTGGTCGTGGTCGTGGTTGGCCTGGTGGTCGTCGTGGTGGTCGGGCTCGAGTCCGGAACGGATCGGTCGGCGACCGTCTCCGGAGCGGAGCCGGCAGCGGTGCAGGCCCCGAGGACGATCGCCGTTGCGGCCAGTATGGCGACGGTGCGCATCACGTCTCTCTGGGCCCGTCCGACGTTGTGAACAGGCCGGTGGGTCGTCGGCGCACGGCGTGTGCCCGGTTCGGCGACTCGCCGACACGGGGGTTCACGACGCGACGAGTCCGGGCCTGTTGGAACATCGAAACGAGTCTACGGCGGTGGCGCTCTGTCGTTCACACGATGCGGAGTTGCACCCAGGCGCGGTGGTGACACGACGGGCACCGGAGCCGTCGCGAGTACGAGCGGCCGGGGATCCACAAGCTGAAGGACAGCACCCGGATGAGGGCGTCCGTGGTGCTGACGTGCGACGTTGCGCCGCACCGCGAGCACGTGATGGCCACGCTGCCCGGCACGCGATCCTTCTGAGAGAAGAGGGCTTCCTTCCCGTCGGCCGCCAGATCCTCGTCGATCCGAGTGGTGAACAAGGCCCGTTTCCCGGTCGGGTCTGAACTCACGTTCTGTCCTCCAATCGCTGTGCGAGGTCCCGGTAGGCCCCCGCCGCCTTCGACGAACGGGCATGATCGAGGATCGTGATACCCCGTCCGGGAGCCTCGGCGACCTTCACGGACTTCGGTACGAAAGGTTCGAGGATCTCGATGCGATGGGACTCGCGGATGTCGTCGATCACCTCGCGGCCGAGACGAGTCCGGCTGTCGAAGAACGTGATGATGGCTCCGACCACGTCCAGATCCGGATTGGTGAACGATTTGACGTCGGCGACGGTATCGAGCAGTTGTGTCAGGCCGCGCCGGGTCAGGAGTTCCGCCTGCAACGGTACGAGCACTTCGCGAGCGGCCGTGAGCCCGTTGATGGTGAGAATGCCGAGTGACGGCGGGCAATCGATGAAGACGTAGTCGTACTGTTCGCCGATCGGTCGGAGGGCCCGCTCGAGAACGTACTCTCGTCCTGTCTTCGTCAACAGGTGGACCTCGGCCCCGGCGAGGTCGATCGACGAAGGTGCGAGATCGAGACCAGCAGAGTCGTACAGGATGTCCTTGATCGATGCTCGGCCCATCATCACGTCGTGCATGGAGGGCTGGGGGTCGTCCTCGACCCCCGCCGCATACGAGAGTGAAGCTTGCGGATCGAGATCGACCATGAGAACCGAACGGCCCCGTTCTGAGAGAGCTGCGGCGAGGGCGTGCACGGTCGTCGTCTTGGCGACGCCACCCTTCTGGTTGGCCACGGCGATCACTCGGCTCATGCCCGGATTGTGACAGGTGCAGTGGCGAGGTGAATCGGAATCACTTCGATTCCAACGGCGTTGACCGTAGCAAGCGGCGTTGGAGAGCGACAGTGGAACGTGGTCGAGTACGGGTCGAGTCAGGGTTCAAGCGAGTGCGGGTCATGTTGGGCGGAACCTGGGTGGCCGACACGCACCAGCCGTTGCTCGTCTGGGAAAAGCCCTACTACCCGACGTACTACATCCCGGTCGTCGATGTGGCCGAGGGGTCGCTCGCCCGGATCGACGAGGTGCGGCGTTCGCCGAGTCGCGGCGACGCCGTGGTCTTCGACGTACGGGCCGGCAACCAAGTGGCGCCGGCCGCCGCCTACCAACACGCCGAGTCTCCGATCGAAGAGATACGCGAGGCCGTCGCATTCGATTGGCGGGCCATGGATCATTGGTTCGAGGAGGACGAAGAGGTGTTCGTGCATCCCCGGGACCCGTACAAGAGAGTCGACGTCCTACGTTCGAGTCGGCACGTTCGCGTCGAAGTCGACGGACAGACGGTCGCCGAGTCCACGTCGCCCACCATGTTGTTCGAAACCGGCCTGCCGCCGCGCACCTACATCCCGATGACGGACGTTCGTATGGACTTGCTGACGCCGTCGGACACGGTCACCGAGTGTCCGTACAAGGGCACCGCTCGGTATTGGTCGGTGGGCGAGCATGCCGACATCGTCTGGAGCTACCCGTTCCCGACCCAAGAGTCCCTGAAGGTCGCCGGTTTGTTGTGCTTCTACGACGAGAAGGTCGACCTCGACGTCGACGGCGTGCGACAGCAGCGTCCGACGACCGTTTTCGGCTGAGTCCGATATTCCCCCGCATCGTTGTTCTTGGTTCCGATATCGTGCGCCGGGTAGTCGTGTACATGTCGTTGTCTCGGAGAGGAGGTGACCGTTGACCATCATCAGATCCGCTGGAGTCGGCATCGTCGACGGCGCCTTCTCGGCGCTCCCGACGATCGCCTGATCGTCTCTTCAGAGTCATTCGTTCTCACTCTTCAGGAGCGTTTTTCATGCATGCCGTTCATGAGTCCGTGGTGAAAGCAATGGTCGAATATCACCGGCCGCCCCGTCGCCCAGAGCGTCACCAGGCGGTCCGACCCGGTCGCCGTAGAGACCGGGCACAGAAGCCCAAGTCGCAACCCGACAAGAAGGTTGCCTGACACCTAGAAGACCCGGATCCAACATCCGGGTCTTCTTGCGTCTTGCGTCTTGCGTCTTGCGTCCTGCGTCCTGCGTATTGCGTCCCGCGTCCTGCGCGCAACGCGTGTCTCATCGGGTTGTCGCGAACAGCGCACAGCCGACCCGATACGTCGGTCGTGTGTGCCGTTGGCGGTCTGCCGTCGGCCGGGGGAACGAGTCCAGGTCCTACCCGACTCGCCACGTTCAGCGTGTCCGGGATCGAGCGGCCGACAGCCGACAGCCGACCCGATGCGTCGGTCGTGTGTGCCGTTGGCGGTCTGCCGTCGGCCGGGGGAACGAGTCCACGTCCCACCCGACTCGCCACGTTCAGCGTGTCCGGTATTCGAGTGGCCGACAGCCGACAGCCGACCCGACGCGTCGTTCTGGTGTGCCGTTGGCGGTCTGCCGTCGGCCGGGGGACGAGTCCACGTCCCACCCGATTCTCGACGTGCAGCCAGCCGACTCGTCGCTCTGGTGTGCCGTTGGCCGTATGTATCCTCCCCCGACCACCCGGCATCCGATCGGGTACGGCTTCTGAGTACGACGAGCGGAGCGAGCATGCATTGGCCCTCCTACTTCCTGGGCGCCAGGCACTTCACGCCCCTGCTCCTCGGGACCTTCCCGTTCGGTGTCATCCTGGGCGTGACGGTCGCCGAGTCGGACATCCCCAATTGGGCTGGATTCCTGTCGGGTCCGCTCATATTTGGTGGATCCGCTCAGCTCGTCTCCATCACGCTGCTGGCGGAAGGGGCGCCGGCCGCGTCCGCGCTGGCGGCGGCGCTCATCGTCAACGCCAGGCATCTCATGTATTCGGGAGCGCTCGTACCGAAGTTTCGACGGCAGCCCGGGTGGTTCCGGTGGGTGGGGCCGTATCTCCTCATCGACCAGGTCTTCGCCTTGACGTCGGTTCGCGAGGACGAGCCGGAGCGGTGGCGGTCGTACTACCTCGGCATCGGGACATATGCCCTCGTCACCTGGATGTTGGCCATGGGCTCCGGCATGCTGCTCGGTTCGTTTCTTCCGGACGGTCTGGGACTGGAGTTCGGCATCCCGCTGCTCTTCATCGGTCTCGTGGTTCCGACCCTCGTCAGGCGGCCGCCGCTGCTGGCTGCCTTCGTCGCAGTGGTCACGACCTCGTTGTTCGCCTCCGTTCCCAATCGAGGTGGAATCCTGATCGGAGGAGCGGCGGGCATGGTCGCCGGCGCGATGGCGGAACGGACGACACCGTGACGGCCTTCCTCGTGTTCCTTTTGGCGGGGATGGGTGTGTACCTGGCTCGCGCGTCGTTCATCGTGCTGGTGGGTGAACGGGTGCTTCCCGATTGGGCGGAGCGACTGCTCCGCAACGTCGGACCCGCAGTCCTGGCCGCACTCATCACCTCCCTCCTGCTGACGGACGGCGTCGTCGAGTTCGTCACGGATCCGGCCGAGGTGTCCGCCGTGATCCTGGCGGTGGCGGTTGCGTTCAAGACCCGGAACTTCACCTGGACCTTCCTGGCCGGGATGCTCGTGTTCTGGGTGGTGCAGGCGGTCTTCTGAGCGCTCAACCACACCTTCCGATACGCGCCTCTAGGCCGATGTGGTCGGATCCTTCCAGCGGCACCGTGTCGGCCCCCGCCGCACAGAAGCCACGGACCAACACATGGTCGATCCTGAGCAGCAGCGGCCACCACTTCGTGGACGTGGTCGGCGCCCAGTTCACCCGGATGAGGTCGGTGAGTTCGCCCTGATCGAGCAGCGTGCGGTAGCCGACGCCGCGATCGGTGGCGTTGAGGTCACCGGCCAGGACGACGGGGCCGTCGAGCGAGCCGATCCAGTCGGCGAAACGCACCATGAGCGCCTGACGCCCGGCGGGGGTGTCATCGGACGGTGTCCGGACCAACCACGGCCGGGGGAGGTGGGCTGCAATCAGCGTGAACGGTTCCGCGGCATCGATCCTCAACGCCAGGATCTTGTCGGTGTCGATCGAGTCGGGGAGCTCGAGCTGCTCGAATTCGTACCGCGAGAAGACGGCGACCTGTGACCACACCACGACAGGGGTCAGGGCGCGGAATGGAAGCGCCGTCTCGATCTCCCGGGATCGTGCCACGACATCGGCGTTCGCCTCCAGTAGCACGAGTACGTCGGGATCGATGGCCAGCAGGCGGTCGATGCTGTCACCTGCACGGGGGTTGTCGCCCGTGAGGTTTGCCGTCACGAGAGTGACCTCGGTCGATGCGGAGGCGGTCGTCGTGGGGACCCTTGGGAGCAGGATGGCGGTCGTTGCCATCAGCGCCATCGAGGCGAGACTCCACTGCCGGATGCCACGCCGGCCGGACAGGGTTTCGAATCCCGCTCCGACGAGAGCAACCAGCCCGATGGCCGGCAGTGCGATCGCAACAACCTCCATCCAGGATCCCAGGTCGCGAATCACGAACCAGATCCATGGGAGCAGGATCCAAAGGCCGGCTCGCAGACGACTCGGCGCTGGCGTCTCGTCGGGCGACCCGGTCACGGTTGGGTCGCCCGCCATCAGATGGCCGAGAACCAACCCATCGCCCCCCGATGGGCCATTCGATGTTGGTGGGGGTGGAACATGTACCGGCCGCGCTCCGCAAGGGTGAACTCGATCATGGCCCGATCCATCTGGCCGAGTGTGATGACGTCGGTGTGGAACGCCGGTTCGTCACCGATCCCGGTTGGGAAGACGGCGAAGGTCTCCGCGTGGAGGTGGAACGATCCGATCGGGTCGTACTCGGTTGCGTTGACCACGTAGGCCCTCACGGGCTCCCCGGCGGGGACTTTGATCGGGTATTTCTCGTAGAACCCGGCGATGCCGTTCCATGCGTACAGCTCGTTGACGCCGTTGTCGTCGACATCCCATCCGTTGAGGACGAGAACCACTTCATGAGCGTCCGGTCGTCCGTTCTGTGGGTCGACGATGAAAGTCCCGAACAGCCCCTTCGAGATGTGCAGGTCGACCGGCATCGTATGGCAGTGGTAGGGGTGCACGCCGGCCGGGCCCGCCTCGATTTCGTATACGACCTCGCCGCCCGGTGGCACCGGTTCCCAGCCGTCATGGTTGGGAGAGTGGCGTCCGTGGAAATGGAGGTTGTGGTCGTGTCCGGTGTGATTCGTGAAGCGTACGCGAACGATCTCACCCTCCGTGGCCCTGATCGTGGGCCCGGGCGCTGTGCCGTTGTACGTCCAGGCCGCGACCGTGTGTTCCGCGCTCACTTCGATCTGACGTTCCACCACCGTCATCTCGAGCTCGATCGGTCCTCGGGCGGTTGGAGGAGGGAAGGACGCCTGGTCCAGGTCTTGCTCTCCGACCGACGATGGAGGCCCGTACGGGCCGGCGTAGGGCCCGGCGT
This sequence comes from uncultured bacterium, assembly GCA_963785075.1. Classification (GTDB taxonomy): domain Bacteria; phylum Actinomycetota; class Acidimicrobiia; order Spongiisociales; family ZC4RG35; genus JAOUGY01. The sequence goes on from CAWATW010000007.1 coordinate 283,951, forward strand.
CGGAGCCAACCAACAGTTCATGGGACACTCGACGGTCGTAGTTCTCGCTGCCCACGTCTGCGGGTGTCGCAGCGTGGGCTGCAGCGTGGGTGCCGACGGATCCGACCACCATTCCGGCGCCCAGCAGACCGGCGCCACCCGACCCGAGTCGCTTGATCGCCTGGCGTCGAGTGAGCCCTCGAGTCTGCTCACCGTCTGGCCGCTTTGAATCGCTCAGAGGACACCTCCGACGATGAGCGCCGCGGCGACCGCCCCGAGCCACACCATGGTCCCTCCGAGCGCCGCCGCCAGCCGTCGTCGTAGCCGCCGCTCCCGGTCACCGATCGCCGCGAACAGGACCACCCCGAGGGCTGGTACGACGATCACCACCAGCGACCAGGCGAGTCTGGCGAGCGTGGAGCGTTCTCCAGTCCAGATCCGAGCCAATGCCCAGATGCCGCCGAGCATCCACGCGGCCAGCGGTATCCACCACAGGAGAGCGCCCATCAGCACCGGCCAGAAGCCGCCGTCGACCGCGATGCCAAAGATCACGGGGCGGCGGGCGTCGAACTCCACGCCCGAGGGAAGTGTGGGAGTCGTGATGTCATCGGGCTCGAAGTCGAGAGTCGCGAAGACGTTGACGGCCGGAAGCACGGCGGCGTCGGCACCTCCCGGGAGCCCTTCGAAGTCGAGCGTGGGCTTGGGCGCATCACCGTGTTCGAGAATCGTGTTCTGTCCATGGTTCACCTGGGCGATCCGTCCCAGCGCATCCGACGAGGCTGCCAGCCCGTAGTAGAGCGGGATGTTGATGCCATCGCACGAATGCAGCTGATCTAGGAAGAACGGGACGGAGGTCGAAGCGTCGTTGCCCTCGAAGCACGATCCTTGTTCGACCGGACCTCCCAGGGCCAGGTCTGATCGACCGGATCCTGCGATCACGTTGTCTCGTACCTCGTTGCCTCCTGAGGGCCAGAAGCTGGCGTCGATCATCGACACCACCTGGACTCCGGAGGTGGCGTTGTTGATGATGAGGTTGTTGCGGACGACGGAGTCTCGAGCTCCGGCGAGGATCACCCCGTTGCCGAAGCCCGACCACTCGGCGGTCCGGTTGGGTGCCCGCTCGGTCTCGCCATTGTCATGGATGTAGTTGCCCGCAACAACGACATTGTTGGACGGCGGCAGCAGTTCGGAATCCAGGGTGTTCGGGACGATCCCTGCCACGTTGTTCCGCCACTCGGAGTTCACGATGAAGATGTTGCCCGAGCTGTTGGTGCCCGAGTATCCGAGTCCGTTGAATTCGGCGAGCACGTCTGTGACCACTGCGTTGCACGGGTCGCATTGGCCGATGTAGAAACCGGCGTCCCAGGCGCCGGACGCATAGGAGTGTTCGAACAGGCCATCCACCGAATCGAAGGCGTAGACGCCGTAGACCCAATCGTCGATGGCTGTGAGATAGGACCCCCGATAGCCGGTGACCCCGTTCCAGAAGAACCCGTTGACCGTGTAGCTGCGGGCCGTCATGTTCTCGATGGCCACGCCATCGGCAGTCACGGCGATACCGTTCTCTCGCGTGAACTCGCCGTCCAGGATCACTTCGTTTCGGTCGGTACCCCGGATCACCAGACCAGGCGTCGTCACCGAGACGGCCTCCCTGTACACGCCAGGCCCCACCAGCACCAGATCTCCGGGCGCCGCGGCGTCGACCGCCGATTGGATCGTCGGATAGTCCTCGGGTACCGCCCTGGTCTGCCCCGACCATTCGGAGGGTGCCGCCGTTGCCCCACCCACGACATCGGCCGCTGCGGCGGCGTCGCCGACCACGAGCGTGCCGACCATCCCCTCCCAGTCGCCATCATCGTTCTGCGTGGCGTGGAGCGAGCAGTAGAACTGGTACACGCCGGGCTCGTCGACGGTGATGTCTGCGAATTCACCGGACTCCTGGTTGCCGCCTTCCGGAGTCAGCGTCGAGAACGAGCCGTCGGCGGCGAGGGCGTTGTGCGGATTGCGGCCGACGTTCGAGAACCGCACCACCTCCCCGACGTCCACCTCCACGACGTTCGGTGCGAACGTGTTGTCGAGCATCCGAACCTCGACCGCGTCCGAGGCGGACCCGCTGCAGGAGACCAGGGCGGCGGCGCTGAAGCCGGCCAGTATCAGCCATCGAGGACGCATCGGCTGGAGGGTAGATGCTGAACCCGACGTGAGTCGGATATCGCCGTTGGCGCTCTAGGGTGCCGGGCAGACCCCGAGTTGAGGAGAAGCCATGGCCGTGACCTCTTTGATGCTGCCATTGGGCACCGAGGCGCCCCACTTCGAGCTGCCCGACGTCAGGACGGGTGCCGACCTGTCGATCGATGACCTGTCGGCGGGCCCCCTGTTGGTGATGTTCATCTGCAACCACTGTCCGTACGTCCTGCACGTGCGTCAAGGGCTCGTTGCGCTCGGACGCGACTACGAGGATGCCGCCATCGACCTGGTGGCGATCAGCTCCAACGACGCCGAGCAGTACCCGGACGATGCGCCTGCGGCTCTGGCGAAATCTGCGGACGAGTTGGATTTCCGGTTCCCCGTGCTCTACGACGAGACCCAGCAGGCCGCCAAGGATTATCGGGCGGCGTGCACGCCCGACTTCTTCCTGTTCGACGCCGACCGCAGGCTCGTGTACCGCGGTCAGTTCGATGGCTCCCGACCGAGCAACGACGTGCCCGTCACCGGGTCCGATCTCAGAGCCGCGATCGACGCCGTGCTCAGCGGTGAGGGGTTGCCGGACGAGCAGCGCCCGTCGATGGGCTGCGGCATCAAGTGGAAGCCGGGCAACGAACCGGCCTGACATGGTTCGTCAGGGACGGCACACCTTGCACGCCCGGTACCCGGCTGCGGCCGCTTCGCCGGCCGAGCGAAACTCCACCAGGTGGGCGTCGGTGATGCGACGGGCGTTGCGGCATGTGGGGTGGCAGTAGATCCCGGTTGTGTCCGAGCCCCAGTACCGGATGTGCCGGGACGCGAGCGATTCCAGGTCGCCGGGGTCTGCGCCTTCCTCGGCCAGGAGCGACCGTTTGTTGCCGGGGCCTCCCAGCGAGTAATTGCCGATGTGTCCGTCGGTCCTGACGACCCGGTGACATGGGATTATCAACGGCACCGGATTCCGGGCCATGGTCGATCCCACTGCCCGGACGGCACCGGGATTTCCGACTTCCTTGGCGAGCCACCCATATGGACGCACCTCCCCCTTGGGGATCGTGGCGGTGACTTCCAGCACCGACTGTTGGAAGGCGCTGCGGGACCGCAAGTCGACGGGGAGGTCTCCGGGCGTGCCTCGTTCGATGGCGCGGTTGATGCGGGTGTCCCAGCCCTTGGGCGGACGCGCTGCGTAGAGGGGACGTCCGAACCTTTCGGCGAATCGGGAGACAGGGTCGTCGTCGGCCAGGTCGACCGACGACACGCCGATCGGGTTGAAGGTGACGATCACCGTTCCCACCGGAGAGTCGAACTCGGCGTACCCGTCGGCGAGTCCGGTGCCGAGCAGGGTTCCCGACTCGATGGAGGCGGGGGCCTGCATCCGCAGCGAGGCGAGGGTGTCTTCGATGTTCATGTCTCTGCCTCCATCATCGTTCTCAGCTTCTCCAGCCCGCGGTGGACGTCGGCCTTCACGGTCCCTTCCGGACGGTCCAGGGCTTCGGCCGTCTCGGCCACCGAGAGTCCGACGACGTGCCGTAGGACCACCGCCCGTCGCTGTACATCGGTCAGGGCTCCGAACCGACGCCCCCATGCTGCGTCGTCGTTGGGTTCGGGGTCGTCCCGGCCGTGCTGGTCGACCCCCAGCTCCACCGGTATCGGGCGCCTCGCCCGATCCCGAAGGGCGTTGCGGCCCAGGTTGAGCGCGATCGTCCACATCCAACCGGCGAGCCGCAGTTCGCGGATCCGCGCGGCGTCGTATCCCTGCAGCGCCCTGTAGGCGCGGATGAACGCCTCCTGCGTGAGGTCTTCGGCGTCAGCCCCGTGAATCCGGCGGAGGCCGGAGTACAGCGGATCCCGCATCTCCCGCACGAGGTCGGGAAATGCCGCGTCGAGGTCATCTGCCAGGCGGTCGCACAGTCCGTCCATCACCTAGAAGAACCCCGCAGACCGCGAGCGCGTTGCACCTGATCGCGGGTGGTCGGGCGAGTCGCCGAGCAGGTAGCGCGGGCCGCTACCGAGGTCGGCGGCGCGATCCGAGGGGTTGAAGATCCCGCAACTCCTGAGCGACAGGCAGCCGCAGCCGATGCAACTGGTCAGCTGGTCCCTGAGCGCGGCGAGTTCGGCGATGCGATGGTCGATCCGATCCTTCCATGACCGCGACAGGCGCTCCCAGTCCGCCTTGGTCGGGGCCCGGTCGTGTGGGAGGGTCTCGAGTGCGTCGGCGACTTCCTTGAGTGTGAGGCCTGCCTCCTGGGCGGCGCGTATGAGCGAGACCCTTCGCAACGTTGCACGGTGAAACCGCCTCTGATTGCCGTCGGTTCTCTCGGACGTGATCAGACCTTCCGACTCCCAGTATCGGAGAGCAGAGCTGGCGACCCCCGCCCGACGGGCGAGTTCGCCGATCGTGAGATGGTCCATGAAACCCACCATACCCCCTTGACTTCAAGTGAACTTGAAGTCGTACCTTCGGTGGATGACCACACAACTCGAATACGAATACGGCGACCTCGTTCGGCTCATGGACATGCAGTCGGGCGACGCCAAACACGAGCGGGCCGCAACGTCGACGCTCGACGTCATCTGGGTGCTGTACGACCAAGTGCTTCGGATCGACCCCGAAGACCCGGCCTCTGCGGACCGCGACCGGTTCATGCTCTCCAAAGGCCACGGTCCACAGGCGTACTATTCAGTGCTGGCGGCGAAGGGGTTCTTTCCCGTCGAATGGCTGGAGTCATTCGGGGAGTTCGGGTCACCTCTTGGGAATCACCCGGACCGGGTCCTGATTCCCGGCGTCGAGATCTCGTCGGGTTCGCTGGGACACGGGTTCCCCATCGCTGTCGGCGCAACGTTGGCCCTACGGGCGCAAGGCCTCACCGAACCTCGTGTGTTCTGCCTGGTCGGCGATGGCGAGCTCGACGAAGGCAGCAATCACGAGGCGATCGCGATAGCGGGACGTCTCGGCCTCGGCGGTCTGACGGTCGTCGTGGTGGACAACGATTCCTCCTCCCTCGGCTGGCCCGGGGGGCTGGGCAAGCGTTTCGAGATCGAAGGTTGGAAGGTCTCCGCCGTCGACGGGCGGGACCATCGCGCGATCGCCTCGGCGCTCGGCAGCCGCCATGAGGCGCCGCACGCAGTGGTGGCGGAGGTGGCGGCATGACCATGCGTGATGCATTCACAGCCACGATGTCCGAGCTTCTGACCACGCAACCACACACCGCGGTGGTCACCGCCGACATCGGCGCCGGGCGTTTCGACGCCCACGAAGCAGCCGAGCGAGTCTTCAACCTCGGCATCCGCGAGCAGGCCATGATCGGGGTCGCGGCGGGATTGGCGTTGGAGGGGCTCCGGCCATTCGTTCACTCATACGCTCCCTTCCTCGTCGAACGGCCCTTCGAACAGATCAAGCTCGACCTGGTCCACCAGGGAGTCGGCGCCGCGTTGGTCGGCATAGGCGGGAGCTACGACGCATCCAGAGAAGGTCGCACACATCAGGCTCCGGAGGACGTGGCCCTCCTGTCGACTCTTCCCGCTGTGTCGATCCACGTCCCCGGTCATCCCGACGAGGTGGTCGAGCTGATGCGCCGCGCAGCCCGCACCGACAGCGTCGAGTATCTCCGACTGTCCGACGCTGCCAACGACGTGCCTTTCCCGGCGGACGGCCGCATTCGACCCGTGCGCGTGGGTGGTCGCGACGCCCGAACGATTCTTGCGATCGGCCCGATGCTCGATCCGGTGCTGCAGGCGGTGGCCGACCTGGACGTGTCAGTGCTGTATGCGTCGACCGTGGCGCCGCTCGATGCCGATGGTCTCCGTCGGCGAGCCGGCCGCTCGGTGACCGTTGTCGAGCCCTATCTGCAAGGCTCGACGATCCCGGCCATCGTGGAGGCGTTGGAGGGATTGCCGGTTCGCCTCGGCGCCATCGGCGTGGAACGGTCCGAGCTCAGGCGCTACGGGACGGCGGCAGAGCACCAGTCTGCTCACCTCCTCGATTCGGCGGGCATCCGCAGGCGTCTCGATGCATCGCCCGGCAGGGGGAGGAGTCTCGTCGAGGCCGCGGTGATCTGAAGCGGCCCTTCGACGGAGTTGCGGGCCGAAACTATCGTGCCCTCATGTCGCGCCGGGGGAACGTCGTACGCGTCGGTGTGTTGCTGCTCGTATTCGCGTTCGCAGCGCCGGCCGCGGCCTACAGCGGTTCGTTCGCCGACGACGACGGCTCGGTTCACGAGGGCGACATCGAGGCCGTGGCCGCCAAGGGCATCACACGGGGATGTAATCCACCCGACAACGACCGGTTCTGCCCCGATGAACCGGTGACGCGTGGTCAGATGGCCGCCTTCCTGAGGAGGGCGCTGAAGCTGGAGGCGGGTGGGGGCTCCGACCTGTTCTTCGACGACGGCGAATCCGTGTTCGAAGGCGACATCGATCGGCTCGCGACCGCCGGGATCACGCTCGGATGCAACCCCCCGACCAACGATCGCTTCTGCCCGGGCGATTTCGTGACCCGTGGGCAGATGGCAGCCTTTCTGGTTCGGGCATTCGCGTACCCGGCGGGATCGGCCGGTCGCTTCGTCGACACGGGCGCCTCGGTTTTCGAACGAGACATCGAGGCTCTGGCCGGCGCGGAGATCACGCTTGGCTGCAACCCGCCCGACAACGATCGTTTCTGTCCCGATGATCTGGTGAGCCGAGCCCAGATGGCGACCTTCTTGGCGCGAGCGCTCATGCTGGACCCGATACGTCCTGAGCCGGCCGACCCGGCCTGGTACGCCACTCCAGAGCCGGTCGGACTCGGGAGGCGGGTTGTGACGGTCACTCCAGGTGGCTCACCCACCCTCGCAGAGGCGCTCGCCGATCTCCGACCGGGAGACATCGTCGAGCTGGCAGGGGGAACCCACGTCAACACCATGGGGAACCTGATGGTCCGGAGTCCTGGAACCGAAACCGAGTGGATCGCCATCCGGGGCGCCGAAGGGAGCCGCCCCGTGATCGACCTCGACGGGCATGGCGAGCTCAGGATCTCGGGCTCCTACGTGTTGCTCGAGCACCTCGAGATCGTCGACGGCAGCGGCAACAACCTGCACATCGCTCCGGAGGAAACGACGATCTCGAACATCGTCGTGCGCGACCTCCACATTCACGATCTCCGGGACGGGCCGGGGGCGGCCATCAAGGTCAACCGCAACAACGACGAGGCGGCCGGAGTCTCCCGGGTGTACATCGAAGACGTCGACGTGTCGGAGTCGTTGGCGAACGCGGTCATCGACGGGGTCGGCGCATCGTATGCGGTGGTTCGCGACAGCTACATCCACGACAACGAACCGGGAAGCCACGGCGTCTTCTTCAAAGGCGGATCAGATCACGTGCTCATCGAAGGCAACCTCATCCGTGGGATCACCCAGAACGCCGCCCTTCAACTCGGCGGGAACACCGGATTCGGGTTCTTCAACCCGTCATGGCCGGACTGGGAGGGCGTCGATCAGACGGCACGCAACAACGTGATCGCAGATTTCACCGACTCTGCGGTCGAGATTCGGGGTGTATACGACGGCAGGGTGTATCACAACACGATCGTCACCCAGACGGGTTTCGCCATCTTCAGGCTGTCGTGCGGCAACACCGACATGGCCGGGCTGTCTTCCAACACCGACATCGACATCTCGAACAATCTCGTCATCGGAACGGGCGGCGACCCCCAATACGCCCGCAACGATTGTGACGCGGAGAACATTCGGTTCGGGCCACAGGGTTGGTTCGGTCCGTTCCACGATTCGGGGTCGCCGACGCCACTCGTCCCGGCGTTCCCCCAGGTCTTCGACGTCTCCGCGCCAGGCAGCGACGGTGTGGTGGTCGATCCGTCCTACGCAGGGCTTGCATCGGTGGCCGACGCCGTCTCCCGCTTCACGCCCACCGAGGGAAGCGCAGCGATCGGGGCCGGAGAACGGCTCGACGACCGGGTGCCTCTCGACATCGCAGGCGTACCTCGCTCCTCGGCAGCACCCACCCTGGGTGCCATCGAGCATTGATCGGCGGTGGAGACCGGCTGGACCGTCAGATGGGAGAACGGTCCTCGATCTCCCACAAGTGGTCGACCACGTGCCACGCGGACCGCCTGATGAAATACGCCGGCGGCCACCTGGTGTGCTCGGGTTGGTCGGCCAGGGACAGCAGGCGGTCGGCCGTTTCCGCCCGTAGCTCCGACAGCGGTCGCGTGCCGGCGCGCACGCCGATCTTCTGCACGTAGGCATGTTCGGCGCCGGCGACATGTTCCACGATCTTCGAGGTGTCGCGTCCACCACCCCTGGGCCCTTTCGTGAGTGCTTCTGGCGCAGCCGCCGCCAGGGCGTGGAAGGAATCCCACGCGGCATGGAGCAGAGCGAGTTGACGCCGGGTCTCGTCGCCGGTCAGGTGGTTGTGATCGAAGTCGGCAACGGCACCGGGTGCGCCGAAATCTGTCGTCGAACCACCTTCGATCTCCAGCACGACCTCGAGTGGGCCGGGTGGCACAACCAGACCGGCGCCGGACGCCACCCTCTCGTACCTTGGGCGATAGGCGGCGAGGGTCTCGATGGCGGCGTCGGCAGTCCTGCCCGAGCGGCCCCACCCCGGCCACCATCGGATCATGGCGAAGGCCCTCTTGGACCCCACTTCGACGTAGACGTCGATCATCTGCTCACACCTGGCGCGATCGGGCCGCCGGAGTCCCGTTCGTGTACCGCCTGCCGGAACCCGACCTGTTCGGCTCGTTCCTTGAACCACACGCCTTCCGGTGAGTGGCGGGTGATCCCGTCGAACAGCGTTGCGATCATCTGAGTGGAAGCGAGCCCCATGTTGTCGAAGGCCTGGTTGATCATCAGCTTCTGCATCATGAGCTGGTTCCGGGGAACCTCCGACATGCGAGTGGCCAGTTTCGTTACTCGCTCGTCCAGATCCGACTCGGGCACCGACTCGAGCACGAGGCCGATACGTGCCGCTTCGGCTCCGTCGATGAGGTCTCCGGTGAACAGCATGCGCTTGGCTCGCTCTGCACCGATGCGATAGACCCACATTGCAGTCGTGGGGCAACCCCACACCCTGGCTGGCGGGTATCCGATCAACGCGTCTTCGGCCATCACGACCATGTCACAGGCGAGGGCGATGTCGGAACCGCCTGCGACGGCGTGGCCCCGTACCTTGGCGACCGTCGGCTTGTCCGATCGGAACAGCGACATGAAGTGTCGAGTATTCCCCGACATCATCCGGAAGTCGACCATCGGGTCCCACGGCATGTCTTGGCTGTAGGGGGCGTCGGAGCGCTCGGCGTACTCCTTCAGGTCGTAGCCGGAACAGAAAGATCGGCCAGCACCGGTCACAACCACCACGTGCACCTGATCGTCGGCCTCTGCAGCGGCCACCGCCGAGGCGATCTCCGCCGGCATCTGCTCGTCGATGGCGTTCAACCGATCGGGCCGGTCGAGGGTGATCGTGGCGATGCGTCCTTCTACCGCATAGGTGATGCTGGTGTACTCCATGCCCGGAGGCTAGGAGTCGAGCAAGCCATCGGACAGGGCTGGTCTGCCGTCTCGGTCATCGAGGGTGCTCCGAGAGCTCGCTGTACTCACCCGATTCGTCCCCACGCCGTCATGACGTGGACGTTGCTCGTTTGCTCGATCATCGATCGAGGGGAACAGACCCGTCGACGCGGTGGTACTCCTCGTGGGCAACGATGAGAGGTTCCCAGTCCTCCGGATGGTCGACGTCCACGGCCACCAGATGACGGCTGGTGGGACCTCCGTCGGTGGCGAAGGCACGGGCCTTGCGGATGAGCGCGGCCGAGGCGTCGTCGATGCGTCGATGCTGAGCGAGATGCTCTTCCCACGAGCGGCACAGAAACATCTCGCTGAGACGGTGCGGATCCTCGGCGTTCCGGTACAGACGCCAGCGATAGGCACCGGTGCGCAACCGGATGAGGCGGATGTCGCTCATCAACTCCAGGAAGGGCTCGAGATCGGTGCGGGATATGGTCCAGGTGTTGAGGACCATCACCGGTCCTCCCTCCGTGTCGACATGGGTTGGAGTCGGGCGATCCTCGTTGAACTCGGGAGATTCGATCTCGCCCAGGATCGGCAGCCGGAACCGCGGTGCCATCACGCCGAGGAAGGTCGTGGCGGCCGTGAGGACTGTCATGGATCGTCCCGCTCCGATGAGGTCGGCCAGCGCTCCCGCGATGATCGAGCCGATCGGGAAGACACCCGAGAACGCCAGCGTGTAGAGGCTCATCGCCCGTCCCCGGATCCACTCCGGTGCCATCATCTGACTGGACGCATTCAAGGTCGTGAGCGTGAGGACCCATGCGAGCCCAGACAGGATCATCGCCCCTCCGGCCACCCACACCGAAGGAGCGAGCCCCACGGTCATACCGGCGAGGCCGAACAGCGTCACCGTCGCGGGAACGGCTCTGGCTCCGAGCCGATCGGACAGACGCTTTCGGATGACCGCTGCGATCAAGGCGCCGGCTCCCATGGCCCCGAGCAGGAGTCCGTACATCGTCTCGCCCCCGCCCAGCTCCGAGGTTCGGTTGGGCAGCACCGACTGCACCGAGGCCGAGGTGAGAGCGAACAACGAGACCAATACCAGGAGCCGGCGGAACGCCGGAGTGAAACGAGCGAAGCGGATCGACTGGGAGATCGCGCTGGTGATGGAGGTCTGATCGCGCTCGGGGGTCACCAACCGCTGCGCGAGCACCGACGACACAACGATCACGCCGAGATAGCTGACCGCGTTCAGTCCGAACCCGAGCGCTGGGCCGGCGGTGGCGAGGATGATGCCACCGAGCGCCGGCCCGATCGCTCTGGCGACGTTGAAGCCGGCGGAATTGAGGGCGACTGCGCTGGCCAGCATCCCACGCGGGACGAGATCGGGCACCAGGGACTGCCATGCAGGCAGGTTGAAGGCCATCCCCACGCCCATCAGCAGTCCGAGTGCCAACAGGAGGCCGGGTGTGATGACTCCGGTCGCGGTGAGCACCGCCATGGCTGCCGCCCCGCCACCCATCGCCACCTGGGAGGCGAGCATCACCTTGGCTCGGTCGAAGGTGTCGGCGACGACCCCGGATATGAGGGCGAGGAACAGCAGCGGCAGCATGTTCGAGGCCACCATCAGACCGACCCAGGTGGCCGACGAGTCCGTGAGATCTTTCATCAGCCATGACGCGGCCACGGTCTGGAAGAACGAGCCCATGTTGGAAAAGACCGATGCCACCCACAGGGCTCGGTATCGGGGTACTCGCAGCGGAGCGAATGCGTCGGACACGGACACCCAGTGTATGGAGCGCGCCGGCGTGCATATTCGAGTCGAGCGTATGCTCGCTGATATGGACTGGGATGAGTTCGTGAGTGCTGCCCAAGCGATCTCGTGGGTCGCGTACTTGGGAACCGCCGATGCCGATGGTCGTCCGCATGTGTCGGCGGTCGCACCGGGGTTCTCGCCGGGCACACTGTGGATCGCAACCCGGCCGGGTTCGAAGAAGTTCCGCAATCTGCGGGAAAACCGATCCGTGGCCTTCTATTGGCCGGTGGGTACGGAGGGACCGGGAGAACTGGCGGCATGGGGCGCGGCAACGGTGCGCGAGAGCGACGACGACAAGAACGAGATCTGGGATGCCGGGCACTTTCCGTTCACGCTCTCGCAGTTCTTCGGTGCCAAGGAGCAGGCCGATGTCGCGTTTGGCGAGGTCGCGATCTCCAGGGCTCGTCTCCTGGGCCCGAACTTCGTTGCGAAGGTGTGGGTGCCGTCGGAGTGATCGAGGTCGGGGGCGTTCACGCAACGGACGCGAACACCACCACCCAGAGCGCCGGGGGACCTGCGAACGCCATCCAAGACCGAATCCGCGTCGAGCCGGCACCGGTCATCTCGCTCAGGCCGAGTGCGGCGCCGGCACCGACACTGGCAGCGAAGTAGGTTCCGGTCACGAGCACGGCGGCGACCGCCATCTCGGTCTCGCACGCATCGAGGAAGCAGGGAATCGGGTCCCGACCCTGCCGGAACATCATCCAGATCACGGTCGCCAGCCCGGCGGCGCAGCTTCCGCCGAGCGCGTGCAAGACCAGAAGCACCCACGGTGTGGAACGTCTTCGGAACCAGACCATCGACCCCGACGCTACTCCACGCCGGCGTCGACAAGGGTGCCCTGCGCGGTACGCTCGCAACGGTGAGCGATTCCGCCTACTTCGTCACCCCGCCCACCGGAACCGGTCCCGGAGTTCTCCTCTTGCACTCGTGGTGGGGCCTCTCGCCCTTCTTCCGAAGACTCGCCGATCGAATCTCCGAGAAAGGGTTCACGGTCCTCGCGCCCGACCTGAATCAGGGTGCGGTCTTCGAGGTCCCGGAGCTGGCCGAGCAGCACCTGGCCGATGCCGACCCCAACCACCTGGCCCGCCTCGTGCTGAGCTCGGCCAAGCTGGTGCAGAGCCGCGCCGCAGACCCCGAACAGGGCATTGCGGTCGTGGGCTTCTCGATGGGAGCGTCGCTCGGGCTGTGGGCGTCGGTGCGGATCCCGGAGACCATCACGGCGGTCGTGTCCTTCTACGGCACCCAATCGATCGATTTCGAAGGGGCGGAAGCCGGGTACCAGCTACACCTGGCCGACAGCGACCAACTCGTGCCCGACGACGAGGCGGCGTTCATGGAGGCGACCATGGCGCTCGTCGGCCTCGAGGTCGAAACCCACCGATACCCCGGTGCCTCTCACTGGTTCTTCGAAGAGGGCCGCGATGCCTTCGATCCGGAGGCGGCCGGGCAGGCATGGGAGCGTATGGTTGCGTTCCTGGCACGACGCCTGGCTCTCGGCTGACCGGAGCGCCAAGGGCTTCAGTACGACTCCGCAACGGGGCGCCAACCCGGTGGCGGGCGCGGCCCACCCGTGGGTCGGAGGAAGTCGTAGCCGATGATCGAGGCAGGGGCCGGTGTGCCTGTCACGGCGAACGAGGCCAGGGCGCCGGAGATCGCGGCCCCTTCGAACGAGTTGATGTTGAACCCGGTGTTGGTCCAGTCGCCCGCCAGCACCAGGTTGCCGAACCCCGACTCCCAGGCAGACCTTCGATTGCCCATGTCGTTGGGGCGTGCAAGCCCGTAGCGCTCCGTGGGGACGACGTTGGCTCGGAGATATTGACTGTTCAGCCGGTCCGGGCCGGCCGTATTCCGACTCGCATCGTGATCTACGAGCTTGGCGTAGTCGAAGGAGCCGCCCAGGGTGGCACCCGGCAGGAGCGGCTCGATGTCGAGCAGCATCCGGTTGGTGTGGCGCGCGACCCGGGTCTGGGCTTCCGCGCCGAATCCGGGACGCTCACCGCGAGCCGGGTCCGGGAACGGATCTCGATGCGCGAGCGGACCGCAGAAGTACAACAGACTTCGCGGTCGGCGCTGTCCCCACGTCTCCTCTTGGATCAGGTCGGAGTAGTCGACCCAGCACGAGAACGGGTCGAGCCACTCGGCGGTCGACCAGCGTTCCGGGTCCGATCGATAGGGCGAGCCGGGCAGACCGAGGGTCTCTGGGGTGTCTTCGAGCCAGAGCTGAGCTCCTTGCGTCGCGATGAACTCCAATCCGTCGACCATGGCGCGCCATGCCTGGTCCTTCAGGAGGCTCGGACACGTCCATGGGTGGGCGGGAGGCGGAATCGCCATGACCGCGATGTCGAAATCCCTGCCGAGCTCGAGCCGCTCGTCGGTTCCTGGCTCGTCCGGAAGCAAGGCGTACCAATCCTCGAGGTCTCGGCCACGGATCCGGTCGCGGTCGTCGGGGTGGAGGCGGTCGTACAACGGTTCCGGGGGCCAGTGTCGAAGGCCTGCACGATCGACTATGGGGTCGTAGTGGGTGTCGATGGGTCGGGCGTGGCGGCGGAACACGATGGACGACACGATGGGATTGCCCTCGTCGTCCGTGCTGGGGACGACGTCGATCACGCGGGTGAAGAACTCGAATCTCACCGGTCGGCGCCGCGATCCCTCGGGCGGGCGGGCGAGCGCCTCGTAGATCGGAAGGATGACACTTTCGCCGGTGCCGCGCCGGAAGTACCAGAAGTTCGGGCCGGGTGCCGCCAGCTGGCGAAGCAGGAACGTGAGGAAGGCAGCGGCGGACATGTCTGGACCGTTGGTGGCGTCTCCCCCCCGAAACTGGAAGCAGATGTTGGCGATGGACCGGGCGACCGGTGACTTCAGCGTGCGTTCGGATGCCCCGTGGAGGCGAAGCCACTCCAAATGCTCGAACCGGTCGATGGTCTCGATCCCGGCCTCGAACACCCGGTCCGCACGGGCTCCCTTCAGGGCGGTGTACAAGAGCTCCACCTGGGCGTGACGGATCTCGGCTTTGGGGGAGAGCCTCGACAGCCATCCGGTCGCGGTGACCACGACCCTCAGCCACATGACGGCATCGAGCGCCTCCCGGTACTGCGCGGCATCGACCGACGGGTCTCCGGCCGAAGGAGGCGCCGCTTCCAGTCGCCGAGCCGCGCGGCTGGTGGCCACGTTGGCGGTCAAGCGATCGGCGAGCGACTTCCGCAACCATGCAGAGGCGCGGTTCCGCCAGGTCGGTCTACCCGGCGGGACCTCGCTCATGCCGACCACAGCCTCTATGAAGGCCTCGTACAGCTTGCGAATCAGGAAGTCCGGGCGGATGTTGTCAGCGGCGTCCTCCGGTGGACTGCTGTCCGCTTGAGCCACACGGAGAGAGAACCGTCTGCCCGATTCCGGATGGAGAGAGAGGTGCAGGTTGTTGGGAAGCAATTCCTCACCGAGTGATCGTCCGGTGTCGGAAAGGGCCTGCCTGACGATGCCGAGGGCATTGCCGTAGAAGTTCCCGAAGAGATGGATGCCGTGCTCTTCGATCCTGCCGGCGGGGCCGCGGCTCGATGCGCCTTTGCCGCCGAGCCGCCAACCCTGCTGGTAGACGGTGATCTCGAGTGTCGGATCGCTCTCAGCCAGATACCACGCTGCCGCCAGCCCGGCGGGCCCTCCGCCGAGAACTGCCACCTTGGTCAGTTCGCACCTCCTCCATGCCCGGGCCGGAGCGTAGAGGGCACGGCGGCACCGTGCGTGGGGGTGTAAGCCGTGTGTAAGGGTCTCTCGTCAAGATGTCGGCATCGGTCGATGCCGGTTCCGCGCTTTGGGGTGAGCCGATTTTCGGTGGTGGACGGTGGCGTCGATCGGTGGCTCGAGGGGGCGAGGGGAGGCGGTGCCGGCAGGGGTGCCTGGCCCGCCCCCCCTCGGCTTCAACCAGACCGACGACTGCCGTCCGTGCGATGGCATGATGCCGTCCGTCTCGGGTGTCTAGCATTCCCGGCGACCCTGGAGGGTTCCGGAGGGTGCGAATCAGAGTGCTAGGTGTCGTCGGGATCGAGACCGACGACGGTGCTGCCGTGGAGGCTCGCGGCAATGGCCGTGCGCTCCTGGCGGCGCTCGCCGCGACTCCCAATCGCGCAGTCCCCACCGATGTGCTGATCGATTCCGTGTGGGGGGAGACGGGAGCCGCGCGGTCCACATTGCACGTCGAGGTCTCGAGATTGCGGACCTGGATGCGAAACCGGGGCTCTGACCCTGACCGAATCGAGACCAGCGCCGATGGGTATCGCCTTCGGCTCGGCACAGACGAACTCGACAGCTCACGGATGCTGGATCTCATCAGGCGGGGAGAGCGGGCGCTTGCCGCCGACGAGCCCTCGGCGGCCGCCACGCTTCTCACCGAGGCGGTGTCGATCTGGGGCGAACCGTTTGGAGGCCTCGGGTACGTACCGCCGTTCGACTCGCTCGCGGCCGAGCTCCGGGAGACCCGTGCGCGAGCCGAGGAGTTGCTGTCCGAGGCTCAGCTTGCCATGGGCAGCCTCGATGTCGGGCGGCTCCATCGACTGGTCGACGAGGAGCCCACGCGCGAGCTCCGGTGGCAGCAGCTGATGCTCGCCCTCTACCGGAGTGGACGTCAGGCCGAGGCCCTCCGGGTCTTCCGAGCCGCTACCGAGCATCTCGCCGAGACCGGGCTGGTCCCGTCGAAGGAGCTGGTCGAGCTCGAGGACGCCATCCTGTCACGTGATCCGGGCCTCGACCCGATCTCGAGAATCACCCTTCCCGCAGAGACCACGACCTTTGTGGGGCGTCGTCTCGACCTCGAGTCGGTGACCGAACTGGTACGGGACCATCGCCTGGTGTCTGTCATCGGCCCGGGAGGGGTTGGCAAGTCACGCCTGGCGCTCCGGGTCGCCCGCGCCGTCGGCGACTCGCTTCGCGACGGCGCCGCGTTCGTGTCTCTGGCACACGTTTCGGATCCGGCGATGGTCCCGGTGACCGTTGCGGCCGCGATCGGCACTGGCCCGCGGGCCGGGGTCACGGCCCTCGAGGCGGTGAGGGCCGCGGTCCTCGATCGGTCGCTCCTCATCGTCCTCGACAACTGCGAACACGTCGCCGAAGCAGCCTCGGCCATGGCACGCGACCTGACGGCCACATCCGCCGGAGTCCGGGTGATGACGACGTCGCAACACGAGCTGCGGGTGCCAGGGGCGGTTGTGTGGCAGCTGGCGCCCCTGACCGTGCCGGCCTCCAATTGGCCGGAAGACCTCGGCGGGTCCGAGGCGGTCTTGTTGTTCAAGGAACGAGCTGGAGAGCGAACGCGTGCGGATCTTGACCGACACACGGTGGACATCGGCCGGATATGCAGACATCTCGACGGAATCCCGCTGGCGATCGAGCTCGCCGCCACCCTCTGCGAGTCGCGATCGATCCCTGAGATCCTGACGGCGCTCGAGCGTGGCGACGAGGTTCGAATCCAGGACACGACCGACGGCATCGAACATCATCGGAGCTGGCACCAGGCGATCACCTGGAGCCTCGGGCTGCTGGCGGACGACGAGCGTCACGCTCTCGAAAGACTCGCAGTGTTCCGGGGAGGGTTCGACCGCATGGCGGCACTCGACCTGTGCTCAGGCGGATCGCTGGACCGCGCCACGCTGGATGGGCTCCTCGACCGCCTCGTCACGAAGTCGGTGTTGCTGGTGGATCACCGCGACTCCGGTGTCCGATTCTCGATGCTGGAGAGCGTCCGTCGAGCCTCCCTGGAGACGCTCGACCCCGATGAGCGTCGCTGGCTGCTGGAAGCCCACCGCGGGTATTTCGCCGGGCGAGCGATACAGCACGGCCCTCGGATGTACGTCGGCACGGCGGAGGCGGTGGACGCCCTCGACGCCGACCACGACAACATGCGCGCTGCCCTGAGGCTGGCCCTCGACGGTGATGGGGAAAACGGGATCGCCCCCACATCCAGTCTGGCTTCTGCAATGGTCCAGGTTTTGATGCCCTATTGGACGACGCAGGGTCACTCGGAGGAGGCCGCACGGTGGGTCCACGAGGTGAGCGCCACCTCCGGTGAGGACGCAGACCCGCGTCTCGAGATGGCTGCCGGTGTGGCCTCTGCCTTCAACGTCGATTACGACCATGCGTTCGCCCGTTTGGAGCGGGCCGAGGCTGCGTTCGAGTCAGCGGGCAGCCGCACGCTTCTCGCATGGGCTCGGTTCCAGGGCGGGCGGGCGAGAACCGTCGGTGTGATCGCCGGCATCGTCGACCTTGGTGAACTCGCTCGCGGCGCCGACCTGCTCGCCTCGGCCCGAGAGCAGTTCGTCGATCGCGGAGACCACGCCGGCGCAGCGCTTGCCGGCATGTTCGGTGGCGTCAACGCGGTGTTGCGGGCGGATCCGGTTGCGGACCAGCTCCTCGACGGGGCTCTCGACGATGCTCGGTCGGCCGGCCCTGTCGACCTCGAGGCGATGGCATCGGCGATGCGCGCCCTCGTCGATCTACGCGACTCGAAGTTCGAGCATGCTCTTCGTCACTTCGAGGAATCCGCGGTTGCGCTCAGACGCGATCGGAATTGGCTCAATGCCCAGATTTGCACTGCACTCGCCGCGTACGCAGCTCATGGCGCGGGACTCGACGATGCGAGACGGCTGGCGGCGGAGGCCTGCCGTCTCCAGGTGGCGTTCGGCAGCGCCGAGTGGGATGCCCTCACCTTGACGACGGCGGCGCTCATCGCCATGGAGACCGACGTGGAACTGTCGCAACGGATCGTGCGCACCTTGTCCCGGTTCCACCCGAAGTGGCGCCAGCTCGTTGCTTCGGGCTTCGCAGGTTTCGAGGTGCTGTTGGACGTCGGACCGGGCCCTCCCGCCCCCACGCTCGACCCCGTCGAGGCGCACCGGACGGCCGCCGATGTGCTCGCCTGATCGGGTGACAGCGATCAGATCATCATCTGGACGTCGGCTTCGAGCATGGCCCGCTCGTCGTCGTCGGGGATCAGATGCAGCAACTCCCGGGCTGCGAGCACGTGTTGATCGCGGGTCTTGTGATCATCCATGACATCGGCGGCCCTGGCGAGCGCTTCGTGGGCATAGCCCCGGTAGAACGGGGGAAGGTCGTTCTCCTCGCACAGTTCGAGTGAGCGGCGCCCGAACCGTTCGGCGAGGTCGGCGAGACCGAGCACGGCCGCCACTCGCGACACCTGCCAATCCGAGATCGCCATGTGCAGCGGTGTGCCGACCTGGTACCAGTGGAAGCGTTGCCCGAAGGTGGCCGACAGCATGACGTCATCGTCGTGCTCGCTTCGCTCTTCGCCGTCGAGGAGCTCCCACGTTCGATTGAACAACAAGGGCCCCATGGTGCGATGCCATCGAGCGACTTCCTCCGGCGACGGGTCGGCGACAGGATCGATCATCATCCAATGCTGGCACACCGGGGGCGACAGCGTCGTCGTTCAGCGCCGGACGGCCTCTGCCGGCAGGGGGAACCAGCGCAGTGATTCCGCCCCAGACCCCAGCGGCAGGGAATCCTCACAGGTCTCGCGCTGTCGGTCGATGATCACCCTGGCCTCTTCGAGATACCGATCGAAGTCGTGATCGGTTCCGGTCCCGGCATGATGAGGGACCTGCGGACCGTCCGGCGTGAAATCGATCTCATGGAGCGAGAGCGGGGGCACGGGTGTGCCCTCCCGATGTCGCCACAACGCCGTTTCCGGAACGTATTCGTAGTCGGGCAACAGGCGCCAACCTTCGTCGGCGACGAGGTGTAGTGCCGACAGGAGGAACTGGAACTCCTCTTCGGAGATGAAGTAGTTGAAGTTGACCCGAATCCATCCGGGCTTGATCACTTCACATCCTTCGGCGATGGCGTGTTCGAAGAGGTGGCTCGTCTCCAGGTCGATTCCGAGGAGGCGGTGACCGTAGGGTCCGGCGCAGCTGCAGCCGCCTCGCGCTTGGATGCCGAACAGATCGTTGAGGAGTGCCACCACGAAGTTGTGGTGCAGGTAGCGATCGGGGCCGAGATGCTCGGGAGCTCGGATGACGAACGACACGATCGATAGGCGCTCGGCACCGGGATTCCCGAGGATGCGGATGGATGGATTCGCCGACCACGATGCGATCGCCCGGCGGATGAACGACTGCTCGAGCGAGCGGATCTGGTCGACTCCAACCGTGCTCTTCAACTTGAACACCAGTCCGGCACGAATCGACTCGAGGATGGCCGGAGTGCCTCCCTCTTCACGGTGCTCTGCGTCGACGAGGTACGAGTGGTGTTCCGGATTGACGTAGGCGACGGTCCCACCGCCCGGCACGGACGGCACTCTGTTCTTGAGGAGGTCGCGTCGCACGACGAGGACCCCAGGCGTCCCCGGGCCGCCGATGAACTTGTGGGGCGACACGAAGATCGCGTCCTTGTAGTCGTCGCCATCCGTTTCGGGTGACCGCATCTCGACGCCGACATATGGGGCGGCGGCGGCGAAGTCCCACAGCGACAAGGCCCCGTGCCGGTGCAGAAGCGAGGAGATGGCGGTGGTGTCCGAGAGGATTCCGGTCACGTTCGACGCAGCGGAGAAGCTCCCTATCCGGAGCGGCCGGTCACCGAACTCCACGAGTCGACGTTCGAGGTCGAGCAGGTCGATGTGCCCGTCGGCGTCCTCGGCTATCTCCACCACGGTGGCGATCGACTCCCTCCATGGCAACTCGTTGGAATGGTGCTCGTACGGACCCACGAAGACGACGGGGCGATCCGATACCGGGATGTGATCTGTCAGGGCATACCTGTCCTCGAGCGCTGCCGGGAGACGGATCCCCAGGATCGTTATCAGGCGGTCGATGGCCCCCGTTGATCCGGAGCCTGCGAAGATCACGGCATGCTCGGCTGCGGTGCCGCCGACGCAGTTCCGGATGATCTCGCGTGCGTCCTCGCGGAATCGCGTCGTCTGCCTGCCGGTCCCAGAGGTCTCCGTGTGGGTGTTGGCGTACAGCGGCATCACCTCGTCGCGGATGAGGTCCTCGATGAACGAGAGCGATCGACCCGACGCGGTGTAGTCGGCATAGGTGACCCGCCGTGTCCCGTAGGGGGTCGCAACGGCGGTGTCACACCCGATCACCGATCGACGGATCGTTTCGACGAGCTTGACCGAATCCATGCCGATCAGCGTACCGCCTCCCCCAACCCTCGACCGGATACGGGTTTTCGCGCACAAAAGGTGCGCTATTCACGCACTTTGTGCGCGAAAACCCGTCTGGTTCCGGTGGTAGCGTCCCGGCATGGCCGATGAGACGACGGTCGAGGTTGCGGGCGAAGAGATCCGCATCAGCTCTCCTTCACGGGTCGTGTTTCCCGATCGGGGGTGGACCAAGTTCCAGGTGATCGAGCACTTCGTGGGCTGCGTTGAGGGGGCGCTGCGAGGTATCGAGGGCCGTCCCACCATGCTCAAGCGCTACATGAAGGGTGTGGGGCAGCCCCCCGTGTATCACAAGCGGGCGGCGAAGAACACGCCTTTCGAAACGGTCGACATCAGCTTTCCGTCGCAGCGTCCGGGGGTGATGAACGTCCCGCGCACGGAGGGAGATGTCCTTCGGCTCGCGCAGCTGGGTTGTCTGGACTTCCATCCGTGGCCGGTCCGCGCCGAGGACATCGATCATCCAGACGAGTGGCGGATCGACTTCGATCCCACTCCCGGGTTCGGGTTCGAAGACGTTCGGAGAGCCGTCCGCGGGGCCAAGGAGATCCTCGACGAGCTGGAGGCGGTGGCGTGGCCGAAAACCTCCGGCAGTCGGGGCATTCACGTGTACGTCAGGGTGGAGCCGATCTGGGACTTCATTCAGGTCAGGCGGGCGGGGCTGGCGTTCGCCCGCGAACTGGAGCGCCGGATGCCGGATCTGGTGACCACGAAGTGGTGGAAGGAGGAGCGGAACGGCGTCTTCATCGACTTCAACCAGATGGCAAGGGACAAGACCATCTCCTCGGCGTACGGCGTTCGCCCGACCGGCCTTGTCTCGGCTCCGTTCACCTGGGACGAGCTCGACGAAGTGCAGCTCGAGGACTTCCCGATGGACCGGTACGTGGACGATCGGTACTCGGTGGTCGGCGATCTCACCGATGGCATCGACGATGCGCCGTTCCGTCTCGAGACCCTGCTCGAGTGGGTCATCCGCGACCATGAGGAACACGGCTTGGGTGATGCACCCTGGCCGCCGCATTACCCCAAGCAACCTGGCGAACCGCCGCGGGTGCAGCCGAGCAAACAGCGACGACCCGATGACGAGTACTGATCCGGGCGAATCATCCGAACCGTTCGGGTGCGGGCGGCGTAGCGTTGCCGACATGTCGCTCCTCACCGAACCACTCCTGTCGGTCTTGGTCGCCCGGAGCCACATCGGCAGCTCGGGCCCATGGAGGGATTCGTGATGCTCGACGGTGGTGGACTGCCCGAGCACGTCGCCGAGAACCGAAGAGAGTGGAACGAGGACGCACCGAACTGGGTGGAGTCGGGCGAGCGGAACTGGGCTTCGGACCCGGCGTGGGGCATGTGGTCGATACCGGACGAGCAGATGCCGCTCTTGCCGGCCGACATGACCGGGACGGACGCCATTGAACTCGGATGCGGCACCGGCTACATCTCGGCATGGATGTGGCGCCGCGGCGCCACCGTCACGGCGGTCGATGTCTCCGAAGGTCAGCTGGCCACGGCAAGGAGGTTGTCGACGCAACACGGCGCCGACATCGACTTCGTCCATGGCAGCGCCGAGGATGTGCCCCGAGCCGATGCGACATTCGATTTCGCCATCAGCGAGTACGGGGCGGTGCTGTGGTGTGATCCCTACGTTTGGGTTCCCGAGGCGTATCGGCTCCTGAGGCGCGGTGGCCGTCTGGTGACTCTGAGCACGTCGACGCTTGCACATGTCTGCTCACGGCTCGATGGTGCGATCCCGTGTACCCGCCAGTTGGAACGCCCGACGTTCGGTATCCATCGGTTCGACTGGAGAGAGGCGGTCGACGAGCCCGGGGGTATCGAGTTCAACCTTCCGATCTCGGGATGGTTCCGGCTGTTCAAGGACACCGGGTTCGAAGTTGAGGATTTCATCGAGGTCCGTTCGTCACGTACTGGACCGGAGGTCAATTTCTTCGTCACTGCCGACTGGGCCCACGATCATCCCAGCGAACAGGTGTGGATGGTGCGCAAGCCCGACTAAGGGGTTCGCCGTCGGGTCCTGCCTAGGCCAGCGCCTGCACGATGTCGGCGGTGACGTCTTCGATGTCCTCCAACCCCACCGAGACACGGATGACTCCGTCTTTGATGCCCATTGCAGCCCGCACCTCCGGCCCGAGACGGCGGTGGGTGGTGGAGGCCGGATGTGTGACGAGCGACTTGGAGTCACCGAGGTTGTTGGAGATGTCGATCAGCTCGAGTCGGTCGATCACCTCGAAGGCACGGAGCTTGCCACCGGGCACCTCGAAAGTCACCACCGTGCCCCCGGCCCGCATCTGGCGGCGGGCGAGGTCGGACTGCGGATGGGTCTCGAGCCACGGGTACCACACCCGATCCACGCCGGTGGTTTCCGCCAAGACGGTTGCCAGCTGAAGCGCCGATGCGCTCTGGTGCTCCACCCTGAGCCGGAGCGTCTCGAGGGCCTTCGTCAGGACCCAGGCGTTGAAAGGTGACATGGAGGGCCCGGTGTGACGCATCAGCGGCTGGACCTTCTCGTCGATGAACGACCGAGCGCCAAGGATGGCTCCACCGAGGGTGCGACCTTGACCGTCGATGTGCTTGGTCGCCGAGTACACCACCACATCGGCTCCCAGGGCGAGGGGTTTCTGCAGCACGGGCGTTGCGAACACGTTGTCGACGATCACCGTCGCCCCGGCTTCGTGTGCCAGCCTCGACACCGCCGAGATGTCGATCAGCTCGAGCATCGGGTTCGACGGAGTCTCGAAGAAGACGGCTCGGGCTGGTGTCGACAAGGCGCGCTCCCATTGGGCGAGATCGGCGCCATCGACGAACTGGGTCGAGATACCCCACTTCGGCAACAACTCGTCGAGGATCACGAAGCAGGACCCGAAGAGACCACGGGCCGCCACGACCCGGTCTCCCGACGTGAGCAACCCGGCCAGGGAGTTGAACACCGCTGCCATGCCGCTCGCCGTGGCGAAGCACGCTTCGGCGCCTTCGATCGACCGCAGACGCTCTTCGAACGCCGCCACTGTCGGATTCCCGTAGCGGGAGTAGATGAAGCGGGACACGTCCCCTGCGAACGCGGCTTCCGCCTCGGCCGCGGATTCGTAAACGTAGCCAGAAGTGAGGAAGAGCGCCTCGGCCGTCTCGAGGAACTGGCTTCGAGCGACGCCACTGTGCACGGCCCGTGTGTCGGGACCCCATTCGGTCATGGCTGTTTCCACGGCAGACCCTCGACCTTCCAACCGCTCCTCGAACCTCGATGGCCTTCTTCATCGGGGGGCCCTTCAAAGCCGTCGGAGATGTTGTACGTCACGTGCCAACCGGCTGCGGCCGCCGCCGCGGCCGCAGCCTTCGATCGCACGCCCGATCGGCACAGGAACATGACCGGCTGATCCCGCCCGACCCGGGCCTGTTCGAGCTGAGTGATGAAATCCGGGTTCACGGCGCCCTCGGGAAACGTGTTCCATTCGATGAACACGACGGTCTTGTCGAGCGAGGTCAGGTCCGGCGCACCGACGTAGGACCACTCGGCCCTGGTGCGGCAGTCCACGAGGACGGCTGCCTGGTCGTCGGCCAGTAGCTCGTAGGACTCCGACGGGCTCAGATCGCCTGTGTAGCTCATGTTCTCTGTGGGGTCGCGTGGAGCAAGGGTAGGACGTCGCGGCAGGTCCTCGATCGCAGGGTTCAGGTCGGCTGGACGACAGGACGATGACCAGGTGAGCACGATCGAGGCGATGGGAGTGACGAGGTGAGCGACCAGCAGTTCGAGCTGTGGAGGAAGCGCACGAAGAATCGGTCGTCGGGTGGCGACTACGCGTTCGAACTGCGCATCGGCGACGGGGTGGTGGTGTCGGGGTCGAGCACCGGTCGCATGCTCAGGAAGCCCGCCATGTTCTCGTCGACCGAAGGCGACTTCACCATTCGGCCGGAGTCGAAGTTCGCGAATTGTTGGGTCGCGACCTGGTCGACGGGCCCGGAGATCGCGCGTTTCGATCTCGCCAATCTGGGACGCGGCAAGACCCGGATCGACACGCCGGAGGGAACCCTCACGTTCAGGTCGTTCGACCCGGCGCTGGTCGACGCCGCCAAAGCGATGGTGCTTGCCCACACGAACACCTTCCAACTGTTCGACGCGTCCGACAACGTTCTCGGTGTCACGGGGAAAGGCCGTCCGAAGGACTCGTTCGGTGGCTTCGTCCGGGCGGTGGCCTCATCGCAGTTGGTCGGGCTGGCACGGTTCGGCCTCGCCGAGAGCCTCACGGTGATCGAGCCGTCGTGGAAACCCGATCCGGCGCAGGTGGCGGCGCTCCTCGTCTACCTGAATCAGGTGGTCGTCCCTGTCCGCAGCCCGGGGTAGATCTCGTGGCATGACCGAAGACCAAGAGGCGCTCGCCGATGCGATTGCCTGTGTGGCCTCCGCCGAAGGCTGCGTTGCCAGAGCCTTGTCGGTCGGCGTCCACTGATCCGGTCTCCGGTCCCCGTGCCATCGCCGATCTGGGAACATGGCCACATGTACGGATTGATCGGTCGAATCCTGTGTGCGCCGGGAAGGCGCGATGCTCTCGGTGCCATCCTCGGTGGAATGGGAGCGATGCCCGGATGCATCTCCTATGTGGTCGCCGAGGATCTGAGTGACCTGGACGCCCTGTGGGTGACGGAGGTGTGGGAGACACCGGAGGCCCATTCCCAGTCGTTGGAGCTCCCTGAGGTTCAGGCTGCGATCGCCGCCGGTCGCGAGATGATCGTCGGGATGGATCATCGCTCCGAGACCCGGCCGATCTCCGGCATCGGCCCCATTACGTGAAAGGGCTCGAGCATTTCTGCTCGAGCCCTCGACGTGTCGACCCTCAGGCGGTGGCAGGAGCCCCTGCTGCGGTCGCACGTCCGCGACTGCCGCCCCATGCCGCGGTCATCATCAGCGATCCGATCGCACCGATCATCAATCCGACGCCGGTGAGGATTCCTCCGGCCAGTCGGATCGGCGAAGTCGGCAGCGTCGCCCGGACATCGGCTTCAACGCCCGGTGAGCCGTCGGGATTCATGACGACGACGGCCCAACGCCCGGGTTCGAGGTCCCACCTGATCTCGGTGTCGGCTCCGTCGGAGGAGTACGCCCAGAAGTCCGCCTGGTGTGGGTTCGCCCCGGACGCCACGAATCGTTCTACCTGACCGGCGGGCCCGATGCCGACGAACAGTGGTCCGTCGCCATCCACCGTCAGGGCGGCGTGGCCCACGCGGGGGACGCGGAACTCGGTCTCGGACCAGAGGGTGGCGATGTCGCTCGCCACGTACGCGCGGGCGTCGGTGCGTGCAGCCACGGTCGGAAGCTCGGCGACACCATCGGCTGTCCACCACAGCAATCCGGTCCCTGTGACGAACACCGGGATGGCAAGGATCACCGCCAGCAAACCCGCCGCGCCGGCCATCACTCTCACTACTTTCACGATCTCTCTCCTCTGTCTGTGAGTCAGGTCTTGCGAATCAGAAGGGCGCCGGCAGCGGCGAGCACGAAAGCCACGAACAGCCTCGAACCCAGCAGGCCGGTGTTGCCGATGGCGATCAGTGTGCCGAGACCGATGAGTACCAGCCCGGCCACCTTGGAAGGGCGGTCGACGGCGCCCATCCTCGCCCGGAAGTCGTCGGCCAATGAAGTGGTGTCGCCCGGTTCGGGCATGACGGCCCAGGCTCCGAGGTATACGAGTATGCCGACGCCGTCAGCCAGCGCCATGGCAACGAACACCACGCGCACCAGCCATGCAGGCAGCTCGAGTCGGTCGGCGATGCCGGCGGCAACTCCTGCGAGGAGGCGGCCCTCTCGTGGTCGGACCCAGCGACGGTTCTCGCCGGTGGAGTCTGGGGAGGCGGATTCTCCGACGGGAGTTCCCGTCGGCTCTTCGATTGTCTGATGTTCCTGTTCCATGGCTGCATCGTCTCGCGCGTCCGCGTCCGCAACCATTGGGTATGGCCCTCCTGAGACCCTGAGGACGTCAGGGTGGCGTCAGGGAGAAGATGCGTGGTCCGCGATGCCGACCTGTGGCCGCTCACATGTCGGATGCCGGCGTCGGTGCTCGATCGAGCACCCGAAGTCACCTAGCCTCGGGTGATGGACGTCGCCAACCTACCGGTCCACAAGCGGACCTTCGAGATCCTCAAGGCGGCCGGCAAGGAGTTCGGCGAGGACAAGGCCGGACGGATGGGTGCTGCTCTTTCGTACTACACGATCTTCTCGCTCGTTCCGCTGTTGTTCCTCGTGGTCGCCGTGGCCGGATTCGTATCCGCCGCCAACGGGACAATCGACGATCCGTCGTACACCGACAACCTCATCTCATCGGTGCAGGACGTGGCAGGCGATGAGGTCGCCGGCTCGCTCGCTGAGATCGTCGACGTGGTCGAGGAGCAGGCCCGTGGCGCACTGTCGATCGGAATCGTGCTGTCGATCTTCTCCGCCTCGACGATCTTCGCTCAGGTACAGGGGGTGTTGAGCGTCGTGTTCCACGTTCCCGAGGACCAGCGACGGACCGGACCCATCGGGTTTCTCGTTCAACGCGGAATCGGTGCACTGTCGGCGCTGACGCTCGCCGTGCTGGCGTTCACACCGGTGGCAGCTGTCGCCGCAGTCGGTCTGATCCCCGACGACTGGGGATGGGTCCGGACCCTTGCTCAGTTCGCGGTTCCAGTCGTCTCGCTCCTTCTGCTCATGGGGGTCGTGGGCGTGACCTTTCAGGTCATGACTGCCGTCGAGATCCCTTGGAAGGCGGCGGTTCGTGGCGGCATGGCGACGGCGGCGGTGGGTTTGGTCGCCGCCTTTCTGGTCGGGATCTATCTCGGGAACGCCGGAGGTACCGGAGCTCTCGGCGCGCTCGGGGGCGCGGCCATCCTGCTGTTCTTCTTCAACCTCATGTGGACCGTGTACCTGTTCGGAGCAGAGGTCACCAAGGTGTACTCGGACTACCTGGAGTTCGGCGACATCATTCAGCCTTCGGTGCGGGCGGGTCGCCAACGCCCCGAGCTCTCGCCTCACCCGATCAGTCGAGCTCAGCCCGGCGGTGCCGATGCCGAGTCGGCGGCCAAAGCGGGTGTGGTGGCATTCATCCTCGGTGGCGTGTTCGGATGGCTCGGGAGTCGTCGGCGCTGACGCTCAGATGAATCGTTTGAGAAGGCGCTTCGCCACCCGCCCGTAAGGCGGGTACCCGATCCCGGGGTCCGGAGACAGCTTCTTTCGGAGCACGCTCTTGTGGTTGCTGAACGTGCTGACGCCTGCGAGCCCGCGGTAGCGGCCCGTCCCGCTGGTGCCGACTCCTCCAAATGGAAGTTCGGGGATCCCGGCGTGGTACATCGTCTGGTTGATGCCGACGGCTCCGGAGCTCGTTCGCTGGAGCACCCGATCGATCACGTCGTCGTCGGAACCGAACACGTACAACACCAACGGCTTGGGACGAGCATTGACGAAAGCGATCGCCTCCTCGACGTTCTCGACGGAGAGGATGGGGAGGATCGGCCCAAAGATCTCCTCCTGCATGATCGGTGCGTCGAGGGGAGGGTCGATGACCAGGGTCGGCTCGATGAACCGACTGTCTCTGTCGCCAGAGCCACCCAGGACCAGCCCCTCCTCGGGAAGCAGACCCATCAGACGACCCCAGTGCTTGTCCGAGATGATTCGGCCGTAGTCGGGGCTCCCCAGGGCGTCACCCCCGGTCAACTCGCCGATGGCGTCGGTCAACCGATCCACGAGTTGGTCGCGGATCGCGGCGTCGACCAGGACGTAGTCGGGGGCGATGCACGTCTGACCGGCATTCATGAGCTTGCCGAAGGCGATGCGGCGGGCCGCGACCGGGAGGTCGGCGGAAGGGTCGACGATCGCCGGGCTCTTCACGCCGAGCTCGAGGGTGACCGGAGTGAGGTGCTCGGCGGCAGCCTTCATGACGAGCGACCCCACCCTGGGGCTGCCGGTGAACATCACATGATCGAGGGGTTGGGCGAGGAGCTGCTGGGCGACCTCGGCGTCTCCGTTGACGACTCGGATCGCCTCGCCATCGACATATCGGGGGATCAAGTCGGCCAGCGCGCCTGACGTGAAGCCGGAGAACTCGGATGGCTTCAACACGACGGCGTTGCCGGCAGCCACTGCGGCCGCCAGCGGCGACAGCGCGAGGTTGACCGGGTAGTTCCAGGGGGAAATGACCAGAACGACTCCAAGGGGCTCGAGCATGATCTCGGCCTGTGCGGGTTGCATGAAGGCCGGCACCCGCACCCGTCGGGGATGGAGATAGCGATCGAGGCGCTTGCGGATGTACTTGAACTCGGTGATCAGGACGCCGATGTCGGTGGCCCATCCCTCGAATCGCGGTTTGCCCAGGTCTTCGTGCATGGCGTCGAGCAGCGTGCGCTCTTCCTTGCGAAGCATCGCCATCAGACCGTCGAGCTGGTCCTCGCGCCATTCGATCGGTCGCGTTCGACCGGAGTCGAACGCCGCACGTGCGAGTGCCACGGCGGCGGTTGGGCCCGGTGTCTGAACGGTCACTGCTCGAGTATGCCACCGAGCGCCAGGTCGTATCGACTCAGGAGGTCCCCGGAGCGACGAGTACGGGCCTAGGCTCGTCCCGGACATGGCAGTCGACATCCCCGGCTTCGTTGCCGACTTCAAAGAGCATGCCATCGAGCATGGGTTCCACGTCCACGATGAGAGACACTTCGTAGAGACCTACTCGCTCCGCCAGTCCTGGGAGGTCGATCTCCATCCCGAGGAGGCGTGCAATGGTCCCATCGATCTGCACGTTGCGCTCGATGTCGACCCGAGGGTGTTGCTGTCGTTCCAGGATCGGCTGGAGGAGATCGGCGACGAGTTCGAGGAGCCAGAGGACGAATACTCACTTCAGCTCTTCTTCAACTGGGGGATTCCGCCGCTCACCCATCCGCCAGATCTCTTGATCCTCGCCACAGACCTGGCGGGGGTCTCGGGTGCCGACCTTCCGATCGAAGTAGCGGCCATCGACTCGTTCGCGGCGGTCACCGACGCTCCGGAACGGCGGTTGCAGCTGGTGGGGAAGACGGGAGTGTCCCTCGTCGACATCCTGATGGCGCGCGAGCAGCTGTGTGACGCTCTCGACGCCGCCAAGGACATCAGCCTCTATCTCGTGGATCGCACCGAGAGCTGGATGTGAAAGGGCAGGCCCTTCGTCCAGATCACGAAGATGCGGGTCCGGTCGAGCCACCGATGACGAGGTCCGGTTCGAAGATGTGGAGCTTTGGCCCTCCGTTGTTCGGCGCCAGGAGTAGCGACACGACCGTCTGACTCATGCGTTCCACCGGTTGCCGGACGCTCGTGAGTGAAGGGTCGGTGTAGTTCACGAGGTTGGTGCCGTCGAAGCCCACCACAGACACGTCTTCGGGGACCGAATACCCTTGCGACCGCACCCCGGCGATGGCACCCAGGGCCATCAGGTCCCCGGCCGTCACGAGCCCGGTTGCACCTGCCTCCAAGAGCTGGGTTACACCGGCCCGGCCACCTTCGATGGTGAACAGGCTCTCGCTCACGAGGCGGTCGTCGGTCTCGATGCTTTCGTTCGCCAGGCCGGAGCAATACCCGTCGAGGAACTGTCTCGTTGTCACGTACCGACCGGGGCCCACCAGGCATCCGATCCGACGGTGACCCAACGAGATCAGGTGCCGCACCGCCATCTCCCCGCCACGTTCGATGTCCACCGTCACTGCCGGCACCGGCGTCGAGGCCTCGACACCGTTGACGAGGACGGTCGAGATCCCCCTGTCCGTGAGTTCCTCGTACGGTCGGTATCCAACATCGATCCGGGAGTGACGGCCGTTGATGACGATCACGCCGGCCGCGCCCGTGGTGAGGAAGTGCTCGAGGTATTCCTGCTCGTTCACGGTCTCCGTGGTCACCGGGCAGATCATCGACAGCATTCCCTTGGCTGCCAGCCGCGTTTCGATCGTCTGAGCGAGTCGAGGGAATATCGGGTTGTCCATCTCGGGTGTCACGATCCCGACCACGCCGCTCGTGGTCGGCCGCATCAGGACCTGGGTGTATCCGAGATCGGCGAGCACATCGAGTACCCGCTGGCGGGTCGCCGCCGCCACCCCTTGTCTTCCGTTGAGGACCCGGCTCACCGTCGCCGGCGACACGTTTGCGAGGTCGGCGACCTGGTTGAGTTTGGGACGTGGGGCCACGGAGGGAGGGTATCAGTCCCCTTGCAGGAACTTCCCGTTCTTTCGACGATTTTCTGCAAGAACGGCGCGGGCTTGCGCAAGGGCTGCTTAACTTCGCGCATCATCTGCGGCGGGCGCACTGCTCGACGTTGCGTGATATCAAAACCCTTTGAGGAGGAAATGGTGAAGACCAAACGCTTCGGTTTGCTCGCCTTGCTCGCCTCGCTCGCCCTCATCGCGGCAGCGTGTGGCGGCGGCGAAGAGGCAGCCGACACAACCGAGACCACAGAGACGGTGGCCGAGACCACCACCACTGCCGCCGAGGAGACAACGACGACGGCAGCAGAGGAGCCGACGACGACGGCAGCCGGCGAGGAGAGCACCACCACGACCGTGCCCTTGGTGCGCGCCGATGCCGACCTGGTGATCTGGGCCGACGACACTCGTGCCCCGGCGATCACTCCGTTCGCCGAGGAGTTCGCCGCCGAGAATGGAATCACGGTCGCCGTACAGGAGATCCCGTTCGGGGACATCCGTGACCGACTCGTCACCGCGGGGCCGGCAGGCGAAGGTCCCGACGTCATCATCGGTGCGCACGACTGGCTCGGCCAGCTCGTGTCCGCTGGTGTGGTGGCGCCGCTGGACATCAGCGGGGTCGAGGGCGATCTCAACGATGCGGCAGTGGTTGCTTTCAACTACGGCGGGCAGATCTACGGCCTTCCCTATGCAGTCGAGAACATCGCGCTGATCCGCAACACCGATCTGGTGCCGGATGCGCCGGCGACGTTCGAGGACCTGGTCGACACGGCCAAGCAGCTCACCGAGGATGGGACCGTGTCGGTGCCGCTGGCTCTCCAGGAGAACGGGAACGGCGACCCGTTCCACAACTATCCGATCGTGACGGCGCTCGGTGGCTACGTGTTCGGAACCAATGACGATGGCAGCTACAACCCCGACGACCTCGGCATCGACAGTCCCGGTGGACTGGCGGCAGCCGACTACTTCGCCCAGCTGTCGGCCGACGGGATCGTCAACATCGACGTGACGTACGACATCATGACGGAGAGCTTCGGCTCCGGCGACGCTCCGTTTGCCATCACCGGACCATGGGCTCTGTCGAGCTTCGAGGAGGTCAACTATGTCGTCGAGCCGATCCCGCCTGTCGCGGGAGGCGAGGCACGACCGTTCATCGGCGTCCAGGGATTCATGATCTCGTCGTTCGCCGAGAACGCCCTGTTCGCCCAGACGTTCGTGCTCGACTTCATGTCGACCGAGGAAGCGCAGATCGCGCTGTTCGAGGCGGGTGGACGTCCGCCGGCGCACACGGGAGCCTTCGAGGTTGTCGCTGCCGACGACCCCGATATCGCGGGCTTCGGCGAGGCAGGTGCCAACGGGTACCCGATGCCGGCCATTCCCGAGATGGGATCCGTGTGGCAGGCTTGGACCGATGCGTACCAGCTCATCTTCACCGGTGGCGACGCCGAGCAGGCGTTCTCCGACGCGGCTGAGCAGATCCGCACCCTCATCGCAGGCTGACCCTGGGCATGAGCGACCCATCCCCGCGAGCAGGTCTGGACTCTGTGTCTGACCTCCCATCGGGCGATGGGCGCCCACCGTATCGGGAGGAGGGCAGGCCCTCCTCCCGATACACCTTTTCGCGCTCATGGCCTCTGATCGTCAAGGTCCTCGCCCTGGGAGGCCTCAACGCCATGGCCATCTGGGCGCTCCCGGCGATCATCGAGCAGAGGTGGTGGCCCGGCCTGGCGGTCGTGGTCATCTCCACGGTGCTCCTCGACTGGGCATACCTCTCGAAGCGAGCCATCCCCGCCAAATACCTCATTCCAGGGACCATCTTCGCCCTCGCTTTCCAGGTGATCCCCGTCGTCTACTCCGGGTACATCGCTTTCACGAACTTCTCGACGGCCAATCGACTCAGTCAGGAACAAGCCGTCGATCAGATCAGCTCCCGCACCTCCAACGTGCCGGGAACGATCCGCTACGGGCTCACGATTCTGGGTGCCGATGGAGGCGATGGCGAGATCGCCTTCTTCCTGACCGATGATGCGGGCACCGCCTACCTCGGTACGGCCGATGGGTTGACCGAGGTCGACCTGAGTGCCGTGACCGACGCGGAAGGGGAGGTGCAGGAAGTCGACGGCTACACGCCGCTCGCCATACGGCAGATCGCCGACCGTCAGGATGAGATCCTCGGTGAGTTCGAGGTTCCGACAGATGACGGCGTCATCCGAGCAGCCACCGTTTCGAGCGCTGCCGTGTATCTACCGCTCTACGACTACGACGAGTCGACAGGAGTGCTGACCGACACCGAAACCGGTGTCACCTACGAAGCTGTCGACGGTCGTTTCGTTGGCGCCGACGGCGACACCCTCGAGCCCGGCTGGGTGGTGTTCATCGGTTTCGACAACTTCTCGAAGATCTTCACATCCGAAGCCATACGCGGGCCGTTCATGCGGGTCTTCATCTGGAACTACGTGTTTGCAATCATGTCGGTCGTTCTCACGTTCGTGGTCGGGCTGGCACTGGCGCTCGCCCTGAATCACCCCACCATGCGCGGGAGGCGGACCTACCGGTCGCTGATGATCATTCCGTATGCCCTGCCGAGCTTCATGACCGCGTTGATCTGGCGAGGGATGCTGAACACCGAGTTCGGCGTGATCAACGAGCTGCTCGGCACTCAGATCGAGTGGCTGCGTGATCCCACGCTGGCCAAGGTGTCGATCCTTCTCGTCAACCTCTGGCTCGGTTTCCCGTACATGTTCCTGATATCGACAGGAGCACTCCAGGCGATACCCGAAGAGCTCAAAGAGGCTGCCTACGTCGACGGCGCCACACCGCGGCAGGCATTCAGGAGCGTGACCTTCCCGATGCTGATGGTGGCGTTGGCTCCATTGTTGATCTCGTCGTTTGCGTTCAACTTCAACAACTTCAACATCATCTACCTGCTCAATCGGGGCGGGCCGCCGATCGCAGGTGCGCAGACACCCGCGGGGCACACGGACATCCTGATCAGCTACA
The DNA here is from genome assembly GCA_963785075.1 of uncultured bacterium. Taxonomy (GTDB): domain Bacteria; phylum Actinomycetota; class Acidimicrobiia; order Spongiisociales; family ZC4RG35; genus JAOUGY01. Next base: position 317,798 of record CAWATW010000007.1, read on the forward strand.
CGTACCGGTTGGCCTTCGAGTCGGGTCGAGGCGCAGACTGGGGTCTTGCCTCGGCGATAGCGATCATCATCTTCATCATGGTTGCCACCGTTTCGGCGATCAGCTTCCGTAACACGCGAGCGCTGGAGGATTTGACCTGATGGCGGTGGCACAAGGCACTACGAGAGTGAAGGGGACCTCGGGATCGGTCGTCGGCGGTCGGACACCGATCGTGCGGTGGTTCCGAAGCATCGGCTGGCGCCATGTCGTGGCGTGGATTGCGCTCCTGTTCGCCGTGTTCCCCGTGCTGTGGATCATCTCGGCGTCCTTCAATCCGGATGGATCGCTCATATCCCAGCGCCTGATACCCGAGAACCTCACGCTCGACAACTATCGCGAGCTGTTCACGCCCGAGGTCCCCTACACCGCCTGGTACATGAACACCCTCGTGATCGGTGGGGGAGCGGCTCTGCTCAACACGTTCCTGTCGGCCCTCGCTGCGTACGCGTTCTCCCGGATGAGGTTTCGAGGTCGCCGTAGCGGTCTCATGAGCGTGCTGCTCATTCAGATGTTTCCCCAGATCCTGGCCTTCGTGGCCATCTTTCTCATCATGGTGTCCATCAAGGATGTCTTCCCTGCGATCGGTCTCGGCACGAGATGGGGATTGACGCTCGTGTATCTGGGGGGTGCCATGGGTGTCAACACGTGGCTGATGAAGGGGTTCTTCGACACCATCCCGGTCGACCTCGACGAGTCGGCCAAGGTCGACGGCGCCACGCATGCTCAGATCTTCTTCCGGATCGTGTTGCCGTTGGTGGCACCCATCCTCGCCGTGGTCTTCCTGCTCTCGTTCATCTTCCTCATCAACGACTTTGTGATTGCATCGGCGGTGATCGGGCAGGGGTCGCCCGAACAGGCGACGCTGGCGGTCGGCCTCTACCGGTACGTCAACGACCAGTTCAACCTGCGTTGGGGCCCGTTTGCTGCGGGCGCGCTGCTCGCAGGCATCCCGGTGATCCTCGCGTTCCTCGGTCTGCAGCGCTTCATCGTGTCCGGACTCACCCAGGGTGCCGTGAAGGGATGAGTCCGTCCACGAGCCGATGACCACTCGCACCGGTTCAGGCGAGCTCTTCGTGGAGATGTTGGACGTATGACCCGCTCACGCGATCACCGCAATGATGTGGGGATTCTCGGCGTGCCCGGCGATGTGTCGCCCTGGGACGTTCGATTCGATCCCGATGATGTGAAACACGTGGAGAGGGTCACGGACGAATCGATCCGTTTCACCGTGTGGACGGAGCCCGACCTCCATGAGGCCTGGATCGTGGTGAGGTTTCCAGACGGCTCGGTGACGGGACACGAGATGACCGCGTGGTCCAAGACAGGACGCTTCACCTATTGGGACGCCGAGGTGGAGGTCCCCGGACCGCTGGCGTACTCGTTTGCGTTCCGCTCACGAGACGGATCGCCCGTGTACCTCGTTCCCAGCGGCATAACCACGGCCGTCGAGAGGCTCGACAGATGGCGCCTCGACCCGCTGTCGGTACACCATGTGGAAACACCGGCGTGGGCCCGCGGAGCGCTGATCTATCAGGTCTTCCCCGATCGGTTTGCCAATGGTGACCCTTCGAACGACCCTGCCGGGGTGGTGGCCTGGGGGACAGAACCGCACTCCCGCCAGTTCCAGGGAGGCGACCTCGTCGGTGTCGAAAAACGCCTCGGGTACCTCGACATGCTCGGCGTGGATGCCATCTACCTCAACCCGATATTCACCTCTCCCTCGAATCATCGCTACGACACCGTCGACTACCTCGAGGTGGACCCTTCGCTCGGTGGCAACGAGGCGCTCCGAAGCCTCGTCCATGCAGCCCACCGACGGGGGATGAGGGTCGTCCTCGATGCCTCCTTCAACCACGTTCACCCCCGGTTCTTCGCATTTCGAGATCTCATCGAGCGAGGCAGGGATTCGCGGTACCGGAACTGGTTCGTGGTCGACGACTGGCCGCTCAGGCTCGTTCACCGTCCACACGGCTGGGGTCGACCGCGACGCCCGAAGGAGTGGCTGGACCATTGGGCCGAGCAGACCGGACTCCCCATCGAAGCCGGGGACGGTCCGGGGCCGATGATCGAGCCGACCTATGCGGCGTGGTACGGCGTGCCCACCATGCCGCGGGTGAACCTCGCCGACCCCGAGGCCAGGAGCTACATGTTGGACGTGGCGACCCACTGGGTTCGGGAGTACGACGTCGACGGCTGGCGCATGGACGTTGCCCGGTACGTCGACCCGGACTTCTGGAACGACTTCCGGGTAGCCGTGAAGTCGGTCCGGCCCGACGCCTACCTGCTGGCCGAGATCATGGGTGATGCCGGCTCCTGGCTCCAGGGTGACCGATTCGACGCCACGATGAACTACACGTTCCGGTCGATTGCTTTGCGGTTCTTCGCCCACGACGAGATCGACGGCGCAGAGCTGCTCGACGAGTCGGCCCGCATGATCGCCCAACATCCGTGGGCCGTGACCTCTGTCAACCACAACCTGCTCGGCAGCCACGACACACCGCGATTCCGCAGCGAGGCCGGCGGTGAGGAATGGCGGCTGCGCCTGGCCACCATCTTCCAGTTGCTGTTCCCGGGTGCGCCGGGCATCTACTACGGAGACGAGGTGGGGATGATCGGTGGCAGCGACCCCGGGTCACGCGGCGCGTTCCCATGGGATGCCGATCCCGCCGAGCACACGCTCGCCAGGACGATCGCCGATCTCGGTCGGATCCGTCGGGCCCGCCGGTCGTTGACCGCTGGGCGCTGGGCGCCTCGCCATGGCAGCGGCCACATGGTGGCCTTCGATCGCTTCGTCGGGCGGGAGCGAACAACGGTCGTCATCAACCGAGGCCACCGGACGGGTCGCGTCGATTTCGACCGTCGGGCTCGGATCCGGTGGGGCGAGGGGGCCGTGGTCGGGAGCGGGGTCGAGGTGCCAGGGCGTTCCGCAGCCGTCCTGTGGTGACCCGTTTCCTCATGTTCTGGAGGGCAGGTGCCGATGAGATAGGTGCGTCTCATCATGCTTGCCAATCCCTGGATCCCAACCGCAACTCGTTCCGTCCCCCGAGGGCGTCACCGCCACGATGGTCGGCCCACGCCGTCGCGCCTGTTCGGCGTTCTGACTTCGGTCTTCGCGCTGGTCACAGCGACCGCCGTCATGCGGGCTCCCGAACAGATCGAAGCGCCGGAGTTCACTCCGGTTGCGGTCGCTCGCCCGACCACCACCGATTCGATTCCCCCAACCTCGTTGGCACCGGCACCGACCAGTCGCCCGACGCTGGAGCCCGAAGCCGGCCCGGACCCGGCCGCCGAATACCTGGCTCTCGCCGACCGACCGGCGGCGATGACTCCTGAGGTCACGCCATTCGTCACGACGACGACGTCCCTCATCGAGTCGGCTTTCGTGCCCGCCCAGGTGACGGTGGACACCGTTGCGGCAGTCGACCTCGCCGTGTTCGCCGTGGACTTGGGGAACGCCTCGAGGCGGGCCGTGGCCAGCGATGAAGCGCTGGTCGTGGAACCGATTCCAACCGACCCGTTCGAGTGTCACGAGCGAGCCGATGAGATGCCCCTCCAGGACGAGAACGGTGCATGGGACCGAAACCTCATCGCCCAGATGACGTACACGGTGTTCGAGTGTGTTTCGTCGGTGGCCGGGTTCACCGATCAGGCGCCGACCTCTGCGGGGTGGAACGCTGCGGGCATCTGGGGCTTCGAGAACCTTGCGCAGCAGGTGGCGGCCGAGTCGGTGGTGGTTGCATACTGCGAGTCCCAGGCGTTCGCGGGGTTTGCGCTCACCGGCAACAACCCATGGGGCTACGGCGGCCTGTTCCAGATGGGCGCAACCGAGATGCGGATGTTCGGGTTCTCAGGAGCCTCGAAATTCGATCCGGTGGACAACGCCTACTCGGCGGCCACGTACTTCGTGGCGATGAACCGTCGGGGAGCCGGGTGGGGCGGATGGGGTCCCTGGGCGGTGGTGAACACCGGCTACAACGACGAAGTCAACGACCGGGTCAAAGTGCCGGTGTTGCCGCGCTTCACGTCGACGGATCCCGCATACAGAGGCAGGCGCGGTGTCGAGCTCCCTGCGTGGGCGGTGGACCCGTGGTCGTTCGCCGTGCCGGCATTCAACGGTTGCCCGACGACCGGTCGTGCGTGGCCCGGCGCGGTTCCGCTCGCCGAGTCCTGATCCCGGGTCCAATCGTTCTGACACGACGAACTCCGTCATCGCCCTCATTCGTGTCGGGCGTGACTTCGTTGATGAGCCGAAGTAGGGGACTGACAAACGGTACCGCAGGGGAGCGGAACCGCTCATCGGCTCAGCCCGAGATCCTCATCAGGAACTCGGGGTCCTGGTCGGCCTGCTCGTGCATCACCTCACGCAACAGATCCATCGCCTCGATGATCTTGGGCGATGTGACCGAATAGAAGACCCTCTGGCCTTCGCGGCGGGTGTCGGCCAGACCACGGTCACGGAGGATCGCCAGGTGCTGAGACACGTTCGCCTGCGGCAGCGACAGCTCTTCGACGAGATCGGAAACCGATCGCTCCCCATCGCGGAGGGCGTTCAAGATCAAGAGTCGTTTTGGGTCGGCCAGGCCCTTGCAAATGTGGGCGTGGAGATCGGCAAACTCCGTTTGGAGGTCGGTCATGTGATCCATCCTGGCAGATCTTCGACGTGTCGCCATCGCAAACGCCCTTCTTGGGCGTTTGATTCCGTCTTTACCGTGGGTTCTCTACCGTGGCGCAATGTCTCGGCCCCAGCGCATCCCGACCGGTCGCACGTGGCGCGACCTTCCGCCCTCGCCGCCATCCACTTTCGTCCCGGCCCCGGTGATCCCCGACGATCCAGTTGCCGTGCAGCGCCCCAGGGTGAAGGTGTGGCCTTTCGTGTTGGGCGGCGTGGCCGTCGTCGTGCTCGGATTCATTGTCGGGCTGATGCTTCCTCGTTCGGATGGCCCTGAGGATTCCTCCCTCGCCCCCGCCGCCACCACCCTCCCCGACGTGATCGTGCCCCCGGCGCCCACGACCCTGCCGCCAGACAGTGAAGCGCCTCTCACGATCCCCGACCTCGAGGCCGCGCCCGACGTCGAGCGTTTGTTCGAGGTCCCCAGTCCGCCCGACGGATTCCGGAAGACCGACGATCTCACGCAGGCGACCTCCGAGCGCATCGATCAGACCGTCGTGCTCACGGATGGCGTGACCGAAGTGAGCATCTGGGCGTGGGTCTCGGCGGCGGAGCCCACTCTTCCCATAGGAGAGCCCATCACGGTTCGCGGACAAGAGGGCGTGGTGACTCGGGGCGAAGAGGGTCGCTACCTGCTCTCGTGGATCGAGCCGGGCAAGGTCTCATTCGAGATCGACGCCCCGGAAGGTTTCGACGTGACCGAAGTGTTGTTGCTGGCCGAGTCGCTGGAGATGAGATGACAGAGTTCGAGGACGCCGCCGGCATCATCGGACGTGCCCGCGAGGAGCTCCACAGGGTGGTAGTCGGTCAAGAGCGCATGCTCGACCGGATCCTGGTGTCCCTCATCGCCGACGGCCACTGTCTCCTGGAGGGCGTGCCCGGGCTCGGGAAGACGCTCACACTGTCGACACTGGCCAGGGTGATGGGTGGGACTTTCTCCCGGATCCAGTTCACACCCGACCTGCTCCCGTCCGACATCGTGGGCACCCGTGTGTATCGGGCATCTCGGGAGGAGTTCGATGTGGAGCCGGGGCCGGTACTGGCCAACTTCGTGCTGGCAGACGAGATCAACCGCGCTCCCGCGAAAGTCCAGTCGGCCATGCTCGAGGTGATGGCGGAACGCCAGGTCTCCATTGCCGACCGGACGTTTCCTGCTCCCAGGCCGTTCCTCGTGATGGCCACCCAGAACCCGATCGAATCCGAAGGCGTGTACCCGCTCCCCGAGGCGCAACGCGACCGGTTTCTGATGAGAGTGCCGGTCGACTACCCCACGCTCGACGAAGAGCGGCAGATCATCGATCGGATGGACCTCGGCGCCAACGCCGCAGATCACGTCCTCGGCCCAGAGGTGGTTCTCGAGCTCCAGCGGACCTCCCGCACCGTGGTGGTCCCCGACGGCGTGAAGGAGTATGCGCTAGGGCTCGTTCAGGCCACTCGTCATCCCATCGCCGCCGGGTTGACCCATCTCGAAGGCCTGATTTCGTTTGGTGGCAGTCCGCGAGCATCGATCGCTCTCGTGCGTTGCGCCCGCGCCCTCGCCCTTCTGGGAGGGCGGGACACCGCGACCACTCAGGATGTCTACGACATCGCCTATGACGTCCTGAACCATCGCTTGATCCTCTCGTTCGAGGCAGTTGCCGATGGGGTCGGTATCGACGACATCCTCGTCGAGATTCTTTCGCGATACCCGGCCCGAGACGGTTGGGTTGGTGCGATGTGAGCGGATGCGGTGTGGCATGACGCCGGAGCTGCTCGCGAGGATCCGCAGTATCGAACTCGCCGTGCTCGGACGGGTCGAAGGTTTGCTCCAGGGCGACCACCGGGGACTTCTGCCAGGACCGGGTGGTGAGCCAGGAGATGCTCGCCCGTATGTTCCGGGCGATGATGTGCGTCGCATCGACTGGAACGTGACGGCGCGCGCAAGAAGACCACACGTCCGTGACACCACTGCCGATCACGAGCTCGAAACCACACTCGTCGTAGACGTGTCGGGCTCGATGGGCTTCGGGTCGGGCGCCACCACCAAGGCCGAGGTTGCTCTGGGCGCCGCTGCGGTGTTCGGGTTCCTAACCGATAGAGCAGGTGACCGCGTCGGAGCCGTGGTCGTGGGTGGCGACGACGTTCGCTTCGTTCCTGCGCGATCGGGTCGAGCCCACATGTACGCCATCCTCTCGATGCTCGGCGACGACAATGTTGGTGGCCGTGGCGACCTCGAGCTTGCGCTTCGGAGGGCCTCTCGGCTGAAGAAGCGAAGAGGTCTCGTTGTGGTCGTGTCCGACTTCCTCGCCGACGACGACTGGATGCGGCCTCTCCGCTCGCTTGCTCAGCGCCACGACGTCGTCGCGGTGGAGGTCTACGACCAGCGCGAGGTCGAGCTCGCAGACGTCGGGATGGTGAAGATGGTGGATCCCGAGACGGGCGCGTCTGCCTGGGTGGACACGGGTACCGCCGGCGCCCGGTCGGCCTTCTCGACTACGGCTCGGCACCGGAGACAGGAGCTCGCCCGGGAGATCGCCGGTGCCGGTGTCACGCACATCGCGTTGTCGACGTCCGGCGACTGGGCGGCGGCTCTCGTGTCGGCCGTGCTGGCCCGGCGTCACACGCTCGCGGCCAGCGGGCGAGCTTGACGTGAGCTTCGAGGCGCCCATTCGACTGGCGGCCCTGCTGGTGCCATTGGGGTTGGCGGTCTGGTACCTCGTGTCCAGGGCGCGCAGCGAGTCAGTGGTCATCCGGTTCTCGGCGATGGAGGCGGCCCGACGGGCCGCCTCGGCCACACTGTGGAAACGCCACCTGGCGGCCGTGCTCGCACTGCTTGGCATGGTGGCGATGGTCGTCGCATTCGCTCGACCCGTGATGGCCGTGAACGTGCCGGTGGACCAGGCCACGATCGTGCTCGCCATGGACGTCTCACTGTCGATGGCTGCAGACGACGTCGCACCTTCGCGCCTGGAGGCAGCGCAAGACGCCGCCGACCGTTTCCTCGATCTTGCTCCGACAACCCTCCGGGTCGGCCTGGTCGCGTTTGCCGGCAACGCCTTGCCGGTGGCCGCACCCACCGACGACAGAGCGCTGGTACGCGAGGCGGTGCGGCGGCTGGGCCTGGGGCAGGGAACGGCCGTCGGCGAGGCCGTGTTCTCGTCGCTCGAACAGATCCGACTCGCAGCGCCACCGGAGGGCGCTCCGGCGGCCATCGTCGTGCTGTCCGATGGGGAGACGACCATGGGCCGTCCGGATGCCGAGGCCGCCCAGGCGGCGGTGGCCGATGGCATCCCGGTCTACACCATCGCGTTCGGCACCGCGGCAGGCGAGGTCACGTTCGAAGGCCAGACCATTCCCGTACCCGTCAACCAGGGGGCGCTCGCCGATGTCGCCGAATCCACCGGCGGGACCTTCTTCGAGGCGGCCACCGAAGCGCAGCTACGGAGCGTGTTCGACTCGTTGGAAACACAGATCGCGTTCGAAGAGGAAGAGCGCCAGGTCACCGATCGCTTCGTCGGCGGGGCCTTGATTGCGCTGGTCGCCGCCGTGGCGCTTTCGATCCGCTGGTTCGACCGCGCCATCTGACCCTGTGCCGAGACCCGTCCGGTGGGCGACCCGTGGCCGATCGGCCGTCGATCTCCGGTGCCATCAGGTGCCGTGCCGGAGGGCGCGAATCGGAGCTCCCAGGAGATGACGGGCGGAGCCGAACATGGCGTTCTTGCCGATGTTCGATGCGTTCTTCCACAAACGCTTCTTGTCGACCTTCACGCTCGCGCCCACAATCTGGCGGCACTCGTTGCGGCGACCACCAGGTCAGATTCGAACACCTCGAGAGCGCGTCGGAGCATGCCGAACGGCCGGCGGTCCGCGCCGCAGTGCTCAACAACATGGCTCTCTCGGTTGCCCGCTCGGGCGACGCGGCGGGGGTGATCTTCCACGGCAGGAAGGCTCTGGAGCTGGCCATCCTCTCGGGCGATCGACACACGACCGCAGCATTGCACGACAACCTCGCCGACTTCTTGCATGCGGCTGGGGAAGACGACTCTTCGATGTCGGAGCTGAAGGAGGCTGTGACACTCTTTGCAGACGTCGGCTCGCAGCCTGGTGAGCTCGAACCAGAGATCTGGTTGCTGAAGGAGTGGTGAGCGCACCCACCTGAAACAACACGATTGCCCGGTCGTGATCATGGAGCGACGACTCCTAGCATCACACGGTGTTCCCCCGGCATCAGCTTCGCCTGCTTCTGCTCTCCGTCGCTGTGGTCACGGTGAGCACACAGCCGGTGTTTCTCGTGGGAGCGGCCTTTTTTCAGATCGGGCCGGAGTTCGGGATCGGTCCGGTGGGCCTCGGTGCGCTCACTGCGGCGTTCTTCCTGGCATCATCGGTGTCATCGCCGTTTCTCGGTCGTTGGGTGCAGGCCGTCGGCTGGCGTCGGGCGATGCGCCTGAATCTGATCGTCTCCGGCTCGTTGATGGTCTCATGCGCCTGGCTGGCGTCGTCCGCCATGGCTCTCTCCGCGTTTCTCGTGGCCGGTGCGCTCGTCTACGGCATGTCGAATCCGGCCGCCAACCAGTCGCTCGCAACTCACACCGACCCGGCTCGGGCGGCCACCGTGTTCGGGCTCAAGCATGCCGGCATCCCATCGTCCACTCTGCTGGCCGGGCTCGCGGTTCCGGCGATCATCGTGCACTTCGGCTGGCGGGCGTCGTTCATGGTGTCCGGCCTGCTCGCATGGGCGGTGCTGTTCCTCATCCCGCGGACCGAGGCCCGAGCTCCGGAACAGTTCGCGGCGGCACCCATCCGCGGCCGGCCATTGGGTGGATCCGGACTTGCCGGACTCGCCCTGGCGGCGGCGCTCGGCGCGGTTGCCGCCTCCGCACTCGGGACGTATCTGGTGTCCGCGGCCGTCGACCTCGGTTTCACCGAGTCGGCGGCCGGAACCCTCCAGTTCGCAGGATCAGGTGCGTCGATCGCGGCAAGGGTGATGACGGGCGCCGTGTTCGACCGTCGGATGGCTGCGGGGTTCACCGGACTGATGCTGATGATGGGTCTCGGCTCGGTCGCCTTCTCGGTCCTGCCGATCACGATCGGGGCCTCTTTCGTGATGGTCGTGATCGTGGCCTATGCCACGGGTTGGGGGTGGCCAGGCCTCATGACCTACACGGTCGTGGACGCCGACCGGGCGGCGGCTGCGTCTTCATCGTCGATGGTCCAGGCCGGAGTGTTCGTCGGTGCCGGCGGTGGCCCGCTCGCGATCGGTTTTGCCGTCGAACAGTGGGGCTATGACGCGGCCTGGTTCCTGACGGCAGGGTCGTTGCTCGCCGCCACTGTCACCGTGCTGTGGACCTACCGGCGTGCCTACGCACGCGGTCCGTGACCCAGCCCGGATCGAGGTCGACCACCCGGTCCACGATGTCAGCTCGGATCCCGAACGTGAAGTGCAGATCCGCCGGCGAGTTCACGGGACTACCCGGCAGGACGCGGGAGTCCCACGCGCATGCTGCAGCCACGATGTGTGTCAGAGCGGGGGCGTCGGCGGCTGGTAGTCCGTCGACGGGTTGCAGTCTGCGCACGGCCATCATCCGCGGAAGAGACCTCAGAGCCGCGTCGACGAACTCGGAGTGGTCGGTCCCGGAGCACCGGTGATGCCCTTGGCTGACGACGGATGAGTGCGTCCAGGCAACTGCGTCGGCCAGCGCTCGGTCGCATCCGTGGAGGGCCCCGAGGGTCCGAACGGCGTCGGCCACCCGTTGCGTGTGTCCAGGCAGGGGACCCGACGACTCGCGCCGGACTATCCGCGCCTGCGCCTCGAGCATGAGGGCGGTCCGATGGCCCCGGTAGCGTCCCAGGTACCACAAGCCGTAGACGAGGATCGCCACCGAGACCAGCACAGCAGTCCAGTCCGGACCCGGGACGATGAACACGACGACGCCCAGCGCAACAGAGATGGCGACATCCCTCAGCTGGTCGGCCAGCCCGAGGTCCAGCTTGCCGAGCCGGTTGCCATACAGATATGCGGTCGATATCGCCACTGTCAGGTTGTTCAGCATCACGGCGAGCGCCGCGATGACGCACAGACCCACCGCGAAGTTGCGAACTCCTGGGAACTCCACCAGCTGTGAGTTCGCAACCATCACCGCGAGTGCGCCGTGCCAGAGGGCGAACACGCCGGCGTTGGAGATGGCATGCGAGGGTGATCGCTTGTGGGTCGCCCAGTCGATCAAGGTGACGACGATCGCCTGACCCAGCAGGAGCAGTGGAGCGGAACCGGGTGAAACGGAGAGCGCCGATACGACCACCACGGGGGTGCTCGGGTCGTACTCGACACGGCTGCCGCGGAGATTCGGCCACGACGTCAGCGCCGCGATGAGCAGCGTCAACACGATGGCGGCGGGCAGATCCTCACGCTGTGGCGCGCTCTGGCTCGCGGTGAGGCCCACCATTGTCACAAAGACGGCACCCCACACGAGTGCGAGGGCGCGTCGTCTCTGTCCCAATCCGGCCTGCATGAGGCAGCAGCGTACCGCCCCGCGAGCGAGGTGGAACCGACGAATGAGAACCCGTCGAGGGGTTCGCGAAGAATCGAGGGTGATCAACCGATCCGGACGCCGCGCATTGCGCTCCCCTTCTGCTGTCGCCGGACTCTGGTCCCGGCTCGGTACGGTGGCCGCGCCGATGTTACCGGCAGCTCAGAAGGGCACTCCCACCGCATCGCAGAGGAATCGCATGAAGGGGGAGGCCTTCTCGAACCTGTCGACGATCTGATCGAGGAATGAATCGCCGGTGATCTCCGCCTCGGCGAGGCGGCACGAGGCGATGAAGTCCTTGCGTTTCAGGTCGTCGATCCACGGGTGATCGGCCGCGTAACCCTTCGGAGGTCTTTGCAGCGTGTCGCCTGCGAGCTGCCACCGATCGCGGAACGCCTTGCCGTGGGCGGCCCGCTTCCAGTCTGCCTGGCGTTCGTCGATTGCCGCTCGGATGTCGTACGCAACGCGGGTCTCCGGTCTCCACAACCCGACCCCTGCGAACGACTCTCCGGGCTGGAGGTGGATGTAATAGCCGGGGGCATGCGCATCGTTGCCCAGTTCGTGACGGAACTGCATGCCGGTGTTGAGCTTGAAGGGGGACTTGTCCTTGGAGAAGCGGGTATCTCGATGGATCCGGAAGAGCGATCCTCCTACAACCCTGGCGTCCGCCGTGAAATGTGGGCTGATCGCAGCCAGTTGCGCGGCGAAGGCGCGAATGAACTCGAGGGCCGGCTCCTGGACTTCGTCGACATAGCGCACCTTGTTGGCGGCGAACCACTCGCGGTCGTTGTGCTCGGCGAGATCCTCGAGAAAGTCGAACAGGGAAGTTGAAATCGTGGCCATGGGCAACCCTATCCCGAGCCTGGTCGGAGGTGCCGGGTGACAGGGCGGCAATGAGTCACGAGAATGGACAGGTGCCGTTTCCCAAGGCCCTCGCCAAGTTCAACAAGGTGTTCACGAACCGCGTGATGATCAGGTTGTCCGGTCGACCGCCGTTCGGCGCCATCCGCCACACGGGACGGGTGTCGGGGAGTGAGCACCGGATTCCGATCAACGTGTTTCCTGCCGGCGACGACTTCGTGTTTGCGCTCACCTACGGGCCCGACGCCGACTGGGTGAAGAACGTGATGCACGCCGGCGGCGTGGTCCTCGAGTACGCCGGCGACGACATCCCGCTCGTCCAGCCGCGAATGATCCCCCGGTCCGAGGCCAAGTCGTTCATGCCCGTGGCGGTCCGCATCATGCTCCGGCTACTGCGCGTCGATCGGTTCCTGCGCCTGCAGCGTGGCTGACAAGACGTCGGTCCGCGAGCCGCCCGCTTCCCCGAGGTCGAGCGTCGGATCCCAGACTTCGTCGGCGCCGAGGCTCGGCGGAGTGCCTCGCATCGGCCGAGGAGGGAGCATCCCGATCCTGGCGAAGCTGCCCCTGCGACTGAAGGCGCGGAAGCGCACCGCCCGGTGAGCTGCATTAGCCTCGATCCGTGCCTCCGATTCCCCGCTGGTTAGCCGTCTCGTGGATCAGTGCGGGCATCGTGGGCTTGGTCTCGGCGCTCCTCGTGGGGTGGCTCGGCGCCGGATTCATCGGTTCGACCGCCGACTACGGGCTCGAGGTGCTCGGGGTGACTCGAGACCTACTTGCAACGGCCGGCGAGACCGCGGCCACGATCGACGAGATCGCCGGGGAAGCAGCGGATGGCCTTGCCACCGTCGAAGGGTCGGTGGCGACCGGGGCAGGTACGCTGTCCGACGTCGCCGGCCTGGCCGACGAGCTGGGGACCGTGGTCACGTCGGACATCCCCGAGAGTCTGGATGCCCTCCGGGCCACCATGCCCCAGGTGATCGCGACTGCAGGCGTGATCGATGGCGTGATGCGCACGCTCCGATTCGTCGGTGTCGACTACGACCCGGACGCTCCCCTCGACGATTCGCTCCGGGCCGTGGACACCCAACTCGCCGTCATTCCCGGAGAGCTTCGTGCCCAGGCCGCCGACTTCGAAGCAGCCGCCGCCGGGATATCGGCCTTTGCGGGTTCGAGCGTCGACATTGCTCGAGAGCTCGGTGCGATCCGCTCGACGCTGGAGGAATCGACCTCGATCCTGGCCGAGTACGACGCCACGGTCCGGCGCGGCACGAAGGTGCTCGATGACCTGGAGGCGCAACTCGATGGTCAGATCGGGTTCGCCCGCACGGTCACGCTCGTGCTCGGTGTGGCGCTCGCAGTCGGCCAGACGGTGCCGATCGCAGCGGGGTGGTGGGCCCTCCGCAGTGGATCGCCGACACCGGATCTCTGACGGTCCCGGCTACCGAGCGAATGAAAAGTACGGACATTTGCTCGCTACGATGCTCCGATCATGTTCTTTCGAAACAAGACTTCAATCGACGTCGAGGGTGCCAGCCGGCTCCAGGACGACGGGGCGATGATGCTCGACGTTCGCACCAAGGGTGAGTTTCGCGGAGGGCACGTTCCGGGTGCCACCCATGTTTCCCTCGAGTCATTGCCGCAGCGGAAGGACTGGATCGGTCGGCATGCCCAGGACCGCACCATCCTGGTGATTTGCCGATCAGGAAACCGCTCCGCCGGAGCAACCCGCCAGCTTCGAGCGGCCGGCCTCGATGCGCTCAACGTCAAAGGGGGCATACTGGCGTGGCAGCGCAAGGGGCTTCCCGTCCGCAAGAAGTGACGCTCGCAGACGGGTGACCCCACCCATCCGGGCCTAGATCGTCGGCCGGCTCCGCCGTCGCCCACCCGTTTCTTCACGCTTGGCGCGCCCGGGCTTGTACGCTCGTGTCATGGCTCGCCCATTCACCTCCGACGATCGCTGGCTGTTCAACAATGGAACACACGACCGGTTGCATGAGGTGCTGGGTGCCCATCATGACGGCGACGACACGGTCTTTCGGGTCTGGGCGCCCAATGCGGCGAAGGTCGCCGTCATAGGCGACTTCAACGGATGGAACCCCGAGGCCCACCCGATGCATCCGTCAGAATCGGGGGTCTGGGAGACGACCATCGCAGGCGCTCATCCGGGGCAGACCTACAAGTATGCCATCGGCACCGGCGGCGGTCAGCTCCTCGAGAAGTCCGACCCGTTCGCCACCCATGCCGAGACGCCGCCGAACACGGCGTCGGTCATCTGGGATCTGGACTACGAGTGGCAGGACTCCGAGTGGATGTCGGGACGGCACCGCAACAACGGTCCCGATGCACCGATATCGATCTACGAATGCCATCTCGGCTCGTGGTCCCGCCAGCACTCGATGAACTACCGGGACCTGGCTCGTGGCCTGGCGGAGCATCTGGTTCGAACCGGATTCACGCACATCGAGCTGCTGCCCATCATGGAGTTCCCATTCGACGGCTCCTGGGGGTATCAGTCGCTCGGCTATTTCGCTCCCACCTCCCGGTTTGGAACGCCCCAGGACTTCATGGCGTTCGTCGACACGATGCACGAGCACGGCATCGGCGTGATCCTCGACTGGGTGCCGTCGCACTTCGCGGTCGACGGGCATGGTCTCGCCTACTTCGACGGCACGCATCTTTTCGAGCACGCCGATCCGCGCCAGGGATACCACCCGGACTGGGGCTCGTACATCTTCAACTACGCCCGCAACGAGGTGCGCGCCTTTCTCGTCAGCTCGGCGCACGCGTGGCTCGACCGGTATCACATCGATGGTCTGCGGGTCGACGCCGTGGCGTCGATGCTGTATCTCGACTACTCCCGGCGGGAAGGCGAGTGGATCCCGAACCGCTACGGGGGTCGCGAGAACCTGGAGGCGGTCGAGTTCCTCCGTCAGCTCAACGCCTCGGTGTACGGCCGGTTCCCAGATGTCCAGATGATCGCCGAGGAGTCGACTGCGTGGCCGTCGGTGACCCGGCCGACCGACACGGGCGGACTCGGGTTCGGGTTCAAGTGGGACATGGGGTGGATGAACGACACCCTCCGATACTTCTCTCTCGACCCGATCTACCGAGGATTCGAAGACAGTCATCGGTTGCTCACATTCCGTGGCATCTACGCGTTCACCGAGAACTACCTGCTGGCCCTGTCCCACGACGAGGTGGTACACGGCAAGCGCTCGATACTCGCAAAGAACCCGGGGGACGAGTGGCGACGCTTCGCCGGTCTGAGGGCGTTGCTCGGATACCAATGGAGTCTCCCGGGGAAGAAGCTCGTTTTCATGGGCACCGAGTTGGCGGATCCATACGAGTGGAACCACGAGGGTGAGCTTCCGTTCTACCTCTTGGACTATCCGATTCATCGAGGTGTGATGGATTGGGTTTCCGAGCTCAACCGGGTGTATCGGTCGACCCCGGCGTTGCACGTCGACGACATCCGACCCCAGGGATTCCAGTGGATCGAGGCGAACGACGTCTCCCGGTCGACGTTGGCGTTCCTCCGCTCCACAGAAGGCCATCCCCCGGTTCTGGTCATCTGCAACTTCACACCGGAGGTGTGGCACGACTACGTGATCGGCGCACCGGTTGGGGGGCATTGGAAGGTGCTGGCTTGTTCGGACGCCGCCATCTTCGGCGGCTCGGGGCTCATCGGCGAAGGGTACGACGCCGTGCCCGAGGGAACGCACGGCATGAGCCACTCGATCGGGCTGCCGGTGCCACCGATGTCTGTCACCTTGTTGCAGCCCGCCTGAGCATCTCGGGCGGAAACGTCGGGTTCGGTCAATGGGGCGGAGCCCGGCTGGCTAGGTTGGAGATTGCGCGTCAGCCAGGAGGTTTCACGACATGGTCGCAAGCACCCTTCCTCGAGATGTTCTCGGGATGGTGCTCGCCGGAGGGGAAGGAAAGCGGCTGATGCCGCTCACTCGCGACCGGGCCAAGCCGGCCGTCCCTTTCGGCGGTCACTATCGGTTGATCGACTTCGCACTGTCGAACCTCGTGAACGGCGGCTACCGCAAGATCGTGGTGCTCACGCAGTACAAGAGTCACAGCCTCAACGTCCACCTGGCCCGCACCTGGCGGATGTCGACGCTGCTGGGCAACTACATCACATCGGTGCCCGCACAGATGCGCATGGGCAAGCGTTGGTTTCTGGGATCGGCGGATGCCCTGTTGCAGAACATCAACATCATCGAAGACGAGCAGCCTTCCTACATCTTCGTCTTCGGCGCCGATCACATCTACCGAATGGATCCGCGCCAGATGCTGGAACATCACCTGTCCACCGGTGCCGGTGTGACTGTCGCAGGGATTCGTGTCCCACTCGAGGAGACGCCGTCGTTCGGTGTGATCGAACGGGGATCCACCACGAAGATCGAACGATTCCGTGAGAAACCCTTGGACGCCAAGCCGACTCCCGACGATCCGCTGTCCGCACTCGTGTCGATGGGCAACTACATCTTCACCACCGACGTGCTGCTGGACCTGCTGCACCGTGACTCGTTGAAGGACGATTCCCGCCACGACGTGGGTGGCGATCTGATCCCGGCGTTGGTCGACGACGGCCAGGCTCACGTGTACGACTTCACCGGGAACGAGGTTCCTGGGGTGACCGACCGTGAGCACGCCTATTGGCGCGACGTCGGAACGCTCGACTCGTATTTCGAAGCACACATGGATCTGGTTTCGGTCGACCCGGTCTTCAACCTCTACAACGACGACTGGCCGATCTACACGAGTTCGTACACCGCGCCGCCGGCAAAGGTTGTTGCCGTGGCCGAGTACGGAGCGGGGGACGTCGCCGACTCGCTCCTCTCGAACGGAGTCGTGATCTCGGGCGGGTTCGTGCGCCACTCGGTCCTCTCTCCCTGGGTGAGGGTCGAGCCAGGGGCGGTGGTGGAGAACTGCGTGGTGCTGGAGAACGTCACCATCGGCGCAGGTGCCCGGGTCCGCAACGCCATCCTCGACAAGAACGTTGTGGTGGCGCCGGGCGCCTCCCTCGGATACGACCCCGAGGCGGATGCCCAGCGCCACCTGGAAGCCTCGGACAAGGGCATCTTGGCGGTGCCGAAGAGCCATCGCCTGGATTGACGGTCGGACATGGCCGGGTGCGCCATGGTCCCAAGTCCACCGGCCATCGCGGCGACGATTCACCGGAAGGATCGAGCGCTCATGGGATGCTTCTGAGCACCACCACCGCGAAGCCGGCCACGTCCACGGCCGTATCGACCGGACTCGGCTCTGTGGTGTCCAGCGCAGTGTCGAGTGCGACTTCCCATCGGATGGAACCGAGCTCGGTGGGGAGGGTGAACTCGAGCTCTTCCGCATACGCGTTGAACAGCAGCAAGAAGTCTCGGTCGGAGGCCATCCCGGTCGCTGCGTGGATTGCGTCGCCCGCGAGGAACAGCGCGACCGACCTGGCGAACGGCGCCTGCCAGTCTTCTTCCGCCATCCCCCTGCCTGCGGGGGTGAACCAGCCGACGTGGTCCTCTCCTGGACTGGCGTGTTCGTGGAGCCAGGCGGTCCTGCGAAACGTCTGATGCCGGCGACGGAGCGCAACGACCGACTTGGTGAATGCGAGCATGTCTCGGTCGATGTCGTCCCAGTCGTACCAGGAGGTTTCGTTGTCCTGGTTGTAGGCGTTGTTGTTGCCGTTCTGAGTGCGACCGATCTCGTCGCCACCGAGGATCATGGGCACGCCCTGCGACAGCATCAGCGTGGTGATCATGGACCGCCGTCGCCGATTGCGCAGCGCGATGATCCCTGGCTTGGTGGTCGGCCCTTCGACACCGGAGTTCCAGGAGAGGTTGTTGCGATGACCGTCCTGGTTGTTCTCGCCATTGGCGTGGTTGTGTCGGCGTTCGTAGCTCACGAGATCCACGAGCGTGTAGCCATCATGACTGGTGATGAGGTTGATCGAGGCGGTCGGGTTGCGCTCGGATGCCTCGAACACGTCTGAGCTGCCCGTGATCCGGGTGGCGAACTCTGCGAGTGTTCCCTCGCCGCCCTTCCAGTACGACCGCACCACGTCTCGATACTTGTCGTTCCACTCCGACCACGACTCGGGAAACCCGCCGACCTGGTAGCCGCCGGGTCCAACATCCCACGGCTCGGCGATCAGCTTGGCGTTGCGAAGAACCGGGTCTTGGGCGACCGCTCCGAAGAACCCCGACAGCCGGTCGTAGTCGTTATGAGACCTACCGAGCACGGTGGCGAGGTCGAAGCGAAAGCCGTCGACGTGCATCTCCTGGACCCAATATCGGAGGCTGTCCATCACGAGCATCAGCACATGGGGATCGGCGATGTTGACCGTGTTTCCCGTGCCGGTCCAGTTCAGGTAGCGCGACGGGTCGGACGGATCGAGCCGGTACCAGGCGCGATTGTCCAGCCCGCGGAAGCACAGAGTCGGCCCGAGATGGTTCCCTTCGGCGGTGTGGTTGTAGACCACGTCCAGGATCACCTCCAGTCCCGCTGCATGGAGCGCCTTCACCATCGACTTGAACTCGGCGACCGGGTCGTCGGTGGCGGCGTATTCGGAGTGGGGTGCAAAGAAGCCGATCGAGTTGTAGCCCCAGTAGTTGCGGCGCCCTGTTTGCAGCAGGTGCTGGTCCTGGACGAATTGATGGACCGGCAGCAGCTCGATGGTCGTGACACCCAGCTCCACGAGGTGGCCGATGATCGCCTCGTGTCCGAGGCCGGCGTAGGTGCCCTGGAGTTCCTCGGGCACCCCGGGGTGCAGCTTCGAGATGCCTTTGACGTGGGTCTCGTAGAGCACGGAGTCGGCGAGTGGACGGTTGGGGCTCGTCACTCCTTCCCAGTCGAAATCGCTCGAGACGACGACCGACCTGAGCGTGTACGGCGCAGAGTCGAGGGGGCTCACGAGTGCCGGATCGGGGAGGTAGTGGCCGGTCAGGGCAGGCGAGGGTGTGACGTGTCCGACCATGTGACGGGCTCGGGGGTCCACCAGCAGCTTGTTCGGGTTGTACCGATGACCGCGGTCGGGCTCCCAGGGGCCGTGCACCCGATAGCCGTACCGAGTACCGGGACCGACTCCGCTCAGCACGGCCTCGAAACGACCTGGAGCGATCTCCGGCATCGCATGTCGGTGTTCGGCCGCCTCGCTGTCGAAGATCGCCAACTCGACCCCATCTGCGTGCCGGCTGGTCAGAGAGAAGGTGGTGGCCGATCCGTCCCAGCGTGCCCCGTCGAGTGCCTCGTTCGCCTCCATTCGGGGCATGATGGCACGGGTTGGGCCGTCGTCATCCAGCAGACCGGCCGGAGCCGACGCGGGCCCCGGATCGATCCGACGTCTACGACGCCGTTCCGAGCCGGGCCATCCCCAAGTCGATCATCGGCAGCGCCGACAAGGGAGAGCGTCGACCCGATCAGCGAACTGATCCACGGTCGGGCGCCGCATTGCCGCACCCGGACGTTGTCGGCGATCCCCCTAGCCCAGCGTCAGCTCCTGCACGGTCTCCAAGTGCGCCTGTTGCAGCGCACGGGCGAGGGTCCTCTGAAAGGTCTCCAGACGACGCCTCGCACCCTCCGGGGTCACTTCGGTCCGAGATGCCCCGGAAACGTCGCGTTCGAGACGCCGAAGCGTGGCGGCCACACCGTTCAGCAGATCTCTCGATCTGTCGACCTCGAATGCGAGTTGGGTGACCGTTGCCATGTGAAACCCCCTGTGATCTAGCTGCTCTGAGCATGCAAGACCGGTGTTACACCAGGGTTTCGACCCCGAGAACAGTCGTGCCTCTCGCGGAGGGGGCCGCCGAGCGGCCAACGGCGACGCCGGGCCGAGGCCCTACAGGTAGTAGCGGCACGCCCACGGCGCCCACGGGCTCGAACCGTTGGCTTGGTAGTAGCCGGCGAGCCAGGCAGCCCCGGCGATGTTGGCCTCGGGATCGAACACCGACACATCGGCGTAACCGGCACCCACGCTTGCCACCGCCCAGGTTCCCGGGAGGAACTGATACAGCCCTGAGGCACCGCTGTACGGGTTGACCGCGCTCGGGTCGCCCAAAGACTCACATTGCATGATCAGCAGCGCGTCGTTGACGAGGTCGGCCGGGAAGTGGGCGGCGACGAGGGAGCGCCACCGCTCCACCTCGGGTTTGATCGTCGGCGCCTCGGAAGGGGGATCGGTCGTCGTCGGCCCCGTGGTGGTCGTGGTCGTGGGCTGCTCCGAGGGCGGCGGATCGGTCGGAGCGGTCGAAGCGGTGGTGGCGGTGGTGGATGGTGGCTGAGGGGGCGGAGTCGCGGTGGCTCGCGCCCGTTCGACGTCCGACAGGGCGGATCGATACGCTTCGTCGGCTGCCTGCGCGCGGCGGTAGGCGTCTGCAACCGCCGAGTCGGCCTCGGCGAACAGAGCCTCGAGCTGAGCCGCCTCCGCGTCGAGCTGGGCCTGGAGCCGCTCCACCGAGTCACGGTCGGACTCGAAGTCCGTCCTCAGCCGCTGTAGGTCCGTCTGGCGGACGGTCAGCAGGTCGAGCCGGGCGAGGTTGTCGGTCTGGCCCGCCGTGAACGCCTGATCGACGACCATTGCCTGTTCGGCCGTGTCGGTCCCGACGACGAGCGATGCGGGCCGGACGACGGCTTCCATGTAGGCGGCGACCGCTTGCTGGCGGAGCTCTTGGGCAACGCCGACGGAATCCGCCTCCGCGGCCGCAAAAGTGCGGCCCACACGATCCAGTTTCCGGTTGGCTGCTTCGAGCGTCGCCACTGCCTGCTCGTATCGATTCAAGGCGTCGAACAGCTGCGCCTCGACGGCAGAGCGGTTGGCGACGGCGTCCGAAACGACTGCGTACGCCGAGTCACGGTCGGACGCAGCCTGTTCGGCACGGTCTTCGGCGTCGGCCACGGTTTGGGCGCGGGCAGGTGTCACCCCGAGCGGGAGGGATGAGGCGAGGAAAGCAAGCACGATGAGGGCCAGCGCCGCCCTTGGGGTGTTCATGCGAGGAGTTGCAGGGTAATGATGGGGAGGGTTGGTTCTCAAACCGATCGTGCTAGCGAGCCGCGCGCCATATCATCCATATCCATGTGGTCGAGACGCCAGAAGGCGGAGATTCCCTCTCCCGAAGACGCACTTGCAGGGCGCGGTCAACCGCTCGAGATCTCGGGCGTGCACTACGTGAACGGATCGTCGATGGTGCCCCCTTTCGCGGAGGGCACCGAGACGTTGTACGTCGGGATGGGTTGCTTCTGGGGCGCGGAGCGGTTCTTCTGGCAGATCCCGGGCGTGGTGACGACCGCCGCCGGATATGCGGGCGGAATCACACCCAACCCGACGTACGAGGAGACGTGTACCGGGAGGACCGGGCACACCGAGGCGGTCTTGATCGTCTACCGCCCCGACGAGGTCGACATCGACACGCTGCTGAAGGTGTTCTGGGAGAACCACGATCCCACCACACTCAACCGCCAGGGCAACGATGTGGGAACCCAATACCGGTCCGCCATCTACACCACGACGGACGCCCAACACCAGGCGGTGCTCGAGTCTCGCGACCGCTACCAGCGGGCGCTCACCGACGCCGGGTTCGGCACCATCACTACCGAGATCGCCGCAGCCGGGCCGTTCTACTACGCCGAGGAGTACCACCAGCAGTACCTGGCGAAGAACCCCAACGGCTACTGCAATCACGGCTTCTGCCAGGCCGCCTACGCCTGACCGACCGACCGAACCCAGGGTTATGGTCCGCCAAAATGGCGGACCACAGCCCACAGAACGACCGCCTGAACTCAGCCTGACGTCCCGGTCAACTCCCGCACGCGGGCAACGACCTCATCCGGCTCGAGGAAGGGGTCGAAGTCGGCCTCGATGCCGGGAGTGATCCCGACCGCCCCGAAGTCCGTACCGCTCGGTGTGGTCCATCGGGCGATCGTGAGTTTCATGGCTCCGCCGTTGCCGAGCGGGAAACGCTGCTGCACCGTGTTCTTGCCGAACGTGTTCTGTCCGACGATCGTGGCGCGTCCCGACTCACCGAGCACGCCGGCGGTCACCTCCGACGCCGAGGCGCTTCCTTGATTCACCACCACCCACAGGGGTAGGTCGGGATCGGTCGCCAACCCGTCGCCTGTGACCTCATAGGTTCTGGTGTCTTCCGGCGATTCGGTGATCACCACGATTCCGTCCGCCAGGAACTCGCTCGTGACCTCGATGGATGCCTGCAGTGCCCCACCGGGATTGTCTCGGAGATCCAGGACGAGGGCCGTTGCCCCCTGGTCGAGAAGCTCACGGACCGCAGCATGAACCTGATCTCCGGCAGTGACGGTGAACAGATTGAGGCGGAGATACCCGACATCGCCCACCATCTCCCACTCGGCCACAGGGATGTCGATCGCCTCGCGGACGATGTCGAACTCGACGATCCCGCCATCTCGGTCGAATCCGACTCTGACCTCCGTGCCTGCCGGACCACGCACGAGTTCGGTCACTTCGTCGATGTGGTAGCCCTCGATGTCTCGGCCGTCCACCGAGACGATCGCATCTCCTGGAAGAACGCCGGCTCGTTGTGCGGGGCTGCCTTCGAACGTGCTCACGATCACGAGCCGACAGGTGTCGGTGATGGTGGAACACTGCGCCTCTACCGGGTCCGACACTGTGGCGTCCTCGGCGTTCACCAATGCGCCGATCCCTTCGACTCGACCGGATGTGTCGTCTTGGGCGAGCTGCAGGGCCTCAGGGTCGAGATAGGCGCTGTTCGGGTCCAGATCCCCGGCTATCGCAGTGAGCGCGGCTTCCACCCCACGGATCGGATCAGCGTCTGTGGCATCGATGGAATCGCAGATCGGGCCTGCAACGGGGTCGGACGCAGGACATGCGAGATCCCCTGTTTCGCCTCCTTCTGGCAGCCCTGCAATCCCTTCGAGACCGGCGTCCATCAAGACTTGGTCCGAGACGTCATCCACGTAGTTGCGTTGGACCAGATCGATGGCTTGGCACAGCAGAACGATGTCGGGGCTGGTGTCGGCACAGTCCGGGGCCGACACAGCGCGTGTGTCCGGTGTCTCGGGTGACACCGTGCCGTTGGAGGCCTGGGTGCCGGTGACATCGGTCGACTCGCTGGTGGTGCCGAGATCGATCAGCGAACAGGCGGCCGTGAGGATCGCCACGGCGACGAGGATGGACAGCTGGCGCATACCTCGTACATTCAACAACTCCTGGGACTTTGTGCGACCCCCTTGGATCTTCACCTGACTCGTATGCTGGCCGGGTGCGCATTCGAGGAATCGACGGGATGGGAGAACCGTTCGATCTGTCGGCCCACCACGGTCGGTGGATGGAGCCCACAGACGAGTCCGCGCTCGATCTCATCGGTTTGCGATGTCTCCCTGGACTGGTCGACGCGCACGCCCACCTGTCGGCCGACAGCCTCGACATCGAGACGGTTGCCGACCCCGATGACATCGTTCAGCGCGGCCGGCGAGCCGTCCAAGGTGGTGTCAGCGCTGCGTTGGACAAGGGGTGGGATGACGATCTCGTTCTCGACATGGTCACCGACGGACGCCTCACGATGCCTCGCGTGGTGGCGGCCGGACGGATGGTGCGCTCCTCTGACGGATACTGGGATGGCTTTGGCGAGGTCGTCGACGGCGAGCTCCTGCCGAGCAGGGTGGCGAGCCTCGCCTCCGATCGATCCTGGGTCAAGATCGTCGCCGACTGGCCGCGGAAGGGCCGTGGTGCGTTGCCGAACTACGGCGAGGCGGCGCTGACGCGTGCCGTGTCGGAGGCACGGGCGTCGGGTGCGCGAGTGGCAGTGCACACGATGGCGCCAGACGTGCCGAGCGCAGCAGTGCGTGCCGGCGTCGACTCGATCGAGCACGGGCTCTTCCTCACGGAGAACGATCTCGAGATCATGGCCCGTCGTGGTTCAGTGTGGGTGCCCACCATCCTGCGGATGGAGCAGGTACTCGCCGAGATGAAGCCCGGGAGCTCAGGCGCCGAGCTTCTCGGTCGAGGGCTCGAGAACATCCGGCGGCTTCTCCCGGTGGCGTCGGAGCTCGGCGTCGACGTGCTGACGGGGACCGACCTCGCGGTCGGCGTCGCCGAGACAGGGCTCGAGGTCCAGGCACTGATTCGATATGGGTATCCGACGAAGGAGGCCGTGGCGGGGGCATCCACCCGCGCCTATGCGCACGTCGGCCTCGGCCAGGGCCTCCGGGTAGGTTCTCCGGCCGATGTCATCGCCTACCGGGACGATCCGTTCGACAATCCGCTGGTCCTCACAGATCCGGTCTTGGTGGTTTTCGATGGTCGATTGCTGCTCGACCGTCGCTGATGACTCGTCACTCCGCTCCGCCCGCAACCCTCCCGCCGAGTTCGCGGTCGAGCAGCAACAGCGCCCCGCCGTCGTCGCCGATCATCTCTAGCTGGTCCACGATCTCGGAGACTGTTGCCTCTTCTTCCACCTGCTCCTCGAGGAACCACTGGAGGAGAGGAAAACTCGAGGCGTCCGCCTCGTCGGTGGCCGCCCGATAGAGGTTCTTGATGGCGTTGCTGACGTGCTCCTCCTGGGCGAGAGCGGCACGGAACACTTCCGCCGGTGTCCCATGATCCATGGTGGGAGCGTCCGTTCCACCAATGTGGACGTCATTGCCGCGATCGAGCACGTAGTCGAAGAACTTCAGTGCGTGGAGGCGCTCCTCCTCGGACTGGATTCGCATCCACGCCGCCATGCCCTTGAGGCTGCGGGCCTCGAAGAAGGCCGCCATCTGGAGGTAGGCGAGGGACGACGCCAGCTCGAGTGTGATCTGTTCGTTGAATTGCGCCGCGAGGGAATCTGGCATCTTCATGGTCCCGATCCTAGGTCTGGTTCGTGGACTGTCGATTCATCGATGGTGATGGTCCTGGCACCCACGTCGCGCACCCGCCGGTCGAGGCGCGCCGGGCGCCACCGGCCGGCGTCGGCGAGCCCGGGTAGCCTGCACGCATGAGCCCGTCCCGTCGCTCAGACATCGCGCCGTTCTTCGTGATGGAAGTGATGAAGGCAGCGGCCGAGCGTGATCGTGTGACGGGCGACGTGCTCCACCTGGAGGTGGGCCAACCTTCCACTCCGGCGCCGAAGGCGGCCCGAACCGCCGCCATTCATGCAATCGAGTCGGACCGGCTCGGGTACGGCGACGCTCGCGGCATGCCCGAGCTGCGCGCAGCCATCGCTGCTCACTACGAGTCCGTCTACGGCGTCGAGCTTTCGCCGGAGCGCGTCGTGGCGACCGTCGGTGCGTCGGGCGGATTCGTGCTCGCCATGCTCGCGGCGTTCGACGTGGGCGCGCGGGTCGGGATCACCGAGCCCGGATATGCCGCCTACCGAAACATCATCGGGGCGCTCGATCTCGAACTGGTGGGGATCCAGGTAGGCCCGGACACGGGCTACCGGCCGACTCAGGATCTTCTGGAGGCTCATTCCCGGCTCGACGGGTTTGTGCTCGCCAGCCCCGCAAACCCCACCGGCACGATGGTCTCACCGGACGAGCTCGCGGCCCTGACGAGCTACTGCGATGATCACGGCATCAGGCTCGTGTCGGACGAGATCTATCACGGTCTCGTCTACGACACGGAACAGGACACCGCCCTGCGACACTCGCCGTCGGCCATCGTCGTTCAATCGTTCTCGAAGTACTTCTCGATGACCGGGTGGCGTCTCGGATGGATGGTGGCCCCCGAAGCGCTCCTCCGGCCGATCGAACGCCTGGCCCAGAACCTCTTCATCTCACCGCCGACGATCTCGCAGTTTGCGGCCCTCGCCGCCCTTGGAGCCACTGACCAACTGGAAGAGAACGTCATGCGCTACCGCACCAACCGCGAGATCCTCGTCAGGGGGCTCAGGAGCGTCGGGCTGAACCGGATGGCGCCCGCCGACGGTGCCTTCTACGTGTGGCTCGACGTTTCGGACATCGCCACGGACAGCCAGGCGCTGAGCCGGCGCTGGCTGGATGAGATCGGCGTCGCCGTGACCCCTGGCGTCGACTTCGATCCCATCCAGGGGCACCGCTTCGTGAGGCTCTCCTTTTCCGAGGCGACAGCCGACATCGACGAGGCGGTGGCACGGATCGCCGGGTGGATGTCACGACGAGGGTGAGGCGAAGGTGGTCGAGACCTGTTGCGACCACCTCAGGGCTGTTCGATCCACGTCGTCGCAGCCATCCGATGAGAACCGAATCGAGACTGCCGGAGGCCGCCATGGTGGACATCTCCGGCGGGCTAGTCACGGTACCAATCTGAGCAATAGTCATGCATGTTCAGGGCGGTTTTGCCGATATGGAAACCGTGAGTGCAGGTCCAACCACCACCGGCGGCGAAGTATGGGATCGGCTCCGAGGCACGTCTCGGGACCGGCGATTCGTGTTCACCCGTACTCATCGCGTCGCCGTGTTGGGCTTGGGCACTGCAATCATCCTGTTGTTCCTGATTCCCATCGTCGATCGGATGCCGGCAGCGAATCTGCCCTTCCAGCTGCCGTGGTACGCGCTTGCACCGATCTTCGCCATGGCGGAGCTCGCCGTCGTCCACATGCGGTTTCGCCGGGATGCTCATTCGTTCTCGTTGAGCGATGTGCCGCTCGTCATCGGGTTCTTTCTGACCGGCACGGTCGACCTGGTCGTCGCGGTCATCATCGGCAATCTCGTCGCCCTCACCTTCGTCCGCCGTCAGCGGGGGGTGAAGCTCTGGTTCAACCTGGTGTGTTTCGCCGCTCAGGTCGTGGTCGGCCACACCGTGTTCAAGGCGTTGATCGAAGGTGCTGACCCCCTCGGCGTGACGGGCTGGTTCGCGGCGTTCGTCGGGGTTGCCGCCGCCTTCGCAGTGGCCGACGCCTTGGTCACAGCCGCTATCTGGTTGACCGGCGGCGGTGTCAATGCGTCCGAGCTCGCATCGGTCGTCGGCTTCGGGCTCGTCGCCGGTTCGGTGAACACCGGTCTCGCCCTCTTGCTCGTCACCCTCTTCATCCTTCGCCCGGAGTCCGCCTGGTTGGCGCTGGTTCCGACGGCGATCCTCTTCATCGCCTATCGGGCATACACGAGCCAGAGGGACGAGCGAGCCCGAATCGAGGCGCTGTACGAGTTGACGTTGGCGCTGCACGCAGCGCCGTTGATCGAAGACGCGGTGTCGGCCGCCGCCTCCGGCGCCAGAGACCTGTTCGAGGCCGAGGCGGTGCATGTGATCCTCACGTCGGATGGTCCGCTGAGCTACCGGACCGTCTCGTCGACATCCGGTGACGAGACGATGGTCCCCGTTTTCTACGACGCCGCCGCCGGCGTCTGGCCGCGTCTCACGGGGGCAGTGGAAGGTGCGATCCTCCGCGTCGACGACCATGTCGAGTGGAACGGACTGACGCCGTCGCCCGATCGCATGGTGATGGTCGCACCGCTCATGGCCGGTGAGCGACACAGCGGCTTCATGTTGGTCGCCGACCCGTTGAGCGCGGTCGGCACCTTCACCGATCGGGACCTGAAGATCCTGGAGACGTTGTCCGGGCGCCTCGGCGTTTCGCTCGAGAACGGCCGTCTGGAGCACTCCCTGTCCGAGGTCATGCGCTTGAAGGAGCGACTGGAGGAGCTCGTCGCCTCCAAGGACCAGTTCATCGCTTCGGTCTCCCACGAGCTTCGCACACCGCTCACCGGAATCGTCGGGCTCGCTCAGGAGCTTCGCAACAATCGAGAGTTCTTCGGTCCAGAGGAGATGGACGAGTTCCTGGGCCACATCTACGAACAGAGCAATGAGCTCGGAAGCATCATCGAAGACCTCCTCGTTGCGGCGAGGGCCGACATCGGCACCTTGGTCGTCAAACCGGTGGAGATGGACGTGGCCGAGTCGCTCGAACCTGTCCTCGCCAGTCATGCTCGCAAGGTCGGCCCCGCCGGTCAGACCCTGAATCCGGTCCCGCGCGGGGGCACTGAACGGGCTCTCGCCGACCCCATGCGGCTCCGCCAGATCGTCAGGAACCTCATCACCAACGCACTCCGCTACGGAGGCTCGAACATCTGGGTCGAGGTGGCCAGTTGCGACGATCGGGTGGAGCTGCGGGTGTTCGATGATGGTGACGGCGTTCCACCGGAGTCACTCGAAGAGATCTTCCAGCCTTACGGTCGGGCATCCGGCGGCCATGCAAACCCATCCTCGGTCGGCCTCGGGCTCTCCGTCTCGCTCCAGTTGTCGCGTCTCATGGGCGGCGATCTCGAATATCGGCGGGTGGGTGCTCACACCTGCTTCGTGGTCTCGCTGCCGGCAGCCCCGGTCGAGGCACTCTCCACACGCGACCTGTAGCGGGCGAGGATCGCTCCGCCGCCGACGACACCGACCACCGCATAGGCCGCGATCGGAAGGTCATGGTTGATCACACCGTATGCACCCCACAGCAGGGACTCGATCACGATCGAAGCCCACGTGACAGGAGACACACCCGTTGGTGCCGTCGATCGGTAGGCGGTGAGGACTGCCGGGGTGAACTGCACGACGTAGGAGGCCGCCAGAGCCAAGCCGACGCCGCGCCAGCCTGCGACCGTCCACATGACCACAAGCGTGATCGCCCAGGTGAGCCCGGCGCCGCCGCCGAGCCGACCGGCTCCTCCGGCGGTTCTCAGTGCCCAGATCACCAGCGAGTAGGAGATCGTCATGACTGCGGTCGACGGCACCGCCGCCCACAATCCCTGGGCAGAGAGATATGCGGTCCACCCGGCGTTCGTGGCCAGACCGATCGCCGGCCATGCCGACGACACACCGCTCGCGTCCTTCGTCCGCACCAACCGGACGATCTGTGGGATCAGCGACCACCAGGCGATGCCTGTCGCAACGATCACGAATAGATTCGCCACGCCGCCACGATGGCACATCTTCCCCGGCATGGGCTACCGCTTGTCGTCGGGGCCTGACACACTGTCGCCGATGCCGAAGAACCCGATCGACCGCTGGAGAAGGCGAGTGGTCGCGAACACCACCGGCCTGTTCGCCCATGCCGACGATCCGCTCGCCAACACCCTCGACCATCGCGGTGACCCCGGGTTGTTCGGACCCGGCTCGGTGACGTGGGAGGTCATGGGCGATCCGGCGACATTCGTGGGCGGGATCCGGGCGCTCATGATCCAGGCCGCCCACCCTGAGGTGGTTGCAGGGGTGAAGGACCATTCGAGCTACCGAACCGACCCTCTTGGGCGTCTCTCCAGGACCTCTAACTATGTGACCGCCACCAGCTACGGGGCGATGCCCGAAGTCGAAGCCGCCGTCGCCGAGGTTCGTCGTGCCCATCGACCGGTCAAAGGACGGTCGCACCGCGATGTGGCGTACACGGCTGGCACTCCACGCTTTGCCGCCTGGGTCCACAACTCGCTGACCGACTCCTTTCTCGCGGCTAATCAGGCCTATGGGCGCCGTCGTCTGCTCGAGGCGGAAGCCGACCAGTTCGTCCGAGAGCAGGCCGAGATCGGCAGGCTTCTCGATGCCGATCCCCTCCCGCAGACGGCTCAGGACCTTGCCGATTGGGTGGCGAACCACCCCGACGTCGGTCCATCGCCCGGCATGGAGGATGCGATGGCCTTCCTGCAGGATCCGCCACTCGACTTCGCCATCAAGGCCGGGTACGTAGTGTTGGCAAAGGCTGCCGTTGCGATCATTCCCGAACGAGTTCGCTCTGTGCTCGACGTCAAGGTCTCTCCCGGATCCGAGGCGCTCGGTCGAGCCTCGGCCGGTTTCCTGCGGTGGGCGTTGGGCTCATCGCCCCGCTGGCGCATCTCGCTCATTCGCGTGGGTGCCGAGGTCCCCGAACACCTGTTCAAACAGAAGCTGCCATTCGAGGAAGCCATAGGTTCCGCCTGAGGCCCGGATCACGACGGCGGATGCCACAATCGTCGTCATGCTGCGCCTCGAATTCGATGGGCCCATCGCGAACCTGCTCATCGATCGGCCCGATCGCCACAACGCCTTCACCGAGGAGATGTGGGCACAGTTGCCCGGCCTGCTCGAGATGGCAGCCGAGCAACAGACCGTCCGAGTATTGGTCCTCAGGAGCACCGATGCTCGGGTCTTTTCCGCGGGCGCCGACGTCACCGAGCTGAGGCGAGGGCTCGAGCATCCGGAGGGAGCCGACCGGGGTCTCGCCGTGATCCAAGCCGCGTTCTCCGCGTTGATCGGGTTCCCCAAACCGGCGATCGCCGTCATCCGGGGAGCGTGTCACGGAGGGGGCGTTGGAATCGCGGTGTGCTGCGACATCCGTCTCGGCGACCACACGGCGGGATTCTCGATACCTCCTGCCCGCCTGGGCCTTCTTTATCCGTACCCCGCCCTCCGGCGGTTGGTGTGGCTTCTGGGGCCCGGCCAGGCGAAACGGCTGCTGTTCAGCGCCCGGAGCTTCGACGCCGTCGAGGCCCGGGCGATCGGGTTTCTGGATGAGCTGTACGAGCCGCGCGAGCTGGAAGAGGGAGCCGACCGGCTCGCGAACGAGATCGCTGCCAACGGCCCCTCGGCGGTCCGAGCGATGAAGGAGATCGTGAACCTCACGGAAGGCGCCGCGACCGAGGTCGAGCTCGTCGCCGAACGGCTGGAGCGCGACGCCGCGCTCGGACCCGAGCATTCCGAAGGCGTCAGGGCCTTCCTCGAAAAGCGGCCCCCACAATTCTGAGAGGGGGGGACGGAGACGGCTTTTTGTGCACAAAGTGCGTGAATAGCGCACCTTTTGTGCACCAAAACCCGTCCTTGTCCGGGTAGCATGACCCAGTCGCACCCTTGCGGGAATGGGGTCCCCAAGGTGGCATCGAAGGGACCGCGACACGTCTTGTGCCGCGGGTACGGGGAGCACGTCAGGGGCCGACGGCAGATTCCGGGCGTGAGCAGGAATGGGAGTGGTGCATGCACAATGCCTTGCGAGTTCGTCGCGTCGAGAGCCCGGACCGAATTCGAGGTCGATCGAGGACCTCTCGACAGTCGGAGGCCGGTAGGGCTTCTGTCCGGCGGGTGTCATGGTGGCTCGTGGTGGCGATGGCGTTGGCGCCGCTCACCGTGCTGGCGGGTCCTGCGCTTGCCGACCCCGTGATCGGTCCAACTCTGTGGTTGACAGACGATGGCACCAACAGGGCCTATCACGTCAACCTCGACGGGTCCGTGATCCAATCGTTCCAGATACCCCGCGAGGGTGGCACCGCCAATTCCTCGGTGGCGATCGACCCGACCAATCTCACATTGTGGGGCGCGAACGAGAAGGCCAGCACGCCGGAGGCGCCGGGACAACTGTTGAACTACGACCGCCAAGGCAATCCGATCGGAACGATCCCCGCCGAGGCTTTTGGCGCCGTGGGTGCGGAGGGTGTTGCAGTCACCGTCTCGCCCGACAACGACACCCTCTGGGTGGTGGACTCGCCGGCGGGCAGCGCAATATCTGCCAACGTCTTCAATGTCAGGAAAGACGGGACGCTGATCTCGTCATTCCCCACTTCGCGCTTCGACCCCGGGGCTGCCGAGCCGCAGGCGATCGCATACGACGCCTACACCGGGTCCCTGTGGATCACCGACAGGGAGTCCCTGATGGTCTACAACATCACCACCAACGGCACGCTGTTGAGCAGCTTCAGCACCACCGGTGGCGCTTTCGCCGGCGAACCGCTGCTCGATGTGCAAGGCATCACGGTGGAGTCGTCACGAGTGCTTTGGCTCACAGACCGCATCACCGACAAGGCCTACCGGGTCACCAAGAACGGATCGCAGATCATTTCGTCGTTCGCTCCGAATGACGGCTCGAATTCCTTGGGTCTCGACAACCTGACGGGCATCGCCTTCGACCGCCCACCGGGTCATCTTGGAGCTGCGGAGGAGTTCAGTGTCTTCGCCCAGGCCGGATCGACCTTCAAGATGAAGGACGGGGACCGATTCACGGGGTTGGTGGGAGACGTGGGGCTAGGACCGAACAGCCGGCAGGAATTCGACGACGGATTGCTCACAGGAACCCTGGTGGTCGATCCCTCCGCCGACAACCAGAGCGGAAACGACGTGGTCGTCTCCGGCGGGACCGAGTCCAGGAATCTGTCCGAGGCGGCGGCCGATGCGGCTTATGCGGCGTTGGCGGCTTCGGTCCTCGATCCGACCCAGACCTTCGGTAAGATCGAGAGCTCGGTGACCATCACCGGTGTCTCTGGGCTGAACGTGATCGCCATCCAGGTGATCGACCTCGACAAGGAGGAGACCTTGACGTTGGTCGGGCCCCCGGATGCGGCGTTCGTGCTCAACGTCTCGGGCAAGTTCAAACTGAAGGACGGAAGCTCTCTCAGCGTCGCCGGTGGGCTTGCGGCGGATCGGGTCCTGATCAACATCCTCGGGTCAGAGGACAGCTCGATCGAGGAGGGCAGCATGGTGATCGGTACCATCCTCTCTCCCAACGCCAAATTCAAGATCAAGGGCGCAGGCTCGACCCTTCTGGGGACACTCGTAGGAGGCAACGAGATCAAGCTCGAGGATGGTGGCCGGATTCGCGAGGCGGCCCTGTCGGCCGGCGACCTGGGCTCGGCCGATGCCTCGGCGATCCTGGGCCTGCCTGCGGCCAAGGTGAAGATCAACGACGGTGGCTCCACCGTTGCAGGCGACGTGGTCCTCGGTCCACTTTCGAAGCAGGAGTTCGGCTCCGGCTCGATCCTCGGCTCGTTGATCGTCGACCCGGATGCTGACAACAGCCGCTCGAACTCGGTCGTGGTCTCGGGCGGTGTGATCGTCCAGAGCGCCTCCCAGGCGGTGGCTGATGCAGTCGACGGCTCCCACGGACTGGCGCGTCTTCCGGCCGAGCAGGTGCTCCCCGAGATCAAGGACACGGGGACCATCGTCGGGCATGCCGGGTTGAACGTGATCGAGAGCAAGAAGATCGAGCTCGAGAAGGGCGAAGTTCTGACCATCACCGGCGGAGCGGACTCGGTGTTCGTATTCAATCTGGACGAGAAGATCAAGCTCAAGGATGGTGCCTCGATCGTCCTGACCGGTGGCGTAACCGCGGACAGTGTGATCTTCAACGTGCTCGGCGACAAGGACTCCTCGGTCGAGAGCGGGGCGGTCGTCCGCGGGACCATCATTTCGCTGTGGGCCAAGGTCACGGTGAAGGACCAGGGCTCCGTGCTGTATGGCTCCGCCATCTCCGGGAATGAGGTAGTCACCGAGAAGAACGGACGCATCGGGTAGCCGGAAGACGGGTTTTGGTGCACAAAGTGCGTGAATAGCGCACCTTTTGTGCACCAAAACCCGTCCTGCAGGTCTCAGCTCGATTGTGTGCTCGGGGTCCGAAAACGCTCGACGGAGAACAGACTCGGGTCTACATCGATCCCGTCGGGGGGCACGCCGTCGCAGATCAAGCCGGCGGCAAGCAGTCCGGCCGCCGGGGCCGTCTGGATCCCGGTGCCGCCCTGGCCGACCAGCCAGAAGAACCCTTCGGCATCCGGGTCGAAGCCGATGACCATGCCTCCGTCGGGCACGAAGGAACGGAGTCCCGCCCAGGCAGATCGAACAGTGCGGATGTCGAGGGTGGTGGCCTCGTTGATCCGCTCGATCGCCATTGCCACGTCGAGTTCGTCGTGCCGGGCGTCCACAGGCGGGCTGGGAGTCTCGTCGGCGGGCGAACACAGAAGCTGGGTACCGTCGGGCTTGAAGTAGAAGTCGTGGTCGACGTCGACTACCAGCGGCCACGTCCTCCACTCGTCTCGTCCCGGGACCATGAAGGCGGTTCGGCGTTTCGGTACCAGTCCTACCGGCTCGATCCCCGCTTGCTCGGCCACCGTGTCCCCCCAAGCTCCAGCCGCATCGACGACCACGTCGGCCACGAGCTCGGCCCCTCCCGCAGTCACCGTCCAGACATCGCCGGTCTGAGCGAGTTTCGTGACCCGTGCCGAAGTCCGGATCTCACCACCCGCCCGTCTGGTCCCGCGGACGAACACCTGATGGATCGACGAAACATCCATGTCTGCTGCATCCGGTTCCCACAGTGCACCGGCCAGACGATCCGGTCGAAGCACATCCACTCGGTCGGCTGCCTCGTGCCCGGAGAGCTCGTGGATTCGGGTGCCCGAGGCGAAACCTTCGGCTGCAACCGCCGCCAGATGCTCCATCTGATCGGGCCGGGCGATCGTCAGCGCCCCTCGCGGCGAGAGCAGCGGTCCGTCGGCAAGTCCTTCGGGAGGTGACTCGAAGAACCGGCGCGACGCCTTCGAGAGCGCGCGAATCGACAGGTGGCCGTAGTTCTCGAAGTAGAGCGCAGCCGATCGACCGGTCGTGTGATACGCGAGGGTCGGTTCGGCCTCGACGAGCACGATCTTGCGCCTGGGGGCGAGGAAGTGGGCGACCGCCACACCGGCGATCCCTCCGCCGATGACGCACACATCGAAGTGTTCCATGACTCGACGATAGGCTGCACTTCTCATGCCAGGTCCGCTTGCGCTGCTCGGAAGTGGTGAGTTTCTCCCGGTGATGGAGGAGCTCGACCGCGAGCTGCTCGAAGGTCGCCCTCACCGAGTCGTTCACCTGCCCACCGCTGCGGGTCTCGAAGGGCCCGACCGGATCGCCTACTGGACGGATCTCGCCCGCGATCACTACGGCCGGCTGGACGTGTATGTCGAAACGCTCGACGTGATCGATCGGTCTGGCGCGGAGAGGACCGACTTCGCCGAAGAGATATCCGCGGCGGGAATGATCTTCTTGTCCGGAGGGGACCCGCATCATGTCGTCGACACCCTGGTGGACACTCCCGTCTGGGGTGCGGTCGTCGCCGCATGGTTGGATGGCGCCGCCTTGATCGGCTGTTCTGCCGGAGCGATGGCGATCGGAGGCGTGATTCCTGCCTTTCGACGCTCGGCGGCGGAGGCGCTCGGCTTGCTGCCGGAGATCTCGGTGATTCCGCACTACGACCATTTCGGCCGTTTCATGAAGCCGGTCCTTCGGATGCGAGACCGGGACGTGACGCTGGTGGGGATCGACGAGAACACGGCAATCCATGGCGGTCCCGATCGGTGGACGGTGTACGGGGAGGGCTCGGCCCACGTCACCCGCTCCGGCCGATCCGTCAGCTACGCCCCGGGCGAGCAGCTCACACTTCCCTGAACGGGCGCCCGGAAGCTCAACGCTGGTGGCGGATCACCTCGACGCGGGTGATCCGACGTCCGCGGACGGCGGTCACGCGGAACGCGTGATCGCGCCACTCGACCCTGTCTCCCACCTGCGGGAGCCGGCCGAGAAGAGCAAGCACCACACCCGCCACGGTGTTCGAGTCGGCTCCGTCGACCTCGTCGTTCAACAGCTCCTCGACGTCCTCCACCGGCAGGGAGCCGTCGACCGACCAACGTCCCGGTGCGAGCTCGATCACGTCGTCGCTGGTCGGCTGTTCGGTGATCGAACCGAGAAGCTCCTCGGCGATGTCTTCAACGGTGACGAGACCCGCGGTCCCTCCGTACTCGTCGACCACGACGGCCATGTGTATCCCGCTCGCCTGCATCTCGGTCAGCAGGTCGAGCACTCGTTTGGATTCCGGCACTACCAGTGTCTCCTCGGCGAGGCGGGACACGGGCAGGGCCTTGCGTCGCTCCTCCGGAACGCCCACCAGGTCACGGAGCCGCACCATCCCGTCGACGTTCTCGAGGCTGTCCTTGTACACGGGCAGACGCCGATGCCCTGATTCGAGGGCGAGACCCAGTGCCACGTCGACCGATGTCGTGTCGCTCACCGCCACGATCTCGGTGCGGGGAATCATGATGTCGTCCACCTCGCGGTCGCCCACACGAAATGCCCGTTCGATGAGCCGGAGATCCTCGGAGGTGATCTCGCCTTCGTGAGCCGCTCTGCCCGCGAGCATGCGCAACTCGTCTTCGGTCACCGTGGGAGAGGTCACAACGCCTTTGCCCGGCATCTGCAGGTCGGCGACCCACACCAGCACTTTGACGAGGGGGCGGACCATGGCCTCCAACCACGAGAGTGGGAACGCCAATGCGAGGGCGACCCGATCGGCGTGACGAACCGCAAACGTCTTGGGAATCGCCTCTGAGTAGATGAACAAGACCACGGTGAGCACGACCGACGAGATCGTCACGCCAAGCCCACCCGGGAACCACCGCGCGGCGAGGATGCCTGCGATCGTGGCAGCGGAGATCTGGCTGAGAAGGGCCACCAACAAGATGGCGTTCAAGACCTCCGACAGTCGATCGGCGAGAGCTGCGAGTCGTCGTGCGCTCCGACTGCCCTCGGCGGCGAGGGCTTCGACACGAACGGCGGGCATCCTCAGGAAGGCGGTCTCTCCCGCCGCCACGAACACCGAGAGCCCGAAAGCCAGGAAGAACAGGGCGATGAGCGGGATGTCAGCCTGCGTCATCCACAGGTCCATGTGAGCGGTTTCCGGTTTCCACGCGGCCCGCCTGCGTGATGGCCTCCCAGAGTTTGTCGGGCGTGACCGGCATGTCGATGTGGCGAACACCGAGATGTGCCACGGAGTCGAGTACCGCTCCGTATACGGCGGGTGTCGATCCGACGGTTCCG
Organism: uncultured bacterium; assembly: GCA_963785075.1. Classification (GTDB taxonomy): domain Bacteria; phylum Actinomycetota; class Acidimicrobiia; order Spongiisociales; family ZC4RG35; genus JAOUGY01. The sequence continues at coordinate 354,384 of CAWATW010000007.1, forward strand.
GCTTCGCCCACGCCCTTCACGCCCAGCGGGTTCGAGGTTGAGGGCGTGATCGTGTGCCGGAGGTCGAACGCGGGGAGCGTCGCCGCCGTCGGGACGAGGTAGCCGGTCAAGTTGCCTGTCAGCGGGTTCCCGTCTTCGTCGTAGCGGAACTGTTCGTACAGGGCCTGACCGACGCCCTGTGCGATTCCGCCGTGGATCTGACCGTCGAGGACCACGTGGTTCACGATGTTCCCGGCGTCGTCGACCGCCACATGTCGAATGAGCCTCACGTCGCCCGTTTCGGTGTCGACCTCCACCACCGAGACGTGAGTCCCGAACGGGACGCTCGCATGCTCTTGTACGTACGTGTCGTCGACCCGAAGTCCCGGCGTCATGTCGGGCGGAAGGTTCGAAGGCTCGGACGCCAGCTCGGCCAGCTCTCCCCACGTGCGACCGCTGTCCGGCACCCCGGCGATGCCGACTCGTGCGTCGCCGAACAGCACCACGTCGTCGACGGAGGCCTCGGTCAGATGGGCGACCAGCCGTCGTGCCTTCTCGAGCACACCCTCGCTCGAGCGGTGAACCGCGGAACCGGCCATCTGAAGTGAACGGGATCCCATCGTGCCTCCGCCACGAACCACGAGGTCGGTGTCGGCCTGCACGTACCGGATGTCCTCGAGCGGGATCCCGAGAATTCTCGAGGCGAGCTGGGGGAAGGTCGTCTCGTGACCGTGACCATGAGAGAGAGCACCGGATGAAACGGTCGCAGTTCCGTCGGGGTGTACCTCGACGGCTCCCCAATCCTTTCGCCCGCCGGGAGCGGTCACCTCGACGTAGCTACCGATCCCGATCCCGAGTTGGATGCGATCGCCCCGACCACGTCGCTCCGCCTGCTCCTTTCGCACGGCGGTGTAGTCGACCGTCTCCAAGGCGAGCTCGAGCGCTTGGAGGTAGTCACCCGAGTCGTACCGTTCTCCGGTCGCCGTCACCCATGGGAATTCCCCTGCCGCCCGGAAGTTCCGCCGCCGTACTTCGGCCGGATCCATGCCCAGCTCAGCCGCCACCGCGTCCATCGCCCGCTCGAGTGAGATCGTCGCCTCGGGGCGGCCGGCGCCACGGTAGGCATGCACGGGTGTGGTGTTGGTGACGACGCTGCGGCCGTGGTACTCGATAGCAGGGATGTCATAGGGCCCCGACGACATGCGTCGGGTGAAATTGGGCATCTGTGTGCCGAAGGCAGGGTACGCGCCGCAGTCCTGGATCACGTGGTAGCGGATGCCGACCACCGTTCCATCCCGGCGGGCCCCGACCTCGAGGCGATGGTGCTGGGCCCGGCCGTGGTTCATCGCCAGCATGTTCTCGGTTCGTGACTCATCCCAGCGGACCGGCCGCTGGAGCTTCATGGCCAATTGGGCGCACAAAACATGTTCACGATATGTGTAGATCTTCGCTCCAAAGCCTCCACCCATGTCCGGGACCCTGACCCGTATCAGCGAGCGGTCGATGCCGAGCGCGCTGCTGATCACGTTTCGGGCACCATGGACCTGTTGTGCTCCGAGCCGGATGTCGACGCCGCCTTCCGGCGTGGGCATCGCCAGCGCGTTGTTGGTCTCGAGGGGGATGGCCGCGATGCGCTGGTGGGCAATCTCGAGCTCGATGGTGACCTCGGCGTCGGCGAGCACGCCGGGTGCGTCCTGGTCGAAGGCCGCGACGACGTTGCTGCCGTGATCCGGGAAGAGGATTGGGGCGTTCTCGGCCAGCGCACTCTGGGGCGTCACCGCCACCGGGAGCGGATCCACGTCCAGCCACACCGCTTCGGCGGCGTCGATGGCCTGTTGCCGGGTGGCCGCAACCACCACGGCCACGATGTCGCCCACGAACCGGACCCGGTCGGAGGTGACGAGATCGACAAGGGTGGCGTCGGTCTGACCGGCGAAGTCGGCCGGCATGGTTCCGGGCAGGTCGGCCGGTCCGTAGACGCCGATGACGCCTGGCATCGCTGTGGCCTGCTCGATGTCGAGCGAGACGATCGTCCCGTGGGGCACCTGCGACCGGACCGGCGCCATCCACACCTCCCCCTCGATGTGGATGTCGTTCATGTACTCGCCCTCGCCGCGAACGAATCGCGGGTCCTCGACACGTTTGACGGATGCGCCCAGGATGGAACCGCCGACGGCGGTGGGTTGCTCGCTCATGGACTGCGATGGTAGATGTGACGGCGTTCACCTCGGATTCCGGAACCGTCATGGCTTCTGTTGCGTCCGACTCCCATGTACCGAGCCATCGTCATCCTCACGATCCTCCTGTCAGCCTGTGGTGGAGGGGCGGTGGGCCTCTCTCCGCCGTCGACCGTGCCAGACGTGGTGCGGCCTTCGGACGGCGTGCTCGTCGAACTCAGGTTCCCGCCCGGCGAATGTATGGAGTGTGACTACCGGCTCGAGCTCCGAGCCGACGGCCTCATGGTGTACACGACTCCGTCACGGCAGATTCAGGACGATTACGACAGCGACGAACTCGTCCGGATCCTCGACGAGACCGACCTCGACGATTTGGTGATCGGAAACACCGACTGTGGGCGGGAGGTCGACGGGAAAGCCGAGATCCTCACCGTCGGAGGGACCACTGAAATCGACTTCTGCTACCGCCAGGTCGACGGGTCTCATCCGCTCATCCGGTTTGTGAGAAGCGCACTCGACTCGGCCGACGAGGTTGCAGCCGGAGAGTCCAACCTGCCCACTTGATGTGTGCCGGTTTCGCCAGCATCGAGTCAGCTGGTCGGTTCAGGGAAGGATGGCGTCGAGGATGCGTTCGGCCGATACCTCGCCGAACACGCTGATGACGAAAACGATAGTGGGGAGGATGAGTCCCGCCGCGGCGCGCAATAGCGTGTGGGTGGTGGGTGTGGCGGAAGCGTCGCGGATGGTGTTGTGGAGTCCGAGGAGACGTCCCACGCGTTCTGACTCCTCGGGCGACAGGTCGGCGAAGCGTGGCCCGAACGCGTCGATACGATCCCGGAGCACCTCGAGTCTCTGGCTGCGGGCTCGCTCAATGATCTTGCGGATGCTGGCACGGTCACCAAGGGCTGCTCCGAGGGTGGTGAGGTACCCGATCACGATGAACCCAACTGCCAGCGGTACCACCACCGGTGAGTCCCACGACACAAGAACCAATGTCAGCACGAGATAGACGGTGATCCAGAAGGCCAACGCTCGCACGTTCCACATCTGCATTGCCGTCCGGACTTCCGGCGTATCAGCGGGACTCGGCCAGAACAGGTGATGGTTGTACCTGGCCTGGCGGGCCGTGAATGCCCACTCGAAGAAGTCCCCATAGACCATCAGCGCCCCGAAGTCGCAGAGCAGAAGGGCCAGCAGCACAATGCTGCCGGCGGGAAGCTCGCTCACGCCGGTTGGAGTGAACAGCCAGCACGCCCCCAACATGAGAGTCGCCACTGCCACCCCCACCAGCGCGACCGCCGGCAGCCGAGACCAGCGCCGGATGAAGGCGGCCAGATCGTGCAGGTCGGATTCCTGCGCGATCGTGGGGAGCAGCGGTGTCATGTTCTCCCCGGCCCTCCGAATCCACCGCCCTGGCTCGGCATCGGGTGGCGGATTTACCAGCGGCTGCATCGCATCGAACAACCCATAGAACAGGAGAATCGCCGCCCACCGGCTCCAAGGGATGTTGGTCCACTCTCCGACGAGCGCGGTGGCCAGAAACGCTAGAGCCAGCCTGATGCCAATCCCCATCAACCCTGCGAACACCAGAGCTCCCGGCCTCAGCGGAGCCAGCCCGAGCCGTCGCCGAATCGGATCCTCGAGATGGGAGAAAAGAGACCCCGCGGTCGAGCCGAACAGCCTCCGGATCTCCTCCACACCGGCTTCGAACGCCGCACTACGCCCTGCTGGCTCATCGTGTTGAGTCTCGGGCGTGGTTTGCGACGGCGCTGGCTCCAGGGTCGAACCCGGACTCGCACTGGCCCCTTCCAACAAGGCTGAACTGGACTCAGTCATCCGCTCCTCCGTGCATGCGCTGGCAGGCCACGAATCACCCAGCCCTCAATGAATGACTAGCCCGGATCAGACCATTCCCGCCAGAGGAAGGCGCCTCTTTCGTTGCAGCCCTTGCTCAGCCGCGCAAGGCGCTCATGATCCGGCAATAGGCGGTACGCGATTGCCTCAAGGGTGAAACGCAGCGCGGGACGGTTGTGCATGGGTGCTGAGGCTCCCGAGCACGCACCGGAGTCCCGAAGGGGGGGCACCCGGGGTCAGACGTAGCGTTCTCGCAGCCTGGAAGAGGCGTAGTCCATGCTGGCGACCACCACCGCGATCGCCAGCATCTGCACGGCTGCGGCCCGATAGTCGAGGAGGTTGACGTTCTGCTGGAGGATCGATCCGATGCCGCCTCCGCCCACGAAACCGAGGATCGTCGACATCCGCACGTTGATGTCCCACCGGTACATCGTGAACGAGATGTAGGGAGGGACGATCTGCGGAACCACGGCGTAGACGATGGTCTGGAGACGATTCGCCCCGGTGGCCCGTACCGCTTCGATCGGTCCCGCTGAGATCGATTCGACCTGCTCGGAGTAGAGCTTGGCCAGTGCGGCGGTGGTGTGGAGGGCGAGCGCCAGGGAACCGGCGAAGGGCCCGATGCCCACCCAGACCACGAACACGATGGCCATCACGAGCGGCTCGATGGAGCGCAGTCCGTTGAAGAGCGTCCGCGCCGCGTAGTAGATGCTCAGGCCCACATCGACTTCACCCTTCGACATTCCCCGCCAGGCGACGAACAGTCCGAGCACTGCACCCACGACGGCAGGTATCACGAAGGTGACGGTCGGGTCGTCGAAGCGGTAGAACCAGTCCACGACCTGTGCGCTCAGCACCACCCACACGGCTCCGGCGGCTGCCCCGACGATCAGATTGAGCGTCCGGAGGAGCGGTGCCGCCGTGCGGCTGCGGATGGCGTACCCCGCTCGTGACGCGATGTTGGCGGCCACTCCTGCGACTGCGATGGCGGCGATGACGGTGAGCGCAACCTCCAGGATCTCGCCCACGTCCGCAAAGAACCCGCCGATGAAGTCGAACGGCCCGAGGCGGGGAGCGACGGATCCGCCCACCGATTGGAGCTCTCTCGAGAGCAGGAGCAGGGCGACCAACCCGGTCACACCGCCGAGCACGACGAGTCCGTTGCGGCGGATCCGATCGAGTCGGGTGGGAACGTGGGTGTCGTCTACCTGGATTCCCGAACGAACGAGGAACCAGGTGGCGGCGCTCGCAACCACCAATCCGGCGAGGCCGGCGAGCGCCGACTCGCCGATCGGCTCGATCAATCGCACCACGAGCCGGGAGAGGCCGATGCCGGCGGCGGCCCCGAGCGGAACCGCGAGCAGCACCAGTCCCAGGTTGGTGACCGTCACCGAGATCTCTCGCATGATGTTGCGTGCGGCCACGAAGCTGAGCGGTACGGCCAGGAACAGACCGGCGGTGGTGGCGATCAGTGCCAGGAAGACGGTCTCGAGTATCTTGTCCAGCGTGATCATCGCGGTATCCGAGATCCGCGGAGACGGCTGGATGCTGTCGGCGATGAAGACGGGTTGGGGGGCTTCACCGGTGGCGCCGTCGTAGAAGGCGATGCGCCACCCTGCCAGGTCGGACCCGGGCTGGCCTTCGATCGTGATCGTTCCGTCGCCGCCGATGGCCGTGATCCGAGTTTCGGTCCCGGGCGTCTCATCCTCCCCGAGGGGGATCGCGGTCTGCCCGTTGGCGATTCCCTGAACCGCTTCGAACGGCTCGCCGGTGGTGACGAACTGGACGACTTCGCTCGCCGGGCTCACGAGTGCGGCGGCTGGAATGTCGGGGTTCCCGACGACCTCGATCAATCGGATCCCGTCGTCGCCCAGGATCGGGTTGTCCTCCACGCCGTTCTCGTTGGTGTCCTCGTACACCTCGATGCGGTTGCCCCAGCTGCCGATCCGCTCTTGGGTGACGGCCCACATCTGTTGCGGATCCTCGGACGGCCGATCCGGAAGTGTGACTTCGATCTCGAAGTTGCCGTCGCTGTCGGCCTCTGTCTGCCCGAGCCGCAATGTGATGTCGAACTCCGAGTTCGGGACGAACACGACTGCCACGTTCTGCCTGGGCTCGAAGCCACGGCCCGACACGTTCACCCTGCCGCCGGGCGCCGCACACGCCGGCGTGATCGTGAGACTCTCGATGGTCTCCGTCGCCGGCCCACATGGGATGGCGATCTCGGTGGAGACGATCTCCTCCGAGGTGTCGTAGGTGACGAGCTCCGGGTGCGCCAACGCCCTGAGGATGTTGGAGAGCGACTGCTGGCGGGTCTCGGAGGTGATGGTGTCGAGGCGGACCTGCGTGAACTCGAAGGCGAGTGCGTAGACGACGATTGCCGCGACGATCCCGAGGATCAGAGCCCAACTTCGGCGCTTCCGCTTCTCCGGGGGTCCGGGTTCCTCGGGAGGCGTTTCACCCAGGGTGGCACCGTCCGACGAGGATTCGCGCACGTCAGCCAACTCGCTCGGCCTCCTTGCCGTAGATCGCCTTGAAGCGATCGTCGTCGATCTCGGAGGGGAGACCGTCGAAGACGAGCATTCCGTCGTTGAGGGCGATCGCGCGGTTTGAATAGCGGTGGACGAGGTCCAGGAAGTGCAGAGAGCACAACACGGTCACCCCGTCGTCGTTGATCTGCTCGAGATAGCTCATGATGGAATGCGCCAGCACGGGGTCGAGGCTGGCCACCGGCTCGTCGGCCAGGATCATCTGAGGGTCCTGCATCAGCGCCCTGGCGATCCCGACCCGCTGCTGCTGCCCTCCGGACAGCTCGTCGGCCCTCGATCGCGCCTTGTCTCGGAGCCCGACCCGATCGAGTTGCGCCAATGCCCTTTCGACATCGGCGGGCGAGAACCGGTTGACGAGACTGAGCGCTGGGTTGGTGTATCCGAGTCGCCCGGCGAGCACGTTCGTGATCACCTTCGATCGGTGCACCAGGTTGAAGTGTTGGAACACCATGCCGACCCGCCGGCGAAAACGGCGAAGGTCTTCCTGGCTGGCGTGGGTGACGTCCTCGCCGTCCCAGACGATTCGGCCTTCGGTGGGCTCGATCAGGCGGTTGATGCATCGGAGCAGCGTCGACTTCCCCGACCCGGACAAACCGATCACCGCCAGGAACTCGCCATCGGGCACTTCGAAGCTGACGTCACGCAAGGCGACGATCCCACTGTCATAGACCTTGGTGAGGTGTTCGACCTTGAGCATCGGCCAGTGGTGACCCTACTTCGGCGGTGGTGTCGATAGAAGCGGAGGGGTGGGGTTCAAACCCCACCCCCCCGTGCATTGGTCGTGCCCGGCGTCAGCCGAGATCGCCGAGCTCGATGCCGAGCGCCTGCACGATGGCTCGAATCGAGTCGAAGTCGGCATCGGTGGTCGATGCCAGGTTGTCCCAGCTGTACGCATCGAATGCCGTGGCGAAACCATCGGGGTCGTCGGTGGCGAATGCCACGAGCGCGTCCACGATCTGGGTCTTGAGATCCTCGGGGAACTCGGGCCCGAAGGCGACACCGTCGTTGGGGATCGGGTCGGACACCGTGACGATCTTCACCTTCTGGACGACGTCGGGCAGCTCCTCACGGAGGTTGCGCCGGGCGTCGCGAACGATGAAGTCACCGCATTGGATCTCACCGTCGTCGTTGATGGCGCAGCTCTCGATCGCGTCGGCGGGAATGTCGGCGTTGGCGGGGTCCCCGTCCCACTGGGAGTTCCCGTCGACGTCGGTGAACGGCGAATAGAACGACGTACCGAAGTCCGCTTCGCCGTTGTAGACGGCGCGGACTGCTCCATCGTGGCTGCCGGCCTCGAACTCTTCGCCGACGTCGATGCCGAGGTTCGAGAGCTCACCGCTGGGGACGAGGAACCCGGACGTCGATCCGGGATCGGGGTATGCCCACGACATGCCGGCCAAGTCTTCGATGGTCGCCACGTCGGAGTCCCGGCTGACGATGTATTGCGCCCAGTACTCGGTGTAGCCGAAGCGCTCGGCCTTCAACTGGATGTCGACGCCGCACAGCTCGTTGGCGAGCACGTACGCCTGGGCCGGGATGAAGCCCATCACCCCGCTCGGGTTGGCACACATCTCCTCGACCGTTGCCGCATACGACGATGGAACCGAGACCTCGAAGGTGAGGCCGGTGGCGTTGGACAGGGTCTCTGCGAGCAGTTCACCGCCGGCCACGATCTCGTCGGCGGACACCGACGGAACGAAGAGCACCTGGATCGGGTTGTCCGCAGTCCCCGCGCCGGTCGTCTCGGTCGGCTCCGTCGTGTCGCTGCCTTCGTCCTCGCCACCGCAGGCGGCGAGCAACAGTGCGAGCGCCGCGACGAGCGCCATCAGGCTCAGTCTCTTCACTCGTTTCCTCCACGTTGATGGTGGGCGGGAACCCGTCCGGACGAGAGGGTAGGACGAATGACGTCGACCAGGCCAAACGACCAGGCGGCCGTCCCGAAGGGCTTTGCCGCTCATGTCCGGCGGGACGGCGAGCAACCTCAGTAGGCGGCCAACCTCAGGGCTGCCTGCTCGATCTTGTCTGCGTTCGGCCGGTAGGCGGCTTCCAACGGAGGGCTGAACGGGACCGGTGTGTCGGCGCCTCCCAGTCGGACGATCGGTCCGTCGAGTGACTCGAACGCCTCCTCGGCGATGAGGGCGACGATCTCCGCACCCACCCCGGCCAGCCGGTTTGCGGCGTGCGCAACGATGACCTTTCCGGTGCGGGAGGCTGCGGTGAGGACGGCCTCGGTGTCGAGGGGCTTGAGGGAGCGAACGTCCACGACCGTCACACCGACCCCGTTCTCGGCGAGCCGATCGGCGGCGGCGCAGGCCTCGCGAACCATGGTGCCGTATGTGATGATCGTCAGGTCATCGCCTTCTCGGACCGTTGCCGCCGTTCCGAGCTCGACGACGTGCTCACCTTCGGGCACGTGACCGCGCGACGATCGGTAGAGGGGTTTGGACTCGAAGTAGATCACCGGGTTGTCATCGCGAACGGCGGCGGCGAGAAGCCCTTTCGCATCGGCCGGGTTCGACGGAGCGACGACTTTGAGCCCGGGGGTGTGCACGAACCACGCCTCGGGGTTCTGGGAGTGAAACGGCCCCGAGCTGATCCCGCCATCCGAAGGTGCGCGGATCACCCATGGCACCGCCGCCTGCCACCGATAGTGGGTGGTGGCGGCGAACTGGACGATCGAGTCGAAGGCTGTCGAGATGAAGTCGGCGAACTGCATCTCGATGATCGGGCGCATACCCATCAGCGCCATCCCGGTCGCCATCCCCGTGAAGGACAGCTCGGCGATGGGAGTGTTCAACACCCGACTGTCGCCGAACTTGGCCGCCAGACCTCTGGTGACCTTGAACGCCCCTCCGAAGTCGCCACCGACGTCTTCGCCAAGCACGATCACGTTCTCGTCTCGTTCCATCTCGACCGCGATGGCCTCTGCGATCGCCTCGAGATAGGTGAGCTCGCGCCCCTCGGATTGCTCCAGCTCCGTGAAGCCGAAATTGTCGGCCGTCATGCGTACACCCCATCGTGCAGCGTTTCCGGATCGGGCAGGTCGGCCGCTTCGGCTGCCTCGACAGCCGATTCGATGCGTGCCTTCGCAGCCTTGTCGAGCGATTCGAGCGCGTCTTCGGTGGCGACGTTCTCCGCCAGCAGCCGTCGCCGGTGGAGTACCAGCGGGTCGCGGCGACCCCATTCTTCGAGCATCGATGCGGGGACGTACTCGGCGCCGTCGTGGATGGCATGGCCGAGCATTCGCATCGTGTCCGCCTGGATCAGATAGGGCCCGCCTCCGCCCCGGGCGACCTCGATGGCGCGCCGTGCCGCTTCGAACACCGCTTCCACGTCGTTGCCGTCGACCTTGGTGCCGTCGACGCCGTGCGCCGAGGCCTTCGAGACGATGTTGATGGCGCGCATCTGTTGGTGGAGCGGGGTCGAGTAGGCGTACTGGTTGTTCTCGACGACGATCACCAGCGGTGCATCCCACAGTGCGGCCATGTTGAGCACCTCGTGGAACCCGCCGGATGTCGTGCCGCCATCGCCGACGAACGTCACGGCGACCCGGGGCTCGGATCGGTGCCGGAACGACATGGCAACCCCGAGGGCGGTGGGAAGGGCTTGGGGGATGTGGCTGATGAAACCGATCAACCCGAGCGACAGGTCGCCCAGACCGTGGAGGTTGGCGTCGCGTCCTCGTGTCGGGCCGGTGACCCGCCCGAGGAGGTTGCCGAAGATCCGCTCCGGCGCCATCCCGCGGACCAGGTAGGTGCCGAGGTCGCGGTGCATCGGCGTCGCCACGTCGTCGGCGCCCATGGCCAGGCCCACCCCGACCGAGATGGCTTCGTGTCCTCGCCCGCTGAAGGTCCCACCGACTCCTCGCCCGGACTTCCACATCGACACCATCGTGTCGTCGAAAGCCCGGGTCAGGCTCATCCATGCGTACATGTCGGTCCGGAGGCGAGGCGAGAGCATGGCCTCACAATCTATCCGGCAGCAACCCCCGACGACACCCCGACCGGGTTTTCGCGCACAAAGTGCGTGAATAACGCACCTTTTGTGCGCGAAAACCCGTCTTCTGGGACGTCAGGTGAGGAGGAGATGATCGAGGCGTCGGCGGGCGACCACCATCCCGATCGCCGCCATGGCGGCGAGGAACAGGGCGTGCCCGATCATGCTCACTTCGAAGATCCCGAGAGTGAACCCCCGAATGAGGCTTACGCCGTGATAGAGGGGTGAGATCTTGGTGAACTGTTGGAAGAACTCGGGGTACACGTCCAGCGGGTAGAACGTCGCCGAGAACAGGAACAGCGGCAGCGTCACCAGGTTGATGAGGTCGAAGTCCTGCCAGCTCCGCATGTAGGTGGTGGCGGCGAAGCCGACGGAGGAGAAGGCCAGCCCGATGAGGAAGGCGCAGGGGATCGCCATCACCGCCCACCACGACTCGGCGAGCCCGAATCCCACCATCACGACCAGGAACCCCACCGAGTAGATCGCACCGCGCATCAGCGAGTAGCCGATCTCACCCGTGAGGATGTCGATCGGACGGAGCGGTGTGGTCAGCATGGCGTCGTAGACCTTGCCCCACTTGAGCTTGAAGAAGATGTTCAGCGTCGACTCGTAGACGGCGCCGTTCATGGCCGACGCCGCGAGCAGGGCTGGTGCGATGAACGCGGCATATGGGATCGGACGGCCGTCGACAGTCACATCGCCGACCAGGGCTCCGACACCCACACCGATCGAGAAGAGATAGAAGACGGGCTCGAAGAAGCCCGAGACGATCACCGTCCAGGCACGGCGGGTCACCATCAGGTTGCGCTCGATGATGCGGTGGCCGCGAAGGCCACGGACCAGGATCGGAGGCGTCGCCCTGAGATCGAGTCCGGATGTCATTTGATGAGCTTTCGACGCAGAGTCCTTGCCGCGCCGATCCAGCCGACGGCGGCCACCCCGACGAGGAAGATCGCATGACCCCACCACGGCCATGTGGATTCGGTTCCCAGCGCCCAGTTGCGAGCCCATTCCACCCCATGCCACAAGGGCGTGAGCACCGCCAGCGGCTGCATCCAGGTCGGGAGTTGGCTGATCGGGAAGAACGTCCCGCTGAACAGGAACAGGGGGACGATCCCAAACCGGAAGAGGCTGGCCAGTGCGGCGTCGTTCTCGAGCGAGGCGGTGAACCAGGTGATCGGTGTGGTGAAGGCGATACCGGTGACGACCGCCGGGACGATCGAGGCGAGCCCGGGACCGATGCCCACTGCGCCGAAGGCGATCTCGACGATCGCAAACACCGTGACGACCTGCGCGCATCGGATCGTCGCCCATCCGACGTGGCCGCGCAGAAGATCGTCGACCGTCACCGGTGTGGCGAGCGCGGCGTCATAGGTCTTGATCCATTTGATGCCGGCCATGAGCGTGTAGCTCGACTCGCCCGCCGCCGTCTGCATCGCAGTGGCCGCCAGCAGCCCCGGGGCGAGGAAGGCCAGATACGACAGGCCGTCGACGCCCGCGTTCGAGTCGACGAGAGAGCCCAGGCCGACGCCCATCGCCAGCAGCAGGAGGAATGGGTTGACGAAGCTCGTGAACACCGACGACCGCCACGTGTGGCGGTAGCGGCGGGCGTGAGACTCGATCACTCGTAGCGTCGTCGTCACGTCAGTCGACCAGCGTCCGCCCGGTGAGGGTGAGAAACACGTCTTCGAGTGTCGATCGTCGAACGAGCGTCATCGCAGGCGTCACCCGTTCGTTGACCACCGACAGCACCTTCTCGGCGTCGGATGTCGAGATCAGCACCCGATCCGGCAGAATCTCTTGGCTCTCGCCGATCCCTTGGAGCGCCTCCGGAGCATCGTCGGGGTTGAGCCTCACCTCCACCACCTCGCCCGAGGTGTGGCCTTCGATGAGCTCTCGTGGCGAGCCCTCGCCGACGATCTTCCCGCGATCCATGATGACGAGCCGGTCGCACAGCTGTTCCGCCTCGTCCATGTAGTGGGTGGTGATGATGAGCGTCACACCATCCCGCTTGAGGCGGTAGAGACGGTCCCAGAGCACGTGGCGAGCTTGAGGATCGAGGCCGGTGGTCGGCTCGTCGAGCAGCAACATCTCTGGGCGATTGATGAGTCCCCGCGCAATGGTGAGGCGCCGCTTCATACCGCCCGAGAGAGGATCGACCTTGCTGGTGCGGCGTTCTGTCAGCTGGGCGAACTCCAGTAGCTCTCCGATGCGCGATCGAACCTCGGCCCTGGGCAGGTCGAAGTATCGGCCGTAGATCATCAGGTTCTCCTCGACCGTCAACTCCATGTCGAGGCTGTCCTCTTGTGGAACCACGCCAAGGCGAGCACGGATGTCGCGGCCGTCCTTGGCCGGGTTCAGGCCGAGAACGGTGAGGTGGCCGGATGTGACAGGAGACACCGTCCCGATCATCTTCATGGTGGAGCTCTTCCCGGCGCCGTTGGGCCCGAGAAACCCGAAGACCTCGCCCCGACGCACGTCGAAATCGATGCCGTCGACCGCGGTGAAATCACCGAAGCGTTTCACCAGTTCGCGGGCTCGCACCAGGGTCTCGGTCATCCGGACGAATGTACACGGCGTGCGCTCGAATCTTCGAGGCGTTTCTTTCGAGACGTTCTCTTCGAGACGTTTTCGTGGCCGACCCACCATCCGATTCGGTGTCGGTTGCCTCTTGTGCTCTCGATGGGGCGCGGCGGTGACGCCCGAGTAGGCTCGGTGGCGTCACCGACCCCAGAGGCAACGTGTTTGAGACGATCCTTGCACCGATGGACCTCGAGGATTCATCGCAGGCCGGCTTCAAGGCGGCGATCGAGTTGGCCCGGAGCGTCGGCGGCCGGCTCGTGACAGTGGCCGTGCTCACCGGGAGCGACGTCTCAGCCGAGTTGGCGACGCACGACGTCCCCACCAGGCGCAAGCAGGTGGAGCAACAAGCCCAGACCCGCATGGAACGGATGGTGTTGGAATTGGCGCCGGATCTCCATGTGGAACGTCACGTCACGTTTGGGGATCCCGCAACCGAGATCCACGCGGTCGCCGATCGCATCGGTGCCGACGTCGTGGTGATCACGATCAAGAACCGATCGCGGGTCGGGAAGATGCTGATGGGAAGCAAAGCCCAAGAGATCATCCTCCAGTCGACCCGCCCGGTGCTCACCATTCCCAAGTCCTGATCGCCGCCCCGGTCCCGATCGCTTCAGTCGATCGAACGGTCGCGGCGACGGGGTAGCGTGCGGACCATGCGTTTGGTGTTGGCATCCGAGTCGCCGCGACGTCGTGGAATGCTCGAAACCCTGGGACTCGACTTCGAGGTCCGTCCTTCCGGTGTGTCGGAGGCGCGGCATCCCGATGAGTCTCCGAGCTCCTTCGCCGAACGGGTGGCGCGCGACAAGGCACTCGCCGTGGTGGAGGCAGGCTGTGTGGTGCTCGCCGCCGACACGGTGGTGGTGCATCGCGGTGTGATGCTCGGCAAGCCCGGGCATCCCCATGAAGCCAGGTCCATGCTCGAGCGCCTTTCCGGTGATCGGCACACGGTGGTCACCGGTGTTGCGGTGGCCCGTTGCGAGTCGGACACGGAAGTGTGGTCCGACACAGAGCGGACGGCGGTCCGGTTCGTCGAGCTGACCGACACCGAGATCGGGGCCTACGTCGACTCGGGGGAGCCGATGGACAAGGCCGGGGCGTACGCGATGCAGGGAGCTGCGGGTGCCTTCGTCGAATCCGTGGAGGGGAGCCCGTCGAACGTGGTCGGACTGCCGATGGCGCTCGCCGTCAGGCTGCTTCGTCGGGCCGGTGTCCCGGTGTTCGGGCAGACCTCTTGATCGACCTCGCCGGCGTCGATACGTTCGCCGGTGATGACTGAGATCAGAGTTGCGTTTCCCGAACTGGTGGCCCTCCGCCGAGCCCACATGCTTCGGTCGGAGGTGTCGGCGGCGATCGGTCACCGGCGAATCGCCGTTCCGGTGGCGTTCGAGTCAGGGGTCGGATGCCGGTCGCTCGCGCGCTTCTGTGAGCGCTTGTCCCTGCGGATGGGGGAGCTCGCCGTCGTCGATGCCGATGTGGCCGCAGCGTTGGACCGTTCGCTCGATCGGTATGGAGCGCTCGAAGCATCGTGAACCGGGTACCGGACCCATCGACGCTTCGGCGGGTGGCACGGGATCTGTCCATCCTCGGAGATGTCATCGCAGCCGACGCCGGTCGGTTCGCCACGAATCCCCTGTGGTGGTTGGGGCCTGGCGCGGAAGCGTACGCCGCAGTCTCGGCTCGGTTGGGCGATGCTCGCCACCACATCGGCAGCGACATCCGGAGCGCGGTCGGCGTCGTCGCCGAACTGGCCCTCCGGGCGGATGTCGCGCAAACGTCCCTCGACCGCTGGTCCGCTCTGCTGGGGGCGGCCGAGAGCTCGATCGCCGACGACCCCGCCGCCCTTGAGCTGGAGCGTCATGCGACCGCCGGGATCGCGACTGCGGTGGAGGCGTTCGATCGTGAGGATCGCCGAGCCGCCTTCCTCCTGGACTCGCTCTTGACCAGCCGACCGGTGATCCGTCTAAACGAAGCCGCCGTGGCGCTGGAGTCGATCGTGGCCTCCGACGCCATTGAGTCCGAGCTGCGCACGTTGTCCCGGAATGCGCGGGCAGCGATGACGCATCACGCCGAGGGTCGGCTCACCGAGAGCATCACCAGACTGGAACGGCTCCGGATGTATCTCCGTCTGCTGGGAGTGCGCGGGGTCGACTTCTCGATCATCGAAAGCCTGCGTCGCCATCGCGACCGGATTCGGGAGTGGGCCGCGTCCAGCCGGGTCTTCCTCACCTACTCGGCCGAGAACGGCGGCCGGGTGGTCGAGGTCCTCGGTCCGATCGACACGGCCCGCCACATCGCCATCGTCGTGCCAGGCGTGACGTCCTCCGAGTACAACTTCGACACCCGGCTTCGCCAGGCGGCCGCCGACCTCCAAGCCGCCGATCCGACCGTGGCCGCGGTGGCGTGGCTCGGGTATGACGCACCCGGTGGCGGCCCTCTTGGGACAGGCCCCATCGCCTGGTCGGCTCTGGGTACCGAGGTGGCCCGGGCCGGGGCCACGGATTTGGCCACCTTCGTCACCTGGCTCAGGGCGTATCGCCCTGACGCACATGTCACGCTGATCGCCCACTCCTACGGATCAGTTGTGGCGTCCATCGCCGCCGCCGAGGGTCTGGCGGTCGACGATCTGGTGCTGGTGGGCAGCCCTGGTGTGCCTGCAGTCTCTGTGGCGTCGCTGCACCTCGCTCCCGGCGCCCGTGTGTGGTCCGGTCTGGCACCGTGGGATCCGATCGACGAGCTTTCTGCGCTGGCTGCGTTCGGCGGGACGACGGATGCCGAAGGGGATCCCCAGCGTTTGGTTCACGGCGCCAATCCGACCCACGTCTCGTTCGGTGCCCTTCCGCTCGACTTCTCAGGCTCAGTCGGTCACTCGGGATACTTCGACGACAACGGCGTCTCTGTCTTGTCGGCGGTGGTGACCGGCTCTCACCGCCCCCTCAGCGGAGGCGGGGCGGTCCGGCGGCGATCATCTGGAGGCGCTCCTCGAACCGAAGCTCCGGCGTCACCTGGTACCAGGTGACGCCCGCCTCGCGATACGCCTCGAGGTCGACGTCGGTGGACGGACCGCCGATGACCACATCGAAGTCCTCGGACGTGGAGCGGTGCTCCGACACGTACGCCACGATCTGGGCCACCAGTTCGGGCGAGAGCATCGACATGTCGGCTGAGATCGGGAACACCCCATCGAAGCGTGCGGCGCGACGCAGCGGCCGTCGATTGGGCCACATCCCGGCCACCCAGATCGGGATTCGTTTGGCGGGCACGGGGGCGAACCGGGTCTCGGCCGTGATCCGATAATGCTCTCCTCGGTGGGCGTACGGCTCGCCGGACCACATGCCTCGGACGACCTCCAGACCCTCGTCGAGCATGTCCGCGCGGATGCGTTCGTCCGTCGGCTCGCCGAACGTCCCGAACTCCTCCTGCGGTGGAAACCCGATCCCGACCCCCAGCACGGCCCGGCCGCCGGTCAGCTGTTGGAGCGTCACAGCCTGGCGTGCGAGCACCCACGGGCGGCGCCGTGGCAGCGGTGTGACCATCGGCCCGATCACGATCCGGTCGGTGGCCTGACCGATGGCTGCCAGCAGCACCCACGGGTCGGCGACCGGCATGCCGTCGGCGATCACGATGTGATCCCAGACGAAGAATCCATCCCAGCCGGCGGCCTCGGCAGCGACGGCGAGATCCACCACCCGGTTGGGGTCGGCGAGATCGCCGAAGTTGGGCACGTTGATCGCGAATCGCATGGCGCTCCGAAGCCTATTCGGGGCCGCCCCGATAGTCTCGCCGCCATGCCGCCAGTCTTGTTCGCCGAGGTCGCCGACGTGTCCGAGCGAATGGCTGCCACCCGCAGTCGCGTGAAGAAGGCGGATGAGATCGCCGGATTGTTGTCGAAGGCGGGAGATTCGGTGCCGATCATCGTCGGCTTCCTCAGCGGAGAGCCACGGCAGGGCAAGATCGGTGTCGGGTACGCACAGGCCTATGGCGTCGAGGCCGCTCCCGCCGACGAGCCGTCGTTGACGGTGGATGACGTCGACGCAGTGCTCACCCAGGTTGCCGCAGAACGTGGGGCGGGGTCGGCTGCACGCCGAGCCGAGATGCTCGGGGGAGTGTTCGAGCGGGCGACCGCCCGGGAGCAGGAGTTCCTCCGCCAGGTCTTGACGGGTGGCGTGCGACACGGCGCCCTCGACGGGGTGGTGCTCGACGCGGTGATACGGCGCAGCGGCATCGAGGCGGCCTTGGTCCGGCGGGCGGCGATGCTGTCCGGAGATCTCGGTCGTGTCGCAGCGCTCGCCATGATGGAGGATGTCGACGCGCTCACGGCGATCGGCTTGGAGGTGATGAGCCCGATCTTGCCGATGCTCGCCGCCACCGCCGAGTCCATCGAGACTGCGATGGATGCCTTCGACGTGGCCTCGGTGGAATGGAAGCTCGACGGGGCCCGCATCCAGGTCCACCGCCGGGGCGGGGAGGTGGTCGTGTTCACCCGCAACCAGAACGACGTCACTGCCCGGGTGCCCGAGGTTGTGGGTGCAGTACGCGGGCTCGACGTGGAGAGTCTGGTGATGGACGGGGAGGCAATGTCGGTGGACGAGAAGGGTCGCCCCAGCCCGTTCCAGGAGACGATGAGCCGGTTCGGCGCCGACACACCGCGAGACGAGGTTCCGGTGCTTCCGTTCTTCTTCGACATCCTCCACCTCGACGGCGACGATCTCTTGGATTTGAGTCTCGCCGACCGACAGCGACGGCTCGACGACGTGGTGCCGCCTGCGATGCGGATCCCGAGGCTGGTCACCTCCGACGCCGAGGCGGCCGCCGACTTCCTGCGCCAGGCTCGCGAGCTCCGCCATGAGGGGGTGATGGTGAAGGACGTCACATCCGTCTACGAGGCGGGCCGTCGTGGTTCGTCGTGGCTCAAGGTGAAGCCGGTTCACACACTCGACCTGGTCATCCTCGCCGCCGAGTGGGGCCACGGTCGACGCACGGGGTGGCTGTCGAACCTGCATCTGGGTGCCCTGGACTCCAACAGCGGCGAGTACGTGATGTTGGGCAAGACGTTCAAGGGTCTCACCGACGCCATGCTCACCTGGCAAACCGAACACCTGCTTGCACTGGAGACGAGACGCACCAAGTCGACCGTGTACGTCCGCCCCGAGCTGGTCGTCGAGGTCGCCTTCGATGGTCTGCTTCCATCGCCCCGCTATCCCGGTGGGATGGCGCTCCGCTTCGCCAGGGTGCGGGGCCACCGACCGGACAAGAACGCTGAAGATGCCGACACCATCGAAACCGTCCGAGCGATCTTCGAAGGCCGCATCTAGTTTTGTGGCGCCCGGAACGTCGATGCCGCTACCTTCCGACCGACGCAGAGAGAAGGCTCGCGATGTCGTCACAGTTCGCAGCGGGTATTCCGGAGATCCCGGGAGTCGCCCCCGCCGACGTGCTCGAGTTCAACCGGCAGATCGAAGAGGCCTTCGGGAGCTTGCCGCCGCTGTGGGAGGTGGGGGCTCCCGCCGCACGCCAGGCGCGGGAAGAAGGTCGGTCGATCTTCGGACCGCTGGAACCGTCCGGGCGGGCCGAGGCTCTCGTCGCCCAGACGGAGGAGGGCCCGATCGACATACGGGTGATCCCGCCGGTGGGCGAAAGCCGCGGCCTTTTCGTCCACATCCACGGCGGTGGGTTCGTGGTGGGCGGCAACCATCATCACGATTCGATGTTGTGCCGGCTGGCGGATTCCACCGGTCTGACGGTGGCGTCGGTGAACTACCGGCTGGCACCCGAGCACCCGTATCCGGCCGCAGCCGACGACGCCGAGGCGGGGGCGCGATGGCTGGTGGAGCAGGCACCTGACCGATTCGGCGTCGGGGTGATCGCCATCGGCGGTGAGTCGGCAGGCGCCAACCTGGCGGTCACGACCATGCTGCGTCTCAGGGATCGTCATGGTCTCACGCCGTTCGAGGTGGCGTTGCTCCCCTACGGCGTCTACGACCAGCGGATGACTCCGAGCGCCCGCCGCTTCGGGGATCGGCCGTTGATCATCAACACGCCGATCATCGAGTGGTTTCGAGAGCAGTACCTGGCCGGAGCCGACCTCGAGGACCCAGACGTCTCCCCGCTGTTCGCCGATCTCGCCGGCATGCCTCCGGCGCTCTTCGTGGTGGGAGACGCCGATCCGCTGCTCGACGACTCCCTGTTCATGGCGGCCCGCTGGAAGGCGGCCGGGGGCCGGGCCGAGATCGACGTCTGGCCCGGAGCGATCCACGCCTTCGACTACTTCGAGTCCGACTACGGAGTCGCCGCCCGGGAGCGGATGCACGCCTTCGTCAATTCGGTGCTCGCCTGAGCGACGCCGCTTCGGGCCGATCGGTAGGGTCGGAAACCGAAGCGATGGAGGTATCGATGGACCTGTTGGATGGCGTCACCGCCGAGACGATCGAGACGTCTCGGATGAAGACCCACGTGTACCAGTACGGCCCCGAGGACGGGGTTCCGGTGCTGATGATCCACGGCAATCTCTCGACGGGCCGCTTCTACGAGCATCTGTGGCCAGGTGCACCCGAGGGGTACCGCTTCATCGCCCCGGACATGCGCTGCTTCGGCAGGTCCGAGGCGAAGGCGCTCGACGCCACCCGTGGCCTCCGGGACTGGGCCGACGACGCCCACGCCGTGATCGAAGCGCTCGGTGTGACCCAGCCAGTGCACCTGGCGGGGTGGTCGACGGGAGGGTCGGCAATCGCAATGTACGCGATGGACCGTCCGGTCGCATCGCTCACCTTCATCGATCCCGTATCCCCGTACGGCTACGGCGGGTGCCACCGTGACGGCACGCCGTGCTTCCCCGACTGGGCCGGCACCGGCGGCGGCACCGGCAGCCCCGACTTCGTGGAGCGGCTCGCACGTGGAGACCGGTCGACCGAGGACCCGACCTCTCCTCTCAACGTGCTCCGGACTTCGTACTGGTCTACCGACCACGTCGAGCCTCGTGAGGACATCCTGTTGGACGAGGTCCTGTTGTCGGCGATCGGCGACGGCGGGTACCCCGGTGATCTTCAGCCCTCCGAGAACTGGCCCGGGGTGGCCCCCGGCACTTCGGGGATCCTGAACGCCCTGTCCGGCAAGTACGGCGGTTGGTCGGCAATCGTTGACCTGGATCCCAAGCCCCCGGTGCTGTGGACACACGGGACCGCCGACATCGTGGTCGCCGACGGTTCGCCGTGGGAGATGGGAACCCTCGGTCAACTCGAGATGGTGCCGGATTGGCCCGGGGCAGATGTCTATCCGCCGCAGCCGATGGTCACACAGATCGGCGACGTGTTGGAGCGTTACGCGGCGAACGGCGGAAGTGTGCGCGCCGAAAAATTCGATGGGTCGGGTCACGGACCCTTCATCGACGCCGCCGATCGCTGGTCACAGGTCTTCTTCGAGTTTCTCGAGTCCGCCAAGTAGGAAGGATCGCCATGGACCTCAAGGGAATCGAACTCACCTGGCTCGGGCACGCTTCGACCCGGCTCCGGCTGGGCGACGGCACCACCATCCTCATCGATCCGTGGCTGGCGGGGAACCCGGCATGTCCCGAAGCCGAGCATTCGCAGGATCGCGTCGATGCGATCTACCTGACCCATGGACACTTCGACCACGTCGGCAACACCGTCGACATCGCCAAGGCGACGGGAGCACAGGTTTTCGCCATCCACGAAGTGGCCCTCTATCTCGAATCCCAGGGTGTGGAGACCACTGTGGGCTCGAACAAGGGCGGCATGGTCGAGGGGCCGGGCGGCGTCCGGGCGTTCCTCACCGATGCCGTGCATTCGTCGGGTATTTCGGGCGATCAGGGCGTGGTGGCTGGCGGTGAGGCGGGGGGATGGATCCTCGACGTGCCGGACGGGCCGACGCTCTATCACGCAGGCGACACCACGGTGTTCGGGGACATGTCTCTGATCAAGGACATCTTCAGCCCCGACATCGCTCTCCTGCCGATCGGTGGCCACTACACGATGGGTGCGGGACTGGCCGCCATGGCCGCCAAGATGCTCGGCGTGGATTCGGTGGTCCCGATCCACTTCGGTACCTTCCCGATCCTCGCCGGCCGCCCTGAAGAAATGGCAGATGCATCTTCGGGAGCCTTCGAGGTCGTGTCCGCCGAACCAGGCCAAGCCCTCACCTGAGGGAGGCCGAAACCCGCGGAAGACGACCATGTGTCTCTCCGCAGGGGGGGCGGGCTGCCGGGGGCAGCCGGGGGGGTCTCGTTCCCGGGGAATGCTGGGATGTTCCGGTGAGTATGGGCCGAAGCGGCTCCGTGGCGTGCCGATGGAGACGAATCGAGGGCATGTGTCTCCCCGCAGGGGGCGGGCTGCCGGGGGCAGCCGGGGGGGTCTCGTTCCCGGGGAATGCTGGGATGTTCCGGTGAGTATGGGCCGAAGCGGCTCCGTGGCGTGCCGATGGAGACGAATCGAGGGCATGTGTCTCCCCGCAGGGGGCGGGCTGCCGGGGGTAGCCGGGGGGGTCTCGTTCCCGGGGAATGCTGGGATGTTCCGGTGAGTATGGGCCGAAGCGGCTCCGTGGCGTGCCGACGGAGACGAATCGAGGGCATGTGTCTCCCCGCAGGGGGCGGGCTGCCGGGGGTAGCCGGGGTCTCGTTCCCGAGGAACGCTGGGATGTTCCGGCGAGTATGGGCCGAAGCGGCTCCGTGGCGTGCCGACGGAGACGAATCGAGGGCATGTGTCTCCCCGCAGGGGGCGGGCTGCCGGGGGTAGCCGGGGGGGTCTCGTTCCCGAGGAACGTTGGGATGTTCCGGTGAGTATGGGCCGAAGCGGCTCCGTGGCGTGCCGACGGAGACGAATCGAGGGCATGTGTCCCCCCGCAGGGCTCTTCTATGTCAAGTTGTTGGTGTTGAGGAGTTTCCAGATGCGTCGTGCGAGGTGGCGTTTTGCGGCTCGGATGGCTTCTTTTCGGGTTTTGCCTTCGGTGATGCGCCGGTGGGTGTAGTGGGCGGCTTCGCCGCCGGTTTGGAGTTGGGTGATGATGATGGTGTGGAGGGCCCGGTTGGCTTGACGGTTGCCGCCTCGGTTGAGCCGGTGCCGGTCGGTTCGGCCTGAGGAGACGGGGATGGGGGCGGTGCCGGTCCAGGACCCGAAGCGGGCGGCGGTCGCGAACCCGTCGGTGCCGGCGAGTTCGGCGATGAGGGTGGCGGCGGTGATGACGCCGCAGCCGTGGATGTGTTCTACCAGTCGGTGTCCGTCGGCGGGTAACAGCTCGGTGATGTGGGTGGTGAGCTGGTGGATGTGGTGTCGGCGGTCGAGGCAGGTGCGGGCGATCTGTCGGATCACAGCAGCGATGGTGACCCGGTGGGGGTTGCCGCCGTATCGGACTCGGCCGAGTTGGGTGAGAACGGTTTTGGAACGGAGCCGTCGCATCCGTGCCGCCCGGTCGGGGTCGATTTCGGCCAGGAGGGCACGAAGCTGGTTGATGTCACCGGTTTGGGCTTTGACCAGACTGTCCCGACGGTGGACCAGCACTCGGAGCGCCTCGAGTGCAGGGTCGTGTCGCCACTTGTGTCCCCGGTCCGCAGCGGTAGCCCGGGCCACGACCACTGCGTCACCGGGATCGGTTTTGCCGGCTCGGTCTCGTCCGGCGGCGGTGACCCGAGACGTCACCTCGATCACTTCGATACCGTGTTGCACTAGATAGGCGGCGAGGGGACGGCCATGACCCGACGCCCCCTCGATTCCCACCGTGACCAGGTGATGACGGCGGCACATGCGGGCCGCTTCGGCGTAGCCGGTCGGGGTGTTCGAACAGCGACGCTGATCGATCGGCCGGCCAGACTCGTCGATCACTGCCGCCGTGAACGTGTCCAAATGCGGGTCACAGCCCATCGCTATAGGCTTCATCCTGTGTCTCCTTTCACGACCCTGCGGTTGCTGACGGGTGACGCCAGGAACGTGGACAGCCCTTTGTCGACACACACGATGGCGGAGGGACTTCTATCAGGTCACACGATCCTGAACGGTGACTGGCCTTCCCGGGACACGACAAGCCCTGCGAAAGTCACACCCACCAAGGGTGGACACGGGGACAGTGAGCCAACCCGGGAAGACCATCACCCACCCCAACCATGACACAAAGGGGGACAGGCTGCCGGAGGCAGCCAGGGGGGATTCCATATTCGCCTCGAGTCTGTCGAACCTGTGCCGACGCCCAGAGAGCGCGTCGGTCCCGCATCCACCAGCAGAGTCGCCACCGCACGGCAGGACCTTTTGCATTCGTTTGACGCCGTCGTACGACAGTCATGCCATGGCGAACGATCCTGCAGCGGCCGGTACGGGCGCATATGTTTCACCCATGGAGATCCGGGTGCTGGGACCGACGGTCCTTCACCGCGACGGGATGGAGTTGTCGCCCGGCGGGCTCAAGCAGCGCACCGTGCTGGCGCTGCTCGCCGCCGGTGGTGACAGGAGCGTCACGATCGACCAGCTCATCGACGGCCTCTACGGCGACGAGCCGGCATCCGGCGCCCGGAGAACCGTCGCGACCTACATCTCCAATCTCCGGCGGGAGATGGGCGACGCCATCGTCCGTGTCGGGGAGACCTACCGCCTCGACGCCGATGTCCGCATCGACGCCAGGGAGTTCGAGCAGCTGTACCGAACGGGAGCGTCGCTTGTCGCCGATGACCCGGCCCGGGCTTCGTCGGCGCTTCGGGAAGGGCTCGGCCTGTGGCGCGGTCACGCATACGTCGACGTGGAGGCGCGGTCGGCGCTGACGGCCGAGATCGCCCGGCTCGACGAGATGCGGCTTTCCGCCCTCGACGCCCGGATCGAAGCCGACCTCGCTCTCGGGCTGCATCGTGACATGATCGGCGAGTTGGAGGCTCTGACCGCGGAGTACCCGCTGCGTGAGGGGTTCCGGGCCCACCACATGAGGGCCCTCTACCGGTCGGGGCGGCAGAGCGAAGCGCTCAGGGCCTTCGGACGGACGAGACAGATGCTGGCCGAGGAGTTGGGAATCGACCCATCACCCGAGCTGCGCGACCTGGAGCTGGCGATCCTCAGCCAGGATCCCAAGCTCGACGTTCGGATCAAGGCGAGGATCGAACGTCGGGCGGTGCTCGCCGCCGAGCTCGACGATTCGAGCCGGTACGCCTCGCACCGCGACCGGGATGCCGCGCTCGTGACCCGTGACGACGCCTTCGCGGCCGCGGTCCTCGGCCACGGCGGGGAGGTGCTCGGGGTGCGCGGGGTCGCAGTGTACGGGTCGTTCGGGAACGTCGCCGATGCGGCGTCGGCTGCGGCCCAGCTCGCCTCGGGGTCGCTTCGTCTCGCCGTGGACCACGGCGAGGTCGAAGTCGCCGACGACGACGTGTCCGGTCCCCCGATCCGCCGGGCGCTTCGGATGGCGGCCATCGCCCATCCGGGCCAGGTTCTGCTGTCGGCCGAAGCCCAGAGCGCGCTGGCTTCGGGTTTGTCGGCCGGGTGGACGGTCCAGAGTCTGGGAATGCACGAAATCCGGGGGCTCGACGGCTCGAGCCAGGTGTTCCAGCTGGTCGGCAACGGCCGGCCGATCGACTTCCCTCCGCTCTTGATCGACCGGCTGCCGCCGCCCATGCCGGACGCTCGCAGTGGGCTGGTGCCCGGTTACGAGCTGCGCGAGGAAATCGAGGCCGGGTCGGCGGGCGCCCTCTACCGGGCATATCAGGCGACGCTCGGGCGTGAGGTTGCGATACGGGTGTTCCGCTCCGAACTGGTCTCCGACCCGCGGTTCATCCGCCGCTTCGAAGCCGAAGCCCAGCGGATCGCGGCCGTCAATCATCCCCATCTGGTTGCGCTGCTCGACTTCTGGCGTGACCCGGAATCGGCATTCATGGTCCATCGGCTGATCGAAGGTGACACGCTGCGGGCCGAGATGGATCACCGAAGCTTCGACCAGGCCGAGACAGTCGATCTGGTGGCACGGGTCGCCGGCGCAGTCCGGGCCGGTCACGGTGTCGAGGTCGCCCACGGCCGGCTCCGGCCCGAAACGATCCTGCTCGACGCCGACGCCAACCCCTACGTCGCCGACCTGGGGCTGGTCGGCATGCTCCACGGGCTGGTGTCGTTCCCGGCCGACGCCTACACGGCTCCCGAGGCGCTCACCGGTGACCCCACCCCGAGCTCTGACATCTACTCACTCGGCGTGTTGCTGGCCGAGCTGGTCTCAGGCACCCCCTTCCCGTCCGATCGCCCGGCGCCCGATGTGGGTGGCGCCGTGGCGTCGGTGATCGAACGTGCCACCGCCCACGATCCGATGGTGCGACACGACACGGTCGAGGAGTTCGTCGAAGACCTACAATCGGCCTTTGGTGCTCCGCGTCCGGTCAGCGGCGACGTCCGCAACCCGTACAAAGGGCTGTCCGCATTCCAGGAGGCCGACGCCGGCGACTTCTACGGCAGAGCCGAACTGGTGGATCATCTCGCACAGGCGGTGCTCGGACGACGACTGACGGTGGTGGTGGGACCGTCCGGTATCGGCAAGTCGTCGGTCGTCCGGGCCGGGCTGATCCCGAGGCTGCGGGCAGAAGTACCGGATCTGCTGATCACCGACATGATTCCCGGGCCGCATCCCTTCGACCAGTTGGATGGGGCCCTGGCCCGGGTGGCGGTGGAACCGCCTTCCGATCAGGTCGAGACGATTCGTTCCGGTCGCCAGAGCCTGAGCCCGGTCGTCGCGCACTTGCTTCCCGACGGTGGTGAGCTGCTGTTGGTGGTCGACCAATTCGAAGAAGTGTTCACGCAGGTCGCCGACGACCAGGAACGCCGGCGGTTCCTCGACATGATCGTCGCCGAGGCGCGCTCGGATGCTTCTCGGGTCCGCATCGTGTTGACCTTGCGGGCCGACTTCTTCGACCGCCCTCTGCGTCATCCGGAGTTCGGCGAGCTCATGGAGTCGGCGATGGTGACGGTGGCGGCACCGACTCGAGATGAGCTCTCCGAGATCGTGGTCGGCCCGGTCGGAGGTGTGGGAGTGGTCGTCGAAGAGGGGCTGGTCGCGGCGCTGGTCGCCGACGCCGCCGGCGAGGCGGGAGGACTCCCTCTGCTCCAACACGCCTTGACCGAGCTGTTCGATCGGCGCCAGGGCAATCGCTTGACGCTCGAGTCGTACCGTGAGGCGGGCGGCCTGTCGGGGTCGATCGGACGACGAGCCGACGCCACCTACGCCGGATTGTCAGACGAGGATCAGGCGACGGCTCGGGAGGTGTTCCTCCGGCTCGTCACGGTCGAGGAACAGGCCGAGGACACCCGCCGCCGTGTCCGCAGGTCCGAGCTGATGGGCATGGAAGCTCCGACCGCATCCGTCGAGCGCGTGCTCGACGCCTTCGGTCGGCACCGCCTGCTGGTGTTCGACCGCGACGCCGCCACCCGCGGCCCGACGGTGGAGGTCGCCCACGAGGCTTTGATCCAGCACTGGGCGCGGCTACGAGCCTGGGTCGACGAGGTGCGTGACGACCTGCTCACCCGTCGCCGGGTGGAGATCGCCACCCAGGACTGGCTCGCTGCGGGCGAGGACCGCGATCTTCTGCTCGCCGGCGGCCGCCTCGAGCAGGCGGAAGGATGGAAGTCGCGAGCGGGTTCTGTCGACGAGCACCAGGCACGGTTCGTGTCTGGAGAGCCGGATGGCTGTGGATGCCGCCACCGCCCGCCGCCGCCGCATCCGCCGCCGAGTCACGATGGCGCTGTCCGGCGCCCTCGCCCTGGCGGTGGCGTTGGGATCGTTCGCCTGGGTCCAACGCGGGGTCGCGGAACGGGAGACCATCACCGCACGCTTGCAGGAGCTGGCCACTCAGTCCGAGGTGGCCATCGACGAGGATCCGGACCTGGCCCTCAATCTGGCACTGGAGGCATTTGAGCTGTCCGAGCAGCTTGGAGGAGAGCGGACACCTGGAGAGGTGATGGCAGCCCTGCAGCTCGCGACGCAGGCGTCCAAGCTCCTGGCCCGTATTCCAGACGGGGGTTTGGCCGGAGATGTCGATCCCGATGGTGAGCGACTCGTTGTCGTGGCCGGCGATGATGCGACCGATCTCGTGGTTTATGAAACAACTGCTTTCGAGGCCGTCCGGCGTGTCGACGCCCAGGGACCCGTCGCAGATATCGACTTCAGTCCAGACGGGGAACTGTTGGCCGTCATGTATTGGGATCTCGGACCCCCGAGGGAACAGATGCCGGAGTGGGCGGGAGTGATCCTGGACGTGTCCACCTTCGACGTACTCGGCACTCTCGAAGGACAATGTCGCCATACCTTCGTGCAATTTGCACCCGACGGGCGCCATGTGGTGGGCGACGGCTTTCTACCGTCGGACAGTGGACCAACCGGACGCTGCGCCAGCGTCTGGAATGTTCAGGATCTCACGGCCCCGGCTTCCGAGTTCGAGGCGAGCTTCGCCGGCACCACCAATGCGGGCGAGTTTGTACTGGTGCGGGATCTGGGTGACAAGTCCCGGCTCGAGTACCTCGACCTCGAGTCAATGGAGCTTCGCGAAGCCACGGTCATGTCGGCGGCTATGGCGGCATCTTCCACGTTTCGCGTGGACCCGGTCACTCGCAATGCGCTGGCCACCAACCAGGGCGAGAACCGGGTGGAGGTGTGGGCGCCAGGTGGGGTCGAGCCCCTGACATCGTTTGATCATCCCGGTGGCTACACGTCGCAGTTCACTCCGGGCGGTCAATCCATCGCGCTATTCGGCAACGACGACAGATTGACCATCGCTGGCCTCGATGGGTCCATCGCGGATTATCCGGGCAACTCTGGTGGGTTGTATGACCTGGTCTTCTGGCCTGATGGCTCGAAGGTCGCGGCACTCGCACAGAATGGAACTACTCTGATCTGGGGTCTCGGCGAAGGGGAGTTTCCTGCGCTCAGGAACCTCGCGACGAGTGGCGGAATCCATCAGCTACGGCTCAGTAGTGAAGGAACGGCGGTCGTCATGGAGTCCCACGACGCCACGGTGGGCCTTCGCGTCTTCGAACTGGAATCGGGTGGAGCTATTGCCGAGGGCCCCGACTACGCGGTCGAGTGGTGGTCCGATCCGACCGCCTCTCTCGATGGCGCGGTGGTGGGTGGGCCTGGTCAACCAGGGGCCGTGCAAAGCACTGAAGGTCAGATGCTGCTGACGCTGAATGACTGTGAACGACCCTCAGCCATCGACCACGATGGCAGGTGGGTTGTTGTTTCGAACCGTGACATACCCGGCTGTCCACGAAGCGGGCGGTTGATCGATCTTCAGACCGGGGACGTTGCCAAGACGTGGGACGATTGGACGGGCACAGCGGCGTTCGCCACGGTTGGCCCGGAACGGACCGAGGTCGTGGCCGTGAACCACGAACTCGTGGCCATCTCAGTCGAGTCGATGGCCGACCTTGTGGAGATCGATCGGCTCGAGTTCCAGAGCGAGTTTCCGTTCGTTCCCAACTTCTCGACCGACGGACGATGGCTGGCGTTTGGAAGCCAGACAGGTGGAGGCTTCTTCATCGACATGCTGCAGGTGCTGGATGGGGTGTCGATGGCGGACGCCACGGTCCTCAATCCGCGCGTCGAGGGCGGCCCGACGGTGTACGCAACCGCAGGGGGCACGTACGGGGTGACGGTACACGCGGGGGAGAACCTTCGGGTATGGGATCTCGAGTCCGGCGAGCAGTGGCTCGTGCTCCCCATCAACTACGGGGGTCTGGGCGTGGCAGCCGTCACGGCCGACGGCAAGGATCTCTACTATTCCGGCGAAGGTGGCGTCGTCCGGCGGATGCCCCTCGACCCAGAGGAATTGGCCGCCCTCGCCAGGTCTCGGGTGCAGCGCCCCTTCAACGTCGAGGAGTGCGAGCGATTCGACATCGCCGAGGATTGCTCGGTCTACGAGGGGCCGTGACCAGCTTCTTTGGGCTGTAGTCCGCCAAATTGGCGGTCCTCAACCCTGGGTTCGGTCTTTGACAGGTTCTTGACGCGGTCTGGACGGGTTCTTGTCCGGTGTCACGGATGGTGTCCCTGTCGCCGGAAAGGCCGGTGGCGATCCGAAGGGAGACCGTCATGCATCCAATCACTGACCAGTACCTGGCGACCGCTCGCATGAACGACCGTGTCCGTGAGGCCTCGAGCCGGACCAGCCCCGTGCGGCGGCGGAGCCGCCTTGTCCGGATCCCTCGGATCTCATTTGTCTCGTGGCGTGGTGGCGAGGCGCGTCGTCGTCCCACACCGCGGTCTGCGTGATGATTCACAGCCAACGCTCAGCCGGCGCTCACGGATACGGAGGTGGAGGGGAGAGACTGGGTGTACAGACAAAGACCAGGGTGTCGGTTCTCTCCCATTCCTCCCTCCTCCGCCCTGGGGCTACGAGACGGAGGGGTGCCGCAGGCCGGCATCCCTCTGTCGTTCGATGAGCGCAGGGGCGCTCGACGTGTGGAGCTATCGAGCCTCATATCGGCGAATGGCCCTCACGTCCCCGGTTCGAACTTGCGGAACTTGTCGTCCTCGGTCATCCAACCCTCGAATCTCCAGTTGACACCGCGGTCGTACTGAGACTCCACCGAGAACGTGGCGTGGTCCTTCAACAGACCGCCTGACTCGAGTGCGACCTTCCCGTTCTTGCTCCGTTCAGACGTGACCCTGTACCGCGTGATCACGCACCCCTTGGGGCATTCGAGCTTGACCGACCTTCTGATGCGTCCGGGCTTGGAGTACTCGACGTGCAGCACCTGCGGAGGCTCCATGTACGTCCACAACCCGCTGCCCTCGCCAAAGTCCTTCTGCTGACCTGCCTTCTTCCTGCTGCCTTCGAACGAAGCCAGGTCGGGGCGTTCCCGGAGCCTCTTCCACAGTCGGTGATACTCACCCCATCGCTTGATGAAGCCGAGTTCTTCCTCGCACGCGTCGAGGTGCGCCATGGCTTCGACGGTGCCGGTCAGGGGGGTCCCGCGCACCGTGCGGTCGAGGTCGTCGAGCTCTCGTAGCATCGCCTCGCGAGCGGCAGTGGGCAGTCCCTCGGCGTCACTTCTGGCGTCGACGATGTCGAAGTACATGCCTTCGATGTCACGGATCACCTCCGAGGAGATCGCAACCGTTCGCCCCAGATCCGGCGCCAGGGACACGCAATGGCGGAGTCGTGCCACGCCCGGATTGGGTCTGGCGTTCTCCACGAACCGTTCGTACACCTCCCAGACGCCGTCGGGCGAGACCGTTTGCATCGGCTTCAGCACGGACTCGTCAACGCCTACCTGGTAGATCGTGCATGTGAGATCGGAGCCTGAGTCAGACGTGTACTTGTCCCATTCCATTTTCGCTGTCAACGCCCCGCTCTTGTCACCTTTCTCGACGGTGGCGCTCACCTCGGCCGAGAAGCTGTTTCGCAGTTCGGCCTTGTCGGTGGTGAGGCGGAACATCGCGATGAAACGGGCCTCGGGAACGAACCCCGAGATGTAGTAGTCACCGAAGTGCTCACGCCACTTGGTCGGGTCGAAGTCTTCGACGAGCTTGGCCGCCGGTTCAGTCAGGGTCACGGATTCAGGTCCGAGATCGATGTCGTTCCAGGTGATGTCGTGTTGGACGATCAGCGTGCGGGTGTTGCTGCTCGATGACATTTCACGGCGGAGGTCCGACTGCAGGCTCGCTTCGACGCCGTAGGCACTGAAGGTGACACTGGCGCCGAGGCCGAGTGCCGTCTTGCGGTCTTTGGACTTCGACAGGTCGAGGGTGCTGAAGTCGCTGTCCTTGATTGTGGTGTTCGCGAGCAGCTTGTCGAGATCAGCTCGCACCTCGACCACCCGCTCGGCGATGCTGCCACTCGGATACTCGATCCCATATCCGAGTTCGAAGTCCTCTCGCCACGGAATATGCGTGGCGGCGGGAAGCTTGGTGGACTCGGTCATTGCTGACTCCCCTTCCACGCTCGAAGAGGGACGTCGAACGGCCCGCTCGAGCGTGGTTGACGGGCCACGAGGGTTCTCCCAACATTCCTTCGGTCGGTCGTCTCTGCTCTATCCAGGTTCGGTCGTAGCGCCAAGGGGACCATGGCACTTGTCCATGCAATGGATCAGCCTGTCACCGAGACTTCGAGCATGGGCGTCGGATGTCGTTCGTGGCTCGGTGTCGCTGCCACTGTTTCGGGCGGGGCGACTACCGTCCTCTGCACCGATTCCCCGACGTCGAGGTCGTCATGCCCACACCACACATTTCTGCCGAGCCCGGTGACTTCGCCGAGGCCATCCTGCTCCCCGGTGACCCGCTCCGGGCCAAGTACATCGCCGACAAGTTCTTCGACGATGCCCATCAGGTGACGGCCGTGCGCAACATGCTCGGCTTCACCGGCTCCTGGAAGGGCATGCCGGTGTCGGTGATGGGAACAGGGATGGGTATCCCGTCGGCGTCGATCTACGGCAAGGAGCTGGTGACCGAATACGGGGTCAAGAAGCTGGTTCGAGTCGGCTCATGCGGTGGGATCGCCCCCGAGGTCGAGCTCCGCGATGTGATCGTCGCCACCGGTGCCTGCACCGACTCCTCGGTGAACCGCACCCGCTACCACGACTGGGACTTCGCGGCCGTAGCCGACTTCGACCTTGCCGCCTCCGCCGTGCAGGCCGCTCGGGAGGTCGGCGTCTCGGTGCGGGTCGGCAACGTCCACTCGGCCGACCTGTTCTACAACCCGACTCCCGACGCCTTCGACGTGATGGAAAAGATGGGAGTGCTCGCCGTCGAGATGGAGGCCGCCGGTCTCTACGGGCTGGCAGCCGAGTTCGGAGCCCGCGGCACTCACGATCGTCACGGTTTCCGACCATGTCCGAACCCATGCCGCCACCAGCTCCGACGAGCGGGAGCGAACCTTCGACGATATGGTCGAGATAGCCCTGCGGGGACTTCAACTCGACGCCGGGTGACGGTGAAATAGGCGGGCCCTTTCGGGCGCCCGGAGGCGCGATCGAACCCGTCGGCTGTGAGATGCCAATGCGTCCTCGAGCTTGCTCCGGAGCGAACGAACCGGGTCGACTGGTGTGCGCAGATCTCACCCATTTTCTCGCGCCGATGCCCGCTCCATGCAGGGCAATAGCGGGCCACTACCCGGTGGGGGACCTTCGAAGGAGAGATCGACCTTTTGCCCCACGACTGCACTCCCGCGCTAGGCTGCGCGAGGAAAGCCGGTTGATGGAGGGGACATGTTGGGGACACCGGACGGTCACAACAGCGCTGGCATTCCTGTGGTTCGGTTCGAGGAGTCCGCTTATGCGGCTCTCGAAGGCCGTCGGGCCGTTGTGTTGGGCGGTGCAGGGTTCGTGGGCTCCCACCTTTGTGAACGGATGCTTGCGCTCGGTGCTCGGGTCACTTGCATCGACAATTTCATCACTGGTTCTCCCGACAATGTCGCACATCTTGGCGGACCCTTTGACGTCCAGCAGGCTGACATCAGCTCCCACCTCGACGTTCCTGGTCCAGTGGACTACGTCCTGCATTTGGCGACACCCGCATCCCCGGTGAGTTATCAGAGGTATCCCATCGAGACCCTCGATGCCGGGTCGTTGGGTACTCGAAAGGCGCTTGAGCTCGCTACCGAGAAGGGGGCTTCGTTCCTGTTGGCGTCGACGTCGGAGGTCTATGGAAGCCCGGCCGTCAACCCCCAGCCAGAGTCTTATTGGGGGCATGTGAATCCCACAGGGCCCCGAAGCATGTACGACGAGTCCAAGCGCTTCGCGGAGGCCCTCACCGTGGCTTGGGGAAGACAACACGGCCTCCCAATTCGGATCGCTCGGTTGTTCAACACGTATGGGCCGCGAATGCGATTCGACGATGGTCGTGTGATTCCGGAGTTCATGCGGTCCGCCCTTCTCGGTGTGCCGCTGCCGGTACACGGCGACGGGAATCAGACACGCTCATTGTGCTACGTCGGGGACACGGTCGAGGGGCTGATCAGACTGCTCCTCACCGGGTACGAGAGCCCCGTGAACATCGGCCGGCCAGAGGAGGTGACCATGATCAACCTCGCTCGAGTGGTCCAGAAGGTCGTCGGACGACACCCTGGGGTCACGTTCCTCGACCGACCCGGCGATGATCCGCAGGTTCGAAAACCGGACACCCGCATTGCTGAGGAGGTCCTCGGTTGGACTGCCACGACATCGATCGCTGATGGGCTGAAACGGAGCTTGGGCTGGTTCGAGTCTGGTGTAGAGCGCCACCACAAGTCGACCGTGATCGAACTGCATGTCGATCTGACCGAAGAGCATGCCATCTGACAGCTCGACCCGACCAGTGGTGAACGCTGGGCGATCGCGCATCAAGCGGCATCTCGGCTGGACGATGGTTGCCGGCCAAATCCTGCTCGAGCGGCGCCACGACCGTCACCGGGTGCTGTCGCTCTTCCGCCCACCGGTCGCCAACGGGCGTGCCCTCGTGGGTTCCGCATCGTGACCGAGTCCGCCGTCGTGGGAATCGCCATTCCCGAGCAAGGATCGGCTGTTGTCCACCATCACGGACCCTACGAGCGGTGGCTCAAACCCGCGTTCGACCGTATTGTCGGAGTCGCCCTTCTGGTGGCTTCCGGCCCTGTCATGCTCGCCCTCGGTGCCGCGGTCGTCATGGACATGGGAACTCCAGTCCTCTTCCGACAGCGGCGCATCGGTCGAGATGGCTCGGATTTCATCATCTACAAGTTCCGAACCATGCGACCCGATCGCCGAAGATCCGAGCCACCGCCCTACCAAGGTCCGGAGCGTCGGCTGACGCACAAACATCCGGAAGATCCGCGACTCACGAAGATCGGTCGGTTCCTGCGCAAGTGGAGTCTCGACGAACTGCCTCAGCTCATCAACGTGGTGCGAGGAGACATGAGCCTGGTGGGTCCCCGACCCGAGCTCTGCGAGATCGTGGAGAGATATGAACCATGGCAACACGATCGGCACAGGGTCAAGCCCGGAATCACCGGACTTTGGCAAATAAGCGCTCGTGGGAACAAGATGATGCACGAAGCCACGGAGTACGACCTCGCCTATGTGAGTCACATCTCCTTCAGGACCGACATGAAGATCCTCGCGGCAACCGTCCCGGCGGCGCTCGGCCGGCGCCCCGGATCCTGATCTGACTGGCCCGGATCTGAGGGCATGCTGGCTAGCCTGCGAGACGTTCAAGGCCCGTGGAGCTGATTGATGGCGGATCTCGGCGAAGTCCGATCGTTCGAACCGACCGTGCTGGGTGCCATGTGGCGCTACAGGTGGTTGGTGCTTCTTGCCGTTGTCGTCAGCTCCGCGCTCGCAATTGCATACGCCACCACGCAACCTGCGGTGTACACGGCATCCGCGACCCTGGTCGTCGAGGATCCCCGTGCGAACGCGTTGTTCGATCAGGGTGCGGTCAGCCGGCCCGAACGCTACGTAGCAAACCAAGTCGCAATCCTGTCCTCGACCGTCGTGGCGGAACGGGCATCCCTGTTGGCCGGGGAGTTCGATGGCGTTGAGCTGACCTCCGACGACCTGCTCGGCTCGACGTCGATCACCTGGGATCTCGCCAGTGACAGCATTGTCGTGTCGTTCGTGGCCTCAAATCCTGAGTCGGCGATCGCTGGAGCCAATTCCGTGGCGACCGCCTACGCCGAAATCCGCCGAGAGGAGGCGTCGGCCAGCTTCGAGGCCGCCATTGCCCAACTCGACCAATCGATCGAACTCGTCACCCAGGACCTGGATCGAACCAGCGCAGAGATCGGTGGGTTGCTGCTGGCCGACCCGTCACGATCGGCGCTGAACCGGCAGTACTCGGATGCCCTCGGCCGCTTGGTCGAGCTGCAAGGAGAGCTAGCGGACGGAACGGGTACCGACGACACGCGGGTCGCACTCGACGATATCGCACAGCAGCTCCAAACCTTGAGCCTCATCACCGGACTCGAACGCCAGGACCCAGAGCTCGACGCCCTACTGGAACAGCAGCGCCTGGGAATCAATCGACAGTCGAACCTGGTCGAACGTCGGGACGAGTTGACGGTAGGAGCAGAGCTGGAGAGCACGGGGATCGTACTCTTCGCCCCAACCCAGGAGGCCGCCGAGTCCGGGACGCGCTTCGGTCGAATCATTGCGGTCGGTCTGATCCTCGGTGTGCTGGTGGGCGCCGGCTTGGCCTATCTGTTGGCACTTCGCCGGCGGGCGTTCACGGATCGGTTCGAACCGGAAGCGATCATCGGAGCACCACTCCTGGGCGAGATCCCGGACTTCTCGGATGAGGGTATCACCTCGGAGCTTCCAGTTCAGGGGGATCCGCTTTCTGCGGCAGCCGAGTCGTTCCGCTTCGTGGCAGCAGCCCTCGATGTCCAACTGGTCCCACGTCAGACCACCACTGGGCCGGCAGATCAGACCACGCCGGTCATCGATCGACGGCCGGTCCGTTCGCTGGTGTTGGTCTCGGCACGGCTGGGTGAGGGGAAAAGCGTGGTGGCCGCCAACATCGCTCTCGCTTCTGCCCGGCAGGGCAACCGGGTGCTGGTGGTCGACGCAGATTTCGGATACCAACGCCTCACGGAGCTACTCACCGGCAAGCCGAACTCTCAGGCCGGCCTCACCGAGTTCGTCGAGCAGGGCTGGGAGTATCGTCGCGCGGTCCAGATATTGGAGGTGGCGGGCGGCGTCAGGCTGCACCTGCTGTCTCGGGGTCAGGAACCAGTGACAGCTCCGGACTTCTTCCGGTCGGCGGCGGCGAGGTCGTTCTTCGAGAGCGCTCGAGACGAGTACGACTTGATACTGATCGACAGCCCCCCGCTGTTGCAGGTGGCGTACGCCTCGACTGTTGTGCGATACGCAGACCGGGCGATCGTGGTGGTACCCCATCGTGGAGATGCGGGCGTGCTCGGAGAGGTGGCGGACCGCCTCGAGCTCTTGGGCACCGAACCCGCCGGGTATGTGTACAACCGAGCACCGCTCAGGGACGACATGACCCGCTCGGAAGGGTCCATGAGTGATGTTCAAGGCCGAGGGTCTGTGCAGAAGTGATGATTCAGAGGTCTGATACAGGGCGCGCCCGAGGGCCCCGAGCGCCGCGTGACAGTCGGATAGGGGCGCTCGCCAGTGGCAACGACTGATCCCAGCCTCGCCGCATTGGTGTTCGATGTTCTCGAGGAGAGTGGCATTCGTTACGCGATGCTCCATGGACGAGACCAGCTGATTCGAGGGGAGGCCTCGGATGTGGACTTGGTTGTCGACGTTCCGCCGACGCAGATCATCAAGCGCACCGCCACGGCGCTGATGGCCAAGGGTTTGTTTCCCGTCGTTGTGAGTCGGTATGACCTGGGGGAGACCAGGGCCGTCTGGTACTCGACTGAAGATGCGAGTAATGCCGTCCAGATCGACTACCTGTATGACCCTTGCGGTCTCGGCCGGATGGGACTGCGATCACCTGGTCTGCTTGCGAGCGCTGACATCGACGTAGTGCCCCCCGAGGTGATGAACCAGGCACAGATCATCTATCGGTGGCGGAAAAGCGTGTGGAAGCGGCAGGCAGACCGGCTACGCAGTCTGCGATCGGAAGCCGCAATGCTGCCGTCAGAAGCCATCGTACGGGCCTCGGAGGTGATCACCGGCGATCGCAGAACGGCCGACGAGATTGCGGGTGCCCAGTTTCCCAACCGATGGGCTGGCGTTGCCTCGCATCCTTTGCTCCGGGCGAGGAGGCTGATTGATCGCGTTCGGAATGCGGTCGGTTATTGGGTACATGTTCCTGACGAGAGTCTGGCACGGGATATCGCGGATGTTTTTGGCCGGTTCCTTCCGTCCAGCGGCGTGGATGGAGTTCCGACAGGTTCCGTGCGTAGCCGGATGTGGTTCTTGAGGACGGTGCAGCCAGTTCGATTGCGACCGGGTGTGTTCGTGTCATATGGGGACAGCCCGATTGGCATCCGCCCTGAACTGACTCTGCCAAGGCCTGGTCCTCTGCCGGACACACTCCAAGTCGTCGTGCGGGAGATGACCACGCGACAGAATTGCGTCTCGTGATGCGACGCTCCAATGATCGTCTGAGAGAACGGCCGGCAACAGCCCATTTGCGGAACGGCACGGTGCGGCTGATAGAGCTGAAGGCCGATTCCTGTGCGAAGAGCACGGGTGGTTGGCTGTGCGGATGGTCGGGGAACGATGCTCTCGGGCACGTCGACGCTGCGACCGGTTCAGAAACTCAAGTTTGGTCGCCATGACGGATTTGAGTGCATTCGACCACGCAGCGAGCGCCCGTGACCGGCGTGCATTGCGGCTGTTGCTGTCCTTGTACGCGTGTGAGCCCGAAAAGGGTTCCGAGCCCGGAGCAGGGTATGCGCTGTTGCGGGCTGCTGCGGCCTTCGGGGAGTGCTGGGTGCTGACCCGCTCAAACAACCTCACCCAACTGAAGTCGGCCTTTGCGGCGGCGCCCAGTGCCTACCCGGTCCATTTCATAGGAGTCGAGGGACCGCGCTGGCTGCTGTCGCTCAAACGGAGATTCGGCTTTATTATCCCGTATTATGTCGTCTGGCAACGCCGAGCCGGTCGAATGGCGACGGCCTTGGACCGAGCCATAGACTTCGATTTGGTGCACCATGGGACGTTCAGTTCGTTCTGGCTTCCCGTCGGGGTTTCGCATGTCGACAAGCCGCTGATCGTGGGACCTGTGAGCGGTGGAACCACGACCCCGCGACGTGTGCTCCGCTACTTGGGGGCTCGCGGGGCGCTCTTAGATGCTGTTAGGTGGTCGGTGGGTAGGGCGCTGATTCCTTACGTGAAGAGAACCTGGATCAAGCGTGCGACGCTCGTGATCGCCCAGAATCGGAACATGGCGCAGTTCATGGCTCGGCACGGGCTCCGGGGCCGCGTTGAATCCGTGACCTTTCCGCATGCGTTGACACCCGACCTCGAGAGTGCGAACGCTCCCCAGAGATCCGATCCAGAACCACTGGTTCTGTTCGTGGGAAGGCTCGTAGCGTGGAAGGGGCCCTTCTTGGCGCTTCGCGCCTTCTCACTGGTTGCCGGAGCGGACGCAAAGTTGGTTTTCGTTGGCACCGGACCGGCGAGTCGACGTCTTCGCCACGCAGCCGAACGACTAGGCATCGGGGATCGGGTTTCGTTGTTGGGAAACCTCCCCAGAGAGTCGGTGCTATCCCTGATGCAACAGGCCGCAGTCTTGCTGTTCCCATCGTTCCATGACTCTGCCGGCTTTGTTGTCTCTGAGGCGCTTTCACTTGGCTTGCCAGTGGTTTGCCTGAATCAGGGTGGGCCAGGAACGCTCGTGACGTACTGGCCATCAAGCATGTCGGAAGCGGTCTCGCCCGTGGGCCCGAGAATTGATGTCGATCTCGCTGCGGCGGTAGATCGCTTCTTGCACGGCCCACCTGTCGAACGCTCGAAGGCCTCCACATCGCTTGCCGATGCGCTAGCGAAGGCGTATGGCGAGGCGATCGCCCCGAGTTGCGATGATTAGGCTCGTCTTGTTTTGCGTTGGCCTTGGTCGCAGCAGGCCCCTGCGTCGGCACCAAGCACAGCCCCGATCTAGGCGGCGACTGGTGGCCAAACCTGCGGTCACCCGTAGGAGCTCGCGCCGCTGGCGACCGGCGCTCGCAGCTATAGGCGTGCTATGCGCGACAGGCAGGCTGAATGCGTTTCCGCATCCAAGTGAGCGATAGTGAACCAACGCAAGGCTGTTCTCGGGCTCGTCGATGCTGCCGCGTCGTCGCTAGCCACGTTCGCCGCTGGCGTGGCGGCGGTTCGGCTTCTCAACGGTGCCGAGCTTGGCGCGTATGCGTTGGTCTTCTCGGCATGGCTGTTGGCATCACAGGTGACGCCGCAACTACTGCTCGTACCGGCAGAGGCAAAGCTGGTCGCCGTCTCCGATCTTCAGCGCATCGCCTCCCTTCGGAGGAACCTCCTCCTCTCTGTGCCGTCTGCTGCGTTCACCGCAGTTGCGATGCTGCCGGTGTGGTTCCTCGTCCCCGCGGAAGTGCCAGATCGTTCCGCCGCCGCTCTATTGGCCACGGGAGCCGTCGTCGCAGCGATTCTCCCCTTGCAGGAACACGGCCGTCGCCTCTTCCACTTGGGTAGGCGCCACGCATACGCTGCGGCCGTATCAGTAGTCCGGCTCGTCGTCGCCGTTGCGAGTCTGGCGGGTGGCTGGAAGTTTGGCCTAAAGCCGAGCCTCTTGCCGTTTGGCGCTTTGGCTTTGGGGGATATTGCTGCACTGATCTTGGCCGTCATATTCTCCCGGCGAGCGGGGGAAGGCTCGGCGGAATATTCGTGGCGCGAGTTGCTCGAGAGCGGACGGTGGCTCCTCGCTGGCGCGTCGTTCGGCCCGGGCGCGGGGTTCGTCGTCAGCTCGTTGGTCACA
Source organism: uncultured bacterium (assembly GCA_963785075.1). GTDB lineage: Bacteria > Actinomycetota > Acidimicrobiia > Spongiisociales > ZC4RG35 > JAOUGY01. The sequence continues at coordinate 393,835 of CAWATW010000007.1, forward strand.
CACTTGGCAGGCGCCACGGAACTCGGTACGGCCGAAGCTGCGAGGGTGGCCGCCCAGCCAATACTGGTGTTGGCGCTTGGCTTGTCGGCGGTGGCTCGGCCAAGTTCCATGGAGGCCGCTATGGACGGTGAAGAAGCGAGAGCACGACGTATTGGCCGGGGCTTTTGGCAAGGACCGCGGTCATGTCCTTGATCTACGGAGGCCTCACCTTGCTTCCGCGCGTGTGAATGTCCTTGCACGACTCATGCCAGCCTCTTTCACCGTGCCGGGACTGGTTCAGCTCAGCGTCCTTGCCGCCCTAGTGAACGGTGCGGTGTTCCTGCACCGATCAGAGCTCATCGCAATGGACAAGTCGAGGCAGCTGTCGAACGCGGAGGCGATGTCGTCCGCCGGACGTGCGGGGTTGGCGTCGGCGGCAGCCGCACTTCGGGAGTGGACGGTACCATTGAGCTTCCTCGTTGGCGGGATCCTTCGGTGGGTACGCTTGGATATTGCGCTGAGAGACGCCTATCGGACGCGCTCGGCACAGGCGACGCAGGCCGCAACTAACGCTTGTTGCTCACTACTTGGCCCATTCGAATGCCTGATCAATTGAAAGTGGTGACCAACGTCGCGAAGCCCGGGTTGTTCCACGAGTATCTTCGCCAGAGCCGTCTTGGTTCCTGCGAGAGTCGAACAGCCATTCGAGGCCCCGTTCCTTCATCCAGGTCGGCGCCTCTCGCTCGTTCCCGCCAAGAAGTCGAAGGCGGCGCCCACACCCATGAGGGTTACACCCGGCAGTTGATGCTTTGCCCTGTGCGTCCAGTGTTCCTGCTTCGGCATACCCAGGCCTACCCACACGATGTCCGCTTGTGAGCCACGGATGGCATCGAGGATCTCGTTTTCCTCGGCCGATTCGAGTCGCCTGAAAGGCCACGATACCGCTCCGGCGATGCGGACGTTCGGATTGAGTTGCGGACGGCTGTCTGCAGCTCCTTGAGCGTTTCGGGTGTTGACCCGAGGAAGAGTGTGAGAAGCGCTGATCCAAACGTTCAAGCGCGAGTCTCATGCGATCGGGTCCGTACAGGCGTGGTCTTGTTCGTGGCCCATCCAACGGAGCGCCCATACGATGGGCATTCCGTCCGGCGTGGCGACATGCATCTGCGAGCGCTCGAGCCAGGTCGGGATCTCGGCGAGCGCTCATCACGGAATGAATCTTGCAACGGCGATTACTGTGGCCGAGTGGTGTCGGGGGCTCCCGAGGATGTCGAGGACCTCACTGGAGCTGGTGATGCTGATCGGCGTGCCGACGATTGCGCACCTGGTGGGGTATGAGTGCGTCGATTCGATATCGGGCATGACGTTCTTTCAGTAGTGAGGTGGCGAACATCCGCCGGTTACCGACCGTTGCCGCAAGTCCTTTGTCCGTACGAGGTCGGGCAGTCCGAACTCGGCTTACGAGCACTCTCGCCAGGGTACATAACCCTGTCACCGGTCGGTGTGGCGCTGCTGCACTCGCTCAACCGCCGCTCGTGGCGAGCCGCAAGTAGTCCTTCACATCGATGCCTAGAGTCGTCCTCGATGAAAGTGGCCCAATTCCACACGTCATAGACATCGTGGCGGTGAGGACGCCGTGGTGGAGGCTGAGCCGCAGCTATTGCGCGCGTGATGGCCCATGACGTCCGACAGGTGATCGCCCACATCCTCGACGATGGCGACCTGCCGCAGCCAGCCTGGCGGTTTCGCCGTGGAACCTCGCAGTGGATTCGGCGAGTTGGGAGGATTCTGGACGAGTTTCAGCCTGACGTCGCCCACGTCCACAACACATGGTTCGCGATGTCCCCTGCGGTGATCAGAAATGAAACGGGCCGGCGTTCCGGTGGTCATGACGCTTCACAACTATCGATCACGTGTGTCAACGGTTTCTACGCGATGGCGCGATTTGCCATGACTTCGTGGGTACTTCCCTGTGGGACGGCGTTCGCCATTCGTGCTATCGCAACTCCCGGGTGGCGTCTCCAGTCGCAGCAATCACCTCGACGTCCACCGGCGTTTGGGGACATTCGTCGACCTGGTCGACGTCTTCCTCGTCTTGTCCGATTTGCAGCGCCAACTCTTGATCCGGGCGGGGCTTCCGCTCGAGAGGATCGCTGATCAAGCCCAACTTCGTTCCAGACCCCGGCCCCGGCGGGCGCCGCCATCGACTTCGAACATCATTCTGTACGTCGGCGCCTTGATCTAGGAGAAGGGCGTAGACCTACTCGTTAGGCGTGGCAGTGCGCGAGATGGATGGTTTCGAGCTCTGGATAGTGGGGGACGGCCGGACCGTGAGCAATTGGCTCGCCGTGTGTCGATGGCGTGGGGTTCCTCGGAGAGCTGCCTCCAGTGGAGGTGAGGAGCCTGATGCTCGGCTCCAGAGCCGGCTGATTCCTTCACGTTGGTACGAGGACCTTCGGAATCATCATGGCCGAGGCCCTTGCCTGCGGGTTGCCTGTTTTGAGTTGGACAGGCTCCGCAGTTGCAGAGGCTTCGTCTGTGAGTGGGCGAGGACTGGCTGGTTCCGGACCTCACGTTCGAGTCATGGTCGTCTGCGATGGCGATCCTCCGGAATGGACTGGACCAGAGGCGGAGGAAGTGCCGGAGGGCGCTCTACGAATCGCGCTACTCGCAATCTCAAGCAGGGGCACCTCCTGGTGTCCGCGTAGGCAGTGGCGGAGCACCGTTAGTGAACAAGGTCGGCGCTCGCAGATGAGTCGAGGAAGGTTCATAGTCGTCGTCGGCCCTGACGGCGTCGGGAAGAGCACCGTCGCTGCTGCTCTCGCCGATCGGCTCGGCAACCGTGGCGCCTACTTCCACTTCGTTCCAGCCCGCCCAATCGCCTCATGCCGCGGCCACTCCCGTCTCCGACCCTCGTAGCGAAGAACCGGATCGCGGGAGTCGTGTCGTCGGTTGGATCCGGCTTGTCCGCAGCCTGATGCGAGCGTGGATGGCCTACTCGGCAGCGATCAGGCCCGCGATGTCGAAAGGCGTGACTGTCGTCGGCGACCGCTGGATCTACGGATACATGGCTCAGCCGTTTCCACTGAGGTATTACGGACCGTCATGGCTCGCAGGTTGATGCTCCGGCTCGCGCCCGCACCCGACGCCATCTACCTCCTGGGCGCCCCGCCGGATGTCGTGCACGCTCGCAAGCCAGAACTGACCATTGAGGAGATCGCAGGAGAGATGGCTCGTTGGAAGGCAGCGCTCCCTGGGGCCTTGGTCCTCGACGCGATGCGGACTCCTGGCGAACTTGCCGATGAGATGGTCGGCAACCGCGCCCCGATCTTCGAGGATGGCTTCAGGAGATATCCCCCCGGCCTCGGTCATGTACTCATTCCCACTCGCCCCCGGTCAGCCGGAGTGCACGCTTCCTCGCTTTACGCCGCCACACGATTCCGTGCGGTCGCCGGACACAGGGTGGGCCGGTTGCTCATCGCGGTCGCCGGAACCGGTTGGCTTCCCCGGGCATCTCTCGAGCAGGAAGGAGTGAGCGAGGAGCAACTCGCTGAGTTGCTCGGTACATTGCGAAAGCACGGCGTGGGCATCGATGCGCTGGGCATCTACACCCGGACGCAGGCGGCTCGCAACGGTTTTACGTTCGTCACGATCGGAGAGGACGGGCCGACGTCATTCGTCCGGGTCGGAGAACCTTCCACGATCGAGACAGAGTGTCGTAGCCTCACGCTTCTCGAGAAGGCTTCTCCGAAGTCGTTCCAGTGCCCAAGCGTCCTTGACCGGGGCGCGTTTGGATCCCTGGAGTATTCCGCGCAATCTGTTGTTCTCCGAGGGCTTCACCGCCCCCCTCGGGATCCACCGATCGATGCGATCACGGCCGAGATCCAGAGTGCACTCGCCGAGTTGCCGAGGCCGGCGGACGTTGCTGACCATTGGGTACCCATCCACGGTGATTTCACCCCATGGAACCTGCGACAGCGCGGAACGTCCCTGAGTTTGATCGATTGGGAGCTGCCACGTGGGGTCCACCGCACGCCGACGAGGTTCTGTATCGAGCCGCCTCGCGCTCGCTCGGGCTGCGAACTGATCCCGCGCCGCGCCAGAAGAATGCGTGCGCTTTTGGCGGGCGCAATTTGCTCCAACGGGGAAAGCTCGTGACCGCCGCCTTCTCGAAGGAATTCTGGAGCAGATGGAATGCTGAAGCCCGATCGATTTCGCAGCAGCCGGCAAATCGCCATTTCTCAAACCACGCCGGTACAACGGGTCGGGATCGGGATACGTGAATCGCTTCGGGACCTGGCACGTGAACCCCGTGGAGTTCTTCTGCTGGTCACGCTCGGAGTTGCGCTTCTGTCGAGGACTCTCGTGACGTTGCTGGATCTGCCGACCCTATTCAGCTTTGGGTTCTTCCCGGTGCTGCTGGGATTGGCCCTTTCCGTGCGGGCCCGGGAATCCGTGACCGGCATTCCTTTCATGAGGCTGTTTGCGCTGTTTACCCTCGTCGTCGCCTCGAGTGCCGTGGTGAGCGGCACTCCGTTCGTGGCCGCTGTAGTGCTTTGGGCTTCGGTGAGCGTCCCCTTCTTGTTGCTGTCGAGCATTCCACGTTCGTGGGCGTCACGTTCGAGCCGACCAGTCCGAGCCACGTATGTCGGACTCCTTCTCGTGCAGGGACTCCTCGTACTTGGCGAGGCGATCTTGCTCGGAAAAAGGAGTGATGCGGCTCAAGGGTTCCTCAGTGGGCAGGGCGCAGGTCACCATGTGGTCGGGTTCATCGGTGCCGGCACGGCTCTATACGTGGGCGTACACCTCGCTGAATCCGGTACGTCCGCGGCGCACGGCCGTCCTATGGATCGCCGTAGTGGTCGGCCTGTCAATGGCCGCTATTTTCTGGGACCAGTCAAGCCCTTCTGCTTGGGCAATCCTCGTCCTGACGTACGCCGTTCTACGCTGGAGATCGCTGAAGCTGGCCCACGTGTTGCTGATAGCGGTGCTTGTCTTCGCCGTTGCAATGAGTTTATGGGAATCCATGGCGCCTCAAGCACTGTCATGGTACGGCGAGGAATATTTCAAGGCGAAGAGCGCGACGATCGAGGCCATTTCGGACGAGTTCCAGGTGCATCCCGAGTCCGTGCCGTTTGGCATTGGGCCGGGCACAACGGCCAGCCGGGTTGCCTGGCTGGGGATGGCAGCAATCTGGTGGCGGCGCTCGGAATGAGCCCGGGGCCATCGCCAGCGAGCTCCTCCGAGTGAGAGCTCAAACCTTGTGGCGCGACTCGTCCCTCACAGCGCCTTGGTCCACTCTCCTCGGAATCGTGGGCGACCTCGGGCTGGTCGGATTGGCGGCCTATCTTTCCCTCTGGTTCTATCTCGGCGCTCGATTTCGGCACACACCTTCCGGTAGGGCCGCGCGGTCTTGATCGGATATCTCCTGCTTATTGGGCTGTTCTACAACTGGTTAGAGGAGCCGATACTGACCCTTTTTCTTTCGCTGCCACTCGCCGATGCGCTCATAGCGGAAGAAAGAGCCCGTTTGAAGTTGGACGATAATCTGCCAGGTTCTCAGCCGCTCGGGAAGACGATTGGGTCGAATTTGACTCAAGCGCGGTTCGATGTCGAGTGACCTCCCTCGTCTCGGCCTTTGCAGAAGGACGGTTCCGCCGTCCCTGCACATCACGAGCCTCTGATGAGGAACCGCTCCAAGGTCTCGCGCTTCAGCCCGCGCGCGGAGCAACTTCGACGGGTATCCGCCAGACAATCCTGGGTAGTAGTAGTCGATGAGTGCCTGGGGCGGGGCGAGCAGTCGCCGAAAGAAGCGGATGCTGTCTTTGAGGCGGCCCTCGCACAGGAATGGAGCAAGGAACTGGCGCCGGGAGCCCCGCAGGTATCCTCGATTGCCATCGAGCTGCGTATGAGGTGGCCACATGAGTCTCCACGCAACCTCACGGATGCCTCTTGTGGGGACGCCTTTGAACGGCACGCCAAGCAGGCCGCTCACCGCTTGGTCGGCGGAGCCCACCAGGCATCCCATGCCTTCCAACACAGCCAAACTCCGGACACCGCTTCGCGCTTCGTGGTCCTGCTGGACGAGGCGTGCCACGTCGACGACCCCAAGGAGCCACGAGAACCGGTCCTTGTTGAGGTGAAGCAGGAACTGCATGAGGGCGCTGGCCGGATCGAGAGTCGCATAGCCTTCGTGAAAGGGGACGCGACGTGCCCACACCCCCGGGAGGTCGCGGAGCCAGATGCCCATCTTGAACGGATCGAAGTGAAGGTCGATGTCCACACCGCCGAACTCGACATCGACTGACTGCAGGTTCCCTCTTCGCACCAGACGGTTGAGCTCGCCGGTGAGAGCGTGGTCCGGCTGTAGGAGTTCGAGGACCTCATCTGCGCGATCGAGCTGATGAGGCGACAGCCAAAGATCCAGATCCCTCGATGGACGTTCTCCAATACGCCCATACCACTGCGCCTCGGCGGCGACCCCCTTGAAGACGGCAACCTCGATGCCCCCCGCCCCCAGCCGGTTGGTGACCTCGTCGAGGGCCGCCCACAGCTTCCGGTGGCGGGCTTGGATCGAGAGGTCGAGGAGCGCTAGGTGCCTCTCCACGTGCAACGGAACCACGATCTCACCACGGGCCACCGCGGACCACAACAGGCCGTGCATCCTGTGCTCGGCTGCGCTCTCCAGCAGTTCGTCGGGATCCTCGACGGTCTGTGGCAGCGGGCGCCCCGCAGCGAGTTCGATCAGAGCCGGGTGCGGTCTGGCCATCAGAAGGTTCCCAACGTACCTCGCCCAACAGCCTCAGCTCGATGCACGGTCAGCGTTGCGCCTGACAGGGCGGTGACCGGCGCCGTGTTCGCGGTGCGCATGACAAGCCGGGCGAATGGCCCGGGCGGAAGGAAGACCATCGAAACGGATTCGACAATCAACATCCGAATCGTCTCCTGTGTGCGCCGCCGAACCGAGTGTCCCGTCCCCATGTGCTCCCCGGTTGACGCGACAACCTGAACGGGCCAGGGCGATCGGGAGTCGGCGACGGCGATCGGCCGATCAGCTCGGTATGGTTCTCCGGTCGGTGCGTCGGCGCCCCAACGTGGCGCATGTGAGTGACCGGACCGGCCAGGCCGGTTCGGGATCCGGCTTGAGACGACTTCCGACGGTCCCCTTCGATTTCAGCGTTACCGAATGCGAGGCGGTTTGTGAATCCCAGTTTCCTGCGGTTCATGAAGATCACCCGACGCGAGTGGGAGGTCGTGTTCAAGACGGCCCTGGTGGCACCTCGACTACAGAGGCAACTCCGCACGCACGGGTACAACCATGCTCGACGGTGGTTGGACGCGCGATCCGATACCGGCGTCGGCAGCGATGATGTGCCTACGGTGGTCAGGGCATGTGAAGCGGCGATGCGACGGATGCCTCTGCACTTCTCGTGCCTCGACCGCTCACTGATCCTCTGGTGGCTGCTCGGAGGCGACGAGAGGGCGGGTATTCGTCTGGGGGTCGCGGCCTCCCTCCGACCACCGTTCGCCACCTCTCTTCCACGCCTGGGTCGAGGTCGATGGTGTGGTCGTCAACGATGCACCGGATGTTGCTGCCACATACCGACCTTTCGTGGCGGTGGACGCGCTGCGGCCCGAGAACTTCTCGTGACTGTCGAAGATGCAGGCACTCGGAGGCAGCCAGGTCCGATCTTCGTATGGGGACCCGGTCATGCGTTCGTGACGGGTTTCGCGGGACCGAACATTCCGTAGCGCTCCGCCAACTCGGTCACGAACCGAAGCGCCACCGGGCGGGCAGTGAACAGCCCGGGGAAACCCTCCATCACCTGATGCGTCAGCTCGTCCAGCGTTCGGCGACCGTCCAGCTCTCTGAGGACCAGGGCCGCTGCCGGAACCGTGTTCGTGGGATCGGGACTGGTCGTGGGATCACGTCCGGCGAGATCGCCGAGCGGAGGCGGCATCGAAAGAAAGGTGGACTGGCGAAACGAGCGAGACCGAACGCTGGATTCGAGGTCGGTGTTCCAGGTCCAGACGTACGAACCGGCCACCAGGTCCGCCGCGCACCCGCACTCGCAGCGAATCGCCTGCGCCGATGCTCATTCGATCTGCGAGCGGTGCGTACACCATTCCGTAGACGGTGGAAGGTTCGAACGGAGATGTCGAATATGAGAGGTCGTCCATGATGAACGCCTTGAACCACAGCCCGAGACCGTCGATCTCAACGGGCCGCTCGAAGTTCCACACCGCTGAGCCGGCCACGCTCGGATGTTCGACCGTGCGGTAGTCGATGGTCGCCCACTGTTTCGGTTCGGCAACGACGTCGTCCTGCGAGATGCTGCGTCTCTGCAGAGTGTTCACGGCATACGGGATCGCAGCGCTCATGTCGAGGCCGAAAGCCGACCACGGGTCTGTGAGCTCACCATGGGCGATCGGATCGAACACCGGAGCGATCCACAGCTCGTCGGCGATCGGGATCTGTGTGCCGCCCGGGCGCAGAAACCTGGTTCTGGCATCGATGATCGATGCCAGGTGGCCCTCGTGGAGCGGCAAGGTCCCCCGAAGGTCCGATATCAATACGTCGGCGCGCTCGGGTAGTTCAACGGAAGTCGACATCATCTCGACCAGAACCATCCTGTCGAGGAACCCGTTGACAGCGGCACTCTCGCGGGCAATCGCGATGGCGGGGTTGGATTCGATCGCGTACACGCGCCCCGCCCCGAGCCGACACGCCAGAAGCGAGAATGCGCCGGTGCCTGCACCGAGGTCCACCACCACGTCGCCTGGTCGAACACACCTGCGCAGAGCCTCTGCGTATGCGGTGGACCGCGCAGGGTCGGCAATCATCCTTCCGAAGGAATCTACGGTGTACATTTCCCTCCGAGGTCCGGCGCCGGATGTAGCCCCGAGTGCTCGATGATGGCGTCGGCAATCTCGGCGCGGGACGAGCCGCGACGCCCGTAGGAGAGCCACCAAACCGGGATCTCGTTGGCTACCGCTGTGAGAACCGCGAAACGTTCACGCCGACGAGCTGCTGCCCCTGCAACCGGGGCAGCGAAGCTCACCGAGGCCAGTGCCACCACCGCTTCGACCGGCGGAATCCGCTGGAATTTCAACGTATCTGTGTTGTCGCTCGAATCGAGGAGGTAGATGGCGGCGAGCTCCGTCGCTTGATCGCAGAATGAACGCCTCTCGCCGAGAGGAATGCTCAGTTTGTCGAAGTCCGGATGGATCACCCGCAGTTCCCTGGTCGACCCTGTGTATCGCTCCGCGTCGGCGGGCCACATGCGCATGTTCGGGTAGCCGGCCCTTCCGTGCGGCACACCGTTTCGGACGTCGATCGGTAAGATGTCGTCGGTTAGCAGGCGAAACCCCCTGACCATGAGCTCGGCCGCCAACGAGGATTTGCCTCCTCCATTTGCTGCGCAGAACGCGATCGCTCCGCTCTCTCCGACGACCGCGGAGGCGTGCAAAGCTGGTGTTCCTTCGCTCTCCAGCCAGTACGCCAACACCCCGCCCAGCAGGCGGATCTCCGCGATGTAGGCCAGCGACGGGTCGGCCAGCGAGCACCGGATACGTCCTTCATCCAGGAAGAAGGTCGCCTCGTCAACGAAATCCAACACATCCATTCCGGCCACTCGATGCAGTGCGAACGCTCCAGCTTGGTGTCGGATCGGGCTTCCCCACTCCTCCCGGGGAACCACCGGTTCGTCGACGACCAGGAAGACCACATCTGGGGGTGATGTCGACGGTCGCATCGCCATGGCAGGCTCGCGTTCAACCCCCAGCACCAGTCCGAACACCTCGTACGCCCGCACGGTGGGATCCAAAGCACGGTCTTGGTTGGCGTGATGACGGCTGGGATCGACGGTCAACCGGCACCGCCCCGAAACCCTTGGATCAGCCTGGCCTTGGCCAGTCGGTCCGCGAACTCGCTGACATCGGTGTGGAGACTACTGGGATCGACCTCATAGGTCTCCAGCATCGCGCGCACCGTAGCGTCGATCTCTCCGTTGGCGACCAGACCCTTCCAGACGTCTGCACCCGTCCCTTCGAGCACGAACTGGCGTCCGTCGACCAGGTTGGTGAGGACCACCTCGTCGTCGGTCCGCGCGTACAACACGTCGTCACCAGGGTGGATCGGCCCGACGCCCCAATTCTGAATTTCGACGGCGACGGACCGTTGGGTGGGTTCGTGACGGTGCTCGATGCAGATCTCTGGCGGCAGCACGGTCCATCCGTCCTGCACCTGTTGGGCGTCGTCATCCCAGAACGACCAGTCGGGCTCCGCCCAGGGAAGACATACGTGCTCGGTGAGCCCCACCCAGTACCGGCGGTCGGCCGCCAGCAGATTCGCCCAGCCCGCCTGCCACCGCTCGCCCCGTGCACCCTGCGGGGTGAGGTCCTTCATCTCGGCGGCCGCGATTGACGAAAGCACGCGTTGCTCGCTGTGTTCGATGGCTTTCAGGAGAGGGGGCGGAGCGAGAAGACATGCAAATACGATCTTGTCTGCGCGAGACACACTCAGGTACTCGCCGACCCTCGCACCGGAGTAGGCGCAGTCGTCGACGATCACCTCGAGGTCGGATGCCGAGCCGATGCCGACGATCTGGTCGTGGCGTAACCCCAACTCGTACGCCAGCATGCCCAACACGATCAGGCCACCGCGGGGGATGCCCACAAACGCAGCATCCGTGAGTCGCTCACCGAGGGTTGATCGAAGTCGAGACGCCAGGCGCCCAACGTGTTCTTCGACATCGTTGTAGCCGAGGCGGACCACCCGGTCGGGCAGTCCCGTCAGAAACCGGCGCATCGAATCAAACCAGGCCGTGGAGTGCACGCCAAATTCGCGATAGACGATTCCGAGCGCCGGCGTCGGCGTGTCCCGGACCACGATGCGAGCGTCGGTCACGCCGGGGGGATCTCCATGCCTGGCAAGAGCGCGACCAATACCCACTGCATCAACGGGCGGTGTGCCTGCAAGCTTGTCCAACAATGGACCAAGATCAGGGCAGAGGATCTCGAGCTTCAGCGCGCCCGATCGGGCAGGATCGCACACACCGACGTGTTCGGGCGGCGCTAGGCCATCGCCGGCATGCTGCCTGTGAAGGCTGCATCCGTGGGGAAGGTCATCCCCAATACTTCGGTGAGCTGCGATATGGTCCCGTACTCGATGAGTTCGGGCTTGACGTACGTCTTTTTGCTGCCCTCCACCACGTGCCCTCCTCTGGAGCGGATAGTGACAAGCATAGGCGAGTGTTGGACCGCAGACAATGGTGCCTCATTCCCAATACGTCCGCAGCCAGATCTCCGTCGAGAGCACGGGCCACTCTGCGCCCTCGTCGGTTCCCCGCCGGAGACCGCCAATGAGCGCGTCTCGGTCGACGATTCCCATCTCTGCGAGTCGCGAGGTCCTCAGGAGGTGCTCGACGGTGCTGTTTTCCCGTTCGCGAATGCCTCGCTTGTAGAGAGCGTCGGGGTAGAACTTTCCGGCGAGCCGCCGCGCTGCTTCGGGCATCACACCTCGCATGGCCTCACGAACAAGCGCCTTTCGTTCGTCACCCCTGTTGAGCAGCCACTGCGGAACGCCGATGGTGAACTGTGCAAGCCGGCGATCGCTCCACGGATCCAGGAGGGCCAGCCCATGGCGGGCGTGATTGCGTTCGTTCCACACGAGCCCGCGACGAGTGAACAGGTCGTTGATGGCTTGGTAGCGCAGGCCAGAGGCCCCCGAACGGAAAGGCGGACCAGAAGGTGCCCAGCGCGTCGCCTCCTCGAGCGACACCCGTTCGGCGAAGTCTTGCCGAATCCATGATGGAAACGACTGGTTGTGAGCCTTGCGCAGCACCTTCGTCCTCACGAGGTGCTCCATTCGATCAGGCATCAGTGAGGCGGCCACCGGCCACATGACCCGCCTGGCGAGCACCTGAGGGAGGCTCATTTCATCTGCCTGCGCATGTCGATGGAGGTGTTGCATCGCCCTCAACGGCCTTCGTTTCAGCTCTCCTGGGTAGTCGAACACGTCGCCCCCACAAATGGTATCGCCGCTGGCACCGGTGAACATCGCACCGATGCCTTCGTACTCTGCGGCGGCGTATACGCGATCATGAAGGACCTGGAACGCGCCCATCAGCGGCTCGTCGCGGTCCGGCCCGTGAAGCGGCAGATCGCGGAGCGGCCACGCATCGTCGGCGGCGATGTCGGAGGCGGCGAATCCGTAGCGATCGACGATGTGGTGGCTCACGTGGCGCTCGTCGCTCGTGTCGAGCTCGTCGAAAGCGAAGCTGAAGGCTCGAACGGATCCTGGCTGTCCTTGTTCTTGGAGATGACCCATGGTGGCGGCCACCGCTCCAGAATCCAGTCCTCCACTCAGCCAAACGCCCATTGGGACATCTGGAGCCATGCGTGAGCGGATTGCCTCCGTGAGGACCTGCCGGAGATGGGCCGCATAGTCCAATTCGGTCCGATACTCGATGACAGCATTGGGATCCACGTCCCAATAGCGACTGACGGAGTGGTGGCCCGACTTGGCCTCAACTGAATGAGCGGCCGGGATCTGTTCTATCCCCTCGTAGAACGTCCACTGTGGCATACCTGCCGTACTCGCCAGGTATGCGCCGACCATCGCCTCATTGATCCGCACCGGGGCATGGGTCGCGGCGAGGATCTGCTTGACCTCGGATGCAACGTAGAACCGACCGCCATGTGCGCTCACATACAACGGTCGGATCCCTGAGGTGTCGCGGGCTGCGAAGAGCATCTTGGCCTGTGTGTTCCAGATGACGAAGGTGAAATCACCCAGAAGTCGCTCAGGAGCGATCCGACCCCACCTCCGGAAGGCCGCAAGGATCAGGTCACAATCGGTGGTACTGCCGCCGGCGAGTGCGATCTCGGATGTGAGCTCGGCGAGAAGGAACGCGCGATTGTCGATCCGCGCATCAGCCACGATCACGAGGTCGCCCGAGACGACAGGCTCTGCCGTCCATGATGCTCCCTGGGTCGCACGCGTCGTGAGCTGAGCGAGAGCTGCATCTGGTGCCTCCCAAGCCATGGCACCGTTCACAGCCCGGTGATCGGCCGCCGTCATCATCGACTCGATAACGCCAGTTTCGAGGGTTCGCCCTCTGAAGTCGATGACAGCGCACACGCCGCCCATCAGCCGGCGCCCCGCCCGAAGTGTGGGTTGCGGGTGGTCGAGCCGTGAGCTTGACGACCAGCCGAGCGAGGCGCCCTATCCGACAGCAACCAGCCCGCGCTCCTCGAGCTCATCAACGAGCTCCTGCATGTCGCGGCGCAGCGTCTCGAGGTCGGTGTCGTACTCCTCGCCCAGCCTTTCCACGGTTCGCTCGAACGAGTGCCCGGAAACGAGCAGATCGATCATTCGGGTTCCAACCTCGTTGAGTCCGTAGTACGACTCGTTCTCGAGGTGCAGCATGACGGCTTCGCCCGTGTGCACGGTCTGTATCAGCACGTGGTCGGGGATGGAGATCGTGTCAGCGGATTCGGTCATGACTCCCCTCCACCCGTGGCCGCAGCAGTGCTCGAAGTCTACCACGCGACGAACCTGGCCCTCTTGCCACGTGTTGCCCGTGGCTGCTTTCCACCAAGCGATCAGCGCGGTCGGAGGCGGGTGGCCGAGGACAACAATCCGGCGACGTAGCCGGCGGTTGCGGAGAGCACCAGCCGCTCGCCGGTCTCTTCAACCATGCTCCATATGGGCCCGTTCTCGGCGCTTGCAGCGATCAGATCACCGACGGTCGCGAAGCACACCAGGAGCGTGAGAAACAATGTGAGGACTCGCGTGGCAGATCGAAACCCTGCCCGCGAGTCCGGGAACATCCAAGCAGCCACTCCGGCGATGATCGCGAGCACCCAGAGCAGGAGGAACTCGCCCCAGGCGACGGCACTCGCAGGAACGATGGTCTGAAGGCGGGTCACGTCAATGATCTCCGTGAGCCGAGAAGCGGCGGTGCGATGCCAACCGAACCGGCTGCCCAGGCCGACGATCGCGAACACGGCGGCGAACAACACGGCCGCCCGTGATCGAGCTCGCCATGCCACCACCGACAGTCCTACGACGACGGCCGCCGACTTGGCGGCATCCCACGTGTCTAGAAGCGGCCCGCGGCCGGACTCCAGGGCCCCACTCACCTGCTCGACCCCCGTGAGTAAGAGGTCAACGAAGGTTGCGCACGCAGCAACGAACAACGCCACGTCCCGCGCGGCGGGGTAGCTTGCTGTGCGCCGGCCTTGTTGCATGCATCTCGCGGCGACGCTAGCTCGTCGGCTGCTCTCAGAGCGATGGCTCGTGAACCTCGAGGTCCCCGTGCACCCCGATCCAGAAGTGCAGGCTTGCGGCGTGTTTGGAGGGATGCACGCAAACCACCGGGACGCAATCATCCCACGCCGACGCCTCAGGAGTGGCGTCTCAGTGTCACCCTTCGGCTACGTACAGCGGGATCAATGACCCGAGATTTCGCGCCACGGTTTGACCAACAGATAGCTCCCCTGCAGCAGATACGACGTGCACGCGATAGTTGCGGCTCTCCTCGATATACGCGCTCACGGCATAGACATATGAACCCGATGCGTCCGATTCGATGAACGCCGGCGTGCCTCTCGGGACCGGCTCCACAGGGTAGAGCAAACCACCCAAGATCTCTGATGAACTCCCGCCGGCGGATGCGATCACAGTTTCTGGCAACTCAGACTTGATCCCCATCACCCAGAGTCGGGCGCCCTCGTTGGTGATCATGGGGCTCGCTCTCTTCTCGACGTTCAGCTGGCGGGCCCACACCTGCTGATCCGAGCCGAGCTGGAGAGACCCGCAACACACATCCTCCAAGAATACGGGTCCGGCGCCAGGCCGGCCCCGATACGTCAACGCGGCGTCTGTGCTGGTGAGAGTGTGGCTCAAGGTCACCGAGCGCGACGAGTAGTGATCGAACCAAACTGCCCCGATCAAAGGCTCCTGTTCAGGCGCCATGCGAAGCCCCTCGACACGCAATCCGGCATCTGTCGAGCCATCGACCCGGAATACGCCTTGGCTGGCGGAGGGCCTCGTGAAGGTGCTGCCGTTGGCTCCGAGCATCAGCGAGTTGAATCCGACGATGCGCTCGACGGTTGCAGGGACCACGAGGGTCTTGCTGACGAGATACCGACCTCCCCGGGAGGCCGTGCTGGCTGGGAAGTAGACGACCGGTGCTCCCGAGTCGAACGCCGCTTGAATCGCTGCCGTGTCGTCGGCGTCATCGGTGGGGTCGGCTCCTCCAGCGTGCGCCGGATCCGTCACCGCTGTCCAAGAGTCGAGCGGCTCGAATCGGTCGACGGCCGGAGGGTCTTCGATGGGGAGCATCAGGCTCGACCCGCCGAGAGTGTCGGTGAGCGGTGTTGCGTATTCGTCGATGTAGTGGCCGGCCAGGCCCAGGAGCAAGGAGGAATAGCCCTCGGCCGCCATCGATCTCAGGTAGACGGCCCCCGAGTTCTCGATCGCCGATGTGCCTCGAGCTCCGCCTTGGAACGACCCATCGACTGCAACGACCATCCCGAGCGGAGATTCGTTGCGGATCGCAGGCACCTGGTTGATGCTGGTCACGCGGTGCATTGACAGCACGTTGCCGGTGTTGAGGATCCCAGCCACCTGCTGGTCCCGCAGAACGATGTCTTCGAAGGTGATGCCGTACTCGGTGCCGGCAGCTTCGATGCCGTAGTCGAAGCCGATCACCTCCAAATTCTTTATGAGCGACGGGCCGGGCCACTTCCGGGTCATGCTCAGCCCCGCTCGTCCCGTCATGTCCGCGGACCGGATCGTCACGTTTTCGATCCCATTGCTGTTGTTGCCCAGGAAGTCGACACCGATTGCGCCCTCGTTGTCTGCCCCGGTGTCGACAGTGAGATCGAACACGTAGTTTCGAAAGGCCTGGTTGCCTTCACCGAGGCCTGGGTAGTCCTTGCCGCCGGTGTACGGATCGTCATCAAAGAGAGCGGAGGCAGTGATGATGACCCCCCTGGGCTCCGCCGGATCCCCGAATCCAGGAGCACGATCGATGAGGCGGATAGTGGTGTGGTCTCTGCCCGCGCCTTGCAAGGTGAGCTGCGGCTGCCAATTGCGCTCGGAGTCCCGCCACTCGAGCGCATCGGAAACGACATAGACCCCCGGGGGGAAGTAGAGAATGCGGTGCCGTCCTACGTTGTCAGTGATCGCCCGCTGGAGCGCCATGGTGTCGTCCGTTCGGCCGTCACCAGTCGCGCCGTAGTCGGTCACATCGACAAGGCCCGCATCCTCAGGAAACACGAGTGCTGGTGTTGCTGACTCTTCTCGCTTTGGTGCCGCAGTGCTACTCGAAAGGGCAGTGGCTGGAGCAGTGATCGAGGTGACGGGCTCAATCGTGGTAGTCACCAGCGACTGGTCCCCGTTCGCTGGAACGACACAAGCCGCGAGAAGCAAGCCGCAGGCCAAGGGCATCACGGCCCAAGAACCCACGATACGTCGAACCGCATGTCGGGCAGAGGTCCGATCGACGTCGCCGGCTACATAGGTGGAAACCGTCCTCGAATCCTTCGTAGGGCGGGAGACGATAGTCTGGGCAGCAATCCGCGACGATGTCGAAGCCGGCCTCCATGCCACCGACTGTGCTCAGGGCCCCTGAGAGCAGCCGGTTCGCTTGCTCGGCGACCTTGCGCGTGTTGGCTCGGCCTCGTCTGACGGCCGGCGGACCGTGAGTGACGGCGACCGATACACGACCCAGGCCCCATCGGCCTCATCAGGGGCGGCGTCGCCTCTCGAACATCCTGGACTGAACGACTCAGGAACCCAGTGCGGCTCCAAGTCCATACGACGCGATCAGCGCCAACACTCCGACCAAGGTCCATGCCGCCCGCCTGATGGTTCCGGCCAATCGCGGTTGGCTGATCACACCAGGCGATGCCGCCTCCACGAGGTGCGGCGTGGTCTCGGCTTCGTCGACGAGAAACACGAATGCCCGATCATCGGTGTCGCCTCCACCGAGCTCCTCGAACATGTGGACTGCGTCGCCCAGGCTGTCGAATCCGAGAATGACGGGGGTGCCCGCCCAGTGCGCCGTGATCTCGGTCTTCGTCTCGTCCGAGAGGCGCGTACCGTCGAGCGTGGAACCTCTTCGACGTCGCCGTCCGAGAACGCCATCGAGATCGTGTCGTCGCCGAGTTCGATCGTCACCATGCCCAATGGTGGATCGATGAGAGCCGCCCGCGCCGTGTTCAGTTCGGCGGAATGTGCCACCAACACCACGATTTCCTCCCCAATATTTGCCCTGTCGTGGAACCTATCGCACGCCGTCGGACGGCGATATGGGTCAATCGACGCATTCTTCTGGAGAGACGCCCGGCAGGCGGCCGCGATACGCGGTTTGGGTCGAAACGGGTCGCACGACCTATTCAGTTCGGTCGCGATGCGACGTACCTTGCTGTAGGGCGTTGGATGGGAGTGAGTTCGCAGTGAAGCTGTGGGCTTGGGCTTGCAATTGAAGAGGCGGGAGTCGCACCGGCTCCCGCCTTCTTCGTGCTCCGCCTCATTGGCGAGCGTCCCAGTACTCCTCGGACAGCTCGTAGGCGCTGTGACCCCGCTCGAGGTTCGACATCACCCGAAGGTTCCCGTCTTCGAGCTCCTCCACCCAGTGACCGCCGATGGGATCGGTGGGGCGCCACAGGTTGCGCCAGACCACGGGGCTCTCGCACAACGAGGTGCACAGGCCCTCGATGCCGACGTTCGGGAACATCAGCCGATACAACCCGCCGAGCTGTGATCCGTACGTCACGAAGATCTCGGGGAGTCGTCCCTCCACCACCGCCCGTGGCACCCGGTCGGGGTCGCGCTCGTTCTCGGTGTTCGTCTCCTGCACCAGCCGTTCGACCACGATGCCGGCGATGAGGCTTCCCTGGGAGTGGGCGCCGAGGACCTCAAAACGCGATCCCGGGTCGGGGGCGTCGGGCGGTTGTCCTCTGATCAGGCGATCCCGCAGCGTCCGGATCACGAAGGGTCCATACGACGGTGGTCCGATCGGGCTGAACCATCGGGGCCAGAACGTGGTCAGATCCCACAGAATCCCCACCTGTCGCCTGCCCGCTTCCCCTCCTCTGATTCCCTTCAGGATGCTCCGCAACATGAAAGAACCGGGAAGGATCACGGCAAGCCCCACGGCGATGGCGGTGAGTTTGTCGAACGTCGCCTCCAGCCCCAGGAACCCGATCCGGAGGTTTCCGGATATGAGCGAGGTCGTGAGGCCGACACCCACTCCGATCCCAGCCACGACCGCGATCGCGCCCGACTTCAGGCTCCAGTCGATGGTCCTGACGGCGATGACGACCACCCAGCCCACGATGACGACGGCGAGGGCGACCGCGATCACGTCGAGGAGCCTGGAGTCGGGTTGCGGCAGGCTTCTCGGGTCCGGGGTATCCCCGCTCACGACGAACGACGCCACGACGGCGAGGATGGTCGCCGCTCCATAGAGGGCGGCCACCTTCAGGATGCGGTCCGCACGCTGGACCACCCGGCGTCCAAGCGTCAGGAGGCGCCGCGCCCCGCGTTCGGGCCCGACCTCGTCGTCGGCCTCCGGGTGGTAGGCGTCGCCGGCGCGCGTCGTGAGCCACAGGGCCGTCAGAACGAGGAATGCGATCTCGAAGAACAGGGCGACCGCCACCCACTCCGAACCGTTGGCCTGCAAGCTGTGCTTGTTGGCGGCGGTGATCCCGAAGACCGACTGGACGAGGTACCCGACGATGATCCCGAGGATGGTGCCGATCTGTCCCGCCAGGGCCAGCGCTCCGGCGGCCAGCACCTCCCGCATCGCCAGCACGCCGATCGCCAACAACACGAAGACCGCGCCGACCCAGAACGTCACGACGTGGGCGGCATACAGGTTTTCCGTCGGGGACCCCGTCCAAGCTGCGACATAGGCGATGGCCACCCAGGTTGCTGCGGCAGGGGTGGCATATATCGACAGCTGCCTCATACCGCCCGGTGCGAACCCGAGCGCAAGCACCGCGGCGACGAGCAGGCCCAGGACCGCGAGCGAACCCCACACGACCCAGGGAACGCCCGCCTGAGCCCCAACGATCAGGGCGATCACCGCGTATCCGGTGGCGAGGTGCAGGCGGGTGAGTCGGGGCAGCAACGTCGTCTCGTGCCACATCTGGTAGCCGGTCACATCTGCGCCGTCCGCCGGGTCGTCCCAGGCCGGGGCCCCCGGTGCTGGTGCGGCCCGCTCGTGGAACTCGATGAACACCGACGGCGATCGGTTCGGCAGCAGCGTCCACCCGTCGGCGCCTTCCTCGCCGATCGGAGGCCACTCCGAGTCCAGGGCCTCCGCCGACGCCAGCGCTTCGATCGCCGTGGCCGAGGGGATGAACAGTCCTCGCAGCCGGGTCGTCCACGGTTCGAACGAGACGTGAGACCGGGTGGAGAAGAAGGCGACGAGACCGGTGAAGGCCACCGGTGCAGCGATCGACGCAAGCACCACGACGGCATCCGCCCACCAACCGAGGCCCGAAATGTCCCACAGCTGCGGAGCCAGCACCAGGCTCGTGCCGAGCTGGGTGGCGAAGATCGCAGTCAATGCGAGCGCGGTCACCCTCACCATCGAGCGTCGGAGCTTGGTGGAATGCGAGAGCATCCAGCCTGCCGTGTTCGCCAGCGCAAACGGGGCGAGCAGGATCCAGAAGGCGGTGATCGCAGATCCCGAGGTGAGTCCACCCCAGTGGAACCCGCTCACGTCGAACTCGACCTGGTCCCGCTCGTCCCGGCGGGGCCGCCCGACGATTCGGGCGTAACTCTTGGGCTTCGAACGCGGATTGGGGTCAGGGAACTGCCCGTCGACGTTCAGAGGGTCCGTGTACAGCATGTCCCGGGGCGGGGTGCCAGAAACCCCGTGGACCCGCAGCTCGGTGTGGATGGTCACATCGTTCACGTCCCTGAGACGGAATCCCACCGGTCGGACTACGTCCTCTTGTCGCCGGTCCGGCGTGGAATGCCGTTCCGTGGGCGGTAGTCCGCCATATTGGCGGACCTTAACCCTGGGTTCGCTTCTTCGATGCTCAGAATGATCGGTCTGGTGTGTTCACCGACAACATGCGAGCCAGCTTGTTGCCGACTGTGATCGGTTCCCCACCGATCGTGATCGTGACCGGACCGTCGAAGGGGAGCTTCTCGGTCACCCGGACCCGGACACCCGGATGCACTCCGATCTCGGCCAGGTATGCGACGACGTCGGCATCGGTGTTTGAGGGCACGGCGATCTCGGCGGCATCGCCGGGCTCCAACTCGACCAGGGCTCGAAGCTGGGGGATCGAGTCGCTGTCGGGTGAGGGGATGGGGAATCCATGCGGGCACGTGTCGGGTTTCCCCAGATGCTCGTAGAGGCGCTGGACCACCTCTCGCGGCATGGCGTGCTCGAATCGACGAGCCAGGCTCTCGGCCTCATCCCACTCGTATCCCAGCACGTCCACCAGGAACCGCTCGACGATGCGGTGACGGCGGACGACCGTCACGGCGATCTTCGAGCCCTGCTCGGTGAGGGTCACCCCGGCATAGGGGATGTGTTCGGCGAGGCCGAGCTCGTCGAGCCGCTTGAGTCGGGCGGTGATGGTGGCGGGTGAAACCCGGAGGGCTTTGACGAGCTGACCAGGACGAACCGGACTCTGGTCACCGGCCAGATGTGCGATCGCGCTCAGGGTCTCGCGCTCGTGTGATGTGAGCTCGCTCAGCATGGGATCAGACACCGTTCTTTCAGATTACCGAAATATCGTTTCGATGTGAATGGAAACTCCCTGCAAGATAGCGAAATCGCTGTCTCAGGGGGAGGGTCGGCGCCGGGCGGTGTATCTATCAGAGGGAGACGAGCGTCTGATCGTGAACCGGAAGGCAGAACATGGACATCACACTGGGGACGTTCAACCTCAACAACCTCTTCGACCGCTTCAACTTCCAGGCCGAGATCGCGGCGATGCCGGCCGATGCCCGCAACGTGAGGACCACGTATCAGTGGGTGCTGGTGGGTGCCGGCCACCGCCCGGAGGATCCTCCCCCGCAGCTCGACCCGACCGAGTCGACGTCGCCCTACTACCGGATTCAGCGAAACACCGACGGAACCCTCATCAAGCCCAAGTCCGAGGTCGGACTGCAGGCGCTCGCCTCCCGCATCGACTCGATGGGACTCGACGTGGTGTGCGTCCAGGAGGTCGAGAACCTCGACGCGCTCCGCGCCTTCAACCGGTCCCGGCTCTCCAACCCCTACCGATACGAGGTGCTGGTGGAAGGCAACGACCCCCGTTTCATCGACGTGGGGATCCTCTCGCATCTCCCGATCGCCAACGTCACCAGCCACCGTTTCGAAGTCCACCCCGCCGACCCGGCGATGCCGGTGTTCGGGCGTGACCTGCTCGAGGCCCAGGTTCTTTCGGCGACGAGGTCGAGAAAGCTGTTCAGCGTGTTCGTCAACCATCTCAAGTCGAACTTCGTCCGCTTCGACGACCCCGATCCCGAAGCCACCCGGCAAGCCAACAACGTGCGACGTCGTCGACAGGCGGAGGTCGTGCGACAGCGTCGTCGACGCCAAGACCAGGCCCAACTCCCGATACGTGGTGGTCGGCGACATGAACGACGCACCTGAGAGTGACACCTTGGCTCCCTTCACCGAGCCGCTCACCGACGCCCTCGCCCACGTCGTGGAGAGCCGGCCCGCCCCTCCGGCCACCAACCCGGAGGACGCACCCGTCGACGCCCGGTGGACCCATCGCTTCAGCGTGAGCCGCGGGCCCGACAAGTTCGAGCTGTTCGACCAGATCTGGTTGAGCCCGTCACTCGGACCCAAGCTCGACCACGCCGAGATCGAACGCCGCACCAAATGGTCGGCCACGGCCACCGGGGTGGGAACCGATCACGACCCCGCCTGGATCCGCCTCACAGGCCTCTGACGATCCTCGGGTCGAGAGCCAGAAACCCCCCTGGCTGCCTGCGGCAGCCTGTCCCCCCGGCGGGGGGACACAATCGCTGGACGCGTGTCGCCGTTGACCGGTGGGGCGCCGATCGGACCCCACTGACCGTGTTCCCCCGCAAGCGGGATTCTGATGCTGTGGGGTCGAGTTTGCGGAGCAAACTCGGTTAGGTCGCCGCAGGCGACCGGCGGCGAAGCAGGGGGGATTTCGTGCCTGACCGCAGAAGTCAGCTGCCGCTGGATGCGCGGTGCAGGAACGCTGCCATTTCGCCGCGGGTGACGGGGTCGTTCGGGCAATACCGGTCGTTGGTCGGTGGATTGCAACCCAGTGTCACGCCTACGGTTCCCAGGACGTCGATGTCGGTTTCGTGGACACTCGTGTCGTCGTCGACGAACAAGTCGTCGCCTGAACCCTGGGTCCAGCCGTAGCCGTTGACGAGGAAGGTGGCCATCTGGGCTCTGGTGACCGGGTCGTCGGGGCAGAACAACGCCCCGTCGCAGCCGGTTGTGATGCCTGCCGCCGCCAGGGCCTGGATGTCGGCTTCGAACACGCTCGTGTCGTCATCGGTGAAAGCGTCGGATGCCGACGGCTGCAGGTCGAGGGCCCGCGCGAGGAAGGCCGCCATCTGCCCCCGGGTCACGGCATCGTCGGGGCAGAAGAGGTCGTTGTCGGGCGGGTTGCATCCGCGGGTGATTCCGGAATCGGCGAGCCAGACGATGTCGTCGGCGAACACGTGACCGTCGGGCACGTCGTCGAACCCGGTGGCCGATGGCGGACCCGGAACCACGCCGTCGTCGAAGTACGAGGCGAGGTCGGTGCCGTGCAGGGTCAGGCCGTCTCCGCTGGCGTGACAGCCCTTCACCTGGTCGGCCGGAAGCGGGCTCATGGTGGGACCGCGTACGGCCTGCCCGCTGTCGACCAGATGATCGACATACGTCTGCGAAGTCTCCGGGTCACCGACCGTGCACGTAGGCGTGTCGTCGAGGGCGCTCGCGTAGATGGTGGCGGCGGGCAGCCGATCCTCGATCAGGTCGACGATCGTGTCGACCGTCGCGGTCGACCCCGGGGCATCCGCCTTCACGCACACCTGGAACCACACGGCGGAGGTTCGGGGGTTGGACGCCACCAGGGCGTCGAACGCCGCCCACGCCTTCTGTCCCTGCCCGTTCTCGTCCGCCCACGCCACGATGTCCTGGCCCCAATAGTCGGCGAGCGGATTGTCTTCGGTCGAAGCGAACCACAGTCGCCCGACGTCGGACACCTGGTGATAGCCGATGGTGGCGATGGCGGTGTTCGAACAACCGAGCACGCCCACATCGCCGATCTCGGCAACCGCCGGCGGCGTCGCAACCGCAACGAAGACCAACCCCGCCGAGGCTGCCGCCGCAACAAGGCGACGCGCAGAACGCCACACGCTCATGACCACTCCTTCTGCAATCCCGCGGTGGATGGTATCGGCGCCCCGCGCCAAGCGCTTCGAGTTCCCACTTCCGGTAGCGCCCTCCTTGCGTACACTGCCCCGCTCATGAGGGGCAGTGTCACAATGAAGCTGGCGGGTGGCTCGTCCGAGGAACTGGGATTCTTCGGCGATCTGTTCGGCGTGACCCACCTGCCGGCCGGAACTCCCGAGCGAGGCGTGGTCATCTGCTCGCCCGTGTACTCGGAGTTCCTCAAGAACAACCGTCGTGAGGTCCAGTTGGGCCGCAGCCTCGCCGAGCAGGGTTTTGCCGTGCAGCGATTCCACTATCGAGGCACCGGCAACTCGAGAGGCGATGCCGGCTCACTGACGCTGGAGACGATGAGCGAGGACGCAGCGGCAGCCGTCCAGCGCCTGTCCGAGGTCGCCGGGGTCTCCGAACCCGACCTCGTGGCCACCCGGCTTGCGTCGCTCGTGGCCGTATCGGTGGCCGGGCCGTCATCGCGGCTCGTGCTGTGGGAGCCCGTGGTGGAAGGCAAACGGTTCTTCCGGGATCTCACCCGCTCGTTGCTGATCCTCGGTGTCAAGCATGGTGCGCAGCGATCGGCTCAGGATCTCGAGGCCGAGTTCGAGTCGCGCGGGTCGCTCGACATCGCCGGGTTCTCCGTCGCTCGCACGCTGCGGGACTCGGCCATCGGCAGGCGCCTGGAGGTGCCCGCAGGTGATGGTGCCGGCTTGATCCTCCAACTGGGACGCGGCACCGATCTGCGCCGCGACATCGAATCCGCAGTTGAAATCTTTGATGACGCAGGTCGGAAGGCCGAGGCACTGCCACTCGAGTTCGAAGAGGCCTGGTGGTTCCATCAGGACGTCAACCTCCTCCGACCGGAGGAGGGCACACTGCTCGATGCGGCCCTGGTCGACACCACCCTCGAATGGCTCACGGGGTCGGTCGGATGAGGGCGGAGACCCCGGTGCTCTTCGATGTGGGCGAGTCCCAACTGTTCGGAATGATCACGCACCCCGAGACGCCGAACGGCGTGGGGGTCATGATCATCCAGGGGGGCGACACCGTGAACGTGTCGCTCCAGCGAAACCGGCTCGCCGTGCGGATGGCCAGGGAGCTGGCGGAGCGGGGTTACACATGCCTGCGATTCGACTACCACGGGCTGGGCGAGTCCACCGGGACCATCGGCGAGCTTCGTCTCAGCACGCCCTTCACCGAAGACGCCGAGGCGGCAGCCCGCGTGCTGCGGGAACAGCAGGGTGTGGACCATCTCGTGCTCGCCGGGGCGTGCTTCTCCTCGAGGACCGCCCTCTCCACCGCCCCGCTGCTCGAAGACGTGTCGGCGGTGGTGATGGCGACGCCTCCGATCGGCAGCTACGAACGAACCGAGGCGGTGGCAGAGCGGATGACTCGTGACCGGACGATCGGCGAATACGCCTCGTTGGCACTCCGGGGCAAGACCATCAAGTCGCTTGCCGACCCGACCCACCGGGCGTTCTACTTCAAGCTCGCCAAGACGAAGCTTCGCCAGTTGAGCGGACGGGTCGTCCCGGGCAAGGCCGCCGACCCGTTCAAATGGGTCAGCCGTCAGCTTCTGGAGCCACTCGACGCAATGGTCCAGCGCAGAGTCCCCGTCCTGATCGCATACGGAGTCGACGATCCTCTTCTCCGGGAGTTCGACCGCGCCCGAGGCGGTCGGCTCGGCACGATCCTCGAGCAGGGCGGCGACCTGATCGAAGTGGCGAGAGATCTTCCAGGCGTCATCCACGGGTTCCCGGCCGTCGACGGTCAAGAGGCGTTCATCGATCTCGCCTACGGATGGATCGACGAGGTGACAGAGCCGCTGCGGCGGTGACCTGCCGCTCCGTCGGCTCACTCCCGCATTCGCTCGAAGAGGATCGATCGGAGTTCGGGACCGAACGTTCCCGTCAACGACTCGAGGGAGCCGCGATCGGATTCGCCCAGATCCGTCGGCACTCCGATGTTCAGCGTGATCACCAGACGGCCGGTGGTGCCGTCGGCGGCACGGACTCCTCTGCCGTCGACCGCCAGCACCGTGCCCCCCTGAGTGCCCGCTGGAACGTTGATCGACAGCGGCGTGTCGAAGGTCGGCACCGCCACCGTGGCTCCCAGCGCCGCTTCGGTGAATGTGACGGGAACGGTCAGGCGTAGATCGAGCCCGCTGCGGGTGAAAACCGGATGAGGATCGATGGTCACGAACACGAGAAGGTCGCCCGGCCGTCCGCCACGACCCCCGGGACCGCCCGCGCCCGGCACCGTGACCGTCTCCCCCTCGTCGACGGCAGGAGGGAGCGTCACATCGACGACCCGCTCGGCCACAACCGTTCCGTGGCCGGCACAGGTGCCGCACTCCTGGGTTGCCTGCTGCCCCTCACCGCCACAGGTCAGGCAGATTCCGGTGCTCTCACCCATGCGGTTCGTGAAGGTCACCTGCCCGGAGCCATCGCACGTCCAACACCTGACCACGTCGCCGTCGGCGTCGTATCCCGACCCCGCACAGTCGGAGCATGTCACCGGCCCGGTCACCCGGACCTTCACCGGCCCGCCGCCGATCGACGTCACCAGATCGATCTTCGCCACCGCCACCACGTCCTGTCCGTTGCGCGCCCATCTCCGGCCCGACTCCTGGAACACGCTGGCAGTGGCAGTGGCGTCGGGTGGCATCGCCGTCGCCCCGGATCGGTCCGCCTCGGCCCGTTCCCGGGGGTCGAGAAGCACGCGATATGCCTCCGAGATCAGGCGGAACCGTGCAGTCGCCGACTCGTCGTCGGGATTGAGGTCTGGATGCAGCTGCCGCGCCAGACGCCGGAACGCCCTCCGGATCTCGGCGTCGGTTGCCTCGGCGCCGACCTCGAGCACGCGGTAGGGATCTTCGATCACGACGGTCAGTCCAGCAGATTCCCGGGCGTGAGTGAAGGAGACATCTGTGCTTCTGCGTAGAGTTCGGCCGGTGAACGAACGCCCAGATCACCAGGTGTCGGCAGGCACGACCGTGCTCTTGTCCGGCCTGATCGGTGTCGGCGTGGGGGTTGCCGGACTCGCAGCGAAGGCTCTCGGCGTGATTCCGCGAGTGCGCATCGCAACCCTCACCTGGGGTGCAGTGGTGACGGTTGTGGGCCTGGCCCTGATCTCGCACGGTTCGATGCGGCTACCCGACTTCAACGACATGCTGCGAGGCGTTCCGTCACGACTGGTCCAGCTCGCGGTCGCCGGCGTGGCCTGGTCGGCCGCCTTCGTGGTGGAGGTCCGGACCGACTGGGCGTGGAAGGATGCGGTCGCCACCGCTGCCGCAGCGCTGGTGGTGGCGCCGGTCCTCCGCAGCGTCCGCCGTGTCGACGCCCGCACGACCCTGTCGGTGATCCTCGCAGCGATGCTCGTCACCTTCGGGATGTCGGCGATGTTCAAACGAGAGCAGTACCCGTTCGCTCCGTTCCAGATGTACTCGGTTCCGCAGCTCGATCCACGGGAGGTGACGCGCCATCGGCTGATCGCCACCGCAGCGGGCGGCGCCGAGATCGACATCACTTCGGTGCTGGGTACGGCCACCGTCGCCAAGCTCGTGTCCGACCCCGACGAGTCCGCGGTGGCGGACGCCGTGTCGCTTGCTGCAAAGGCCCATGAAGAACGCCGCGGCTCGGATCTCGTGTCGGTGAGGCTCGTCACCGAGACGTGGAGGGTCGTGCCGTATCCAGGGGAGGCGACCGTCGAGCGGGCCGCGGTCGAGGAGCGGATGGTCGTCGATGCCTGACCGCGAGTCCACGTGGTGGGAGCGATTCTGGTTCCGTCCGGTCACGGCGGTCGGTCTTCGCATCGTGCGGGTGGTGGTGTTCGGCGTGGCCGCCATGGTGCTGTTCACCGACATCGGGGTGCTCAAACCGTCGATCGTCAACGCCGGAACGCTCTGGGACCCCATCTCGTACTACCGCTTGCTCCCACAACCCGGTGCGGCCGCGTTGGACGTGATGTACCCGCTCACCGTGGTGCTCTGTGGCCTCGCCGCCTTTGGGCTGGGTGGGCGCCGGGTGTCGGTGCCGGCGGGGATATCGGGTGGCTATCTGGCGGCGATCGGGAACAACCTCGGGAAGGTCAATCACGACCGCAACGTCCTCGTGATGGCGCTCTTCCTGCTGGCGTTCGCACCGGTCATCGGCGAGGGTGAGGGCCGGTCGTACCGGTTCCGCTGGCCTGTTGCCGGGGTCGCGCTCGGCTATTCGCTGATGTTCCTGTTCGCAGGGGTGTCGAAGCTGCGCACGTCGGGGCTGGAATGGATCTTCTCCGAGAACCTGCGGAACATCCTCGTCTCAGAGAACCTGCTGTTGCGTGCGCCGGCGTTGTCGGACGTGGCTCTGTGGGTGGCGGAGGAGCCGTGGCGATGGAAGCCTGCGGCGGCGTTGGCCGTCCTCGGCGAGCTGGGGCTGGTGGTGGGCGTCCTCAGTCGTCGCCCGATCCTGTCGGCGGTCTTCCTGGCTCAAGGTGCGGGCGTCATCTTCGGTCTGAACCTCTTCCTCGATCTCGGCGGCTGGCCGCTCGTTGTCATGACGGCAACGCTCGTCGACTGGGACCGCGTCACGACTCGACTGGCGCGGCCGTTCCCGACCCTGGTGGTGGCGGGTGTGTTCGGCATCGTCGCCGTGGTCACGCTGCTCATGCGGCCCCCGACGCTGGTGGTGCGGGAGACGGCGCTGGTGGTTGCGATGGGCGTCTTCTCGGCGCTCTGGGTCCACCGCGCCTCCACATCAGCGCCCGATGTGGCCCCCGCAGAAGCGCTCGAATCTCCCGCCTGACGAGCCGACTGCGCTCTGATCGGGCCGCTCGACAAATGGTGGTTGTCATCGGTCCAGCAGGCGCCGGCCCAGGCTCCTGACGGCTTCGGTGAGCTCGGGCGGCTCGACGATCTCGAAGGTCACAGGGAGCGATGCCAGATAGCGGGCGATCCATTCGTGATCGTCGGCGCCGATTTCGAGGAACGTGTGGCGACCGGCGGCCTCCAGCCTGCCGACGGTTCGGGGCACCATCGTGGCCGCCCGTTCCACGGGTGTGTGCAGCAGCACCCGGGCGCGGAGCGCATACGACGCGAGCGACACGCCCTCTTCCACGAGCGCGACCGGATCAGGCGGGTCGACCCGACTGAAGCGCATGCCGGTTGCATACGGCTTCTCCATGCGGTCGAGTCGGAAGGTGCGCCAGTCGTCCCGGTCCCGGTCGAAGGCGACGAGATACCAGTTGCGCCAGACCACGACGACGCGATAGGGCTCGACGTGGCGTTCGATCTGATCCCTGGCCGGTGCGGTGTAGAGGAAGCGGATCCGCTCCTCATTGCGTGCGGCTCTCGCCAGGACCGAGAGCGTGCCGGGGTCAACCCGGGGTGCCGGGCGACCGGCGGTGGTCAGCGTGACCGAGGTGACGTCCTCGAGCCGGGTACGGAGCTTCGGTGGGAGCATCTGCTCGAGCTTCGCCATCAACGTGAGGCCTGCGTCGTCGACTCCCAGCACCTGCTCGCGGGCGGCGATCCGCAGCGAGGCGGCCAGCGCCACCGCCTCGTCCTCCTCCAGCATGAGCGGAGGAATGCTCCCGCCGGTTCCCAGCTGGTACCCGCCACCCGGCCCCGACATGGCGTTGACGGGATATCCCAGTTCGCGCAGCCGGTCGACATCCCGTCGAACCGTGCGGGTCGTCACGTGCAGGCGCTCGGAGAGCTCGGCCGCCGTCCAGTCGCGTCGGGTCTCGAGGAGCCCGAGCAACTTGAGCAGCCGGCCCGCCTTGTCCATGATCCCAGCCTACGACTACTGCGGACAGTTTCGGTCCGCAATACCGCCTACCGTGTGAGGTGAAAGAGGAGACCCGTGGGCATCCGAGCCGACCGGATGGGCATCGTGTTCGACCGACTCACGCAGTCGGCCGAACCGTCCAAAGGGACGATGGCTGGGCTCTCCGATGACGAGCAACGGGCTCGACACCGAGATCCCTTTCATCGGGATTCTGTGGCGGGTGAGCAGCGAGTTCGCCCACCACATGGCTGAGGTGGCACTTCTGCGCGACCTCTATAGGCAGGAGCACTGACATGACGTGGAATCACGAACAGCACGTCCGTTCGATCATGGAGGACAGGTTGAAAGACGCCGAGCATCGGCGGTTGGTCCGGCAAGCCCGGGGCGGCCGGGAGCGATCGGTCCGGGTGTGGGCGCTGGGGAGCCTCGTCGTGGCGTGGCGGCCGCGGAGACCGGATCCTTGCCCGGAGGCTCCGCTCGTGTTGTGGGTCTGAGCCACAACACGACACGCGGAGTCCCATCGCGTCTTGCTCCGACACCAGGATTGCGGAATCCCCTCAGGCTGGCGGACACGCCTCACGCTGACGAGTGGAGCACCGGAAGTGGGGGCTTCCGACCCGGGGATCTGTGGGTTGTGCTGTTGCTCAGAGTTGGATCTTGACCGCTTCCGCCAGCCGCTCCAGGCTGGTCTCGAGGCTCGGGACGCGGACCGTCGACCGGGCGGCGGTCGCCAGCACCTGCTGACCGAGGTTCAGTTTCTCGGGCGTCACCTGTCGGGTCACCAGCGTTCCGTTCTCGAGCTGTGCGAGACCGATCCGGTGGGTGTACGAACCGGTGGCATCCCGGACGCGGAACTCGAGGAGCTCCTCGGGACGAGATGTCAGCAGCTCGATCTGGGCTGCGAAGGTCTTTCCCCTGGACGAAGCCCGGCTGGCATACCGGCCTTCACCCATCGATCTGATCTCGATCTGATCGGCAGACCATTCGGAATGCCGTGTCAGATCCTCGATGAGAGGCCACAGCTCGGCGGGTGTGGCGTCGATCTCTTTCCGAGCGCTGAATGTGCGCATGCTTCGATCCTTGCAGCAAGGAGCTCGGGCCGTCGCTCAGGCGGCGAGAATCCTTCCGGCCTCAAGGCCGTCGGGCGATGACCGAGATGATGTGCCAGTACTTCGGTTCACGCTGGGCGCCGGCCACGCCGTCGTGCTCCTCCTCGGAGACGTCGAGGATCGCCCATTCGTCGAGCAACAGCTCGATGTCGTGCATTCCGTGTGAGAGGCACGCCCCGCCGGCCCAGTCGTCGTTCGGTCCGAGGAACTGCCCGACGAAGTAGCCGCCTGGCTTGACCGCAGTCCGGATCTGTTCCCAGAGGTGCGGAAAGGCGTCCGGCGGACAGAAAGGAATGCTGAGCTGAGCGAACACGAGGTCGGCCTCGGGCAGTTCGACCTCGCCGAATCGGCAGACCTCGGTGGTCAGTCGCCCGAGCTCCTGCTCGGTGGCGCGTGTTCTTGTGAACTCGATCGCCGCGACCTCACGGTCGTATGCGAACACGGTCCAGCCCCGATCGAGGAATGCCTTCGTTTCGACCCCGTTTCCGCATCCCAGGTCGATGACGGTCCGACCGGCACCGTGGTTGATGTCCACGACCTCGGTCGCCGCGACGAACCATCGGCTCGGGAGCCGAGCGGCGGTGGCGCGGTAGTAGGCGGCCCAATCACCCTCAGGATGGATCTGTGTGTGCGGCACGTCTCCAAACCTAGATGGCAACGGGGCCTCTTGCTGCCCGCGATGGTCGCGTTCCCCGCGGTCGTGACATTCGTCGCCGCCGGTAATGAGACCGATTCTGTCCCGCCCGAGTCGTAGATTGGTGGGGCGACGGTAAGGAGTACATGTGCAGATCATCGAGGCGACCGGCCTCGTGAAACGGTATGGAGAGATCGTGGCGCTCGACGGTCTCGATCTGTCGGTCCCAGAGGGCACGGTGTTCGGGCTTCTGGGGCCGAATGGTGCGGGCAAGACCACGGCAGTGTCGGTGTTGACGACATTGATCAAGCCCGACGCCGGCTCGGCGATCGTTGCCGGCGTGGACGTGCTGGCCCACCCCGACGAGGTCCGGAAGCGAATCGGCCTGTCGGGTCAGTACGCGGCGGTCGACGAGAACCTGACAGGATTCGAGAATCTCGACATGATCGGTCGGCTCTACCGCCTAGGAAAAGCCCGAGCGAAGACCAGGGCGCGAGAGTTGCTGGAACGATTCCATCTCGTCGACGCCGCCGATCGGCCCGTCAAGACCTACTCGGGCGGCATGCGACGACGCCTCGACCTGGCAGGTGCACTCGTGGCCGAGTCGCCGGTGCTGTTTCTCGACGAGCCGACGACCGGACTCGACCCCAGGAGCCGGATCGACCTGTGGGGTGTCATCCGCGAACTGGTGGAACACGGCACCACACTCTTGCTCACCACCCAGTACCTCGAGGAAGCGGATCGCCTCTGTGACGACATCGTGGTCATCGACCACGGGCGCGCGATCGCACACGGCACCTCCGACCAGCTCAAGGATCAGATCGGCGGCGAGCGCATCGAGGTCACGGCCACACACCACGATCAGGTGAGTGAGGCGATGAGGGTCCTGGCCGAATTCGCCGTCGCCGAGATGCACTCGGACCCCAAGACCGGTTCGCTGCTCGTTCCCATCGTTGGTGGAGCTCCGGTGCTCACCAGAGCACTTCGCGCCCTCGACGGTGCGGGAATCGAGGTCAGCGACGTGGGGCTGCGAAGGCCCACACTCGACGACGTCTTCCTGTCTCTGACCGGACATGCAGCCGAAGAAGCAGAGCAGCCCGAGTCTTCCCGAGAGGTGTACTCATGAGTCGGATTCTCTACGCACTCGCCGATGGTGCGGTGGTGGCGAAACGCAACGTCATCAAGATCAAGCGAGTGCCAGAGGTGCTCGTGTTCGTCCTGATCTCGCCGATCATGTTCGTGCTGCTGTTTGCGTACGTCTTCGGTGCGTCCATCGACATCCCCGGCGGCTCGTATCGGGAGTTCCTGATCGCCGGGATCTTCGCGCAGACCGTGGTGTTCGGAGCCACGTTCACCGGCGCGGGCCTGGCCGAGGACATGCAGAAGGGGATCATCGACCGCTTCCGGGCGCTGCCGATGTCTCGCTCGGCGGTGCTGGTGGGACGCACGGCGAGTGACGTCATCTACAACGTGTTGTCGTTGCTCATCATGGCTCTCACCGGGCTCCTGGTGGGATGGCGAGCCAACGCCGGCCTCTTGAACGCAGTGTTGGGCTTCGGCTTGCTGCTCCTGTTCGCCTACGCCTTCTCATGGGTCATGGGGTACGTGGGACTGCTGGTGCCGAGCCCGGAGGTGATCAACAACGCCTCGTTCATGGTGATCTTCCCGCTGACGTTCGTTGCCAACACCTTTGTACCGTCGGAGAACCTGCCCACCGCCCTGAGGGTCTTCGCCGAATGGAATCCGGTCTCTGCGGTGACGCAAGCGGCCAGGGAATTGTTCGGGAACATCCCGGCGGGAACACCCGAGCCGACCGCATGGCCGCTCGAGAACCCGGTGCTGTATACGCTCGGATGGATCGTCGTGATCATCGCTGTGTTCGCGCCGCTTGCGGTGCACCGCTACAGCCGGATGTCCAACAAGCGGTGAGCCGTAGGCGGCAACCCGATACCCACATCGGCTCGAGGTGTCCTGAATAGCAGGGCGGTGCCGATGACCCATGACGGAGCCCGCCGCACGGCGGGCTCCGTCATCAAGGGGTCAGGAGGACTCAGTTGTCGTCGCCGCCCTTGCCCCGACCGGAGTCATCGTCATCGTCATCGCTGTCGTCGTCGTCGCCACCGCGCCCACGCTTCGAGTCGTCATCGTCATCGTCATCGTCGTCGTCACCGCCGTCGTCGTCGATCGTGGTCGACGTCGTGTCGTCGTCTCCGTTGTCGTCGATGGTGGTGGAGGTCGTGTCGTCTCCCACGGTCGTCGAGGTGTGGTCGTCGATGGTGGTCGACGTCGTGTCGTCGTCTCCGTTGTCGTCGATGGTGGTGGAGGTCGTGTCGTCTCCCATGGTCGTCGAGGTGTGGTCGTCGACGGTGCTGTGGGTGGTGTCGTCCATCGAGTCGGAGCCGGTCGTGTTCGCCGACCGGTCCTCGGCCCCGGCGCCGCCACGATCCGTGTCCGACGAGGCGACGACACCGGAAGGTCGTGCACCGAGGGTCTGTGGCATGTTCCGCCTCGTCGCAGGGACCCGAGACGTCGATACCGATGTCGCCGGCCGATGGGTTGTCGTCGACGACCGCCGGCACGGTGCTCGAAGATGAGACCTGCGAGGGTTGGGTGGCGACCGCTGCGATCGCAGTCCCACCCACCAGCAAGAGGGTGGCGCTTGCGGCCCCGAACCGAACGAGACGTTGCATCATGAGAGGCTCCTTCTGTGGTCGTGAACTCTCTGACGACACATTCGCTCCGATCGGGTCAGCGTCGCATCAGGCAGTCCTCAACGAAACGTTGTGAAGGCAAGGATCAGGTAAACGGAAGCCCAGCAGACGCCCTGTCGGGAGAGCCGGGCTGGGTGGATGGCCCGGACGAGGTCAGGAGACGACCACCGAGAGCTCGAACTCGTCGATCGGCGCAGCGTCCTCGAACGACCGCGCGTACGCGAGCTTGAGCGACGTCGTTCCGGGTGCCGCCCCCTCGAACGTGAACCTGAACTCGCCGCCGGCGCCCAGGAGCGTGGATTCGGCCACGAACTCCGGCTCGCCCACCTGACCGACGACGGTCGAGTCGCCTTCCACCACGGTCCATGCGTATCCGGTGGTCGGGTTGCCCGGGAGCGTCAGCTCGAATCTCTCGCCCGGTCCGAGCTCCACCGTCGCCTGATTGTCTTCGGGTGTCAACGTGATCGTTTCGGCACATCCCCCGGCGGCAAGTCCCAACACCAACACACCCAACAGGATTCTCATGGTCTCACCAGCGATCTGACAGGCCTTGGGGCGCGGGTGCCTGACACGCGCCCCGAGGCATGACTTCATGTGGCAATCGGGATGCGCTTCTTGGTCTCGATCTTCTCGCTCGGAGTCGGAACCCGAATCGTGAGCACGCCCTTGTCATAGGACGCCTCGATCGTCTCGGGGTTCACGCCCTGGGGAATCGGTAGCCGGCGTTCGAAGCTCCCGTAGTGCCGCTCGTGGAGGTAGAGGTTCTCTTCTTCGGTCTTCTCCTCGGTCGTCTTCTCTCCCTTGATGACGAGGAAGTCCCCATCGACCGTCACCTCGACGTCCTTCTCGATGTCCATTCCGGGCAGCTCGGCGGTGACGATCAGGTCGTCGCCCTCACGCTTCATGTCGACGGTTGGACGGAAATCGAAGGTCACATCTCCGAAGAGTCGGGGAAGCCGCTCGAAGACCGTGCGAAGATCGCCTCGGTCGAAATCGAAGACCGGTGTCCACGTCTTCAACTCCACCATGTATCTCACCTCCGCTCTCGGGCGAGGATCCAACTGGCCCGTCGGCGCCCGGACGGCGGGCATCATCGCCAGTGTCTGCCCGCCGCCTCGCTCGTTGTAGTGGCGGACGGCCCATTCCGACCCTGTCGCATGGGGCGATTGACCCTTGCGCAACGGGGCGAGACCAACGACGATCGATACGACGCGCTAGCTGGAGGTTCGAATGAAGGCGAAGGTCGGCGACCATCTGGTGGTCAAGGGACATCAGGTCGGCGAGCGGGTGCGGACGGGCGAAGTCCTCGAGACTGGTGAGCATGGCGACCCGCCGTTCCGGATCCGCTGGGCGGACGACGGGCACGAGTCGCTGCTCTACCCCGGCCCGGACGTGGTCATCGAGCACGCACACAAGTCAAAGGCGTAGCGCCCCCTCAACCTCAATGTCTCACGCCGACTCGCAGTCCGGCGGGCGCGACTCCGCTTGCGCGCTTGCATAGCTCATCCAGACCTGAGAGGCTTGTTCTTCGTATCGGGGGAGCTGTATGGGGACTCGAATCGTCGCCGATCGCTATGAGCTGATCGACGAGGTCGGTCGCGGCGGGATGGCAACGGTGTGGAGGGCGCGAGATCGCCGGCTTCAGCGAATCGTTGCGCTCAAGCTGCCCCGCCCCGAACTCCTCGACGATGTCATGATCCGACGCGTCGAGCGGGAGGCCCGGCTCGCGGCAGGGATCTCCCACCCCAACGTCGTCACCGTCTACGACTCGGGGATCGTCGATGGCGAGCCGTACGTCGTGATGGAGCTCCTCGAAGGCAGGACGCTGTCGGACATGATGGGCTCGCTGGATCCTGTCGCTTCGCGCAAGGCGGCAGCCGAGCTCGCCGATGGCCTCTCGGCGATCCATGCAGCCGGCGTCGTCCACCGCGACATCAAGCCGGGGAACATCGTGGTCTCGGATTCGGGTCCGAAGCTGACCGATTTCGGTATCGCCCGCCGCGCGGACACCGATCGGCTGACACAACCGCATCAGGTGATGGGGACACCGTTGTACGTCGCGCCAGAAGTCCTCAACGGGGCCGATGCCGGGCCAAGCGCCGATGTGTACTCACTTGGCGTGGTGGTTGGGGAGATGATCACGGGCCGGCGTCATGAGGGGAGTTCGTCGGCGGTGCGGACCGGTGACCCGGCCCTCGATGATCTCCTGGCTCGAACGACCTCGGATGACCGTGCAGCCCGGCCCACGGCTGCCGAGTTCGCGGCTGCGCTCCGGCGAGGTGCTCTCCTCACGCTTCCGATTCCCGCTGGTGTTCCCGAAGCCGACACCCAGCCCATTCTCGCTCAGGGTGACTCCGAGACCACCCAACAGCTCGGTGTGGCGCCGGTCGTGGCGCCACCAGACGACAGACATGGGCGACGGCGATGGGCAGTGCTCGCAGTGGCGGCGGTAGTGATTGTGGCATCCCTGGCCTTTGGGCTGAGCCTGGCCGGCCGAAACGCAGAAGCGGCCGACACGTCGGTTGCGGCGATCACCTCGACGACCACAGCGGCGCCCACCACCGCCGTCGCCCCGACCGTGCTGACTCCGTCCACCACCGCCGCGACCACCACGACTTCGACGGCCTCTGCCACGACGACCGAATCGCCGGCGTTCGTCTCGACCCCCGAACAGGCGGCTTCCGACCTGGTTTCGTGGGTGCTACGACGCCGACCCAACGACCTGAAACCCAAGGACCGGCGGGAATTGCTCTCCGAGGTCGACAAAGTGCTCGAGTCCCACCAGGAAGGTGATGAGGGCAAGGTCAGGAAGTCGCTCGAAAAACTCCTCTCGATCATCGACGACCTCGACGACCCGGAAGGGCTGGCGTTGCTGGCGGTGCTGGCCGAATCCGTCGGCTTCCGACTCGATGCCGAGGAGTGATCCGCCCCGGTCGCCTGTGACAATCTCGTGACACCACCGACGACACCCTGAGACAGTCGCCTG
This sequence comes from uncultured bacterium, assembly GCA_963785075.1. Classification (GTDB taxonomy): domain Bacteria; phylum Actinomycetota; class Acidimicrobiia; order Spongiisociales; family ZC4RG35; genus JAOUGY01. The sequence continues at coordinate 430,433 of CAWATW010000007.1, forward strand.
TGCACGGTGGATCGAGAGCCCACCGAGGAGCAGAAATGACACGGAGACCCTGGTCTTGGCTGGCGGCGATGACGCTGGTGTTGGCTGCGTGTGCGGGCGACGCCGCGACGAGCGAGTCCTCGTCTTCCACCGTCGCGGGGGCGACGACCACCTCGGTGGCACCGTCGACAACCCTCGCGTCCACCACTACGACCTCGGCGTCGCCGGTCACGACCACGTCCGAGCCGAGCCTCGACGGATGGCGTGCCTTGCCCGCCGACGTGTGGGGCGAGGTGCGGCTGGGCGACGCCGCCCAGCTGGGCGGGCGCACCTACGTCGTCGGATGCACTCCCGATGGGAACGAAGGCTCGATCTGGTGGTCGCCCGACCTGGTGTCCTGGAACCGGGTTGCAGGCGACGCGTGCATCAGCCAGATCTCTTCGTCGTCGTTCGGTCTGTTCGCCGCTGGATGGAGCGGGAGCCTCTGGTCACCCGATGGTGAGAGCTGGCAGCCGCTGGACCTGTCCACGGACCTGGGGTTCGAGTACCCAGGGCAGCTTGGGAATCTGCGCGCCGTGTTCATTGCGCCCGACGAGGCCCGGGTGACGCTGCTCTATTCGGCGGCCGCCGAAGCGGAGTCGACCATCGCACGCCTGGTCACGACCACCGATGGGACCGGCTGGGAGCTCGTCGAGAGCGGATCCGCCGATCTCTTCGACAATGCCGACGTGTTCGATGTGGTCCCCGGTGGTGACGGACTGCTGGCGGTCGGATCCTCGCCGGGTGGTGAGTTCGTGCCGACTGCCGCCGTGTGGACCTCGCCCGACGGACTCGAATGGAGGAGGGTGACGCCGGTCGACGCCGACTACACCGACAAGGTGATCTACGACATCGTGGCCGTGGACGAGGGCTTCGTGGCAGTCGGAGGCGACTTCTTCGTGACGGGTCTCATGACGGCCTGGACGTCGGACGACGGCCTGATCTGGACGCGTTCGCCGCATCCCGACGAGACCACCGATCCTTCGGTGGCACAGATGACGGCACACGCAGTGACCGTTCGAGATGGTGTGCTGTGGGCGGCCGGCCGGGACTTCGACGCCGGCCGTAACGTCGCGGTGATTCCGGGGCTGTGGCGATCCGACGACGGCGGAGTCACCTGGGTCCGTGTGGAGGCGGACACCTATGGCGACCCGATCGTTCCCTTCGACCTGCTCGATGGCCCGGAAGTGCTGGGGGTGTGGCCGCCGCCCGGGACCCCGTTCCAGACAGACACGAGGCTGTACGTCCCGGCCCCCTGAGGGCCGCCGTCCCGGCCCCCTGAGGGCCGCCGTCCTGACCCCCTGAGGGGTTTCGCCTTGACCCGAGATTCAGGTGAAGTCGACGTCGGCAAGCGCCTGGCGGAGCGCCTTGCGAGCTCGGTACAGCGTCGAGCGCACGGCTGCGACCGACGAATCGGTTGCAGCCGCCACGTCCTCGTACGACATGCCGCAGCCGTCCACCAGCATCACCGTGTTCCGGTATCGCCCGGGGAGGACGTCGAGGGCCGACAACACCTCCGCCTGGGTCTCAGACACGAGGGCCAGCTCGTCCGGAGCCCGGGACGGGTCGGGCGGCTCATAGGGGACGGTCCCGGCCTCGGACATCTGGTCGAGCGAGCCGGGGGTCTTCTTCCTCCGCATCATCAGACACTCGTTGGTGGTGATGCGATGGAGCCACGTCTTCACCGTCGCCTCTCCCCGGAAACCGTCCAGGCCTGTCACTGCCTTCATGAGGGCGTTCTGGGTCACGTCCTCGGCATCGTGTGGGTTTCGGCACAGCCGGCGGGCGAGTTGTTCGAGCTCGTGCCGGTACTGCAAGACGGTGTCGGTATCCACTCCGGCCGATCGTACTGGAGACACTGCGCGACGAATCCGGCGGCTGGTGCATCCAACTGTGACCACCCAGAGGAGAAAGTCACATGAACCCGATCGAACAAGTGCCGGCATCCGGCTGGAGGGCATGGCAGGCCCGGACCAAGGGCGTGATCGTCGACGTCCGCGAACCGTGGGAGTGGGCCCAGACCGGGATCCTTCCCGACAGCGAGACGATCAGCCTGTCGGACCTGCAACTCGTCGCCCAACGCTTCGACCCGACCACCCCGGTGCTGTTGGTCTGCCGCAGCGGCAACCGCTCCCAGACCGGCGCCGAGTACCTCGTGAAAGCCGGCTTCCGCAACGTCGCCAACCTGGCGGGCGGCATCGTCGCCCTCGCAGCCTGATCCAAGGAGAGCTCATGGACATCAAAGGATTCCGCACACCTGGCCTCGGAGACTCGACCTACGTCCTGACTCACGAGGGTGCCGCCATCCTGGTCGACCCACAACGTGATGTGGACCGCTTCCTCGCCCAACTCGAGATCGAGGGCACCGACCTCCGCTACGTGCTCGAGACCCACCTGCACAACGACTACGTCTCGGGTGGCCGGGAAGCCGCCGCCCGTACCGGCGCCCGTCTGGTGCTCCCGGCCTCGTCCGGGGCCGCGTTCCGGCATGTGCCGGCGTTCCACCTCGAAGACATCGAGGACGAGGCCTTCGCCATTCGCCCCATCCACACCCCCGGGCACACGCCGGAGCACACCAGCTACCTGGTCGTCGTCGACGGTGTTCCGGCTGCCCTGTTCAGCGGTGGGTCGCTCCTGGTGGGAGCGGCGGGTCGGCCCGACTTGCTGGGAATGGAACGAGCCGACACGCTGGCCAGGCTTCAGTACAGGAGCGTGAACCGCTTGGCCGCCCTCGGCGACGACGTCGGGCTGTACCCCACGCACGGAGAAGGCTCGTTCTGCACCGCATCCGGAGCCGGCCAGACGACATCCACCATCGGCGCCGAGCGGGCGTCCAGCCCGGTCCTGGCGTTCCCCGACGAGGAATCCTTCGTCGCCGGGCAGCTTGCGGCGCTCCAGCCGTACCCGAGGTACTACGCCCACATGGGGCCGGCCAATCTGATGGGACCGGAGCCGCTCCCGCGGCAGGACTACCCGAGCCTCACCCCCGGAGAGGTACGACGCATGCAGGATGAAGGCATGCTGGTGGTGGACGCCCGTCCTCGGGACTCCTTCATCGACGGGCACGTGCCGGGGTCGCTCGGCGTGGAGCTGCGAGATGACTTCGGGACCTGGGTCGGGTGGTTGAGCGAGTTCGACGCCCAGATGGTTCTCGTGCTCGAGGAAGGCCAGAACGCCGACGAGGCGATCGTCCAACTGAACCGGATCGGGTACGACCGGGTGGAAGGCGTCCTGTGGGGGCTCGACGAATGGCTCCTGCAGGGGTTCCCGGTGGATCACATGACGCCCGTGTCGGCTGCCGACATCGCGGCGGCTGCGTGCCGCGGCGAGCAGGTGCTCGACGTACGATCTCCGGTCGAATGGGAGACCGGTCACCTCGACGGTACGTCGCACGTCTACGTGCCCGAGGTTGCCTCGGTCATCCCTCACTCGATCGATCCGGAGCGACCCGCCTGGCTGGTGTGCCAGTCCGGCTACCGGGCCACGATCGCCGGCGGCCTCCTTCGTCGCCACGGGATGGCCGTCAAGGTGTTCTCGGCCGGCGGCGTCGAAGATGTCCGAAAGGCGTCGACCGACACCGACGTCCCGTGTGACCTCCCCCTGTTGGTCACGAGCGGGTGACCTCCTCGACACCGGGTGGCGCATCGTCCGGGCGCAGGCGCGTCCGGGCGATGGTGCCGCTCATCCGAACCCTTTCCGGCTACGACGCCGGCACCCTCCGAGCGGACCTCGCCGCCGGCCTCACGGTGGCGGTGATGCTCGTGCCGCAGTCGATGGCCTACGCCGCGCTCGCAGGTCTTCCGCCGGTGGCCGGGCTGTACGCCTCGGTGGTGCCGCTCATCGTGTACGCCCTTCTCGGGACCTCGGGGTCGCTTGCGGTAGGACCCGTCGCCCTGGTCTCGCTTCTCACCGCCGCCACGGTGGCACCACTCGCCGATGGCGATGTCGCCCGCTACTCGGCCCTGGCGGCAGTGTTGGCGCTGATGGTCGGAGCCATCCAGATCACCCTCGGTGCGATTCGCGCCGGCAGACTGGTTGCCTTCCTGTCCCATGGCGTGCTGAGTGGATTCACGTCGGCCGCTGCGATCGTGATCGCCGTCAGTCAGGTGCCGGCTCTGCTTGGCTTCACGGTCGAGAATCAGGACGGATTCGTCGGCCGGCTCCGGGTGATCGGCCAGGCGATCACGGACACGCACCCGACGACTGCCCTCATCGGGCTCGGGTCGATAGTGGCTTTGATGACCCTGCGGAAGCGGATGAGCCGGTTGCCCGGACCGTTGCTGGTGGTCGCCGTTGCGACTCTCGCGGTGTGGGCGCTCGGGTTGGCGGGAGCGGGCGTCGCCGTGCTCGGTGAGATTCCGCGCGGCCTGACTCTGCCTGCGATTCCAACCGTCGATGCCGACGCTCTCCTGCGCCTCCTTCCCGGGGCGGTGACCATCGCCGTCATCGGTTACGCCGAAGGCATCGGCATTGCCAAGGCCATCGGAGTCCGTTCCGGTGAGCGGATCGTGCCAAACGCAGAGTTGTGGGCGGTCGGTGCAGCAAACGTCGCGGCCGGCCTCTTTTCCGCCTTCCCGGTGGCCGGTGGCATCTCCCGCACGGCGGTGAATCACGAGGCCGGCGCCAAGACCTCGATGGCGTCGGTGGTCACGGCCGCCACGGTGGCCGTGACGGTGTTGCTGTTGACGCCACTCTTCACCGATCTTCCCAAGGCGGTGCTGTCGGCGGTCGTCGTGGCTGCAGTCGTCAGGCTCGTGGATTTCCAGGACGCCGTTCGCCTGTTCAGGTTTCGGCCGGTCGACGGCCTCGTGTTGGCTTTGACGTTCCTGGTGACACTGTTCGTCTCGATTGAGATGGGGCTGGTCGCGGGCCTCACGGCTTCGATCGTCGTGTTCGTCGCCCGGTCATCGACACCTCACATCGCCGAGTTGGGCCGAGTGCCGGGCACCGACGCCTATCGCAACCGGCTGCGATACGACGTCGAGATCGATCCGCAGGTTTTGATCGTGCGGGTCGACGGCCCGCTGTTCTACGCCAGTGCCCAGACCGTCAGCGACACGATCACCGAGCACATCCAGAACCGCACCGAGCTCGGTGGGATGGTGCTCGACGCTTCCGCCATCACCGACATCGATTCCGACGGCATGCACACGCTGCACGACCTGGCGACTGATCTCATGGCACTCGAACTGGGCTTCGCGTTGGCCACGGTGAGAGGACCGGTCCGCGACCTGATCACCAGATCCTCGTTTGCCGACGAGCTGGCGCCGAGGATCACGCCGGACATCGAGTCGGCGATGGCACTGGCGACCGGCAGGACGCCGGAGCCGATCTGAACCGACTCCGGCGTGTGGTCGTTGCTATGCGACCGCGGCGACCCGACTGGGGGCGACGATCACGGGCCGCCCGCTGTACGCCACGATGCGCTCGACCAGCCGACTGGTGGCCAGGGGAGCCGGAATGGCGATCGCGGTCGTGTCGGCGGTCAAGTACTTCACCACCTCGCTGCCGATGGCTCCGAAATGGGTCTCGAGCCTGGGCGAGCCACCGATCCGGTTGCTGCAGGTCGTGCGCAGCTGATCGAGCGCCTGGGCCTCTGCCTCGCCGAGAGCGAGTTCCTCCGACTCGGCGAACGCCCGGATGTCGCGTTGGACGCGATCGGTTATGACCATCAGCACGCTGGCGGTGCCGCCGCGTGCCACGGTCTCTCGAGCGATGTCGAGCGTGGTGTCGCCACCGATGGTGGGTTCGACGATCGTGAACAGGTGTTCGTTCTTTGACATGGGTTCTTCTTTCATGGCGAGACGCCCGCAACCGTTTCGCGGTCGTACTCGGTCGTTGGTTTGTCGTGTTGGTTCCGGTCGGTTTCCACGGTCCAGGGAATGGCGACGACGAGGTCCCACAGGTACTCATCGGTCACGTCGACGCGGGTGAGGAGAAGGCGGTAGTAGATCGGCCCGAGCAGGTCGTCGAGGATGGCTTCGAGGTCGTCGTGGTCGGCCCGAGGCCCGAGGACATCCCGCACCAGCGAAGCGGCGATCGCGCGTCGGCGCTGCCAGAAGTCTGCGAAATGCTCGGCCAAGTCGTCGTTCCGAGCGGCTTCACCCACCATTCCGGCGACCAGTGCGCCGAAGTCGGTGGTCCGGAACAGGCGCACGATGTCTTTCACGAACATGAACAGGGTGAGACGCGGGTCAGGATCGATCGGAGACGGCCGAACGGCGTCTCGGGCGAGGGTGTCCACGAGGTCGAGCGCCAGCTGCTCCTTCGTCGACCAGCGGCGATAGAGCGTGTCCTTGCCCACGCGCGCGAGCTTGGCGATCTCCTCCATCGTTGCGCCGGTGTAACCATGCGAGGCGATCGCGGTGCGGGCAGCCGCCAGGATGGCCCGGTCTCGACTTGGGTCACGGGGTCGTCCGCGTGTCTCCGACATGCCGCCAGTATAACCATACGGTACCGTTTGGTAAAGCGAATCGGCCGTTCCGGGTGTGTGATTTCACCGCGCCGACGTGGAGAACGGTCCGAGGTCCGGGGTCCGGGGTCCGGGGTCTGATGTCCGAGGCGTGCTGTCCGAAGACGGTGGGAGCGAGCTACCAGCCGCTCCCACCACCTCCACCGCCGCCACCTCCGAACCCGCCGCCGCCGCCGAATCCACCGGGGAAGCCGATGGAACCGGAGCCGGTTCCCCACGTCGATCCGCCGCCGAACCCGCCGCCGAACCCGCCGCCTCCCCCGAACCCGCCGAACCACGTGTTCTTGCGGTTCCAGGAATCGTCGCGGTACACGGGTTCCCAGCCCAATGACCGCGAACTCCCGCCGATGATGACCCAGTGGTAGTAGAAGAGGAAGAACGGGTCGTAGTGGGGCAGGCCGGACGGAATCGGCTGGCCGGTCCAACTGTCCTCCTGTCGGCCCGTGCCGGCGTGGGCGAGCTCCGGTGCGTAGCGGTCGGCGTCCGAGATCGTCGAACGTGCAAGCGCCTGTCGCTGGGCAGCGTATGCGAGGGCGAAAGCCCGGGGCCCCCGAGGGTCGGAGGCGCCGAAAGCCGCCGCCACGTCCGCGTAACTGCCCTCGAGACCGATGGACGCCAAGGCATCCCGGGCCTCGACCCAACGTCTGAGCGCCTGCGCCGGTTCGAGCGAGAGGGCGAGCACCGCCGCCACCGTCCTGATGGACTCGCGATCCACGTCGGCCTCGGCGAGTTCGCTTGTCAACCGGTTGTAGTCGTCGATGGAGCGATCGCCGCGTCTGAGGAGGGCCGCCGCCACCGAAACGGGTAGACCCATCTTCCCGGCCTTCTCGCGAACGTCGTCGAGTTCGGCCTTGGTCCTCAACCCTGCCAGCGCCATCTCGACGGCCGTCGGCGGGTCGACGCCGAATCCGCGGGCTTCCTGGTAGGCGGCGACGAAATCGTCGATGTCGTCTTCGTCGTGGTTCATCAGCAGGAACGCAGCCACCGCCGGTTCGTCGAGTCCGTCCCGGCCGAGCGCGGACCCCTTGTCCTCGAGTTCCGCCAAGACCTGTTCGTACCTCAGGATCGCCTCGTCGGGATCGTCGCTGAGGTCGGTGAGGGCAGCCGCAACTGCCGGTCGGCTCGGGCCGCTCGGAAGCCGTCCGTACAAGGACTCCATCCGCTGAGTCTTCTCGACCGCGATGGTGGTTGCCTTGCCAAGCTCTTCGATCGAGTCGATCAACGGGTCGGTCGCCACAAGGACCGGGCGAGCCTGGAGGAGGCGGACGCCCAGGTCGGTCGTCGATGCCGGTCCGACGGGCGTGCGGACCGATTTCACCGCAACCTCTCGGGCGAGGTTGCGTGATGCTTCGGCGACCCGGAAGGGTCGTAGGCTGTCGACGAGGCCGGCCAGTTCGCCCTGTTTCACCTCGAACTCCAGCTGATCGTCGATCTCGATGGCCTCGCGTGCCGTGGTCTGCACCGAGCTCTCGAGCAGCTCTTGTTCGCCCGAGACCCGCATCTCCAACGGCAGCATCCGGTACTGCTCGACTTGTTCGATGTCGCCCACCGCCACCGCTCCGGCCGCCCACAGCGCCCGGAGCGATGCCTCGTCGTCCGGTTCCACGTCGTTGGACAGTTGCTCCAGTGTCGCCAGCGCGCGGTCCGTGTCGACCGATCCGGCAGACTCGGGTTGCGGCAGGAAGAACGACTCGGGGAGTTGAACTTCGTGACCAGACGGCGTGAGTCGGGACAGTTCGGTGTCGACGAGCGTCTTGCGGCGCTGGCGCCGCCTGCGGCGAGCCTGTTCCCGGTTGTTACGAACCACGACCGCAGCAGCACCACCCCCGACGAGGGCCACGCCGCCCAGGAACAAGAGGGCGCCACCGCCACCTTCCGATTCGGACTGGGTCTCGGGGCGTGTCGTTTCCACGGGCTGCTGGTCGTCGTCGGCGGTTGTCGCCGACGGGGCGCTGTCGGTGGAGAGGAATTGCTCGATGCCGCCCACGATGGCCGAGATTCCTGCGTCGTAGTCACCCGCCGCGAAGAACGAGTCACCCAGACCAGCGGCGAACGAGGCGTCGTCGTCAGACAGGCCGGCTCCCGGGCCACTGTCGACCTCGGTGCGTCGCTCGTCGAGCGCCACCAGGACCACGACGCCGTCGTTGCGTTCGGAGTCGCCGACACCCCAGGTGTTCCCGATCTCCGCCGCCAGTTCCGCCGGTGAGAGATCGCCCGATGTCTGGGTGATCACCACTGCGATCTGGGATCCGGTCTCCGCAACGACGCGGCCGACCGCCTCTTCCAGGCCGGCCCGGTCGTCGAGAACGCCGGCGTCGTCGGTGACCCAGCCCTGACAGCTGATCCCATCGACGGCGGGACAGTCTGCAAGCTGCGCTGTCGTGTCGGTTGTCGCTGCGGCCGGGGCTGCGGTGAGCGCAACCACGACCAGGCTGCTCAGGATGGCTAGGAGTTGCTTCACATGCCGAAGGCTACGCCGCTCAGGATGGTGCGGAGCTCACCGGCCCAGCTCCACCCCGAAGGGCGTGGCCGCGCCATTGCCGCGCACCGGCGATCTGGCTGAGGCCCTAGACGCGAGCGTGCCGGCCGCGGGGTCGAGCAGCGACGACAAGCGATCCACCCATGAGCATCAGAGCCGTGGCGGACCACGCCAGACTCACGACACTGCTCGGACCTGTGAACGGCAGGGTCTCATCGGTCACCGGCGGGACGGTCGTCGTCGGCCCATCGTCGGTCGAGGTCAGAGGACCCGCGGTGGTCGAGGTGGCCAAAGCCGTTGTCGTGGACGGGTCTCCGGCTGTTGTCGTCGGCTGCGCCATTGTCGTGGTCGGTGCCTGCGAGCCCTCCGTCGTGCTGCTGGTGGAGGACGGGTTGGTGGTCGTGGTGGTCCCCGCAGTGGAGGAAGTGGTCGTTGCGGCGGTCGTGGTGGTGGTCGCTGCAGTGGTCGTTGTGGTCACCGCCGACGGAGAGCAGTCGGCTATCACCGTGAAGTCGACGGACGTCCCCACCGTTGCGCTCGGATCCTCCAGCATCACGTTGTAGAACTCGATCGTCGATCCCATGGTGAGGGTGTCGATCTCGAGCGTCGTCGTGGTCACATTGGGCGCCGATTCGGTGTCGAACACGTCGGTCTCGACGCCTCCGGTGACCAGGACCGCATAGTTGTCCAAATGGACGCTGTCCCCGTTGTCGGCTGAGACGGTGAAGTGGCACTGTTGCCCAATGAGGTCGCCGTGGCCGTTGGCGGCCAGGTCGAAGGATGTGATCAGACGCCTCACCCCCACCTGATCAGAGGTGGCCGCGGGACGTGGGATGTAGAAGTCCGACGACGTGAACAGTTCCACGGGTGCCGCGGCAGCCGTTCCGGCAAACGTCAAGAGCACGAGCGTCATCGCCAAGAGTCCCGCAACACGGCGCGGGTGAGCAGTGGCCATTGTGTTTCCCCTTCGGTCCCGACGCTGGCGACCGGGACGCATCTTTCGTATGGCGCGGTGACCCGAGCCTGCAACCTGATCGGAAGGATGCCGGTGTGCCTTGAGGGATCTCCTATCGTCCCGGACAGACTCCGAAGGGAACGGATCCGAGCATGAGCGATCACGAAGACCACCTGTCCGGCCACTCCGACCCTCGCGTCCACGGAAAGCACGCTGACGGCAACCACGACCATGGCCCGGCGATCTGGCGCGGCCTCATGGCCTGGCTCTACCCGATCCTCCACCCCAACCCTCCCTCCAACCAACTCATGGTGGATGTTGCGGCGGTCGGGCCCGACGACCGGGTCCTGGACGTCGGATGTGGGCCGGGAGCCTCTGTGCGCTTCGCAGCGCCCCTCGTGCGCGAGAGTGTGGGCGCCGATCCGTCGGAACGGATGCTGCGTGCGGCACGCCGCCGTGCCCGAGGCCTGTCGAACGTGCGCTTCGTCCAATCCCCGGCTCATCATCTGCCGTTCGAAGATGGAGGCTTCACGGTGGTGTGGACGATCCACTCGATGCACCACTGGGGGGACGAGGCGGCCGGCGTCTCAGAGGTTCGTCGTGTGCTGGCGCCGGCGGGGAGGTTCCTGGTGATGGAACTGTTGGATCCTGGCAAGCCCTGGGGTGTCGACGAGGAAGGCGTGGAGCGGATCGCCGAGATGATGCGAGCGGCCGGATTCGCCGATGTCGAAACGACCCACCACCCCGTCGACTCGAGGACCGAGGTCGTGATCGTCGGTCACGCCTGACCCGGATCCGTCACCGGACCTGGTCAGATCCGGCCGTACACCGGCGACCGGCCGGAGGTTCCGGTCTGCCCGATGGCACCGACCGACCGAAGGCAGTAGGCCATCTGCTGGCCGGTGCGGAGACTCGTTCCGAGCTCGTCGGCGAGATCGGCGGTCGTGAACGCCCGGGCGAGGCGGTCGGGTATCAGGGCGGCGAGATCGGTCACAGAGCGAAACTCGGTCACGTCGACCACGTCGACCAGGCTGCGTTGCTCGATGACCCAGCCTTTGCGGCGCCACGCCTTGCCCGGGTCGTGGCGTCGCAGCTGCTCCTCGGCCGTGGAGACGACATCGAGCTCGAGGTTTGTGGAATCGAGGTGACCGACGATGTAGACCAGGGCGGTGAACACGTCGACGACTTGGCCGTGCTTGGGGGACTTGCGGCGTGACAGCACCTCGCCGCCTTCGCCCATCCGCATGATCCACGTGTCGACTGGGATCGGATGCACGATCCGAACGCGGTGGTTTGTGAGCAGTCGATCGAGCTTGCGTCGGAGGGGAGTGAAGCCACCCGTCTGGATCTCGATCAGGAGGTCGTCCCGTACCAGATCGATGACCATTCCGTCGACGGGATGCTCCACCAGGTCGCCCGGCTTGGCATACCAACTCTTGAGGGCGGCGTGGAGAGGGCCCTCCCGGAGCGTGCCGATGTGTTCGGGCATGGGTCGATGGTACGGCTCGATGCCGCCGCGACCCGGCAGCCCCTCCGAACTGGCACCCGCACAGCCGAAGTGTTGCGGTACGTTCGGTGGATGGATCGTGTCGAGGCAGCACGCAGATATGTCGCCCACCACTGGCCCGATGCGTCGGCAGCGTTCCTCGGCGGAAGCTCCGCCGCGGGCGTTGCCACACCGACATCGGACCTCGACATCGTGCTCGTCCTCCCGGGTCCGCCGGCGCCCAAGCGCATGACCACGACGTGGGAGGACCTCACCGTGGAGGTCTTCGCCCATACGGCCGACTCGATTCGCCACTACTGGGCCAAGGACATCGCCGATCGCAAGCCGGCGCTCATTCGGATGTGTTCCGAGAGCGCGGACCTGGGCTCGACGGCAGGTCTTGCGGAGGCGCTCCGGGCGGAGGCGGCCCGGCTGCTCCGCGCCGGACCTCCCCAGCCGGAGCCGGCCGAACTCGCCAGTCGTCGTTACGGGGTCACCGACCTGCTCGATGATCTCGCCGGGGGTCTGCCGGCGACGGAGCGGTCGTTCGTGGTCGCGAAGCTGATCGTCGAAGTCGCCGAGTTGGCGCTGTTCGCCGAGCGCCACTGGATGGGAACCGGGAAGTGGCTGGGGCGGGAGCTGGCGGATCTCGATCCCCGGCTCTGCGAGTGGCTGGTCGAGGTGCACCGTGAGGCACTGCTGGGCTCCGATGACACGCTGATCGGCGTCGCCGACTCGGTGTTGGAGAGAGTTGGTGGCCGCCTCACCGCCGGGTTCGAGGCTCGAGGCGAGGGGCCGTGACGACCGAACGGCATGTCAGGGCCACCGCCTCGAGAGCCGTTGGCTAGACTCGGAGGGTGCGGTCGGTAGGGAATGTGCTGTGGCTGTTGCTGGCCGGTTTGTGGCTGGCGATCGGCTACGTGGCGGCCGGGATCGTCTCGTTCGTCCTGATCGTCACGATCCCGTTCGGAATCGCCTCGTTCCGGCTGGCGGGATACGTGCTCTGGCCGTTCGGGCGCACCGTGGTCTGGCAGCGGACTGCCGGAGCCTGGTCGGTTATCGGGAACGTCATCTGGCTGTTGATCGTCGGCTGGGAGCTGGCGGTCGTCCACATCGTCGCCGGGCTGCTGTTGTTCCTCACCGTCATCGGCATCCCGTTCGGCGTCGCCTGCTGGAAGATGGTCCCGCTGGCGCTCCTCCCGCTGGGACGCGAGGTCGTCCCCCTGAGTACGGTGGCCACAGATCCCTACGGCGTCCCGAGCTGACGATCCGGGCAGGTCGGTGCGCACGGTCTGGGCGTTCGCACCTCCGGGCGCTCCATCCATGGCAGGTTGCGAACTCGCGGCGAGCCCGCCGAGTGACTGGAGGGGCCGGGACGCGCATCGTGCGCCGCCTATCCTCGGCTGCGATGCCGCCCGTCCCGCCCTCGTCTTCCGAGCATCCCGAAACCGGAAAGTTCGACTATCCGATGTACCACGCCGAGACGCGGGGACAGTGGCGGGCCTGGCTCGAAGGGAACCACGATTCGGCGCCGGGGGTGTGGCTGTGCTCTTGGAAGAAGGCCACCGGTCGCCCGTTCTGCCCATATCCGGAAGCCGTGGAAGAGGCGATCTGCTTCGGCTGGATCGACTCCACCAACACCATCCTGGATGACGAGCGAGGCAGCCAGCTCTTCACGCCTCGCAAGGCGAAGAGCACCTGGACGCGGCTCAATCGGCAGCGGTTCGCCGACCTGGAGGCGGCCGGCCTCATGACCGACGCCGGGCGCCGAGCCGTCGAGGTCGCCAAGGCGAACGGCTGGTGGACGATCCTCGACCCGGTCGAAGACCTGATCGAGCCCGATGAGCTGTCGGCGGCCCTCGATGCCAACTCCGCCGCTCGAGCCAGTTGGGACGGCTTCCCGCCGGGCGCACGCAAACAGATGCTCTGGTGGATCATCAGCGCCGTGCGGGACGACACACGCGCCAAACGAATCGCGACCGTCGTCGAGAGGGCCGCTCACGGCGAACGCGCCCTGGGCTGAGAGCGACGCCGTCGTCGCCACTCCCGTGACCGGCTACGCGAAGCCGAACAGCAGCGGGAGCACGACCACCACGACGACGGCCCACAGCGGGAACACGGGAAGATAGGTCGTCTGCCAGCGCTCGAGGCGGTGGAAGGTGATCCGCCCCCTCAGGAACAGCGTTGACAGCCAAGCCGTCACCGCCAGGTTGACGAGCAGGACGAGGTTGAGACCGAGGGCGACCGTTCGATTCGGTGTGAACCCGAGCTCACCGATCCGAGCGATCATGGCCACCAGCACCATGGCGTCGAGCGTCAAGGCCCCGACCACGGCGGCCAGTTGGATCCGATCCATCCACCCGGCCGGCCGTTCCGGGTCCCGCGCCGAGGTCGCGTAGAGGACGAGTCCGAGCACTGCGACCAGCATCGCGTCGAAGATGCCCAGGACCTCCCGGTCGAAGCTTCGACCCAGGTCCGACACGGCATAGGTCACCGCCGAGGCCAACAGCATCACGGCGAACAGCGGCGTGAAGATCATGGTCAGCACCGGCGCCATGTTCTCCACCACCCGCTTCTTCGACTCGACCAGCCAGGCCGCGATGACCACCGCGCCTGCCGCTCCGGACGGCACCACCCACTCGATGATCCGTTCCGCATCGACGCCGGCGGGTTCGAGAATCCCGACCGTGAGACCCATGAGGAGGACGCCACCCTGTGCGATGAGTGCGTAGTAGATCGCCCATTCGCCGGTGAACCGCACGAAGTCCATCCGGCCTTCGTGTGACCGCAGCCGACCGCGGAGGTAGGGGTATGCGAGGGCGAACCAGAGGACGACGACCACGTGCCCTGCGGCGAGGGTCTCGGTCTGGGAGCCCGATGCCCACGGATACACATTGATCACGATCCCGGCGGTGGCATAGGGAATGGCCGCCACCAGCAACTGGCGGGCGGTCAGCCGTCGGCGGTGAGCGGCCCACCCCGCGAGAAATGGCAGCACGAAGAGGCTCACGCTCCGAAGCAGCCACGGGGGCGTCTCATCGGGGAAACCTCCGATCCGCAACGCGACCTGAATAGCGACGGCAGCGCCCACCGCGAATGCCAGAGCCGCCCGCCACGTGCGATCGACCGAATCGGTCTCGGTGTCGTTCGAGAGCACGAGCTGCTTCCAAAGCCGTCCGCTGTGCTCCTGGGCGAACTCTCGTGTCAGGTCGTTCACGGCGCCTATGCGCTTCACTGCAACGAGAAACGCCTCGTCAGGGGTGAGGCCGACCTCGGTGAGTTCGGCCATCTGATCGCGAAGGTGGTTCTCCAGTTCCTCGAGGTCCCGGTCCCCTACGGCCGGACCCCGTGAGACGAAGCCCCGCCATTCCGAGATCTGAGATTCCACGGAATCCGTCATGAGGTAGTTCCGATCAGCAGGCCGGGTGGGTCGATGCCACGCCACGCATCGTCCAGCGCTCTCGCCACGGTCTCCCATTGGCGCTTGTGCTCCGCCAGTGCGGCCAACCCGTCCTCGGTGATGGCGTAGTACTTGCGGCGTCGCCCTTCGGGCGGCGTTCGCCATTCGGGGGTGACGTATCCGAGACGCTGAAGCCGGTGCAGCAACGGATACAGCATGCCGTCGGTCCACTCGAGTTCGCCCTCCGAAAGCCGGCGGATCCGCTTGAGAATGGCGTACCCGTAGCTCTCGCCTTCCGTCAGGATTGCCAGAACCAGGGGAGTGGCCGACGCAGCCACGAGGTCCTTGTCGATCTGCATCAGACGTTCCGCTGCACAGGCCGCCGGCGTTGGTGTGCGACAGCGGGGATCACGCCCTCGGCGCACTCAACTGCGTTTCTGCCGGTGGCGGATCTGTTGGTGGTGGTGTTCACGATGACCTTCCGGTCTCGGGCGGTCGTGTCCGATGGCGACCTGATACATAGAAGCACAAGGTACATAGAAGTGCAAGGTATCGCCGTGC
The DNA here is from genome assembly GCA_963785075.1 of uncultured bacterium. Lineage (GTDB taxonomy): Bacteria > Actinomycetota > Acidimicrobiia > Spongiisociales > ZC4RG35 > JAOUGY01. Next base: position 445,804 of record CAWATW010000007.1, read on the forward strand.
GGCCGAAGGCGGGGCCGGCCGCAGAACGAGCCGGACGGTCGGCCCGTTGCCGTTGCCCATCCGAGCTCGCGGCCGTCGAAGGACTTTCGGCCCCATCTGTGGGTGGGGCCTGACGTCTTGAGGATTTGTTGACGTTTTCGCGAGGAGGTCGAAACAGCCGCACCGGCACCGTCTCGTCAATGAGCTCGGACGGAAGACCCCATCGAGTGACCTCGATGGGACCCGAATACAGAACGGTGTCTGCCATGCGACCTTCCCGGTCAGAATCCACCATGCGGCGACGTCAGGTCGGCCGAATCTCGGCCGCGATGCTCTCCGTGTTCCTCGTGATCGCTTCGTTGCCGCTCGTTGCCGGTGCCGCCACCTCGACTGTCTCCATCACCACAACGCTCACCCCTCGGGATCTCACGGTCGAACCTGGCACAACCGTCACCTGGACCAACGATGACGGCGAGCGCCACAGGGTGCGGACCACCGACGGGCCCGTGGAGTTCGACTCTGGAAACATCGATCCTGGTACGACCTTCAGCTTCACGTTCGACACCGAAGGCACATACCTCTACGTCGATGATCGGGACCGTGACAACGCCAACTATTTCGGCTCCGTCGTCGTCGAGGCCGGAGGTGGCGGGGCGCCCGGAACCCCACCACCGCCACCCCCGCCCGCAGGCGACGTGGTGATCCAGAACGACACGTTCGTGCCGGGGTCGATCAGCGTGGCGGTCGGTGGCACGGTCACCTGGTCGAACCAGGACCGCGACCACACCGTCACCGCTCGGGACGGCTCGTTCGACAGTGGCGTCTTCGACGCCGGCCAGACCTACAACCGCACGTTCAACACCGCAGGGACGTTCAGCTACTTCTGCATCATCCATCCGGAGATGACCGGCACGGTCACGGTCACCGACGGCAGTGGCACCCCGCCTCCGCCCGTCCCCCCGCCGCCCACCACCCCTCCCACCACGGCTCCGCCGCCTCCGCCGGCACCGGGCGCAATCGACATCTCGATCGTCGACAACGACTTCAACCCATCACCCACGACCGTCGACGTCGGTTCCACTGTGCGCTGGGTCAACACCGGCGCCCTCCCACACACTGCCACCATGTCCGGCCAGTTCGACTCGGGGATACTCATGGCCGGTGAGACCTACACACGGACGTTCAACACCGCCGGCACCTACGACTACATCTGCACACTGCACACCGGGATGACGGGCAGGTTGATCGTCCAGAGCCCAGGTGGCGGCCAGCCGCCGCCGCCACCACCCCCCGGTGACCAGCCGCCGGCCGACGGGAACCCGCCCCCCACCTCCCCGCCCTCTGCCGGGTCAGGGTCCATCTCGATCATCGACAACGACTACAGCCCCAGGTCTCGGACGGTGAGCGTCGGGTCGACCGTCGTGTGGGCCAACAATGGAGCCCTCCCGCACACGGTGACCCTGAGCGGCCAGTTCGATTCGGGGATCCTCATGCCGGGCGAGACGTACAGTCGAACGTTCGGTACGGCCGGGACCTACAACTACCTCTGCATCCTGCACCCAGGCATGGCCGGAACCCTCGTCGTGCAGGCCGACGACGGCACCGCCCCCGAGGTCGAGCCAGCCGATCCGGGCGGGGATACCCCAACCTCCCCGGTCGCAGGTGGCATCTCGATCATCGACAACGACTACAGCCCGCGGACCCGAACGGTGAGCGTCGGGTCCACCGTGAAGTGGGCCAACAACGGAGCGCTCCCGCACACCGTCACCTTGGGTGGGCAGTTCGATTCGGGGATCCTCATGCCCGGTCAGACCTACAGCCGAACGTTCGGTACCGCCGGGACCTACAACTATCTCTGCACACTGCATCCGGGGATGGCCGGCACCCTCGTGGTGCAGGCTTCCGACGGATCTGCACCCGAGGTGGAGGCCACGGAGGAGATGGCGACCGGTGCGGCAGCTGACTCCGTACCACAGGGGTTCGCGGTGGACATGGTCGACAACGCCTACGACCCGGCGGCGATCGAAGTCCACGCCGGCGACAGCATCACGTGGACGAACGTCGGACAGGCTCCGCACACCGTGACCGACCGTGGAGAGTCGTTCGACTCGGGATTTGTGATGCCAGGGGACGCGTGGACGACGACTTTCGACACCGAGGGGACCTACGAGTACTGGTGCACCATCCATCCGGAGATGGTCGGTGAGATCACGGTCCTGGCGGCCGGTACCCCCGATGGGACCGCCTCAGGTGGTGTCACCGCCGGCGGCGACACCCCCGCCGGTGCCGCGGCGGCCGCGCTGGCGGCCGTGCGCCCGGTGCCCGCCATCTTCGGACCGGCCGGTGTCGGAGCCATCGCCGCCGGTCTCTTCGCTCTCGTGCTGGGAGCTCTCACCCTCACACTGGGCGAACCCAGGTCGAGACGCACGTGAGCCGCCCCGGTCGTCGAAATCGTTGGGCGCCTGGTATCGGGATCGTCGGCATCATGTCGCTGGTAGTTGCGTGCAGCGGCACAGCCGGGCCCGACGGTGACGCCGGTTCGATGTCGGGAGTCGTGGTCGCGGTCGACGGGAGCCTCCAGGGCATCGATCGCTTCACGGTTCTCGACTCGAGTGGCATCGAGACCGTTTTCGAGCCGGCGCCGGAGGCGACGTTTGGTGAGGAGGGCCCTCTCAGCCACCTGTTCGACCATCTCCGAACTGGGGAGCCGGTGCACGTCGAGTACACACGCGACGAAGGGGCCATGATCGCCCGGCACGTCGGGGATGCTGGATGAGACGCCTCGCCTGCTTGCTCGTCCTCGGTGTGCTGCTGGCCGGATGCGGCGCCGCCGAATCGGGCGATGCCCTCGCGTCGGCCTCGGCCATCGTCGTGAGCTCCGATCTGGCACCCGGCCGCGCACGCCTGCTCGTCGGCCTCGTGGGCCCGGACGGAACCCGTCTCGGATCGCCCCACGACGAGGTCGCCATCGAGATCGCCCCCGCCGATCGGCCCGACCTCCGCAGCCGGGCACCTGGTGCCTTCACGTGGATCATCGAAGGTGGGATCGGGCTGTATCGGGCCGAGTTCCAGATCGACGCGCCGGGGCAGTACGTCGCCACCGTCGTTCCCGACGGCGGTCTGCCGCTCGAGCCGGTGCCCTTCACCGTGAACCCAGAGACCTTTGCCCCCGGAATCGGCGATCTCGCTCCGCTGACGCCGACACCGACGCTGTCGGGTAACGCCCTCGAAGCGATCAGCACCGATCCCGACCCGGACCCCAGCTTCTATGCGATGTCGCTCGACGAGGCGGTGTCCTCGGGTCGCCCCACGGTGGCCGTTTTCAGCACCCCGGGCTTCTGTGTCACCACCGCGTGTGGTCCGATGCTCGACCTCGCGAAGGAGGTCGCCCCCGGCTACCCGGAAGTTCACTTCGTTCACGTGGAGATCTACGAAGGTTTCGACGAGGCCGACTTCAGCCCGGACCCGGCGCACCTGGCGCCAGCCGTCACCGCCGGAGGCTGGAACCTGCCGACAGAGCCGTGGGTGTTCGTCGTCGATGCCTTCGGGATCGTCACCGACCGTTTTGAAGGAGTGATGGATCCCGCCGAACTGAGAGAGGCTCTCGGCCCCCCAGTTCTGACAGGTGGGTGAGACCGAGTGATCGACGAACGTCGGTGGCCCACCGCTCCGTTCAAAGGGACTCAAGCCCGTTCCGACAGCTCGAGCCAGCGGTCCTCCGCCGCTGCAAGCTCGGTCCGCGCCCCCGCCAGCCCCTCACCGATCGATGTCGCCGCCTCCCAGTCCGACCCGGTCCGCTCCAGTTCGGCCGTGAGCGTCTCGATGCGAGATTCGAGCTCCGAGATCTTCCGCTCGAGCGTCTGTAACTCGCGTCGTTCCTTGTAGGTCAAGCGGTCGGCGTATCGGTTTGAACGATCACGGGTGTCGCCACCCTTGAGCCGCTTGGCGGCCGGGTCGGCCGCCTGCTCGGCCCGGTACGCCGCCCAGCCGCCGGGATGGTGGCGGATGCTGCCGTCCGGCTCGATCGAAAGGATCTCGTGGCACACCCGCTCGAGGAAGTATCGATCGTGGGTGGCGGCGACCACGGCTCCCGGCCAGCTGTCGAGGAAAGCCTCGAGCACCCCGAGGGTCTCGAGGTCGAGGTCGTTGGTGGGCTCATCGAGCAGGAGGAGGTTGGGGGCGCCGGCCAGCATCCGCAGCAGCTCGAGACGGCGCCGTTCCCCGCCGGACAATTCTCCGACCAGCGTCGACTGCTGCGCCGACGTGAACCCGAACCGCTCGAGCAACTGACCCGCCGACACCGTGAGACCCGAAGCGAGCCGGGTGTGCTCGGCGATCTCCCGCACCGCGTCGAGCACCCTCATCGTCTCGGGAAGAGGCTCCGGGTGCTGACCGAACCAACCGGCGAAGATGGTGTCGCCGGTCACCACGTGACCCTCGGATGGCTCCATCCGACCCGCCATCAACCGGAGCAGCGTGGTCTTGCCTGCCCCGTTGGGTCCGACCACCCCGATTCGGGCGTCGGCGGGGAGGCGGCGCTCGATGTGACGCAGCACCCAGCGGTCGCCGAAGCGGACGCCGGCGTCGACCAGGTCGACCACCTTGTTGCCGATCCGCCGTGCGGGAAGCGCCAGCTCGAGCGTCCTCGTCTCCTCGACTCGAGCGGCGTCGAACAGGGCGTGGGCAGCGTCGATCCGGGCCTTCGACTTGGACGTGCGGGCCTTGGGGCTGCGCCGCAGCCACTCGAGCTCGATCCGGGCCAGGTTCTGACGTTTACGTTCGGTGGCGATCTCCTGCGCCTCGCGCCGGGCCCGGGCCTCGATGTAGTCCTCGTAGGTGCCGCGGTGGGTGTGGATGTTCCGGCGGTCGATCTCGAGGATCCTGCTCGCCACACGGTCGAGGAGGTAGCGGTCGTGGGTCACGATCACCAACGCCCCGGACCGGGCGGCCAGTTCCTCCTCCATCCAGTCGATGACGTCGACGTCGAGGTGGTTGGTCGGTTCGTCCAGGATCGTGACCTCGGCCTCGGTGGCAAGCGTCTCCGCCAGAGCGAGACGACGCCGCTGGCCGCCCGACAGCTGGCCGACGGTCACGTCAAGGTCGGTGAGCCCGAGGCGATCGACCAGGGCGATGAGCTCCCGGTGGGAGTCGGTGACCTGGCGGAGGGTCATGGACGGATCGAAATGTGGCTCTTGCTCCAACATCGCCACCCGCACGTGCCGACCCCGCACCACCCGCCCCTGGTCGGGTTCGATGGTGCCGGCGAGCAACCCGAGCAGGGTCGACTTCCCCGAGCCGTTGAGCCCGATCACGCCAAGCCGGTCGCCGTCGTCGATCCCGAAGGTCACGTCCTCCAGCACGGGACGTTCGGGAAACGCCTTCCACACCTTCTCGACGCTGATGAGGTTCACGGCCGCCACGCGGCCGCCTGTCCCTCCCCGTCGGGAGCCACGATCCCGAGTTCCACGTATGTCATGACCGTCACCGCGGCCATGATTGCATCGTCGTCTCGATCAGCACACCGGGGCCGTGGGATGGCTCGAGGAGCGCGACTCTGTGGCTGATCGTTCGTCCAGGGGCTCAGCGCCGATTCCGTCACCACTCAGGGCTCAGTTGCGCCGTTCTGGCATTTATCAGATATGATAAGCGGGTGACGAACCCGAGTCCCACGCTGAACCAGGTTCTGACCTCGGCAGCTCGTTTGCAGGAGGTCGTGCCTGACGCCGTTCTCGTAGGTGGCTCTGCTGCCGCGCTCCACGCCGGTCACCGTGATTCCTTCGACCACGACCATGTCCTCTCCGATCTCGTCGAGCGATACGAGGCGGTGTTGGAGGCAGTCGAGGCCACCGAAGGGTGGGCAACCTCGGTGCGCGCATCGAAACCCCCGTTCACGATCATGGGTCGACTCGGCGGCGTGGAGGCCGGGCTCCGGCAGATGCGCCGCACCCGACCGCTCGAGACCTGCAGGGTGGACGTCGGGGACGGTGCCACGGTCGTGGCACCCACTGCGCCCGAGGCATTGCGTGTCAAGGCGTTCCTGGTCGTGCAACGAAACGTCGTGCGTGACTATCTCGACGTCGTTGCGTTGGCCGATCATCTCGGACACGACGTCGCCGTCGATGTCCTGTCTGACATCGATGCCTACTACGAGGATCGTTCCGGTGAGCAAGGGTCGGTGCTCACCTCGCTCGTGATCGCACTCGCCGATCCCAACCCGCGTGACACCGATGTGATCGACGAGTTGCCACGCTACAAGCGGCTCGACGAGCGCTACCACCGATGGAGCGATATCGTCGACAGCTGCCGCTCGTTGGCGCTCCGACTGAGTGGAGCCGGCTGATGCCGGTCACGTTCCGCAATGTCGATGCGTCGCCGTCAGACGACGTTCGCACATGGCCCTACGAGGCGCTCGTCACCGTGATCGACCGCGGGCTCGTGCCGGATTGGCAGCCCATCTTCGCCGAGCTCAGTCGGTCCCCCTGGGGCAAGGTGGCTCGGCGCATCGAACGGTATCTGTCATATCGAGACCGCGATGGAGTGAGCCTGCTGTTCTCCCTCGCCATCGAGCAGGCCCGCGCCGACGCCAATCGCGCCGACCGCGCCGCAATCGCGGATCGAGTGCGCTCTGCGGTAGAACGCTCGGGGCTCACCCAGACGGAGTTCGCAGAGGCGGTCGGTACCAGCGCCTCACGTTTGAGCACCTATCTCAGCGGGAAGGTCGTGCCCTCGGCCGCGATGCTCGTCAGAATTGAACGCGCTGCCGACAGCCACTGATCGAGCGCGAGTCCGGAATCCATGAAGGTGGGTCCGGTCTCGGACGATGTTCTCGCCATGATCAGGAAACCCCGAGGGCTGCCTGGGCGTCGGAAGAACATGCGATCCTTGTGGACGTTGATGGCCTTGGCCTGGGCGCTCGTCGCCTGTGGCACGCCGGCTCTCGTCGAAACCACCACGCCAGGCAACGGCGTCGTCGAGTCGACCGTTCCGATCATCGCCGACCCCACCTCGACCGCGCCACCCACCGATGGTGCGCTCGAGGAGTTGGCCGCGGCGCGGGCTCGATGGGCGGCTGCCGGGCTGCAGACCTACACGTACCGCTTCCTCGACGACTGTGGCGAGTGCGATCAGCTCCCCGAGCAGACTGCGGTCGTGTGGGACGGGCGCGTTGTCGACCCGCGCGGCCGCACGGCATCGGTCGAGGACGCTTTCGCTCTCATCGAGCAAGCCATTACATCGGGCCTGGATATCGAGGTCGCATACGATCCCCAGCTCGGCTACCCGGCCGAAATGTGGATCGACCGGGAGGCGAGAGCGTACGACGGCGGAACCCACCTGCTGTTCAGCGAGTTGGAGCCCGGATTGCCGGGCGACGAGGCGTCGATCGATGCTCACCGCGCCGCCTGGACTCGGTGGCGCGAGAACGGACCCACGGCCTACGAGTACGACGCGCAGGTCGTGTGCGACTGTGAATACGAGGCCATCATGCATACCGAGGTGGTCGACGGCCGGATCGCATCGTTCGACTTCGAGACGCCCCGATCGGACGAGATCACCGTCTCGCCGATCACCATCGACCAGCTCTTCCGAGACGTCGAGTCGATGCTCTCTGGCGAGATCATCGACGGCACTCGAGTGAGCGGGTCTGCGCTCTACGACGACGAGTGGGGATTCCCGGTCTGGATCGGGCTCGACATCGAGGTGGTCGATTTGGATGGCTCCTCGATCGACCCCCCTCTCCCGGACAGGCTGGTGTTCGCGGTCAGCGGGCTCGCTCCGATCGGTACGAATGGACTCGGTGACAGCGAGTCGGCGAGAGCGACGTGGGACGCTCTGGGGCGTGACACCTACACCTATGAGATCGTGTTCCATGACATGGAGGCGGCCGGCTTCTCCCATCCCCTCACGGTCGAAGTGGTGGCCGGCGAGATCGTCTCGGTCACGCAGAATGGGCTCGAGATCCGGGTCGTCGAGACCGAGATTCCAACGATCGACGACCTCTTCGACATGATCTCGCTCTGGACCGGCGACGGCAGCCAGGTCGATGTCATCTACGACATCGAGCACGGGTATCCCAGCGTGGTGGTCGCCGTCCATCCCGACGGATCCGCTTTCGCCGTGTCGGTCTCGCTCGTGGACTGACAAATTGCCGCAGATCAGCGCAAGATCGCCGTCGAGAGCGCCGGCTTGCACGACCAGCGCGCGGCAGCGCCCTCAGACCTGTCGTAGCATCCCGACATGGCCGATCTTTTCGTCCCCGTAGACTTCGTCGTTCCCGCCGACTTCGATGCACCGGGCTTCCGTCTCGAACCGCTCGGACCCGAGCACAACGAACGCGACCACGAGGCATGGATGTCGAGCATCGATCACATCCACGCCACCCCCGGCTTCCCCGATGGCAGTTGGCCCAGCCCCATGAGCCTCGAGAGGAATCTCGCCGATCTCGAACGCCACGCTCGCGACTTCGCCGATCGCAAGGGCTTCACCTACTCGATACTCGACGGCGGCGACGTCATCGGGTGCCTGTACATCTATCCGTCGTCGGAGCCCGGTCACGACGCCGAGGTCAAGTCGTGGGTCACCGCAGACCGCGCCGAGATGGACGCCGTGGTTCGGCGATCGGTGAGCGGGTGGCTGGAAGCCGAATGGCCCTTCGAGAACCCTGACTACCCGGGGTCGGAGTAACCCATAGGTCGGAGATCACTGCAGACCGCGGAGACGGTCGATCTGGCGGCGATCGCGTTTGGTGGGTCGCCCCGCCCCTCGATCACGGGTGGCAAACCGTAGTTGGCGGTCGTCTCGCGATGGCGGCGGTGGACTGTGATCGACGAAGCATTCTGCGGCGATCTGAGCACCGACCCGCTTGCGCAGCACCCGGACCACCTCGACGTTTCGCTGCCGGCCATCGAGGTAGGCGTCGATTCGATCGCCCGGCCTCGTCGGGCTCGCCGGCTTGGCCGGCCGGCCATTGATCTTCACGTGCCCGCCTCGGCACGAGGCCGAGGAGGCCGATCGGGTCTTGGTCAGGCGAACGGCGTAGAGCCACTGGTCGATGCGGACTGTCTCGTCGATGCCGCCAGTCTTACACCTTCACGGGTGGTACGGGTAGCTGCGTCGGGTGTCGCCGGACCCGTCGCCGGCAGCGAGTCCTCGGCTTGGCCCCCGATCGCGCAAGCCGGCGCGAATCGCCGGCGCGCGAACGCCAAAGAGACGAAGGGAGTGGACCCTCATGATGTGCTGGACGTCATCGACCTGCCGTACCCAAGACGATGACGATCATGCGCTCATTCGGCGAGGAAACCCCGAATGAGCGCATGACGCTTCACGACATCAGCTGCAGCCGAGGCTGTTTCCGCAGTTGAGGCACTTGTAGCAAGAGCCGTTGCGGACGGTGATGTGACCGCATGTGTCGCAGAGCGGGGCGTCGCCCATCATGTCGCTCAGTGCAGCGTTCATGCTGGCGGTGCCGGCGTCGACCGCCGCCATCGCCATGGCGTTGCCGTTGCTCACCTTGGCCGCCGCCACGGCGGAGCCTTCTCGAGCGACTGCCGTCACCGCGCCGTCGTCGTTGCTCGGCGCCGTCACCGTTCCTTCGGTGAACTTCACCGCACTCGCCACGGCGTCTACATCCTTCTCGGCAGCGGCGTCAGTGAGGTCGAGCTGAACACCCGCCTCGACGGCCAGGCCCTTTGCCGGCTCCGGCAATTCGCCGTCGCGAACCGGGGGAACCTGCGCCAGCTCGTCACGGTGCAGGTACTCCACGCCGAGGGCACGGAACACGTAATCCACGATCGAGTTCGACATCTTGATGTTGGGATGTCCCTCCACCATGCCGCGTGGCTCGAAGGTCTGGAACGTGAACGTGTCGACGAACTCCTGGAGCGGCACGCCGTACTGCAGGCCCTTCGACACTGCGATGGCGAAACAACTCAGGATGCCCTTGAGTGTCGCACCCTCCTTGGCCAGATCGATGAAGACCTCGCCGAGCGTGCCGTCCTCGTATTCGCCGGTGCGGAGATAGACCTTGTGGCCGCCGACCCGCGCCTCCTGTGTGTATCCGCCACGACGGGCCGGCATCACGAAGCGGGGTGGCGCCATACCCAGTGCGTACGCCTGAGTGGGGGAGACGCCGGCTGGGATCTGACCCCAGGCGATCGTCTTCTCCATCTCGTGGGCGACCGTGATCTCCTCGGATTCCTCATCGGACTGGCCGTCGTCGCTGGACGAGTTCAGCGGCTGGGCTGCTTTGGAGCCGTCCCGATACAGGGCCATCGCCTTCAGGCCCAGCTCCCAGCTCATCCGATACGACTCTTCGATGTCCTCGGTGGTCGCCTCGTTGGGCATGTTGATGGTCTTCGAGATCGCGCCGGAGATGAACGGCTGGGCGGCGGCCATCATCTTGATGTGCCCGGTGTGATGGATGAACCGTGTGCCGTACTTGCCGTTCTTGTTGGCGGTGTCGAACACCGACAGATGTTCGGGAGCCAGATGTGGTGCGCCCTCGATGGTCTGACGGCCACAGATGTGGTCGTTGGCCCGGGTGATCTGGTCCCTGGAGAAGCCGAGCGCACGCAACAGATCGAAGTCGAAGCTCGTGTACTCGTCGACCTCGAAGCCGAGGCGCTGCAGAGCGGCTTCGCCCACCACGAACACGTTGAAGGCGTGCTTCAACTCGAACACGGTAGGGAGGGTCTTCTCGAGCTTGTCGACCTCTTCGTCGGTGAAGCCCTTGTCCAAGAGGGCGCCTCGGTCGATGCCGGGTGCGTTTTCGAAGCTCGACGTGCCGACGATGTACTTCACGACGTCGTCGATCTGCGACTCCGTGTATCCGAGGTGGCGAAGGGCGGGTGACACCGACTGGTTGACGATCTTGAAGTACCCCCCGCCTGCCAGCTTCTTGAACTTGACCAAAGCGAAGTCGGGCTCCACGCCCGTGGTGTCGCAGTCCATCAGCAGACCGATGGTGCCGGTGGGTGCCAAGACGGTGGCCTGTGCATTGCGATACCCGTGCTGTTCACCGAGCGTCAGCGCGAGGTCCCAGCTCTCGCGAGCTGCCAGCAGCAGGTCGAGCGGCGCCAGCGTCTGGTCGATGCTCATCACGTGGCTGGTCACGCCTTCGAACTCGTCGACCTGCGCTCCGTAGGCGGCGCGCCGATGGTTGCGAATCACCCGCAACATGTGCTCGCGGTTCTCCTCGAACCGGGGGAACGTCCCCACGACCGAGGCCATCTCGGCCGAGGTGGCGTACGAGTACCCGGTCAGCACTGCCGTGAGTGCGCCTGCGATGGCGCGGCCACGGTCGGAGTCATAGGCGATGCCCTGCTGCATGAGCAGCGATCCCAGGTTGGCGTACCCGAGACCCAGGGTCCGGTAGTCGTAGGAGCCCTGAGCGATCTCTGCCGAAGGGAAGTGGGCCATCGCCACCGAGATCTCCAACACGATGGTCCAGATGCGGATCGCGTGCTGGTACGCCTCGATGTCGAATGCGCTGGTTTCGGTGTCGTAGAACTTGATGAGGTTCAGCGACGCCAGGTTGCAGGCCGTGTCGTCCAGGAACATGTATTCGGAGCAGGGGTTCGACGCCTTGATGCGACCACCGGCGGGGCACGTGTGCCATTCGTTGATGGTGGTGTCGAACTGAAGTCCGGGATCGGCACAGGCCCAGGCGGCCTCTGCGATCTTGCTCCACAGGTCGCGAGCCTTGATCGTCTTGCGGACGTCGCCGGTCGAACGGTTGATCAGGTGCCAGTCGCCGTCTTCCATCACGGCCTGGACGAAGTCGTTGGTGACCCGCACGGAGTTGTTCGAGTTCTGCCCGGACACCGTGGCGTAGGCCTCGCCGTTGAAGTCGGCCGGGAAGCCGCCGTGCTGGATGAGGAGTCGTGCCTTCTCCTCTTCGACCTTCTTCCAGTCGACGAACGTCTCGACGTCGGGATGATCGACATCGAGGATGACCATTTTGGCGGCGCGTCGGGTGGTGCCGCCCGACTTGATGGCGCCGGCTGCGCGGTCGCCGATCTTGAGGAAGCTCATGACGCCGGAGCTCTTGCCGCCGCCGGACAGCTGCTCGTTCTCGGCGCGGATCGACGAGAAGTTCGAGCCGGCGCCGGAACCGAATTTGAAGATCCGGGCCTCACGGGTCCAGAGGTCCATGATTCCGCCCGGATTCACCAGGTCGTCCTTCACGCTCAGGATGAAGCAGGCGTGCGGCGAAGGCCGGGAGTACGAGTCGGGGGAGGCGACCATCTCCTCGGTCTCGGGGTCGACGTACCAGAAACCCTGCGCCGGACCCGTGAGACCGTAGGAGTGGAAGAGGCCGGTGTTGAACCACTGCGGCGAGTTGGGTGCGGCCATCTGGGTGGCGAGCATGTACTTGAGCTCGTCCTCGAAGGCAGAGGCGTCGTCGGTGGTCGCGAAGTAGCCGTGCTTCTCGCCCCAGTGCCTCCAGGTACCGGCCAGACGATCGAAGACCTGCTTCGCCGAGCGCTCCGGTCCGGTGACCGGCTTGCCCTCCTCGTCGACGAGGGGCTCGCCGGCGTCGTCGAACTGAGGCACACCTGCTTTGCGGAAATACTTCGACACCATGATGTCGGCTGCCACCTGAGACCACCCGGCTGGGATCTCGGCGGCGAGCATCTCGAAGACGATCGAACCATCGGGATTGGTGATCCTCGAATCACGGTGCGACCACGCGATGGTGTCGTACGGATCGGTGCCTTCTGTGGTGAACCGACGTTCGACCCGCAGACCGGTGGTGACTTTGGACATGAGGAGTTCCTCCCTCTACTCGCAACTCCTGAGAGCACACCGAATACAGCTCGGTGAGATCTCGGCTACTCCCTCCCAACCACAAGATGTTGTGGTCCTCTGCCTGTCGGACACCACATCTTGGGGCGGACACATGACTGTAATTACAATCATGTGGTTCGTCAACGTTTCGGACCGGGAAATTTCGCGAGCGCGCCGATCACGCCGTCGAAAGGGGGAAGTGTGCGGGTAGACAGCCTCCCAGCCCGCAGGACGGCACGCTAGAACGCGACTGTGCGCTCGCGAAAATCCGGCAGCAGGCGTGTTTTCGCGACCGGTCGATGCCGCGTGCGAGGTATCTGATCGGCGTTTGTTCCGTCGTTGTGACAGGCGCAGCAAAGGGGGCGCGCATGTCGATCGCATCGACAGCCACCGAGACCGCCGTCGTGACTCACGCGACGGTGCGGATGCTCGGACCACTCGAAATCACAATCGACGGCAAGCCGTTGGAACCACTGCCCGGCAGACTGGCTTCGAACATCTTCCGGTACCTGCTGACCCGAGCGAACCACCGTTGTCCTCGTGACGTGCTGATCGAGGAGTTCTGGCCCGGCGCCGACCCGTGCGTCGCCAGGAACCGGCTGCAAGTGGCGGTGTCGAGCCTCAGGCGCGTGATCCGGCGAGTCACCGATCAGGAGGTCATCGAGTATTGCGGCGAGGCCTATCGGATCTCGGACCGTCTCGAGCTCGAGCTCGACGTGGATCGGTTCCGGAATCTCGTGCTCCACGGCCGGAGGGCGGCGGCGGTCGGCGACCGTTTGACCGCGATCCGGCTCCACGAAGACGCGATCCGTCTCTATCGCGATGATCTCGCACCCGACGCCGTCTATGACGATTGGGCACTGTTGCCCAGAGAGCGGCTCCGGATCGAGTTCGTCGACGCACTCGACCGGCTGTGCGGGTGGCTGCTGTCGGAGTGGGATCTCGACCGCCTCCTCCCCGTCGCACAGCGCGTCGTGGAGGTGGATCCCAGCCGCGAGGATGCCCACCGGCTGCTCATGCGGGTCTACGGCTCCCAAGGGCGGGTGCATCAGGTCGTGCGACAGTACGAGTTTTGCGTGAGGGCGATGAGAGCCGTCCTCGACTCGGACCCGAGCCCGGAGACGCAGGAGATGTACCGCCGCCTCCGAGCAGAGATGCGGTGAAGGTCGGCGTCGATCAGAGCCGTATCCAGCTCCAGCGCCACCACCAGATCGACCACACCAGCCGGCAACGTGACCTCGTCGAAGTCCAGCTCGAGCGACGCTGCGGCCGGCACGGCGCCCCGTCTGATCGCAAGCGGCCCCATGAGCGGCGCCCCGGCGCCCAGTGTGCGCCCAGCGAGCTCGGCCCGATAGGCCTGGCCCACTGTGTGCGGTTCCAGCTCGAGTTCGGCCTCGATGTGTCTCGAGGTCCCGCCGACGACCCGGCCGATGGGGATCACCTTGCGGCGTCGATGTGGTGCGGGCCGGCCGGTGATTCCGGCATGGGAGGCGATGAAGTCGCCGAGCTCCTCAGGAGCCCATCCCTGCCACCGCTGCTCCTCACCTGTACGTGTGTCGGTCGCATGCGTTCGCAGCACCCCTGCGGCGTTCTTCAGATGCACCCTGACCACGAACGACTCCGTGTGTTCCGACGGGTGTGACTCGCCGTCGGTCGCGTCGGCCCTTCGGTCCGCCTCCTTGGCGATGTCACGAAGCCGTCGGCTCGAGACATCGCGCACGGCGGCCAAGGCAACGGTGATCTGTGCCAGTTGGCGCCACGACTCCACGCCCGCCGCGTGGAGTCGCCGCTCGATGGCCTCGCCGATGCCGTCGATCGTCCGGAACTCGGTGACGATGTCATCCATGTCGACATCTCCTCACCGCCGGGCCGCTCAATTGGGATTCTCGGCCATGATGATCGGGCCTTCCTCGAACCCGACGACATCGAATCCGGGAACACCGATCAACGTCGAGTCGAGGAAGGCGGTGGTGACCAGCTTGTACACGCCAGACACGTTTCCTGTGGGCGAGTTCTCGGCGAGCACGCCGGCTGGAACCGTGATGTCGGCGGTGTAGCGCCGGGCGTTCGGTTCTGCCGTGTGCACGGTCGCGGGTCCAAAGTTCGTGACGGCCACGTTCGTCGAGCCGATCCGACGTTCGGGCCCGGCACCCACCGACTCGGCATGGACGGTGACCAGCCACGAGCCACCCAGAGCCGACATCCAGAGCGGCACGAGGAGTCCATAGACCTCCCACTCCACCCGGAGCTGGAACTGTTCGGTCGGGTCGATCACCAGGTTCGAAACGCCGAGGGGCGCGAAGTCCGCCGGCTCTCGCAGTCGCACTGCCGTCACGTCGCCTTGCATGAAGCCAGGGAGATCGGGATCGAATCGTTGCATGTTGCCCCCTTTGGGTCGTCCGACGCCACGATGACGCCGGTCGGAGCAACGTACGGCTGGGGTCTGAGGGCTGAGGGGTGTTGGCGCTGAGGCGGTTCCCTCAGGTGTGGCTAAGCGGCACCGACAGGGACTGTGGTCGACATGCTCATGGGGTCGGAGGCGTAGCGGTGGAAGGCGTAGAAGTCGCCCCGATCGATCACGATGAGCTCGTCGGGTTTGCGGAACACGACCTTGCGGCCGCATCCCTCTTCGGGACAGCTGAGCACGATGTCGTCGTCTTGCTCGGTCTCTCGGATCATCTCGTGGACGGGGTTCATGCGTTTCCCTGTTCGGTTCCGTCAGCATCTTCGGCAGGCGAGTGTCACATCCTGAGCGCCATTCCCCGAATCGCCTTCCCCGAAACCTGGCCGCGCGTATGGTGAGCCGATGGGACCTATGGACATCGCGGTGGAGGAGGCGCGGGCCGGGCTCGCCGAAGGCGGGATCCCGATCGGCGCCGCGCTCGTGGTCGACGGTGAGGTCGTCGGGCGCGGACACAACCGTCGGGTCCAACAGGGGAGCCCCGTGTTGCACGCCGAGATGGATGCGCTCGAGAACGCCGGTCGGAGGTCGGCCGCCGAGTACCACCGGTCCGTGATGGTGACCACCTTGTCTCCCTGTGACATGTGCTCCGGTGCGGTCCTGCTGTACGGAATCCCTCGGGTCATCATCGGAGAGAACGCAACGTTCCAGGGCCCCGAGTCCTACCTGGCGTCCAGGGGTGTCCAACTCGAGATCCTCGACCGCCGAGACTGCATCGATCTGATGGCCGGCTTCATCAGGGCACGGCCCGACCTCTGGTACGAGGACATCGGCCAGTAACCCGACCGTTCTGTGGGCGGTGGTCCGCCAAAATGGCGGACCTAAACCCTGGGTTCGCCCTCCTGGGATCGGAACCGGATCGAGCGGTGCGGCCAATCTCACCCACAAGGGGCTTCGGGCTGGGCTGGGCAGAAAGGGGAATCTGTGCAGCGGATCAATGAGGTCACCGACGGGGGTTGGCTCGGTCAACCGGTGATAGACGAGAACAGCAAGCCGATCGGCAAGGTCGTCGACGTGCTCTACGACGACGATGCCTCGGCGACGCCGAACTGGGCGGTGGTGGGCGTAGGCCCACTCAAGAAGGGGCACTACGTGCCGCTCGAGCACGCCTACAAGACCGCCGACGGCCGGTTGGTGGTCCCGTACGACCAGCGCCTCGTGAAGGGCGCTCCGAAGGCGTCGAAACACCACATCATGACGAGGGAGCTCAAGGCGGCCGCCGCCGGCCACTACGGGCTGGACGGCTGAGAGCGTCGATTCTCGGGCCGCCGCCGCTTCGGCGGCGGCCTTGGGAGCACTGACGATGTGAACACCGGTCGGGGCGGGAGACGACGGCGCCCTCCGTCGGTCTTGCCGGGGCCTGCCGGAGTTGCGGTCGTCGTGTGGGTATCACGGTGGCGCCCCGATCCATCTCCTGGATTTCGCGGCCTGGCGGCTGACCCACAGATCTTCATACAATCGGGCGCCGAGACCCCATGCCTTCGCCCTTCGACGATCTTCCCATCCGCCGCCGCTCGGCCCGGCTTCCGTTGATCCTGACCGCTGCCGTGATCGTGACGCTGGCGGCTGTCCAGATCTTCGGCGCTGGACCGTTCTTCTCGTTCGCCCCGGCCCGCGAGTGCCGCGCCGATGTGACACAGGATGGCCACGTGCTGGCGGACGATCCGATCGACGCCGTCGTGGGATCCTCGCGGTCGGCCTTTCCGTGCGCCGCACACGTGACTCTTGCCGCCCTCGGTGACCCGGCAGCGATACGCACCGGTGCCCGCACCGCCGTGCACGAAGGAGGGCCGCTGTTGCTGGTGTCGTCGGATCTGGACCCGCAGGTACGAGATGAGCTGGAGCGGTTGGAGCCTGAGCGCGTGACGCTGGTAGGCGGCTCCGAAGCGCTGGAAACGGCGGTCGCCGACCTCGGAGTGGAAGACGTCGATCGACTCGAGGTGGACGCCCAGGCGCTGGCCCCATCCGTCGGTGACGAAAGGGGCGGCCCGGTGTTCCTGTTGGATTCGGCGGTGGCGGTGGCACTCCCGGCGATCGAGACCATCGCAGCCGAGACGGGAGGCAAGGTACTCGTGGCTCGTGACGTCGAGCTCTCGGATCTCCCCGATGCGATGAGGCTCGTCATCGAACAGGCATCGGCCCTGAGGCTGGTCGGCGGCTTCGAGCCGAGCACCGCGTGGCAGGTCGAGCTCCTCAGGTCCGACACCGATCTGCCCGGCGGAGGAACGACCCTGTTTCCGGGCAAGCGTCTGGTCGGCTTCTACGGCAGTCCGCTCACCGACGACCTCGGCGTGTTGGGCGAGCAGGGCCCTGAGGCCACCGATGTCCGGATGAGAACCATCGTGGACGACTACGGGGCCGACGGGGCGACGGTGGTACCCATGTTCGAGCTCATCGCGACGGTGGCGTCCGCCTCGTCAGGCCCGGACGGCGACTTCTCCGATGAGGTGTCTGTCGACACGCTGCGACCATGGGTCGACTACGCCGCCGAACACGGGATCTACGTCGTACTCGACCTGCAGCCCGGACGGTCGCACTTCCTCGTACAGGCGAAACGATACGAGGAGCTGCTCCGACTTCCGCATGTCGGTCTGGCGCTCGACCCGGAGTGGAGGCTTGCGGACGACCAGCGGCACCTCGAACAGATCGGCACGGTCGACAGCTCAGAGGTGAACGTGGTCGCCGAATGGCTTGCCGGGATCGTTCGCGACGAGGTGTTGCCCCAGAAGCTCTTCCTGGTCCACCAGTTTCGGGACTCGATGATCACCAACCGAGACAAGCTGCTGTCTCCGGAAGAGCTGGCGGTCGTGATCCAGATGGACGGCCAGGGCACGCTCCCGGTCAAGTTCGACAGTTGGGACGCGTTGACGGTCGGATGGAACGAGGACACCGGCTACCTGTGGGGTTGGAAGAACTTCTTCGACGAGGACGATCCGATGGCCAGGCCCAACGAGGTGCTGGGTCTCCGACCTGTGCCTGTGTTCGTCTCGTTCCAGTAGAGGCCGCGCTCAGCGTTCGACGTGAGCCTTCGGCGCCCGCCGTGTGAACACGCCTGCGGCCAACAGGACGAGGATGCCGGCGCCCTCCATGGGTCGGCCGCCGATCATCAGGCCGGCGCCGATGGTGGCAGCGGCAGCGAAGGCAGCCTTTCGAGGACTGGTCAGCGAGGCCAACAGGACGACGACAGCCGTCACCGTCATGATCGTGGCGGCGAGCATCCGCTGATCCGTGATCAGGACGCCGGCCATCGCCAGGACGAAGCACATCGCACCGACCGCGCCGAGAAGCCGAACCATACGATCAGCTTGCCACGACCGGGTGGCCGGTCGAGCGATCTGGCATGGACCCCAGAGGGAGCTCCTGTACGCTGTCGACATCGTTCCCACGACCCGACCCGAGCGGAGGTACCTCATCGCAGCGTCCGGCATGACGGTCTACTGGAGACCCGGGTGCGGCTTCTGTATGCGCCTGGATCGGGCGCTCGCGGCGGCAGAGGTCGTGTACGAGCGGCGCAACATCTGGGAAGACGACGAAGCCGCCTCGTTCGTGCGTTCGGTCAACCGTGGCTCTGAGACCGTTCCAACCGTGGTGATCGACGGAGAGGTGCTCACCAATCCCGAGCCCGCCGACGTCCTGGCGCGTCTGGGCTGATCGGTTCAGGAGGCGATGGCCCGCAGGCGGGTGTGCTCGGGCACAGCGCCCACCGGGAGCGACAATCGGAACGTGGGCATCGGGTCCGGGTCGTACACGACGTCACCGCCCATGAGCCGGGCCAACTGGCGGCTCACCGTGAGCCCGAGACCGATGGAAGCCGTTCGTCCGCTGGTCTCGCCCACCTCGTAGGCCTCGAAGATCCGGTCGCGCCGCTCGAGCGGGATGCCCGGCCCGTCGTCGGCGACCTCGAGCACCGCCACGCCGTCTCGCTCCGCAACGGTGACGTAGATTCGCGACCCTCCGTGACGGTGGCTGTTGGCGACGAGGTTTCGGACGATCTGGCGCACCCGGAGTGGATCGGCGAGCGTCGCCACCTCGGCGAGAGACGAGCTCGTCAAACGGTGGGTCGTGTCGAGCGGCATGCCTGCGATCGCCTCTGCCACGACCTCGTCGAGGCGGATGAGCTCCGGGAGCACCGTGATCGACTCGGCACTGGCTCGGGCGGCGATCAGCAGGTCTTCGATGATGTGGGACACGGCCCTGCTCTCACGCGCGATCAGATCGATGAACTCCGTGACCTCCTCCTGGGAGAAGTCCGACCACCGGGCGTCCAACTCGGACGACAGCCCCATCACGACTGCCATCGGCGTCCGGAGCTCGTGGCTGACCGATGCGATGAACGAATCCTTGGCCTTCACCACCTCTTCGAGTCCACGGCGAGCGTCGCCCCTGGTCCGAGCAACGCCGATCATCTGAGCGATCGTCGACAGCGTGCGCATCTCGGCTGCCTCCCATACCCTCGATCGCGACGAGGCCATCCCGATCACCCCGACCACGGAGTCGTTGCTCACGATCGGAAACAACATCGCCGCTCGAGCTTTGGGCATGTTGGCGGCGTACCAGGCCTGCGCCTCGGGTCCGAGATCCTCGATGTCCGACATGATCATCGTTTCGCCCGTGGTGGCCGGGATGTAGTGGACGGGGGTGGTGATCCACGCGCCGGTCTGGAGATGGTCGGGTATCTGCGTTCCCGGCGCCAGCGCTGATGCGGCGGTCTCGAGACCCGGGCCATGCTCGTCGTGGTTCCGGACATTCATCAGGAACGCGGCGTCGCCACCGAGGCTGCTCAGCACGAGCTTCAAGACCCCGCCGAGTTCCTCGTGATCCGCTTCGAAGATCATGCGAGCCGACTCGCTGATCGCCCGTTGGATCAACAGTGACCGGTCACGCTGGGCGACCACCCGTTCCATCTGTTGCACGGCGGCGCTTCGTTCCCAACGCGCCGCGATGAGGTCGGCGACGACCTCCACCGCGTCGATCTCCTGCTGCTCCCACGTCCGGATGCCGGCCCGGCAGGCGAGGGTCACATGGCCGACCCACTTCCCGTTCACCATGACGGGAAACTCGACTGCGGCGGTGAACCCGAGTCGGCGGTAGATCGCCCGGTCCGGGCTGGGGACGTGGTTGACGTCGGAGAAAACGTGTGGTCTTCCGGTGGAGAAGCACGTCGTCACCGACGGCGCCCGTGCCCACAAGATCCCGTCGGAGGTGACGGCGGGGAGACCGGCCCAACAGACCACGTTTCCGCGGAGCGTCCCTTGGGCATCGGCGTTCTGCCACAGGGTGATGGCATCGCAATCCAGCGCTTCGATGAGTGCCTCCAACGACGCCTCCACCTCGGCCGGTTCCATCTGACCCAAGGTCGAGCGCGCCAGTTCGAGCAGCGGTGGCTCGGCGGGGTAGCGATCGTCGAGCAGGTGCTTGTGCGCCTGCCCGGCTCTCGGGCCGGCCATTGCGCGCACCCGCTTGGCCACTTCTCCTGCGAGGAGACACGTGAGGGCAACGAGGAAGGCCGCGGAGGCGGCGTCGAGCGCGGTTCCGTCGAACAGGATGTAGCCGGCGATGCCGGACGTCGCGGCCAGGGCCGACCCGCCGGCAAGCACCTTCCGCGGGGAAGCCCGAATGGCGAGCAAGCCTGCGGAAGTCATCACGATTGCGGCCGAGATGGAGGGAGCGGGCGAGAGGTGGGCGGTTGCTGCGGCGGCCATCATACCGACTGCGGCGAGCGCAACTACGAGGATGGAATGGTGGGTCGCGGTGGTTTGTGGATCGCGTGTGGCAGCCATTGGCACTCTCGATGCTCTGGCTGGTCCAGTCGGCCGCAACGCCTCAGGGTTTCGGAGTCGGAGGCCGTTTGTGCAGGCCGATCGTCTTCGCCCCTCAGAGGACTCGCATGGCCCGCGCGTCGTCTCGTTCGGTACGAGTCATGGCCCTGATGACGGCGAGATGCCCGTGCCGACGAATCGCGACCTCCGTGAGGCATCCGATCACCAGCTCCCACGCGCGGTCTGGATACTCGGGGGTCGGCAATCCGACGGAGACGGCGAGGTCGTCGGCGTGGACGGTCATCTCGACCAGGCGGGTGATGAGGTACTGGTCGAGCATGATCCGGCGACTCCCGAGTACCTCGACCGCCCGGGTGGGTGGTTCGACCGCCAGCCGGCCGGTGAGCTCTTCGGTGGCTGCATCCCACGCCGCGAGGACCGGCATCGGCCCTGCCGCCGCCCCCGCTTCGGCCCGGCTCCGGATCTGCGTGTGCAGTTCGTTGTCGAGATCGGGGCCATCGACATCTGAGAGCCCTTCGATCGACACGAGGTACCCCGCTGCGTCCACGAGATCCTCGCGTATCCCCGGATCGGGCAAGCCGAGATAGGTGGCCACTGTCGTCACGGAGCGCACCAGATGAGCTGTCAGCTGACCGATCGTGAGCCGATCGAGTGCCGATGGATCGTGCCATCGGGCTCCCACCACCGGCTCCTCGATCAGTGGGCGCGTCCGGGTGGCCGCCTCGAGGAATGCGGTGCGAACGCTCATCGAGCCATCTTCCGGATCTCGTTCATGTTCACGATCTCCCCGGTCACTCTGGCTTGTTCCGCCGAGAATGCGAGCAGATGACTCTCGAGGGCATCCGATGCGCCGGTCGGTCCCGGAGTCCCGCTACTGAGCGATTCGACGAAGGCCCGCATGATTCCATCGTCGCCCCCACCGTGGCCGCTCTCTTCGGCGGTGACCGGAACGTCGCGGAATGTCCCATCCCGATGTCGGCCGATCTCCAGGTGCTGACGTTTCCCGAACACCCCGCGTATGGTCGCCCGTGTCCCGTCGTAACGCATGCTCCGATGCTCGTGCGGAGAATGGCCGTGCATGGTGAGAGTCACCGACGCGCCGCTCTCAGTTTGCATCGCCACGACCTGATGGTCGACGACCGTGGATCCGGCCTGGAAGGCGCAGCGGCCGTACGGCCCGGAGCGGAGGGCGTGTTCTCTGCCCGCCGGGGAAAGGTCATCGGTGATGACGGACACCGGCCATCCTGTCGTCCGCTGATCGAGGTAGACACGTCGACCGTCGTAGGGACAATCCCCCACGGGGCAATCCAAACACCGGGGAGTCGAGTTGGCCGGTGCCCGTTCCGGGTGAAACTCGAACAACGACCCGAAGGAGGCGACGCGGGCCACGGGCGAGTCGAGGTTCCACGCCAGGATGTCGAAGTCATGGCAGCACTTCGCCACGATCATCGGCGTGGACGCCTCGGACTTCGACCAGTTGCCCCTGACGAAGGAGTGGGCCATGTGCCACGCCACCACGTTCTCGCGGTGTTCGACGGTCACGATGTCGCCGATCTCGCCCACCAACTCGTGGAGCTTTTGGAAAAAGGCGGTGTGTCGCAGGACGTGTCCCACGTGGAGCGATCCGGTCGAGCCCCCGGATGTGCGAACCAGATCGACTGAATCTCCGAGGGTCGCCGCCATCGGTTTCTCGACCAGCACGTGGTAGCCGCTTTCCAGGGCGTAGGTGGCATGTTCATGGTGCAGACGATCGGGAGAGGCGATGATGCACGCGTCCGCCACCCGACCGAGCCCGAACAGGGCGGCGGTCGAGGTGAAGACCGAACCGTGGCCGACGCCATGACGCTCCGCCATCAGCCGAGCCCTTTCGGGGTTGGAGTCGCACACCGCCACCACCGAGAGCAGGTCGGGGTGGGCGAGGGCCCAGGACCCGTAGATGTCGCAGCCGCGTTGACCGGCCCCCACGATCACGGCGGTCAGCGGCATGCGGGGTGTAGTGCGAAGCCCATCAGTGGATCGGGGCTCTCGTCGTTCGGTGGGTGCCGCTACGGTGTCGCAATGGTTGCTCCCGACTTCACAGTTCTCGACCAGGCGGGCCGCCCGTGGACGTTATCGACGCAACGTGGTGCCGGCATGCTCCTCGTCTTTCTGAGAGGGGACTGGTGACCCTACTGCAACGGCCAGCTGGTCAGCTTGGCCTCACGTCACGACGAGTTGTTGACCGCCGGTGTGCGAGTGGCGGCGATCGACATCGACTCGCCTGCTCAACACGCGGCGATGGTCGAGAAGCTCGAGCTCCCCTTCCCGTATCTCTCTGATCCCGATCGCTCGCAGGCGATCGAGCCGTTCGGCCTGTCGAACCCCGACGACGCCCGCGATCTGGCGTATCCGGCGATCGTGCTGATCGGTGTCGACGGGGACGAGGAATGGAGATGGACGTCCCGCGACTTCGCCGATCGGATTCCCGAAGACGACGTGGTGGCCGCGGCTCGAGTCCTCGGGCTCCCGCCGACCACCCAGGAACCGATCGAGATCGGCCCGGCGGAGCCCGGTCCGCGAGCCATGCCATTCGAAGGTCTCGGGTTCTACCTTCGGGGAGCCCGCTTCGCGGCGCTGGCCATGGGCCTCCGCCACGGCCACCACGACGAGTCGATCAAAGAGGACTCCAAGGCCTACGTGGCCGAGATGGATCGTTTCATGGCCGACTACAACGCGCTCAAAGAGCGCAAGGCATCTCGCTGACCCCCATCCCAGGTCAATCGACGCCGCCACCGACCGCTACTCCGCCGATCTCGATCGGCCGCAGGATCGTGTCGAAGCGAATCGCCGCCGGACCGGTGGTGATCCACGTGCTCCCGGCCTGGATCCCCTGATCGGTAGCCCGGGTTCGTGCCATCGTCGCAAGTGTGTCGAGGGTGGAAGGCTGCACCGGGAGGCTCAGTTCCTCGATGTGGAGCGCGCGGTTCGGGTGCCACTGGTTGCGTTCGTTCCACACGGCCGTCGGCACCATGTGTCGGCACAGGAACATGCCGAGGTCTACCGTGCCTTTCGCGAAGGTACATTCGAAGGACGCGCGGACCTCGGTGCCGTCGACCTGAGGTGCGGGCCGGGAGAAGCTGAAGATCTCGCCCGTCGCCAGCGGCCCGAGTTCGGCGAGGTCCGAGGCCGGGTCCGACGACGACAGGACCACGTGGGAGATGCCGGAGCCACGCTCGCGCAGCCGTGATGTCACGCCCGCAGCGAAACCCGCCGTGGGGATGCGTTGCGGATCGGTCACGGAGACGATCTCGATGTAGGTGTCTTGCAGCACGACCAGGCGGTTCGAGGTGCCGAACGGATGGTCGGCACGAGGCGTGACCGTGAAACCGAGACCTTCGTAGGCTGTCGCCGCCTCGTCGAGGTCGTCGACTGCGTGGACCACATGATCGATGGTCCGGACCGGGCGCTCAGGCACGGAGCCCCTCGAGGATGATTCTGAGGGACGCTTCGATCACCTGATCGTCGGCGGGGATGTTGATGCGCTCGATGCCTCGTTTTGTGATGAGCAACTGCGTGGTCCCGTGGACGGCCCCCCACACGGCGATCGCGGTTGCCGCGACGTCGAGGTCCGCTCGGAGCTCGCCGTTGTCGACACCGGCCTCGATGGCGCCGACCAGAAGCTCGAAGGACTGGACTCCCGGGTCGGTCATGAGCTCATCGGGGTGCATCTGATCGGGGGGGACTGCGCCGAAGATCACCAGGTATTGGCCGGGGTGTTCGAGCCCGAACTCGATGTAGGCCTTGCCCGCTCGGAGCATGCGATCGACGATGTTGCTCTCGGCGTCGGCGAATGCACCCAGCAGCCGAGCGTTGAGCCCGTCGAAGACACGTCGGCACGTCTCGTAGAACAGCTCGTCCTTGTCGGCGAAGTGCAGGTATATGGAGGGTGCGCTCACGCCCACGGCGCGGGCCACGGCCCGGATGGTGACGGCGTCCTTCGACCCCTTCTCGACCAACAGTTCCTCAGCTGCATCGATGATCTCGTCGCGGAGGAGCTCGCCCTCGCCTTTGCGGGCGCGACGACGCCCGCTGGTGCGGGCGTCGTCGGCTTCGGTCGAGGAACGGTGAATGGTCATCAGCTGGTGGCGGGCTCCGATTTGAGCTTAGGCGGTACCGGGTCGGGTACCACCCGCTCGGAGATCCCGAACCGGTCGTGCAGACTCCGCATCCAGCGAGGCGCCCACCAGTTGGCCGAGCCCGCCAGGCGCATGAATGCCGGCACGAGGGTTGCGCGCACCACGAAGGCGTCGACCAGGACCGCGATCGTCATTCCGAGTCCGAACATCTTGATCAAGGTGACGCTCGAGGTCGCGAATGCAATGAAGACGACGGCTATCAGGAGCGCCGCTGCCGTGACTATGCGACCGGTTCGCTCGAGGCCGGCCGCCACAGCCGCCTCGTTGGTCGCTCCACCGTCGTACTCCTCTTTGATCCGCGACAACAAGAACACCTCGTAGTCCATCGAGAGCCCGAATGCGATGCAGAACATCAGGATGGGCATGGTCAGATCGAGTGCTCCGGTTGGGGTGAAGTTCAGGATCGACGACAGATGTCCCTCCTGGAAGATCCACACCATCGATCCGAATGCAGCCGACAAGGACAGCATGTTCAAGGCCACCGCCTTGGCGGGTACCAACAGCGATCCGAACATCAGGAACAGCACGACGAAGGTCACGGTGGCGATGATTCCCAACGCCCACGGCAGTGCGGCAAACAGCGAGTCCTTCGTGTCGACGAGGTCGGCGGCCGGACCGGCGACGATGAAATCGACGGGTGCGTCGAGTGCCCGGATCTCACCGACGAGCTTCTCGCCGGCGACAGACGACGGCGTCACCTCCGGCACCACCGACAGATAGAAGCCACCATCGGAGACGAACCGGGCCGACGCCGGGGTCGGAGGTGCAACCAGCGTCCCCGCCACATGCGACCCCCCGGCGCTGTCGACACGCGCCACGGAGTCGAGGAGCGACAAGCTCATCGCGATGGAGGCCGAATCACCGAGTGTCCCTTTGGCGGCGACCACGGCGAGCGAGTTCGCCTCGAAGGCGGCGAACTCGTCCCGCAGGACATCACCCACCTCTCGCGCCGCCGCCCCGGGTGCCAGGACCCGGTCGTCCGATTGCGAGAGCCTGACCTGGAGAAAGGGTGCGCCGAGGGCCACCAGCGCCACGATGGCAATCGTGGCGATCGGCACCGGTCGCCTCATCACTGCGGTTGCGATCCGATGCCACACGCCGGTTCCGTCGGTGTCGGTCCGTACCCGGCGGATCCGCAGGCGCTCGATCCTGTGGCCGAGCACGGCGAGGCCGGCGGGGAGAACCACGACGGCACCGACTGCGGCGAGGGCTACCACGGCGATCCCTGCGTAGCCGAACGATCTCAGAAACGCGAGCGGGAACACGAGCATTGCGGCCAATGACACTGCGACCGTGCCTGCCGAGAACAGAACGGTCCGGCCGGCCGTGAGAACGGTACGGCGTGCAGCTTCGTCCACTGCCCATCCGCCGGCGAGCTCCTCCCGGAATCTCGACACGACGAACAGTGCGTAGTCGATCGCCAGGCCGAGCCCGAGAGCCGTCGTGAGGTTCAGGGAGAAGATCGAGACTTCGGTGAACCGTGTGATGGTCTCGAGGGCGGCGAACGTGCACACGATCGAGAACAGCCCGACTCCCAGCGGTAGCGAGGCTGCCACCACGCTGCCGAATATGACGACCAGCAGCGCAAGTGTGATGGGGAGGGCGATCGCCTCTGCCCGCGCCAGGTCTGATTCGATCGTCTCCTGGATTTCGGCGAACAGTGGACCACTTCCCCCCACCAGAACCTCGAGCGAGCCGCCGTGGCCGCGGTATTCCTCGGCGAGGGCAGCCGCTCTTCCGGTGACCTCCCCGTCGGAGCCGGCAAGCGAGGCGAACACGAGGCCGGCGTCTGCTGTGTCGCTCCTGAGCCCGGGCGGCGAGCCCAACGTCCAATACGAAGACGCTTGCGTGACCCCAGCCTCCGCAGAGAGCTTCTCGGTGATCTCTGTTGCCGCCGCCGCCACGACCGGATCGTCGACCGTGCCCTGCTCGGTGCGAATCACGAGGATCACATCGGGCGGCGCGGCCCCGAACTCGGCGGCCAATGTCTCCGCGGCCCGAACCGACTCTGCTTCAGGATCGCTGAAACCGCCGTTCGACAGCGAGGAGGCGACGCCTCCTCCGTAGATGCCTGCAGCGGTGACCGCAACCGCCGCCGCGATCAACACGGCCGAGCGGTATCTGACCACCAGGCGAGCAAGTGTCTCCATGTCCGTCTCCCTTTCGCTGAACGGCGATAACTGATCGTCGTTAACTGAAGGTCGATAACATAACGGCGTTAACCACAGACGTCAAGCCTCCGGTCCGCCCGGTACGGTGGCGTCGATGGCTTCGCTTCCGCAGTTCGAGGCACTTTGCGCCGGATTCGATTGGACGGTCCCGGACCGGCTCAACATGGGAGTGATGTGCTCCGACGTCCATCCGCCGGGTGACCGGGCGCTGGTGTCGATCGATGCTCACGGTGTTGTCACCACCCGCACCTTTGGGGACCTCGCCGAGACGTCTGGGCGGCTGGCAGGCGGCTTGACGCGCGCCGGCTTACGTCGTGGCGACCGCGTGGCGATCGTCGCACCACAGTCACCGGAAGTCGGGCTGGCTCACCTGGCGCTCTGGAAGCTGGGTGCCGTTTCGTTGCCGCTGGCATCACTGTTCGGTCCCGATGCGATCTCGTACCGGCTCGAGGACTCGGGGGCGACGATGGCGATCGTCAGCCCGGACAATCTGGAGAAAGTCCGTGAGGCTGCGCCATCGATTCCGATCGTCGAACTCGGCACGTCGTTCGAGGCACTGTGCTCGGGAGAGCCGGTGGACCCGGCCGACACCGGCGCCGAGGACCCCGCCTTTCTGATCTACACCTCGGGCACGACCGGCCAACCCAAGGGGGCTCTTCATGCCCATCGTTCGATCGTCGGGCATCTCTCCGGATTCGAGCTGTACTACGACTTCGTCGAATTCGCCCCGATGGGCCGCAGCGAGCTTTCGGTGTTCACCCGGCTCGATCCAGCGCCCGCGCCGAGCGACCTGATCTGGACGCCGGCGGACTGGGCATGGATCGGCGGGTTGATGGACGTCCTCATCCCGGCGTGGTACTTCGGCATGCCGGTGCTGACCGCCGCCCACGATTTCGATCCTGAGTGGGCGGCCGGCGTGATGGCGGCTCAGGGGGTGACGCTGGCCTTCTTGCCGCCAACCGCCCTCAAGATGATGCGGGCGGCAGGGATCTCGCGCTCGGACCTGGCACTGAGGGCCATCTTCACGGGCGGGGAAGCGTTGGGCGACGCAATGCTGACCTGGGTACGAGATCACCTCGGGTGTCAGATCAACGAGGGCTATGGGCAGACCGAAGCCAACCTCGTGGTGGGGAACTGTGCGTCTCTCTTCCCGGTCCGCCCCGGATCGATGGGCCGGGCCATGCCCGGCCATGACGTGCGGGTGCTGAACGCCGACGTCGAACCTGTTGTGGGCATCGAGGGCGAGATCGCGGTGCGAGCCCCCGATCCGGTGATGATGCTCGAGTACTGGAACCGTCCCCAGGCCACTGCGGACAAGTACGACGAGGGCTGGCTGCTCACCGGAGATCTCGGAATCGAGGACGACGACGGCTACCTGTGGTTCCGGAGCCGGAAGGACGATGTGATCAACTCGATGGGCTATCGCATCGGCCCCGGGGAGATCGAGGCATCGCTCATGGGTCATCCCTCCGTGTCGATGTGTGCGGTGGTGGGCATGCCAGACGAGATTCGCGGTCAGATCCCCGCTGCATTCGTCGTTCTGCGCGAGGGGCACGAGCCGAGCGACGAATTGATCGATGAGCTCCAAGGTCACGTGAGGACGCGGCTCGCGGCCCACGAGGTTCCGCGGCAGGTGCATTTCGTCGCAGACCTGCCCCGGACCACGACCGGAAAGATCATGCGTCGAGCCTTGCGCGGTCGTTGAACCACCAATCGGCGGCGCGCCGGTGGCACAATCCCCCGGTGCGCCGCCTCCGGAATCTGGTCGTCATCACGCTGGTTCTGCTCGCTGCGATGCCCATCCCGGCATCTGCCGGCGACGATCTGCTCGGGATCGTCGTCAACCGCCGGGGTGTGCCGCTCGGCGACGTGGAGGTGACGCTGGGCGGTGCCGGCTACACCACCGACGACGACGGGCGGTTCGTGTTCCGCGGGGTGGCGCCTGGAACCCTCACACTAGACCGCGTCGCCTACATCTCGCAGAGTGTCGGCTGGGACGGCTCGGCCGAGTATCTGCGAATCACCATGCCCGAGAGGATCAGCCGCGGGATTCACGTCGCCGGCTGGGTCCCGGCCACGGACGCAGAGTTCCAGGAGATGCTGGACATCGGTGCCACGACCGCCGTCAACACGCTGATGATCGACATCAAGAACGAGAACGGCAAGGTCTACCACTTCTCCGACAACGCCACCGTCGAGGCTCTCGGGTCACAGGCCGCCGAGTCCTTCGACCTGGCGGCGAGGACGAAGCAAGCCCACGATCAAGGCTTCTACGTGGTGGTTCGGATCGTGACCTTCCAGGACCCGATCGCCGCCAAGGCGCGGCCCGAATGGGCGGCGACCGATCTCGCCACCGGCGGCCCGCTCAACCGCAACGGTCAGTACTTCCTCGACCCCACCGACCCCGAGCCGCGGGAATACGCCTTGCGGCTGGCAGAGGAGGCCTGTGCGCTCGGCGTCGACGAGGTGCAGTTCGACTACGTGAGGTTCCCCGACGGTGGCAACGAACACGTGAGGTTCGACGGTCCCGTCGACGCCGACTCGCGGGTCGCCACGATCACCGACTTCCTCGCACAGGCACGAAAGCGGCTTGAACCGATGGGGTGTGCCACCGCCGCCGACATCTTCGGGTGGATCACGAACACGACGGGCGACGGAAACATCGGCCAGCATTTCGAGTCCATCGCATCGGTGGTCGACGTCGTGTCGCCGATGATCTACCCGAGTCATTATTCGACGGGTTGGTACGGATTCGCAGTTCCGAACGACCATCCCGGCCCGGTCGTCACCAACGCATCGAAGGACGCTCTGGCCCGAATGGGCGACTCCCAGGTGGTGCTGAGGCCGTGGCTCCAGGACTTCTGGTACACCCCGGATCAGGTGCGGACTCAGATCGTGGCGGTCGACGGGCTCGGCCTCGGCTGGATGCTGTGGAACATCCTCAGCGAGTTCTCGGTGTCCGGGATCCCACAATCGGGCGAACTCGTCGCCGGCCACGACGTTCCTGCACCCCAGGCCATCGACATGCCTGCCTCCGGGTTCTTCGACGTCCTCGACTCGAACGTCTTCTCCGGCGACGTTGCGTGGCTGGCCGCCAAGGGCATCACCGGCGGATGCAATCCCCCCTGGTCGGACTTCTATTGCCCGGCTGATCCGGTGACGAGAGGGCAGATGGCGGCGTTCCTCGTGCGAGGCCTTGGCCTCTCGTCGTCCGGCACGCTCCAGTTCACCGACGACGACGGCTCCGTGTTCGAGTCCGACATCGAAAAGCTCGCCCATGCCGGGATCACCCTCGGGTGCAACCCGCCCGACAACACCCGCTTCTGCCCGGAAGACCCGGTGACGAGAGGGCAGATGGCGGCGTTCCTGGTCCGAGCCCTGGCGCTGTCGGCATCGGGCGACCATGAGTTCTCCGATGATGATGGTTCGGTGTTCGAGTCCGACATCGAGAGACTGGCCCATGCCGGTATCACGTACGGCTGCAACCCTCCTGCCAACACTCGCTTCTGTCCGGCGGCGTCGGTGACCCGGGGTGAGATGGCCGCCTTCCTCCACCGTGCTCTGACCGGCTGACCCCGCCCGAACCCGAAATTGCGTAGCTCAGTGCCGTATACGGCACTGGCGTACGCAATTTCGATCCATGGTCACGCAGGTGAGGCGGTGCGGCCACGACGGGACAGATAGCCGTGCCAGAGGATCCGAGCGGCGGCGGACCGGTCGGGACGCCACCGTTCTCCGATCTTCGTCAGCCCGGTCTGATCGGGTATCGCCGGCAACCCGAGAGTCTCTGCGGCCGCCACCTGGAGGGCGCGGTCGCCGACCGGCCACAGGTCGGGGCGACGGAGGCACGACAGCAGGTAAACGTCTGCGGTCCAGTTGCCGATGCCCTTCTGGGTCGTGAGCAGCCGTCGGACCTCGGCGTCGGGAAGGCCGGCGAGCGCCTCCAGGTCCAGGTCGCCCTCCAACAAGGCGACGGCGAGACCGCGCACGTAACCCTGCTTTTGGCGCGAGAACCCGTCTGCACGCAGCTCGTCCTCGGTCGAGGCCAGCACCGACTCCGGGGTCACGCCGCCGGTGCGCGCCTCGAGGCGGCCAAAGGCAGCAGCGGCCGACGCGAGCGACACTTGTTGCTCGAGGATGAAGAGCACCAGGGTCTCGAAGCCGGGTTCGCGGGTCCAGAATGGGGGCGGACCGAACGCCTTCACCACATCGTGGAGGAAACGGTCGTTGTCGGCGAGCCGACCCACCGCCGTCGCAAAGTCCGATTCTGTCTGAGCGCGCACGGCGCGACTCTACGAGCGCTGAATGCCGACAGCTGCGGCCCGTCCCTAGGATCGGTGGCAGTCGTTTCAGGAGACACACGGAATGGTCAAGTTCGGATGGCTCTGCTCGCACGAGTCGTATCAGCCAGAGTTGCTCGTGGACCAGGCGTCGAAAGCGGAGCAGTCGGGTTTCGACATGGTGTTGGGCTCCGATCACTTCCACCCGTGGGTGGACGACGAGTCCGCCTCCGGTTTCGTCTGGTCGTGGCTCGGCGCAGTCGCTGCTCGCACCGACCTCGAGCTGGCGACGTCGGTTACATGTCCGCTCTACCACTATCACCCGGCGCTGATCGCCCAGGCCGCAGCCACGGTCGATCGATTGAGCGGTGGGAAGTTCCTTCTCGGTGTCGGGACGGGCGAGAACATCAACGAAGGTCCTCTCGGCTTCGAGTTCGGCGACTACAAGGAGCGCATCAACCGCATGCGGGAGGCGCTCGAGATCATGCACCGGTTGTTCACCGGCGAGAAGCTCGACTTCGAAGGCGACTGGTACACGACCGACAAGGCGAAGCTCTACAGCCCGCCGCTCGGGAAGCTGCCGATCCTGATGGCCGCAGGCGGGCCTCAGTCGGCGACGTTCGCCGGGCGGCGTGCCGATGGGCTCATCACGTCGGTGAAGAAGCCGGAAGAGACGATCGAGCGGGTGATCGCTCCGTTCCGGGCGTCGTCGATTGAGCACGGCAACGCCGGGACGGTTCTCGCCACCCGTTGGACGGTCTTCGCCGAGGATCTCGACGAAGCCTGGAAGGCGCTGGGGTCGATGCGTGGTCTTCGTGCCGAGGGTCGACTCGAGGCGGTCGATCCGATGGTCCTCAGAGAGCGTGCCGATGCGATGGATCGGGGCGAGATCCTGGACAAGTACACGATCGTCCACGACGTGGCCG
This sequence comes from uncultured bacterium, assembly GCA_963785075.1. Classification (GTDB taxonomy): domain Bacteria; phylum Actinomycetota; class Acidimicrobiia; order Spongiisociales; family ZC4RG35; genus JAOUGY01. The sequence continues at coordinate 478,362 of CAWATW010000007.1, forward strand.
GGCTGATCGATGCCTACGCCGAGCTCGTGACCGACGTGGGAGCGGACTACGTGTCCATCCAGGTGGCCTCCACCGACCCTGGTCGGCTCCTGGACATCATGCGCTCCGACGTGCTCCCCGAACTGCGGAGCCTCGACACCCAGGCGTGATCTGCCACGCTGAGGGGCGTGGCGAAGCCGGCCTCCATATCAACCCTGCGGATGGTCGGCGCCGGTCTGCTCATCGTCGGGCTTCTTGTCGTGGCGGCGAGCTGGGCCGTGTACGCGAGACATCGCGAGGTGGTCGCCGGCGGCACGGAGGTCGCAGCCCAGGTCATCGAAAAGACCGAGGTGTTCGACACCGACGGCGCCACCGAGTTCCTGGTCGGGTACCGCTGGTCGACGGCGGCGGGCGCGTCTCACGTCGGCGAATGGCCCATCGACCGCCAAGCTTGGAACGCCCTGACGATCGGGGATCCGATAGTGATCCGTTACCTGGAATCGGACCCGGATCTGTCGCTGCCGGTCGGCTACGAGACCTCGGTCGGGCTCGCTGCATTCCTGACCGTGGTCGGGCTGCTTCTCGCTGCGATCGGAGTGGCCGGGCTGGTGATGCGTCCGGCGCCCGACTCACCAGCCAGTTGAGAAGACAGAACCGTTGAAGCCGTCGACGCACAGGGCATGCTCGAGCCGATCGCCGTGGCCGAGCGTGTCGATGTCGATGTTCGTGACGGCCGGGATGTTGCGGGCTCTGGCGACTTCGAAGAGATGGGCCACCGGTGATCCGGCTGCGGTGACCAGACCCGAGGCCGTCCACAGCAGAGGGGCGAGATCTCGATCGGGCTCGGAGGCGACGACCACATCGCGGGGCCGGTAGGCCGAGAGATCCGTTGGATCCGCTACGACAAACGCGCGGCCCGATCGGCGCCCGGGCGACGCCGGCACTCCGTCGGCGCGTCGACCGATGTGTGAGATGACCGCTGAGTCGAACTGGTCATACATGTCGACGCGGGTCGGAAGCTCCACGGGCGTGCCTGAGAGGATGTCGACGGCTGCAGAGATGTCGATGTGCCAAACCTCGGAAGGGGGGAGCCCCGGCCGGAGCGCAGTGAGCGCCTGTCGTACGCGACCGACCAGGGCCATCACCTCGCTGGCCGCCTCCAGGTCCGGCGTTCGCAGGCCCGCGATAGCGTCCAGCGCCGGTCTGGGATCTGGTTCGGCCAGGGCCGCCATCGTTTTCATCGCCTCCGACCACGCAATCGGCCGGGCACGGTTCCATACCTCAGCGGTCAATGACCGTGCCAACTCGTCGGCCCGGTCGATGGCCTTGAGCGGTCCGACATCGGCGGTGGCCGCCCTCGCCAGCTCGTCGATGAGCTCCGGGGCCATCCCCATCGACCACGGAAGCACGAACTGGCGACCGAGCGCTCCAGGGGTCCGCCGCAGAACCTGACTCACTCTGACGGCCATCGGATGGTCGACATCGGCTGTCGGCTCCGAGTGTGGAGCGATCCTGCGAATCGCACGTGTCAGCTGGAACAGCACGACGTCGTCGTCTGAGAGAGCCCAGTCGAAGGCCGTGATGCCCAGTTCATCGCTTGCCCGCTCGAGCAGTTCGACGAGTCGGCGGCGAGTCGAGGCGTCGAGCGAGCTCTCTGCGCCCCGGTCGTCGACCTTGCCATCGAGGAGCAACGCCGATGAGCCTTCGGCCACCAGGATCTCGACGCCGCCCCTCACCGTTCGGGCGACACCGCCGTATCTGGCAGTCACGAAGGGCTGGATGAGGATCGCCATCGGCACCGATCCCGGCGGGATCCCCGCGGCCTCGGCCCGCATCAGCGTCGAGTGCGTGAAGGCGGATGCCCAACAGCTCCTCACCGCGGGCTCGACGTCGTCGACATGGGTCGCTGTGAAGGACTCGAAGGCGCCCGCCCACTCACCGTTGTCCTCCAGGAGGCTCGACGAGCGCACGATGACCGGGATGCCCAGGGAGCGCACGCCTTCTTCGAGCGCGTGTGAGACGGCGATCGGTAGCGGATGTTGCGCCATCGTGAGGCGTGCGCCGCCAGGCCCGCGTTCTCGGAGGGCCGACAGCCCGAGCTGCATCGTCGGGATCGAAACCGGCGCAGGTATCACGATTCCGGGCAGAACCGGCAGTCCCGCCCGACGAGCACGCGCCAACCAGGCGGCCTTGGCTCCGGCCACCGTCGGGTCCATCGCCGCAGTGGCGTCGAGATCGAGTATCGAGTCGTTCACGTGGGTCCGCAGTCCTCGGGCGGATGCTGCGCCCGACGTCATGCCACATTCCTAGCAACCTGGACTTCGGCGTGGAGTCAATCGAAGCGGATTTCGATCATCGGTGCCTCCGCCACGAGTCGGTCTCGCTCCGCTTGTGAGCGGTACCAGTGGACTTCTGAGTCCGATTGTGAGAAGAACCGCCGTCTCCGCTCGAAGTCGAGCACCTCCGCGGCGTGGCCGGGGTGATCCGATTCCCCCGCGTGGACGATGACGCGGGGGTCGGCCCGAACGTTCGCCAGCCAATGGCGCGGGCCCGGGGTCCCCGTCACGATGAAGCTCTGTTCGAAGTGGAACCACCAGATCTCGATGCGTGACGGGCGGCCGGTTCTTCGCCCAAAGGTGGTCAGGTCGATGGTGCGGATGTGGGCGAGGCGGTTGGTCGTGGCTTGGTCCAAAGGCATGGCAGCAGCGTACGAGTTCAAGTGGGGTTGAAGTCAAGGTGGTCTCGGCCCGACTCCGTAGTCCGTATCATGCCGGGCCATGGACAGCCGCAATCCCGTCGTGTCACTCCAGGGTGTGACCGTCATCAAGAGCGGCAAGCGCTTGCTCGAAGACGTCTCGTGGCAGATCCTCCCGGGAGAACGCTGGGTGTTGTTCGGCGCCAACGGATCCGGGAAGACGACGCTCATGGAGGTCGTATCGAGCTACCTCTTTCCGGCGCGGGGATCGGTCCGACTGCTGGGAGAGAGACTCGGCAAGGCCGATGTTCGCGAACTGCGTCCCCGGATCGGATACGTGGGGGCGGCGCCTGCCGCGCTGGTCCGGACGACGTTTCCGTCTGTTGAAGTGGTGCTCACCGGAATGCATGCGAGCTTCGTCGACACCCGGTGGCACGATTACCACCCCGCCGACTGGGATCGGGCACGCGAATGTCTGCGCCGTATGCATGCCGAGCATCTGGCAGAGCGCGAATTCGGCACGATGTCCGAAGGTGAGAAGAAGCGAGTCCTCATAGCGAGGAGCCTCATGGCGAGCCCGGAGTTGCTGCTGCTCGACGAGCCGGCGGTCGGACTCGACCTCGGCGCCCGCGAGCGGCTGGTGGAATCGCTGGCTGCCCTGGCAGGAGACGGCGACCCGACACCGGTGGTGCTGGTCACCCACCATGTGGAAGAGATCCCACCGGGTTTTGGTCACATCATCATGCTGTCAGGCGGCCGTGTGGTCGCCAACGGATCGATCGCCGATGTGTTGACCGCCGAGAGCTTGAGCACCGCCTTCGGCATGCCCCTCCGTCTGGAGCTGACGGATCGCCGTTGGCGGGCCTGGTCTCCGATCGAAGGCGACACGTCCGACCCGATCGCAGGGTGACGAGCGGCCGAGCGCCGATCAGGCCGAAGACTTCAGTCGTTCGGAGACGAGGCCGGCGATGTGTTCACCGATGGCCAAGCTGGCCGTTGCGGCAGGCGATGGGGCGTTGAGCACATGGACGGATCGGTCACCGGTCATGATGGCGAAGTCGTCGACGAGCTGTCCGTCGGTGGTCAGAGCCTGGGCTCGGATGCCGGCACCCCCTGGCATCAGATGTTCGGCGCGGATCTCAGGCACCAGCGTCCGAGCACTTCGGGCGTAGGTCGAACGGCGGGCGGAACGCCACGCCTCGGCGATGCCGGTACGCCAGTACTTGCGGACGAGCGGTCGCACACCCGGGTACGTGACCGTCTCCCACACGTCGGACAGGTCGGGCTTGGTGCCGCGATAGTGCTCTCGTCCCATCGCCGGAACGGCGTTGGGACCCACTTCTACCGAGCCATCGACTCTCCGCGTGAAATGGACCCCGAGGAAGGGGAATCGCGGGTCAGGCACCGGGTAGATCAATGCCTTCACCAGCTCGGCAGCGTCAGGAGTCAGCGTGTAATACTCTCCGCGGAACGGCACGATCTTCACGGATGGGATCAGCCCAGCCATCTCCGCCACGCGGTCCGAATGCAGTCCGGCGCAATTGACGAGCACCCTCGCACGATGGGTCTCGGATGCAGTGTTCACTTCGACACCGTCGGAATCGGATGCGATCCGTTGTGCCGCCGACCCGAGTCGAACCTCCCCGGGTAGCCGATCGGCGAGTGTGCGCGTCACCGCCGAATAGTCCAAGACCCCGGCTTCAGGTACGTACAGCGCAGCAATCCCCGTCGAATGTGGTTCGATCTCCCGCAACTCGCTCCGGTCGAGGCGCCGTATCCCGATGAGGCCGTTCGCGGTGCCACGTCGATGCAGTTCGTCCATCGCCGGGAGCTCATGGGGGTGCGAAGCGACGACGACCTTGCCACTGCGATTGAAGGCAATGCCGTTCGTCTCGCAGTAGTCGGCCATCGCTCGCTGTCCCCGAACGCACAACATCGCCTTGAGCGACCCGGGCTTGTAGTAGAGGCCGCTGTGGAGCACGCCACTGTTGTGCCCTGTCTGGTGCATGCCGACCTGAGGTTCCTTGTCGATCACCACGATCGCAGCACCAGGATTGGCCTCGGCCACCGCCTTCGCCGTCGCCAGGCCCACGATCCCGGCCCCGATCACGCACACGTCATGTCGAGTGGTCATCGCCGACAGCGTAGACCCGGTCGAGGCACGCGGCAGACCGCCGCCGGGAGGAGGGGCTACGGCAGACGGAAGGCGGCCGACAGCCCACGCAGTACGTAGAACGTTCAACGTAAGCCGTTCTACGTAGTCGGCGGTCGGACCGCATACGGCCCCTCTGGTGTACGTAGAACGTTCTACCTAATACGTAGGTACGGAGAACGTTCTACGTAGAACGTAGGTTCGTAGAACGTTACGCCGGGATCCCGAGGCGAGGAAGGGGGCACTCACCCGAGACCCCGGCGGTCATATGATCGACCACGTTCCCGGGTTCACAAGGGTTGAAGGATGTTCGACCGGCGTGTCTAGTCACCTCCGATCCGGGTGTCGCCGGCCGCCGAGACCGGTAGGCTCCGGCCGATGGAGACTGTGCTCGGAACCTGTCATCACGACTGCCCTGATTCGTGCGGCTGGGTGGTGACCGTCGACGACGGGCGGGCCGTGAAGATTAGGGGCAACCCGGACCATCCGTATTCGCGCGGCGAGCTGTGCCCCAAGGTGAACCGTTTCCTCGATCGGGTGTACAGCCCCGATCGGCTCCTTCATCCTCTGCGTCGGATCGGTGCCAAAGGCTCAGGGAACTTCGAGCGCTGCAGCTGGGACGATGCCATTTCCGCCGTGGTCGAGCGGGTGGGCAACATCGTCGAACGGCATGGCGGAGAGTCGATCCTCCCGTGGTCGTCCGCCGGGACCCAGGGGCTCATCCAGATGAGCTCGCTGGATCGACGCTTCTTCGAAGGCTTGGGTGCGTCACTTCTGACGGGATCATTGTGTGGGGCCACGGCGGGCGCAGGCACCGCGGCGACGTACGGGACATCGCGGGCAGCCGATCCGATGATGGTGAGACATGCTCGCCTCGTGATCCTGTGGGGGACGAACACTCGCCTCACCAACCGACACTTGTGGCCGTTCGTCGAAGAAGCGCGAGCGAACGGCGCTCGGGTGGTGGTGATCGATCCGATGCGGACGATGACCGCAGAGTCGGCGGATTGGTTCATCCAGCCGCTCCCGGGAACCGACACGGCGTTGATGCTCGGCATGATGCACGTCCTCATCCGGGATGGCCTGGTGGACGCGGAGTACATCGATTCGTACGCGTCGGGTTTCGAAAGCCTCGAGCAGCACGTCGCTGATTGGACCCCGGAGCGGGCCGCGTCGGTGTGCGGGGTGCCGGCCGTGGACATCGAGCAGCTCGCCCGTGCCTACGGCACGTCCAAGCCCGCCTTCATCCGGACGCTGATCGGTGCGGAGCATCACGAGAACGGCGCGATGTTCTTCCGCACACTCGCCTGTCTGCCCGTTCTCACCGGCTCGTGGCGCGTGCCGGGCGGTGGCCTGGCCCGGAGTGTGGGCTCCTGGATGTCGGTGAACGTGGACTCTTCGGTCTACGACCCCGACCTCCGCGCGGATCGCCGCTCGATCAACATGAATCATCTCGGCCGTGCGCTCACCGATGAGGAAATGGCCCCTCCGATCCACGGCCTCTTCGTTTGGAACGGGAACCCGCTCGTCAGCGTGCCGAACGCCTCCGCCATTCGGCGTGGTCTGGAGCGCGACGACCTGTTCACCGTGGTGAGCGAGCAGTTCATGACGGACACCGCCCGTCATGCCGATGTGATCTTCCCGGCCACGACCCAGATCGAACAGGTCGACGCAGTGGAGAGTTGGGGACACCTCTACCTGGGGTGGAACGAAAGGGCTATCGATCCGCTGGGCGAGGCGGTCCCCAACACCGAGTTGTGGAGGCGACTTGCTCGCGGCTTCGGGATGCAGGATCCGCTGTTCGAGCTCGACGACGAGGCGCTCATTCGTTTGGCGTTCGTGGGGGTCGATGAGGCGCTTCTCAGGAAGCAGGGTTTTGTGAGGGTGGACGTTCCCGACGAGTTGATGCCGTACGCCAACGGTGGCTTTGGAACCCCTGACGGGAAGGCTCAGCTCTGGTCGGAGGAGCTCCTCGAGGCGGGTTTGCCCGGGCTCCCCGACTTCTCACCTGCCACCGACGAGCCGAACGGTTTCCCTCTGGGCCTGCTGACGCCGAAGGCTCACACGAGATTCCTGAACACCTCGTACACGCAGCTGCCGAAGCACGGTCCTGCGGAGGGCGGCCCGTATGTCGAATTGTCGGCGGAAGACGCGTCCTCACGGTCGATCGCCGACGGCGACATCGCCCGGGTCTGGAACGACCGTGCCGAGCTCCGGCTCGTCGCCAGGGTCGGAGAGCGGATGAGGCCCGGCATCGTCGCGATACCTTTCGGATGGTGGTCCGGCGATCACATGGACGGGCAGACCGCCAACGACCTCACCAGCGACACGCTCACCGACTGGGGCGGGGGTGTCGCCTATTCCGGCACCCGGGTTCAGGTGGAAGCCATCAAGCCCTGAAATTGCGTAGCTCAGTGCCGGATACGGCACTGGCGTACGCAATTTCGATCCAGCGGACCGCTGCGGCTCCCGATACGTGTGAGGTTGCCGCTCCGAGGTTCCTGCTCGTATGGACACGCTCCCGCTCAAGCCACGTCGTGGCGACCGCCTCTCCCGCCGCCTGGTGGTGGCGGCACTCGCCGCTGCCCTGGTGGGTGCCCTGTCGTGGGGGATAGCGGCGCGGCCATCGTCTGCGCTCGCCGGTCGTTCCTCGTGGGCCGCGGCGCCGGTGACGCTCGACGACGGCTTGGAGGCGGTGGCGACGATCGAGGGCCAGACGTTCACCGTGCACACCGTGGGCGGGGCGCGGACCTTCCTTCCGGGCGTGAACCTGGGGGTGACCGTGCCGGGCCGCTATCCCGGCGAGCTGCAGTTGACCGCCGAGGACTACCGGCGCTGGTTCCCGCAGATGATCGAGATGGGGTTTCGGGCGATCCGCGTCTACACGGTCCACCCTCCGGCCTTCTACACCGAGCTCGAACGCTTCAACCGTGAGCATGCCGACACCCCGCTCTACCTCGTCCATGGGATCTGGCCGCCCGAGGAGCTCATGTTCGAGACCGAAGACCTGTGGGATCCGGAGGTCGTGGAGGCGTTCGAGCACGAGATCGATCAGGCGGTGGCCGCGGTGCACGGTGAGCTCGACGCCTATCACCTGCGTCCGGAGTTCGGAGCGTACGAGGGCGACGTCTCGCCGTGGCTCGTTGCATGGGCGATCGGCGCGGAATGGGAACCGACGATCATCGACGCATCGGATCGGCACAACGCCGGACTGACACCGTATCTGGGCGAGCTCGTCTCCGCTGCGGGCGGGGCCACCCCGACGGAGACCTGGCTGGCGTCGATGTTCGACCATCTGGCGATCGCCCAGTCGGAACGAGGCAGATCGGTTCCGTTCACCTTCGTCAACTGGCCGACCACCGACCCGCTCCATCATCCGGCGGAGCCCAACCCCGGCACCGAGGACTTGGTCTCGATCGATGCCAACAACATCGACACGTCGGGTTGGGCCGGAGGGCAGTTCGCCAGCTATCACGCCTACCCCTACTTCCCGGACTTCCTCCGTCACGAATACGTGGAGGCCGCTGATCCGTACGCTGCGTACCTCGAGGAGTTGGCCACGCATCACGCGGGGATGCCCGTGATGATCACCGAGTACGGGGTCTCCGGAGGTTGGGCGTTCGCCCACGACGAGCCGAACGGCAGAACCCACGGGATGCATCGGGAGCCGGAGCAGATGGCGGTCGATGCAGAACTCTTGCGGGTGATCCACGACCAGGGCCTCGCCGGGGGATTCGTGTTCGAATGGACCGACGAGTGGTTCAAGTTCACGTGGAACACGCTCGCCTACATGCACCCGGATGATCGTCGGGCGATGTGGCACGACATGTACACCAATGAGTCGTTCTTCGGCGTCGTCTCCGTGGAGCCCGGCTCCGGTGGGCCTCCGATCGTGATCGACGGCGCGGATGACGACTGGGACGAGGGCGTGGTGCTGGCCGGCGGAGGCGGGATCGAGGAGACCTTCGACGATCTCTTCGGAGGCGTGTTTGCCGGACTGTTCGATGGTGATGGCGCTGCCAAGCTAGAGGTGACGCACGACCCGTCGTTCCTGTACGTCCACGTCCGCACGGCGAAATCGTGGGACGGGACGCCGTTCGCCATCGAGTTTTCCCCGGCCGAGCCTGCAGACGCGCCTGCCGTGAGCCGGATCGTCGTGGACCCGGCAGGATCGCGCCTCGAATGGTGGTCCGAGTTCGATCCTTTCCTTGCGCACCATGGGTCACGTGCGACCGAGTTCGTCCCCACGCCACAGGACGCCGAAGGCTGGAACCCGATTCGGCTTCTGACGGCCCGGGTCCAGCACGCTCCCTGGGGTGAGGTCTTCGATGCGGAGCTCCTCGACGTGTCGCAGCACGTTCGTGGCAGTTCCGATCCCGAAGATGCCGGCTTCGACAGCCGGGCGGGATGGGAGGCGGACGGTTCGACCATCGAGATCCGCATTCCGTGGCTCGCACTCGGGATGTCGGATCCGTCGAGTCTCACGATGCTCGACGTCGACGACGACGGGCTCGTGACCGGCAGGAGCATCACGGGCCTCCGCCTTGCCCTTTCCGGTGATTCCGGACTCGAAGCTCACGGCGTGTACTCGTGGAACCCGTGGTCGGCCGTCGAGTGGCACGAGCGCCCGAAGGTCGGCGTCGAGGTGTTCGCGCAGACGAACATCGAGCTCGGCGGGCGCTGACCCGAGCAGCCGGTGGTCATCACCGGCAGCCGGACATTGCGTATCAGCCGTGGTGGTTCGGAGATCAGGGCTGGGTTCCCGGGACCACACCGAACTGCGGCCCGTTTGAATCGAGCGTGAGCCCGCGCGTCCCGGCGGGAGCGCCACCGGAGGGCGGTGCGTCGCCCGAGTCGAGGCCGGCGAGGGGGCTCCAGGTCGCGGCAAGCATCAGAACGAGCATCGCAATGCCGGCGAACGAGGTTCGGCGGTGGGCCATCGCCGATCGCCGTGATCGATTGGCAGCTCGGACCGGTGGCCCCGCCTCGTGGGCCGGGGCCGGCACCGTCACGACGGCGCTGGACGGCGCCGGTGTGGCGAAGCCCTGTCGCGGCATCGCACCCCAGTCCTTCCGTCCGCGTGCGAACTGCCACAGTCCCTGGATCCTCCACAGGTTCGTGAGCTGTCGATAGCCGAAGTTGTCGATGAGGGCGTAGAACGTGAGACGGAGGACCTCGCGACGGAGCGGATAGCGTCGGAATGTCAGCTCCTCGAGCGCCACGGCCGACACCGACAGCAGCACGCCCCACACCACGGCAACCAGCATGAACCCGAGCATGAAGTCGACCGAAAGCGCGCCGATGGCCCACGCGAGCGGAATCACCAGGTAGCCGAACAGTTCGACGAGCGGTCCGAGGAACTCGAAGATGAAGAAGTATGGGAACGCCAACCAGCGGAGGACACCCTGGTTGCGGTCGAACATCACGCCGCGATGCCGCCACAGCGTGTCGGCCAGGCCACGCTGCCAGCGCTTTCGCTGCCTTCCGAGGATCGACAGTGAGTGGGGGGCCTCGGTCCAGGAAACGGGGTCGGGCACGAATGCGATCTTGTAGTCACGACCGGCGGCCCGAAGCTGCCGATGCATTCGGACGACGAGCTCCATGTCCTCTCCCACGGTGTCGGTCTCGTACCCGCCGACGTCGACGACCACCGAGCGCTTGAAGACGCCGAAGGCACCGCTGATGATCAAGAGGGCGCCGATCGAGCTCCACCCCACCCGGCCCACCAGAAATGCCCGCAGGTACTCGACGACCTGAAGCGTTGGCAAGGGCCGGCGCGGCAGCCCCACTCTCGTCACCCGGCCGTGGCTGACTTCACAACCGTTGGCGATACGCACGATGCCGCCGGCGGCGACCACGCCGGGGTCGTCGATGATCGGTGTCATCACCCTGAGCAGAGCGCTTTCCTCCAGGAGGGCATCGCCATCCACCGCGCACACATACGGGTAGCGAGCGAAGTTCAGGCCACAGTTGAGGGCGTCGGCCTTTCCGCCGTTGACCTTGCCGACCACCGTCAGGTTGGGCTGCGTCTGAGACATGTAGACGTGATCGATGGGGCGTGTCTCCAAGCCTTCGGGAAGCACCCGGCGCACCGGAACGAGGTCGTACGCCTCTATGAGAAGCGCAAGCGTCGAGTCGGTGGATCCGTCGTCGATCACGATCACCTCGAACTCCGGGTACACCAGCATCAGGAGTGAACGCACGCTGTCGACCACACCGGCCTCTTCGTTGAAGGCCGGAAGGAGCAGGCTGACCGGGGGCGTGAGAGGTGAGCGAAAGATCTCCTCGAGTGTCAACGACGGTTCTGCTCGTCGGTGGTTCACCAGCGTTCGCCAGGCCAGCAGCGTGAAGAAGGCGTAGCTGAGGTTGAGGATCAGGAAGTAGATGAGGACGACGCGTCCGGTCACCTCCAGGAAGGTGATCATGGCGCCCCTCGTGCCATCTCGGCGGCCTCGATCAGGAACGGGTTGCCTGACTCGGCCGACAAGGCGACCACGGCCTGGAGATCGAGGCCGGCAGCGGCGGTGGCGGCGGCCCGCGCCGGCAGGTAGTCGTCGTCCGAGGCCATGCGGATGAGCCGGTCGAAGTGATCTCTTCGACCCGTCACTCCGACCGCAGTGGCCGCCGCGGCGCGGACATAATCCTTTTCGTCGTCCAGGAGTGCAGGGACCGCGGCGGCTGCCGCCCTTCCGCCGAGACGCCCGAGCGCTCGCACCGTCGCCACCCGGACCTGGGGAGCATCGTCTGTCAGATGGGCGACCAGAGCTCGACCGTGCTCCACGGTGCCGACTCGACCGAGCAGCTCGGCGGCGACGGCCCGAACGTCTGGATTCGCAGACTCCATCAGGGCGGCGAGCCCTGGGGCGGCGGAAGATCCGATGTCGATGAGGGCCTGTCCACCGATGGCGCGGGCCACCGCGCCCGTCGAGAGGGCGATCACGATCGGCGCCACCGACTCCATCGAACCCTGTTTGCCCAGTGACCTGGCGGCGGCGTTCCTGACCTGACGTGACCCGTCGGAGAGCAGCGGGATCAATTGTTCGGTCTGGGAACGGCCGATGTCGCCCAGGGTGTAGGCGGCTTCGGCCCGTCGCCACGAGCTCCGGCTTCCGAGACGACGGACGGACGTTGCGATGAGACCGGTGTCTTCGGCGAGGTCCGTGATCCTGCGTCGGCCATCGCCGGTGAGTGACCTGCCGTACTTGGCCAGGAGGCTGATCATCGCTCGGTGCTCGAGACCCGAACTCGGGTGAGGGGGCTCGCCGTCCCCGTCGATCCAATCGAGCACCGCGGGCTTGAGACGGGCGGAAGCGGCTTCGTACCGCCGCTCGTGCCGGCGCAACACGAAGCGGTTTGCGACGACGAGCCCGGCAATGGCGAAGTTGAGAGCAGCCAGACCGATGGACAGCTCGATGAGCAGTGCGCTCATGCGTCACGGCTCCCGAGGTTCAGCCTGGAGCTGTCACCCTCGTAGCGGGTGGACGGCGGCATGGTTGCTCCTCACCGCCGTGCAAGCAACGCCTGGACCCGGAGGTGCAACTCCTGGGGGCTGAACGGCTTTGTGAGGTAGTCGTTGGCGCCGGCTGTGAAGCCTTGGACGATGTCGGGCTCTTGAGCGCGGGCGCTGAGCATGAGAATCGGGATGGATGAGAGGTCTGGGTCACTCCGGAGCTCGGCGATCACTTCGATCCCCGACTTGATCGGCATCATCCAATCGACCACCGCGACATCGGGTCGGTCGCTGCGGGCGAGGTCGAGGGCCTGCTGACCATCGGCAGCCTCGACGACGGTCCAGCCGGAGCGCTCGAGGCGAAACACGACGAGGTCCCGAATGTCGGGATCGTCCTCGGCCACGAGGATCTTTGCGGTCGTATCTGACATTTCCTGCCTGGTTTTCGCGCGTCTCCGGTATCTCCGGTTGGATACCCTGTCGGCGATGGCGGCCGGCCGTCAAGCGATGTCGGCTGCAGGAATCGTCAGTACAGGTTTTCGAGTTGTCGCTGGGGATATGTCCGATCGACTTCCGCTGCGTCGATGTCTCCCGACGTGATGGAGCTGAGCATCTGGCCACAGGTCGGGACCTGTGACCGGTCTGCACGAGCGGAAGGATCCCAGAGGTTGGATCGAAGTACGGCCTTCGAGCAATGGAAGTAGACGCTGTCGACGGTGACCTCGATCACCAGGTTCGGGACTCGGCCGTGGACTTCGAAACGCGAGCGCACCTCTTCGTCGTCGGTGAGACGCGCCGTGCCGTTGACCCGAAGCGTCTCTCCCACACCGGGGATGAGAAAGAGGAGCCCGACCCGCGGGTCTTCGACGATGTTGCGAAGACTGTCGAGCCGGTTGTTCCCGCGTCGATCCGGGATGAGCAGAGTCTTGGAATCGACGACCTCGACGAAACCGGCTTGGTCTCCCTTTGGAGAACAGTCCATGCCGCCCGACCCGGAGGTCGACATCGTCAGGAAGGGTGACAGGGCGATCAATGCCTTGTACTCCTCCGTGAGGTGGTCCGTCTCCTTCCGCAGTGAAGTTGCGGGGCTGTGCCCGTACAAGGCCTCGAGCTGTTCGACAGTCTCCAGATAGCGCATGTCTGGATGATGCCAGGACGGCATCCTCCTCGCTGGCCCTATGTCAGACCTGGCGGGGTTCGAAGTCGAAGACGATCTCGGGCGAGCGTTCCAGCGTGTTGTGGATCTTGCAGGCACCGGCCACACGCTCGAGGGTCTTGACGCGACGATCATCGGCGTCGGTGTCGAGCTTCATGGCGACGCGAATCGTTCCTATTCGGTCCGGATGATCCAACGCCTCGTCTTCCACGGTCATGGAGATTTCGGACACCGAGATCTCCTGGTTGCGTGCGAAGGTGATCATCGTGCCGATCATGCAGGTGCCGAGGGCACCCAACAGCAGCTCGGAAGGCCGGAACCCGTCGCCCGGCCCGCCGGCCTCGATGGTGTCATCGACGATGATCTCGTTGCCTCGCGCCTTGATGCGCATCCGGCGCCCATCTATCTGTTCGATCTCGACCTTCATGTGACTCCTGTCGTTTGCAGCATCTTGACACACCGCCCCGGATTGGCGTTTGCCCACGTTCGGGGCTAGTCCGATAGGACCATCCGCCGCATAGCTCCCAAGTTGTGGGCCGCCGAACGTCGATACACTTCACATGACAGCGGCACCCACGGCATTCCCGGTCGTCGAGAACGGCTACTCCCCACAGATCGTCGACAAGTTCGTTGCGGTGTTGGCCGATCGGGCGCGTGCCCACATCGGCGGCCTGGAACGGCGGCTCGCCGACCTCGAGCGCGAGCTCGACCACGAACGTCAGCGTCCGGCGGCGCTGGAACGCCGGCTGGCCGACCGCGATGCGGAGCTGGCCGAGGAACGCGCTCGAGCCGCGGTGCTCGAACGGAGAATCGCGGACCTGCAGTCGGAGGTCGAGAAGCTGCAAGAGGTCGAAGTAGTGGAGATCGTCGACGTCGTGGAGTTCGAGGCGATCGAGGTCGAGACCGTCGCCGAGCCGGCGCCGCAGGTCGATGCTCCGCAGGTCGATGCGTCGCACCCAGTCGACTGGGCGCAGGCGGTCATCGAACGACCGTTGTACGAACACTGGAGCCAGGAGCAGCGAGAGAAAGCGGCTCAGGCGCTTCGCAACAAGCGCCTGAGCGCCTGCACTCCGACGAAGTAGCGGAGCCATCCCCGCTGGGCCCGATTCGTGGCGTTGTGCCCTCGCCCAGCCGATGACGACCTCGGTCCGGTCGTCATGACCGGACCGATGCGAGAGGGCCGATTGGGTGTGGAGTTGCGCAGCCCACGGTGCCACTCACTAGTTTGCGCTCATGCGTGACGTCATGGCCGATCTCTTCGAGGCGCTGTCGAGCGGACCGAAGAACTTCTACGATCTCGAGGACCATTTGCTCGAGCTCGGACACGATCTGGGTGAGGATCCCGATGCCGGACTCGAGGCGCTGCTCGCCGCTGCGGATCGCATCATCGAGCTGGATGATGCGACCGTGCTGGACCCGCTCCCATTGCTCTCCGATGTCACCTTCACGGTCGACTTCTCCGAGTCTCACGATCTGCTCGATCATCAGGTCGACCTCGTGCTCGTGGAGTTGCTCGCCGAGAACCAGGTGCCCCTGAGCATCGACGGTGAAGCCACAGGGGTCAACACACATGACAAGGGCTACCGACTACACCATCAACGCTGGCTCCATCTGACCGATCCGGAGCAGGTCACAGGGTTCAGGTTCTCGACCGAAGGTCTCGAGGTCACGCCCGCCGTGGGACCGGACCCGGAGCTCGATCTCGCGAGCCCTCTGGGAGTCCTCCTGTCCGAGGTTGCTCAGCGCATCGAGGCGGCCGGTGTTCCGGTGGAGGTGGAACCGCTCCTGTTCGAGATCGCGTCCCGGGGCGTGTTCGCGGGCACGCTTCCACCCGTCACCTGGATGTTGGATGACGTGGGGCTCGAATGCGACAACATGATGGTGGTCCCGAAAGGCTTCGACTGGGACGCGTGGTTCGACGCCCAGGCCGCCGAGTTCGAATCCGAATTCGGCGACGGCGGCGGCGTGTTGTAGCCGGGCCTCGACGGACGCCGGGCGGCTTTCGAGGGAAGTGACCCCTGTGACCCCGAGACACAAAGCGTTCCTGCGCCGTGGTGGGCCGTGCGGCTGGACGCTTCGAATCGCAGCGCCCTGCTAGCTCCAGTCGGCGGCGATGTACTTCGTCTCGAGGAACTCCATCATCCCCTCGTGGGAGCCCTCCCGGCCGAGCCCGGACTGCTTGACCCCACCGAACGGGGCGGCCGGGTCGGAGATGAGGCCGCGGTTCACGCCGACCATCCCGGATTCGATTGCCTCCGCGACGCGCATGCCACGGGCGAGATCTCCCGTGTACAGGTAGCTGGCGAGGCCAAAGATGGTGTCGTTGGCCATCGTGATCGCCTCCTCCTCGGACGAGAACGTGACGACCGGGGCGATCGGTCCGAACACCTCGGTGTCGAGGATCGGATCGTCGCGTTTGACATCGGTGAGAAGGGTCGGCTCGAAGAAGAACCCGGCCCGCGCCGGGCGGTGCCCACCAAGGCGGACCTGCGTTCCACGATCCGTCGTCTCGTTGACGGTCCTCTCCATGTCCGACGCGGCGCCGTCGTTGATCACCGGCCCGAGGTCCACACCTTCCGACATGCCGGGGCCCACGTTCATGGATGCCATCGCCTGTGCGAGCTGCTCGACGAAGTCGTCGGCCACCGCCTCGTGCACGAAGATCCGGTTCGCAGCGATGCAGGATTGTCCACCGTTTCGCATCTTTGCGATCATGCATCCCTGTACGGCGGCCTCGATGTCGGCATCTTCGAACACCAGGAACGGGGCGTTCCCTCCCAGCTCCATCGACGGCCTGATCACGGTCTGCGCGGTCTGTTCGAGGAGCTTCCGTCCCACCTCGGTCGAGCCCGTGAACGAGAGCGCCCGAACCCGGTTGTCGGCCAGCATCTTGCCGACGACCTCTCCGGATCGCCGGGACGGCATCACATTGAGAACCCCGTCGGGAAGGCCCGCTTCCTTCATGATGCGGGCCACTGCGAGAGCGGTCAGGGGCGTGTCGGAGGCCGGCTTGAGCACCATGGTGCAACCCGCTGCGACCGCCGGTGCGATCTTGCGGGTGGCCATGGCCGCAGGGAAGTTCCACGGCGTGATGAGGAGCGAGACGCCGATGGGTTGATGGACGGCGATGATGCGCTTGTCACCACCCGGAGCCGTGTTGATGTATCCGATGTTGCGCACGGCCTCACCCGAGAACCAGCGAAAGAACTCGGCGGCGTACGTGGCCTCGGCCCGGGCTTCGCCGTACGCCTTTCCCATCTCGGCCACGATCAGCTCGGCGAGCTCATCGGCTCGAGCGGTCATGATCTCGAACGCCCGGCGCAGGATCTCCGATCGATCGCGGGGAGACATGGCGGCGAAGGCCGGCCCGGCTTCGGCGGCGGCGTGGACCGCCGCCATCGCGTCGTCGACGGATCCGCTCGGGACCTGGGCGATCGGCTCGCCGGTGGACGGGTCCAATACCTCTATCTCCGAACCGTCCGAGGCTTCGCGCCATTCGCCACCGATGTGCAGGTTGGTGGCTCCTGTGTTCTTGAGTTCGTCGAGGAGTGTCATGAGGGCAAGAGTAGGAGCATCGAGGGACGGGCAGCGCCGATACCTGCATCCGGTGCAGAGGTTTGCCCGGTCGGTCTCCGGTGGGCCACCACACCACGACCCTGCCGTGGGCGAGATTGTGGGTCGGAGCCGCCGGTCCCGGTCGGGCCCGTGTCTAGGCTCGATGCGGTGGCGAGAGTCCAGTTGTTCGTGACGTGTCTGGTTGACGGATTTGCACCCGAGGTCGGTCGTGCCACCGTCTCACTGCTGGAACGACTGGGCGACCAGGTCGACTTTGCGGTCGATCAGGCATGCTGCGGGCAGCCGGCGTTCAACGCCGGGCAGGTGCGGGATGCCCGAGCCATGGCGGCTCAGACCGTGCGCGTGCTGGACGCCACGACGGGGCCGATCGTGGTGCCATCCGGCTCGTGTGCCGACATGCTGGTCCATCACTCGCCACATCTCCTGGGCGCCGGGCCAGAAGCGAGCGCCGCAGTGCGGGTTGCCGGCCGTGTGAGAGAACTGACGCAATACCTGGTCGACGACCGAGGCAAGTCCGATGTCGGCGCATCGTGTGACGGCTGTGCCGTGGCGTTCCACTCGTCGTGTCATGGCCGCCGCAACCTCCACATCGACGAGGAACCGGAAGCACTGCTGGCGGCGGTTTCCGGCCTGGATCGACGTTTTCAGGCCGAGCCGGAGCAGTGTTGCGGTTTTGGCGGTCTTTTTGCTGTCGAGATGCCGGCGATCTCGGCGGCGATCCTCGACGCCAAGCTCGATGCTCTCGAGGCATCCGGTGCGGACGTGGTCGTGGGGGGCGACGTCAGTTGCCTGCTCCACATCGAAGGGGGCCTACGCAGGCGCAACAGCACCATGAATGTGATGCACATCGCCGAACTGCTGGCTGGAGAGGACTGATGGAGCCGGTGACCTTCGTCGAGCGTGCGGGTCGCGCCATCGGGACCCATTCGGCCGTTGCCAACCGCACCGGTGCGAGGCAGATGGTCAACCTGCGAAACGGCGCCGAAGAGGCGTATCCCGCCCTCGACGCGATGCGCGACCGCGCCCGCAGCATCCGGTTGCACACGCTCGCCCACCTCGACACGTACCTTGGCCGGTTCGCCGACGCGTTCGAGGCCAATGGCGGGCACGTCCATTTCGCCTCCGATGCGAGCGAGGCCGTCGAGATCATTGCAGCGGTCGTCGCCGAGCACGACGCACGGAAGGTCATCAAGTCGAAATCGATGGTCACCGAGGAGATCCACCTCAATGACGCGCTCGAGGCCAACGGCTGCGAGGTCGTCGAGACCGATCTCGGCGAGTTCATCATCCAACTCGCCGGTGATGCCCCGTCGCACATCATCGCCCCGGCGATACACATGACCGCCGCCGACATCGGGAAGCTGTTCTCCGAGCGGCTCGGCGTGGACTACACCGACGACGCGACGACGCTCAACTCGGTCGCCCGGCAGCACCTCAGGAAGGTCTTCCTAACCGCCGACTTGGGGATCTCCGGGGTGAACTTCGGGGTTGCGGAGACGGGTTCGATCTGCACGGTCACCAACGAGGGGAACGGCCGGCTCACCACGACGGCTCCCAAGGTCCACATCGGGGTGATGGGAATGGAACGAGTGGTCCCGACCCTGGCCGACATGGTGCAGATGGTCGAGGTACTGGCCAGGTCCGGAACCGGTCAGAGACTGAGCGTCTACACGAACGTCCTCACGGGGCCGCGTCGCCCGGGTGACCCCGATGGGCCGGACGAGATGCACGTAGTGATCCTCGACAACGGCAGGAGTCGTGCCCTGGCGGGGGACACGGCAGAGATCCTCGGGTGCATCCGGTGCGGGGCGTGTCTCAACGCATGTCCGGTGTACCGCGCCGTCGGAGGGCATGCGTACGGCGGTGTGTACCCAGGTCCGATCGGGTCGGTGCTCCATCCCGCGCTCGACGGGGTGGGTCCGTGGTCCGAGTTGCCGTACGCCTCGACGCTGTGCGGAGCGTGCAAGGAGGTGTGCCCCATCCGGATCGACATACCGCGGATGCTGCTCGAGTTGCGTGCCGTCGCAGCCGCGGAGGGTCAAGGCTTCGCCTGGTTGAAGCCGGGCATGCGGGCCTATGCGGCGGCCGCCACCCGTCCGCCGGTCTGGAGAGGTGTGATGTCTTTCGGTGGACTGGTGTCGCGCACCGCCGGGCGGAGCGGACATCTCGAACGCCTCCCGTTCCATGCCGGTGGATGGACCCGTCACCGTTCGCTGCGTGCGCCTGCGAGGCAGTCCTTCCGGTCCTGGTGGAAGGAACACCGTGGATCGTGACGTCTTTCTCGCACGGGTGAGACACGCAGCCGGGAGAGCCACGCTGCCCGAAGTCCCGCTCGACGATCCGGGTCTTCTGGTCCCGGACCTCGCAGAGGTCGACCTCGTGGAGCAGTTCGTGAGCTCGGTCTCGATGGTCGCCGGTCAGGTTCACTCTGGCGATCCGCTGCATCTGGTGTCGAGGATCGCTCGCGACGCCGGTGCCACGACGTTCATGGCCTGGGATGGCGCCGAGCTGCCCGTCCCGGGCGTCGCCGAGACCCTCCGGGATGCCGGTCTCACGGAGGTCGATCCCCTGGTCAGGACCGAGGTGCGGCTCGAGCATCAGATGGGATATCTCGACCTCGACCTCGGTGTCACGGGGGCGATGGGAGGATTCGCCGAGAGCGGATCGATCGTGGTTGCCTCGGGGCCGGGCCGTCCGCGCATGGCGTCGTTGATTCCGGACGTCCACATCGCATTCCTCCGTCGCACCGACATCCACAGGAGCCTCGCTCACTGGGCGGCCGAACACGGTGAAGTCCTGTCGGCGCACACCAACGTGGTCTTCATAACAGGCCCGTCCAGGACCGGCGACATCGAGATGAATCTCAACATCGGGGTCCACGGACCGAAGGAGGTCCACGTCGTACTCGTGTGAGAAGGGCCCCAGACCCGGGTCGCCCGGCGGGGGCCGCAAGCCGACCGACCGCAGCAGACAGCCTGCTGGCCCAAGGCCGTCCTGCGTCTTGCGTCGTGCGCAACGTGCGGCGGTAGTCCGGGCCGTCCGGCGTCCGTTCCCATGGAGTGCGCCACGTCGCCCACGTCATTCGCGTACACGATCCGCGGAGCGGATGTCGGCCGGCCAGAAGCCGTCGGCCGTCTGCCGTTGGCCGCTCTCGGTAGGCACTCGGCCACCCGTTGCCGCACGGGTTGGGGGGCTCGCCGTCAGGCGATCGGGTTGCGGATCGTTCCGACCTTTTCGACGGTGCCCTCGAGCATCTGACCGGCATGCAGGAATTCCGGCGGGGTCCGAGACTGTCCGACCCCTTCCGGGGTTCCGGTGAGCAGGATGTCGCCGGGGAGCAGCGTCAGCCCTCGACTGAGCTCGGCCAGCAGTCGGGCTATCGGGAAGATCATGGTCGACGTGTTGGATGATTGCTTCGTGACACCGTCCACCGAAGACGAGATGTCCAGATTCTGGGGGTCGCCGACCTCCTCGGCGTCGACGAGCCACGGTCCGGTGGGACAGGTGCCATCGAGGCTCTTGCCTCTGAACCATTGACCGCCGTGCCCATGCTGCACGTCACGAGCGGTCACGTCTTGGGCGACCATGTAGCCGGCGACCACATCGAGCGCCACAGCCTCATCGAGGTCCACACATTCCCGTCCGATGACGGCGGCCAGTTCGACCTCCCAGTCGAGGCGTTCGGTGAGACCGGCGTGCGAAGGAATCGCGTCGAACGGTCCGATGACCGACCGAGTCGCCTTGGTGAAGAAGTTCGGAAGGTCCGGGAGGGGGCGTTGCCCATGGACCACTTCGCCTTCCTCGAAGTGGGGCAGATAGTTCCAGCCGACGCAATAGACGTTGCGGATGGGAACCACCGGCGCCAGCAGCTCCACCGAGTCGAGGGCGACCGGTGCGCCGTCGTCGGCGGCGCCCTCCACGATGGCCGTGAGTGGCGAAGATGCCTTGACGGGAATCACACTGTCATCGGCGACACGTCCCGTATGCTCGGTGCCGTCGTGTCGAAACCGTACCCATTTCATGTTCGAGTCCGTGGTCGGGGCCGGTCACTCTACCGGCCGCATGTCGACGGCGATCTGAGCCGGAGGCTGGTGTGAACCAATCGACGTACGACCTCGTCGTCGTGGGCGCCGGTCCAACCGGTCTGTCGATCGCCTCCCATGCCCAGCGCCGTGGCCTCGAGCAGGTACTCGTGCTGGAACCCGGTCAGCGGGCGATCCCGCACGAGGCGGTCGGGCGCTATCGGCTGTCCGTTCGGTACCAGTTCGCCGTCGAACGGATCAAGACGCTTCCCGAGTACGTCGTGATCGAGTCGGAGACGGAGAGCCTCCGGGCGCGTCTCGTGGTTGTGGTGTCGTCGAGTGCCGGCGCCCAGCCTCCTTTCGATTGTCCGGAATCGCTGACCGGTCGCATCCATCTCTCCGCCGGGGGCTTCGACCCGACCGACCGGGACGTGTTGGTCGTCGGTCAGGGCGACGACGTGGTGGCGGCGGCCGTGGAACTGCTGGACGGTGGTGCTCGAGTCGTCGCCTCGCTGGTCAGCCCCCACGAAACCCTGTCGAGGGTGGCGCGTGAGACGCTCGCCGAGTTGGAGCACACGCGGCGGATAACCGTGTTGTGGCATTCCGCGCCCGATTCGATCGAGGACATCGACGGATACCCGATGGCGTTCTTCACGGACCGGCGGACGCCCGACCTCCAGTTCGATCACGTCGTTGCCCTCTATCAGGGAGAGGAGAGGGTCGCGGGACACGATGGGCGGCTCATCACCGTGGACGCCGCCGCCCCTGACACCGATCCTCTCGGCGCCTTCAACGCCTGGGAGACGATCAGTGAGATGTGGGCGGAGGAGCTGCCGGCCAGAAAGCCGGGTTGGGCGCCGCCGATCATCACGCTCGAAGCCGAGCAGCTGCGACTCGATCACTACAACGCCACGATCACCCACTTCGATTTCAGCCACGAGGACCTGTGGGTCATCAGGGTGCGGCCCGACCAACGTGACACGGCCCATCGTCCGGGGCAATACGCCACCCTTGGCCTGGGCTACTGGGAGACGAGGGTGGACGACGCCGACGAGAGGCTCACCGACGGGCAGCGCTCGAAGCTCATCCGTCGTTCGTATTCGATCAGTTCCAGGGTGTTCGACGAGCGGGGATACCTCCTCGATCCGGGTGAAGAACGTGAGATCGAGTTCTACATCGTCCATGTCCGCCCCGACGGCGACCGCATCCCGGCGCTGACCCCGCGGCTCGCCGCCAAGCGCTCGGGTGATCGGATCTACCTCGGTCCCAAGATCGCGGGTCGCTACACCCTCGACCCGGTGACGGACCCCGAATGCGACGTGGTCTTCCTCGCCACCGGAACCGGCGAGGCGCCCCACAATGCGATGATCGGCCAGCTCTTCCGAATGGGGCATCGCGGCAAGATCGTGTCGCTCGTCACCGTTCGGAAGCTGCGGGATCTCGGGTACATGGAGCAACATCGCCGGCTCGAGCGATATCACCCGAACTACAGCTACGTCCCGCTTCCCACCCGTGAGCCCGACGTGCCCAAGCGCTACATCCAGGATCTCCTGCGCACCGACGAGTTGGCTTCGATGCTCGATCACGGGCTCGACCCGGCGCGGACTCACGTTTTCCTCTGCGGCAATCCGGCGATGATCGGTCTCCCCAGCTGGGAGGGACACACCCCGGTGTTCCCCGAGACCGAGGGTGTGATCGAACTGCTGCACCGACGCGGCTTCACCCCCGACCATCGCCGCGACATCGGGAACATCCACTACGAGGAATACTGGTAGGCGAACGTATTACGTACTGCGTATTACGCAATACGTATGGCTGTTGGCTGTTGGCTGTGTGTCCAAGGCCGCGCCGGCTCGCGCTCGGTGGGTGAGGGGCGGGTCCTGGCGGCGTCAGCCGCCGGCCCTCGGGATCAGCGCCAGCTGACGGCTCTGGGCCACCAGGCGGCCCGTCTCATCCCACACCTCGCCATCCTCTTCCAGCATGCCGCCTGTGATGAAGCGGGTGCTGAAACGGCACCGCAGCCATCCGGGAACCGGGATCCCGCGAATGTGCGCCGTGAGCTCGACAGTCGGTGTCCACGCCACCGGTAGGTTCGCCTTGAAGATCGTCGGCGGGAAGCAGTCGACCGCCAGCATGAGGAAGAACACGTCGAGCGGCTCGCCGGGGAGCGGCCGAAGCCATCCCCGGAAGAGCGGCGTCGTGTCGGCGGTTCCTCCCGAGATGCCGGCGTCCTCGGGATGCAGCCGCAGTTCGATCTTGTCCATGATCGAGGGTGGAAAGCCGGCTGGGCTCGGGAGCACTCTCACGCACTCATCCGGCGGTGGAAGGTGCGGAGGAGCGGCGTCCACTCTCACCGGGCCTTCGAGCTTCGACAGATCCGAGAACGTCCCCAGCGACGTGAGCAGTGTGCGATCGCCGCTGCGGACGTCTGCCCGCACGGTGGCGAACGTGCGCCCCCGTTTCAGCACCTCCGGGTGCAGGTCGACCGGGCCGACCGTGCCCGGCGCCAGGAAGTGGCTGGTCATCGAAACAGGGTGAGGGCGCTCCGCCGCGGAAGCCATCGCTCGCGCGGCGATGGTCATGAGGTACCCGCCGTTGGCGTTGCCCACGACGTCCCATCCTTCGGCGATGTGACCTCGGAAGCTCGTCTGGTCGGTGGCGGTGACTGCGCTGTCGGCTTCGAAGCTCATCGAACGGCTCCATTCGTTCTGTGTGCTGGGTAGGGAATTCCGGCTGCGGCTTGCGAACCGGGCCCTGGTACGTTGTCGGATCCATGTCGTTGCGGATCGGAAGCCTCGAGGTTGCGTCGCCGGTGGTGCTCGCCCCCATGGCGGGCGTGACGAACGCGCCGTTCCGGCGACTCTGCCGCCGGCACGGCGGAGAGAACGGAAGCCTATATGTGTGCGAGATGATCGGCGCCCGCAGCCTCGTGGCAGGCGACGAGAAGACCCGGATGCTCGCTCGCTTCCCCGAGGACGAATCGCCCCGGTCGATCCAGCTGTATGGCACGGATGCCGGAGCCGTCGGTGAGGCTGTGGCGTACATGGTCGGCGCCGAGGGCGCCGACCATGTGGATCTCAACTTCGGATGCCCGGTACCCAAGGTCACCCGCAACGGAGGTGGCGCGGTGTTGCCTTGGCGGCGGCAACGGCTGCGAGCCATCGTCAGGGAAGCGGTGGCGAACGCCGGCGATGTGCCGATCACGATCAAGATCCGGAAGGGCATCGACGAGGACCATCTCACATACATCGATGCGGGTCGCATCGCAGAAGAGGAGGGGGTGGCCGCCGTCGCCCTGCACGCCAGGACCGCCGAAGACCTCTACTCCGGTCGAGCCGAGTGGAGTGCGATCCGGACACTGAAGGAAGCCGTGAGCGGGATCCCGGTCCTCGGGAATGGTGACATCTGGGAGGCCGCCGACGCGATGGCGATGATGGAAAAGACCGGGTGTGACGGTGTCGTCGTCGGCCGAGGGTGTCTCGGGCGGCCGTGGCTGTTCGGTGATCTGTCGGCGACGTTCGGCGGCACGCCGACCAACACGATTCCGACCCTCGGGTTCGTGTCCGACGTCATGGTGGAACATGCCCGATTGCTGGTCGACTGGTTCGGCGAGTTCGTTGGGATGAGAAGCTTCCGCAAGCACACGGGGTGGTATCTCAAGGGTTACCCGGCCGGGCCCGAGGTCCGCTCCGGGCTCGCCTCGGCCGAGAGCCTGGCCCAGATCGGCGACCTCGTCGGCAAGCTGGATCGGGATGCCCTTCCACACGAGGGGTCCACCCGGATGACGAGAGGGCACAGCCGCGGTCCGCGGCCGGTCAAACTTCCACACGGCTACCTCCAGGGTGCATGGGACCGCGACGTGATCGACGAAGTGGCCGTTTCCGGGGGCTGATCAGGGACGCAGACCCCTCACGATCAGTTGCGCCAGCTCCGTCGCCACGTGGTGTGTCGGCTCGATTCCGTCGGACCTGGTGATCCAGGCTCGCAGTGGCATGAACGCCGCCAGGAACAACACCAGGTGCCCCACGAGTACCGGGTCTTCGCACCGGTAGTCCCCTCGCTCGACCCCTCGCCGGATCGCATCGGCGATCCGATGGGCGTGGCGTCGTTCCCCTTCTGCCAGTTGGTCGCGATGCGACACGTCGACGTTCGCGGTCTCCCGATAGAGGATCTGGACGTCCCTCGCACGGTCCCAGGAAGCCATCAGGGCGCCGGCGATCACGTCTCGCAGATCGTCGGTGTCGGATGCGGCCAGCGTTTCCGCAAACGGTGACGTCATCTGGCGATAGACCAACGACAAGACGTCGTCCTTCGACGAGATGTACTCGTACAGCCCACCCATGCTGAGACCGGCCGCCGCCGCGATCTCCCGGATCGAGGTCCCGTGGAACCCCTTCTCCTGGAACAGCGGAAGTGCTCCACCGGCGATTTCGGCCTCCCGCCTCCGCACGCGGTCGTTGGGTTGTTCCTCCAGCACGGCTCCCTCGTCGGGCGCCCATGCTACGCCCGACCGAGCGATTGCTCGGTCCACATCATGCGCCGTCCGAGGCGCGGGCGGCCAGTGCAGTGCGTCGAAAGTCGACGGGCTTCATCGTGGATCGATCGACCACCATGGGAAGGATCTCGCGGCCCGGCTCGGTGTCCACGGCTTTGCCCGGCGGTGCCTCCTGTCGCGCGACCTGGATCGACGATCTGCGGGTCTCGATCATCGTGGGAGTCATCGGGTCGCACGCCTGTGTGATCTACGCCCTCCCATCAGCGACCCGCGCAGCACGATGCGCTACGACTCGGTCTGCCGATCCCTCGACCGACACGTGCATACATGGTTGACGCATTGGGCCGGCGCGTCGCTCTCAGGTAGGCCTTGGGACAGTACACCGCGCTGTATCGCCGCCCCACTGCCCAGGAGTACCCTGAGGCCCCCGTGCAGCTCGCCTCCGGCGCCACGGTCGACAGCGACTCCCGCGAGATGACATGCGTGGGCTGACCGAGTTCAGCCGGTATCGAACCACCGGGGGTAGGACGATGGAAAAGAAGGCCGCCCACGGATCCGGCCGGCGAGCAAGGTTTGGTAGGTTTCCAGGCCCGCCGTGTTCGCTTCGAACAGGCTTGTGAAGGGCACGATCAATGACTTCCATCCTCACGATCGAGAGTCTCCGCAAGGCCTATGGCTCGTTCGAAGCCGTAAGGGACGTTTCCTTCGAGGTGGAGGAGGGGGAGATCTTCGGGATCCTCGGCCCGAATGGCGCCGGTAAGACCACCACCGTCGAGTGCGTTCAGGGTCTCCGCCCCCGCGATGGGGGCCGTGTCTCGGTCCTCGGCCTGGATCCGAGGACGAATCTCGCCGATATCCAGAGCCGGATCGGTTCCCAACTCCAGGAGTCAGCCCTTCCGGATCGGATCAAGGTGTGGGAGGCGATCGACCTGTTCGGGTCGCTGAGCCGCGAGGGGCCCACAGCAGACGAGCTGCTGACAGACTGGGGCCTGACCGACAAGAGGAACGCCCGTTTCGGCAGCCTCTCCGGCGGTCAGCAGCAGCGTCTCTTCGTCGCCTTGGCCCTGGTCAACAATCCCACCTTGGTGTTCCTCGACGAGATGACCACCGGCCTGGACCCGGCCTCTCGCCGCATCGCATGGGATCTGATACGACGGATCCGCGAGCGTGGGACCACAGTGGTGCTCGTCACCCACTTCATGGACGAGGCAGAGACCCTGTGCGACCGTCTCGTTGTCATCGACGAAGGGCAGGTCAAGGCCGAGGGCTCGCCCCAGCAGTTGATCGACGAGTACGGCGGCGGGGTCCGTGTCCGGTTCACAGCCGACAACGCCGGCTTGCCCTGGCTCTCGGATGTGGAAGGTGTCGTGGAGGTCGCCCACGATCGGGGGCGGTATGAGGTCCTGGGAGAAGGGCCTCTCCTGGCACATGTCGCGGCTGCGTTGGTCTCCCATGGTGTGGCTCCGATCGACTTGCGCGTCGAGCGTGCGAGTCTCGAAGACGTCTTCCTCTCGTTGACAGCGGAGGCCTGATGAGGCTGCTCGCCAAGCTGTCGTGGCTCGAGCAAAAACTGTTCCTCAGAGAGCCGCTCACCGTGCTCTTCTCACTGGCACTGCCGCTGGTCATCCTCTTCGTCATGGGTGGTGTCTTCGGCAACGACTCCACTCCTGACATCTACCGGGGAGTGGGGGCGATGGACTATTACGTCCCGGCATACCTTGCCCTGGTTGCGGCATCGGTCGGTCTCATCAGCCTGCCCACACACATCGCTTCCGACCGCGAGCGGGGCGTGCTCAAGCGATACCGGGCCTCGGGCCTTCCCGCCGGAATCCTGGTCGGCGCACAGATCGTCGTCACGCTCACCATCGCCGCCATATCGGGAGTCGTGCTGATCTCGGTGGCGATGCCGACCCACGACGTCGTGGCACCCGATTCGCTGCTCCTCGTCGTTGCAGGTTTCGCGCTGGTGGCACTGGCGTTCGCCGCGATCGGAGTCCTTCTCGGTGCGGTACTCCCCTCGTCGAGGGCAGCACAGGCGCTCGGGGTGCTGCTCTGGTTCGTTCTTCTCATCCTCGGAGGCGCCGGCCCCCCGCCGGAGGTGCTGACCGGTGCCATGGGAACCGTCGGAGACTATTCGCTCCTGCGCCAGGCGATCGAAGTGATGCAGGACGGCTGGCTCAGCCTCGATCCCGGACAGTCATGGCTGATCATCGCCGGCTTCACAGTGGTCGCCGGTCTGATGGCTGTTCGGCTCTTCCGATGGGAGTGAGCCACGCCGTGTTCCATGGGCTCGTCCCCATGCGCGACCGAAATTCAGGCTGACGAGAGAAGCCACGATGGGTTCGACGCTTCGGCCGGCTTCTGCGCGGTGAGCGGCGTAGCTGCGAGCGTCGCCGAGTGTCGATCGATTGGCCGGAGTGCCGGTCATTCGTTCCAAACACCGACACGATCCGACCGATGGAGCCGGTCGGGCTCAGGAAGCGGGCAGATCACGCCCGCCCCCGAGCGGTATCGCGCACATCCCAGCGTCCGGGATCAGGCATTTCGCTGCACCTTGAACACCACGCAACCTCGCGAGGGGCGGGCACCACACTCGGTGACAACCCGGCGGGTGCCGGGAAGGAGCCTGGCGGTACCCGAGGCGCAGGACGGCCGAGCAAATGTGAGGCGCCCTTGGGACGTCAGGGCGCCGCAACGGCGCAGTACGCCTCGAGTTTCCTGACAGCCAGGTACCTGCACTGCCCGACCTGTTTCGACCCACGGGATTGCTAGCTTGCTTCGATGGTTTCCTCACGACTCGCCCCGTTCGGATCCACCGTGTTCACCACGATCACAGCACAAGCGCGAGAGGCAGGCGCGATCGACCTCGGCCAGGGGTACCCGAGTTGGGAAGGTCCGGGCTTCGTGAAGGATGCCGCCGTGGCGGCGATCAGAGACGCCTCGAACCAGTACCCGCCATCGATGGGTGTTCCTGAGCTGCGGCGCGCGATCGCGGGTCGGTGGGCGCTCGACACGGACTCGGAGATCGACCCGGAGAACCACGTCACCGTGACCTCCGGATGCACGGAGGCGCTGGCGGCCACGTTCCTCGGCACCTTCGATCCGGGCGACAAGGTGATCCTCTTCGAACCCACATATGACGCCTACCCGGTCGGATGCGGTATGTCGGGTGCGGCGCCCGTGTACGTGACGCTGCACGCTCCCGACTTCCGATTCGATGCGGACGAGCTGCGTGAGGCGTTCGCCGCGGGGGTGCGGGCCATTCTCATCAACACGCCTCACAATCCAACAGGCCGGGTGTTCTCCCGGAACGAGATGGAACTCATCGCCGCCCTCGCGACCGAGCACGACGTCATCGTCGTCACCGACGAGGTGTACGAACGGATGGTGTACACCGGCGAGCACATCCGCATGGCGACGCTTCCGGACATGTGGGAGCGGACGCTGACGTTGTCGTCGATCGGGAAGTCGTTCTCGCTCACGGGGTGGAAGACCGGGTGGGCCATCGGTCCGGCGGCGCTGACGGCAGGGGTGAGGGCCGCCCACCAATACCTCACGTTCACGACGCCCAATCCGATGCAGTACGGGTCGGCCGCCGCGCTCGAGGCGCCGCAGGAGTACTACGAGGGTTTGCGCTCCTCGTACCTGAGCAAGCGAAACCTGCTGACGAGAGGGCTCACCGACGTGGGTTTTGACGTCTCGATCCCCGAAGGGGCGTATTACGTCCTTGCCGACCACCGGCATTTTGGCCTGCCCGACGACCGTGCCTTCGTGGAGCATCTGATCCGCAACATCGGTGTGGCGGCGATCCCTCCGTCATACTTCTATCACGGTTCGGACGAGGGCAAGCGTCTGATCCGCTTCGCGTTCTGCAAGGAGGAATCGGTGCTCGAGGCCGCGCTCGAGAGGATGCAGGCCCTGAAAGAGTGACCGGGGGATCCGTGTGGATCCCCCGGTATCTCCCCGGTCCGTCCGACGGCAACCCCTCACCGTCGAACCACCCCATGCCCCCTTGTGGGTGGAAGCGCGTCACCCCGCGACCGCGTCGCACCCGATCTACCGATACCCCCGAGCCACGGCTGATACACATGATCTCTCGAGTACTTTCGGCACTCGACTCAGACCAGGTTCACCACAGTGCCGAGGTCGGGAATCCGATGGAGACCGTGCTGGTACACGACCTTGTTGGCGGCATCCTGGGCCGAGGAGTTGTCCCTGACCATCTCTGCGGCGATGGCAGCCGCCACCTTCGGAGCCGCGAAGGAGGTCCCGCTCCAGATCGCCCATCCGGCGAAGCGGTCGACGTCCCCGTCGCCCCGTTGAGACGCTGGACCGTCGTGCCGGAGGAAGGTCGAGTGGACGTCGACGCCAGGGGCGCAGGCGTCGACCCAGGGGCCGTAGTTCGAGAACCATGCCTTCGTCGTGCAATCGAGAGCACCGACTGCGATCACATTCGGGAGGGCGGCAGGCCACGATTTCCGACACGTGTTGTCGTTGCCGGCGGACGCGACCACCACCGTGCCGTTCGCCACCATCCAGTCGATCACCTCCGGGATGAGGGGCGGCGGCGAGTCGTCCTCGGTGTAGCAGCCCAGAGACAGGTTCAAGATGTCCAGCTTCTTCCCGTGGTCGGCCAGCCGCTGGACCACTGCCGCGATGCCGGAGGCGATGTCGAACTCGTCGCCATCGCCGAAGCTCGTGAGAACGCCGTCGATGTGGATCTGGGCTTCCGGGCACAGCCGCCGGACGATGCCCGAGATGAACGTTCCATGACCGGAGACCCGGTCGAGCATCCCATCACCCTCGACGTCGGGCTCGTCCTCGTCGGTCGGTGCGTCGATGTCCCGTCCCGCGGTCCAACCGGGATGAACCAGAACATGGTCTCGCAACGCCGCGTGGACCGGACGCCGGTTCTCGGCTTCTCCCGCGGTCGACAGCCCTGTGTCCAGCACCGCAACCGTGGGCGTGCACGAGTCCTTGCGAGGCCGGCGGAACACGGCGTCATCCAGGGGTGGGGCCGGTGTCGCCGACGTCATCAGCAGGTTGCCCAAGTACTCGGGGCTGCCGAGGAAGGTGGGGCTGCCGAGGAAGGTGGGGCTGCCCAGAAAGGTGGGGCTGCCGAGGAACGTCGGGCTTCCCAGGAAGGTGGGGTTGGTGAAGAACACGTGGTTGGGCCGTGCAGCTATTCCCTCACTCCGCAGTCGCGCCAGCATCTCCTGGGTGTCGTCGACGCGGAACCGGGCGATCCAGCGGATGGGTTCGTCGCCGATCGCGACGTACTCCGGCTCGCCACCGACGAGTTTCATGGTCCGTTCGTGTTCGGCCTGGCCGCCTGCGACGAGAACCTGGCCCTGCCGGTAGGCGAAACTGCCACCGGGGCCGTTCGCCATGCCGATGTTTCCCTGCTCGAGACGCGCAAGATAGCGATCGGCGTGGTGCCTCAGGAGCTCGAGGATGTTGCCATCCCACGCTGATGTCTGCTCGGCCATTGTCTCTCCTGCCTCGTGTTCGAAGGTGTGTGGTCAATGATCACCGTCGCCTGTCCTGGATACCGATCGTACGATGCGCCGATGACGGACGTCGTGTCACAGCTGCGATCACTCGTGGATTCGGTCCAAGACGACCCGTCGGCGGTGAGGGCAGTGGCGATCGCCGCCCTCGAAGACAACGACACCTCGGATGTGCTCGCCCACGCCCATTGGGCGCTCGGTCTCGCGGCTCGCGAGCTGCACGACCTCGACGAGGCCGATCGACGTCTTCATCTCGCCGTGGAGGCCGCCCGTGTCGGTGGCCTGCCCGCGTTGGAGGGTGAGATCCTCATCAGCCAGGCGCTGGTGCTGGCCTATCGGGGGGATGTCGACGCCGGGATTTCCGCTCTCGATCGCGCCGACCTCCTGGTCGAAGGCGCCGCGGCCGCCCGGAGCCTGAAACAGCGCGGTTTGATACTGACGCGGATGGGTCGGCTCGACGAAGCGCTGGAAGCCTACGGTCGGGCGTTGCCGGTGATTCGGGCCGGCCGCGATGAGACGGCCGAGGTCCGGCTCCTCTTGAACCGCTCCGTCGTGTACATGTGGCAGGGCGCCGACCGAGCGGCGATCGACGATCTCGAGGTGGCGCTTTCGATCGCCCGGCGTCGCGGGCAGTCACTCCAGGTCGCCGCATGCGCGCAGAACCTCGGGTTCGTGCGGGGGCGGCTCGGGGAGGTGCCGACGGCACTCGCCCTGTTCGCCGAGGCCGAGGCGGAATACCGGCGACTCGGCGACGAATCCGGTCGTGTCGCCGTCGTTCTCAAGGATCGTGCGGAGGTCCTGGCCGAGGTCGGTCTGGTGGAAGACGCCCTGGCCGACGTGACCGATGCGGTCGAGATGCTCGAACTGGCCGGCAACGTGATGGACGCCGCGGAAGCGCGCCTCACCGCTGCGCGGCTGGCTGCCGTGGCCGACGATCCATATCGATCACTCGACGACGCCTCGGTGGCGGGGAGGGCCTTCGAGGATCAGCACCGCCAGGATTGGGCGTTGCTCGCCGACCTGGTGGCGTATGCCGCCACGGTCGACCTCGGGCAGGGAACATTGGATCACGGAACCCGACTGGCGTCGGATCTGGAGCGCCGGGGGTGGCTGCTCGAAGCTCAGGAAGCGCGCTTGAGCGCCGCCAAAGCGGCCATACGCGAAGGCGACACCGCCGGGGGCCTCGGATTGCTCGAACTGGCCGGATCGGCCGCCACCAGCGCAATCCAACGAGTCCAGGCGCATCAGGCGCGCGCCGTGGTGCTCGCCACGACGCTCGACGCCGGAGGCGCCCGTGCCGAAGTCCGCCGTGGGCTCGAGGAGTTGGACCGGCACCGGTCGACCCTCGGGTCGATCGAGCTGCGGGCACGGGTCGCAGCTCGAGCGCGCGACCTGATCCGACTCGGTCTGCAGCTTGCGGTCGATGGCGGCGATGCGATCGACGTGCTCTCGACGATCGAATCGTGGAGGGCGGCTTCGATGCGATTCCCGCCGGTCCGCCCTCCCGACGACGAGGCGCTGGCCGACGACCTGGCCCGAATCCGGGCTCTGGACGCCGAGGTCAGGCATGCCCAGAGCACCGGAGCCTCGGTCGAGGAACTGACACACCGGCGCGCAGAGATCGAGGCACGTGTCCGGCGGCGCTCATTGGCGTCCCGGGGCTCGGGGGCCGAGGGGTCGCAAGCTCTCGTGGATGAGGCCATCGGTGCGCTCGGGGATCGGCGGGTCATGGCGTTCTTCGTCGACCGTGGCCGGCTGGGCGCGGTGACCGTCGGTGGAGATCGAGCGCACCTGGTCGACATCGATGATGCTGATCGGGTCGCCGGACGCACCCGATCGCTGGTCTTCATGCTGCACAGGATGGCGGGCAGCACGGGGAGTGAAGCGTCGCTGGCGGCGGCTGCGGCCGCCTTCGAGGACGAGGTTCGCGAACTTGGACGTCTCCTGATCCCGGCAGGGGACGCCGACCAGCCGCTTCTGGTGATCCCCACCGGAGGGCTGCATCGCCTGCCTTGGCAGGCGATCGCCCCCGCGAGGTGTCTCTCGGTGGTGCCCTCGCTCGGGTCCTGGCACGAGGCTCTTCGACGGTGGCGCCCGGCGGACGGAGAGAGCACCGCGCTGCTCGTTGCCGGCCCCGATGTGCCGGCTGCCCCCGACGAGGTGATGGAGCTCTCGCGGCGATGGCCTCACCATCGCACCCTCACCGGTCCTGACGCCACGGTGGGCGCCGTGCTCGATGCCTTCGAGCCAGGTGATGTGGCTCACATCGCAGCCCACGGCCAGTTCCGCTCCGACAATCCGCTCTTCTCGTCGATCCGGCTCGCCGACGGCCCGCTCACCGTGTACGACCTCGAGCGTGTTCAGGCGATGCCGTCGACGGTGATCGTGCCGTCGTGTGACATAGCGGTCAGCGAGGTTGCACGGGCCGACGAGCTGCTCGGCTTCACGGCGGCATTGTTGGCGCTCGGAGTGACCGGAGTGGTGGCACCGGTGGTGCCGATCTCGGATGACGCCACGACGCCGTTGATGGTGGCCCTCCACGACCAGATACGAGCCGGTGACCCGGTCGGTCCCGGCCTTGCAACCGCCTTGGACTCCGTCGAGCACAGGAGCCTGGCCGAACGTGCCGTCGCCGCTTCCTTCCTTGCATTCGGCGTGTGACCCGAGCCGGTTTCACACGTCGCCGCCCTCCAGGCGTCGAGTCCGGCGGGCGAGAGACATCGGGCTGCGGGCCA
The DNA here is from genome assembly GCA_963785075.1 of uncultured bacterium. Lineage (GTDB taxonomy): Bacteria > Actinomycetota > Acidimicrobiia > Spongiisociales > ZC4RG35 > JAOUGY01. Next base: position 512,132 of record CAWATW010000007.1, read on the forward strand.
CAGAACGGCGATCGCACGTATCTGGACGCCCTCGGCCGCCTCTGTTCGATATGAATACGGCGATCACCCCATCGTCTCAGCCCGTAGCATGGCGTCGAATGACTTCAGACTCCATCGCCGAGCTGCTGTCGAAGGCGGCGGAGGGAGACCGGGTTGCATGGCACACCCTGGTCGACCAGTACCACCGCCTCGTTTGGTCCGTCATCAGGGGATTCCGCTTCGACGCGGCGACCTCCGAAGACGTGTTCCAAACGGTCTGGCAGCGCCTGATGGAGAACTGCGACCGGATCCGGGATCCGGAGCGACTTCCAGGCTGGCTGGCGACGACCACCCGTAACGAGGCGCTTCGCGTCGTCCGGCATCAGAAGCGGCAGGTTCCGTCCGAATTCGAATTCGACGTAGCCGATCCAACCGCGGTGGGATTCGACGAGCGGTTGATCGACGATGAGACCCAGCGAGCGGCCCTCCGGGCCTTCGCACGGCTGCCAGAAGACTCCCAGGAGCTTCTTCGACTGTTCTGCGCCGACCCTCCGATCGACTACCAGACCATCTCCGAGATGGTCGGGCGTCCGGTCGGCAGCCTCGGCCCGACTCGGCAGCGCATTCTCGACAAACTCCGCAAGCTGATGACCGAAGAACTGGAAGGAGGGGCGAGCACATGAGCGAGCACCTGACCGACGACCAACTCATCGGGATGCTCGGACAGGCGTTGAGCGCCGCCGAGCCCGTCCCCGCCCACGCGCTGCAAGCGGCGCGGGAGACCATGAGTGCCGAGACGTTCGATGCCGAGCTGGCCCGGCTCGTCTTCGACTCCGCCACCGACCAGCTGGTCGGCGTTCGGAGCGCCGAGACGACACGTCAGGTCACCTTCAGGGCGCCGGGAGTCGAAATCGAGATCATGGTGATGGCCGAAGGCGAGCGCCGATTGATCGGTCAACTCGTGCCGCCACAGGCCGCAACGGTTGAGCTCCGATTCGGCGACGAGGTCCGGGAGACCGGGACCGACACCCTTGGACGATTCCAGTTCGGGGCAGTGCCCACCGGTTCGATCCAGTTGGCGGTCACCACCGAGGGTGGCGGCAGGGTCATCACGGAGTGGATGGTCGTGTAGCCGAGTCTTTGGCACTTGGTACTGGAGACGGTCGGGTTTCACCCTCAGTCTTCTACATTCCCGTAAGGTCCTCCCATGACGTTCCGGTGGGGCATCGTGGGGTCGGGAAAGATCGCTTCGGCGATGGCCGACACGCTCGCATATGTCGCTGACTCCGAGCTCGTGGCGGTCGTGTCGCCCACGCCCGGACGGGCGGATGCCTTCGGCGATGAACACGGTGTGGCTCTCAGGTTCGGTCACCCATCGGACCTGGCGGGAAACGTCGATATTGCATACGTGGGGTCCTCGCACCATCGGCACCTCCACGACGTCAACGCGTTGATCGACCTCGGGATACCAGTCCTCTGCGAGAAGGCCCTGGCGACCAATGCCGACGACGCAGTTCGGATGGTCGAACATGCTCGCTCCAACGGCGTCTTTCTGATGGAAGCGATGTGGATGCGTTTCCTCCCGTTCTGGGACCGGCTGGTCACGAGAATCGAAGATGGAACGATCGGCCGGCTCCGGACGGTGACCTCCCGTTTCGACATCACGGCAAGCCCGGATCCGGCACGGCGATGGTTCGACCCGACCCAGGGCGGAGGTGCATTGCTGGACGTGGGCGTGTATCCCCTCACCCTGGCAGCGTCGCTGGCAGGTCCACCCACCGCCATCTCCGCGGAAGGAACACTCGGCGACACCGGCGTGGACGTCCAGATGGCGGTGGTTATGGCGCATGACTCCGATGTGCTGTCGGTGTCGTCGGCCTCGTTCGTCTCAGAGCGTTCGATCGTGGCCACCATCTCGGGCTCACGCGGAAGGATCGAAGTCGCGGAACCGTTCCACCATCCACCGAGTTTCAGCGTGTATCGCGACGGAGCCATGGTCGAGCACGTAGACACGACCTTCGCCGGTCCCGGCTATCGATTCGAGGTCGACGAAGTCCACCGCTGTCTCGACATCGGGGTCACCGAGAGCCCGACACGGCCGCTGGACGACACCCTCGAGGTCATGCGCATCGTCGACGAGGCGCGCCGCCTGGCGTTTGCGCCCTAGCCACCTTCTCGGCCATCCGGAGTCGGTCGCTACGGAATCAGCAGCATCTTGCCCGTCGTCTGGCGGCCTTCGAGCCGTCGGTGCGCCTCGGCGGCATCCGCCAGCGGGAGACTGTCGCCGATGAGCACCTCGAGCTTGCCCGCAGCGATCCAATCGAAGAGATCGTCCGTCCTCGCCAGCAGCTCTTCTCGAGTGGCGATGTAGTGGAACATCGTCGGGCGGGTCAGATAGATCGAACCCTCCTGCATCAGCCGTAGTGGGGAAACCGGGTCCACAGGACCGGAGGCGTTTCCGAACGTGACCATCATGCCTCGTGGCTTCAAGAGTGTGAGCCCACGGTCGAACGTCGATCTGCCGACGCCGTCGTACACCACGTCTAGGGGCCGCTCGCCTGCGATCTTCACGATCGTGTCGCCGAAGTCTTCGTGGGAGTACTCGATCACGTGATCCGCTCCCGCCCTGCGTGCGAGGTCCGCCTTCTCCCGCGTGCCTGCGGTCGAGAACACCTCGGCACCGCGCATCTTCGCCACTTGGATCAGGAGGTTCCCCACACCCCCTGCTCCGGCGTGGACCAGACAGATGTGGCCCGGCTCGAGGGGAAACGTGTCCATCGCCAGATAGTGGGCGGTGATGCCTTGCAGCATCACCGCTGCGGCGACGTCGAGGGGTACCGCGTCGGGTACCGGGACGGCCGATGCCTCGGGCACGCGAACCCGCTCGGCGTAGGAGCCCATCGCTGAGGACCAGGCGATGCGGTCACCGACGGCGAACGGGCTCCCGGGGGCAACTGCGGTGACCGTGCCCGCACCCTCGAGACCGGGCACCAAGGGCAGCTCCACCGGATAGAGGCCAGAGCGGTGGTAGGTGTCGATGTAGTTCAGTCCGGCTGCGGCGAGTTCGGCGACCACCGTGCCGTCGGAGGGGGTTGGCTCGTCGAGCTCGGTCCAGGTCAATACCTCTGGTCCCCCCTGTTGCTCGATCTGGATGCCGCGCATCTTCTCTGCTCCTTGCCGTTGATCGCCTGCTCCCAGCGTATACGGAGGTCCCTCCCACCCCGGAGCGCGTGAACCGAATGAGATCGACGGTGCGTATTACCTCCCGTTCCGGCGCCGGTCGGACTCGAGAGGAGACATCATGCGAAAAGGACTGGTGGGGTTGATGGTGATGGCGGTCGTTGTCACCGCGTGCGGCGGAGACGACACCGGCGGAGAGGGAGCGGCCGACGCGGGACCGTCCATCCGGGTCGAGTCGACCGACCTCGGTGACATTCTCGTGGACGACTCGGGAATGGCCCTGTATCTCTTCACTCCCGACAACCAGAGCGCCAGCACGTGCTACGACGAGTGTGAGGCCAACTGGCCGCCGCTCGTCGGCAACGTAGCTGCTGGTGAAGGGGTGGATGGCGGATTGCTCGGGACGGCAGAACGCGACGACGGTTCCGCGCAAGTGACCTACAACGGATGGCCCTTGTACTACTTCGCCAACGACGCCGCGGCCGGCGACACCAACGGTCAGGCCGTCAACGACGTGTGGTACGTGGTCGACGCTGCAGGCGATGCGGTGGGCCCCTGAGAGTCATCCAGGCGGTCTCACGGACCATCCACGACGCTCCAACTCGTCGGCCAGGGCGCGATCACTGAACGATTGGAGTTCGGGCTCCCACTCGAGGTGGGTGGGTCGGTCGCCATCGAGAAGTCGTTCGACCGTGTCCCGCAGGGTTCGGGCCCACGCCCGACCCTTGGCCTCGCCCTGGTGGCTCAGCGTCGTGTCGGGATTCACCGTGTAGACGCGGGCCTCGATCTGGGGATTGGCCCGGGAGCCTCGTTCGCCGTATACGAGCAAGACCGAACCTGCGGGCACATCCTGGACCCCGCCGGCGGCGATGAAATCACCTACGTACGCCCAACCCGACGATTTGGTGGGGTCCACGGCGTGAACGACCTTCGCCCAGTGCTTGTGTCGCTCGTCACCGACCATTGGGACGTCGACGGCGATCACCGGTCCGGCGTCTTGCATGGGAGCGAGGGTACCGGGGGTGTGGCGAATCAGGAAGCCCCTCGTCGACGGAGCGAAGACGATGCTGGTGGGGCCGGGCCCAAGAGGGCCCGGCCCCGAGGAGGGAAGGGAGGGATGCGGTCCCCCTTCCAGCGATGGGAGAGAGTCGCGAGCCGAGGCTCAGATACGTGGAATCCGACAACGTAGAACGTAGAACGTAGAACGTAACGGCGCCTTCGTCGGATGGCCGAGCAGCACAATCGCGCGCAGTGGGCGAAGAACCAGAGACGGCGCCAGTAGGCTGGCGCCGAGATGGCTGTCCTTCGGTTGTTTGCGGGCTTGCGGGATGCGGCGGGCGCTTCACGCGTGGAGCTGCCTGGCGCCACGGTCGACGACGTGATCTCGGCTGCGGTTCAGAGGTTCGGTCCCACGTTCGAGTCTGGACTGGCGAGGGCGCGGGTGTGGCTGAACGGTGAAGAAGCGGACGGCGCCGACCCCGTGGGTGATGAGGACGAACTCGCGCTGATCCCTCCGGTGTCAGGCGGCTCCGATGCCGTGACGATGCCGGCAGGCATCAGTCCGGCCGCATTGACGCTGGCGCTCATCGGCCTTGCCCTTGCCGCCGCGAACGTGTTCGGCACCGAGGCGTGGGTGGCTGCAGCCGTGGTCGGAGCGGTATCGGTCTGGGTGGCCGACATCGCCTCCACCGTTGCCGTGAGGGGCAAGGACCTCCCGGTCGTCCCGGTCCTGCTGACGGTGATCGCAGCCGTCGTGGGGACCCGCATGCTCGGTGGTGCGGGTCTGGCTGTGGCCGCTGCGATGGCTGTCGTCGCGCCGATGGTCTGGGGCGTCATATCGGAGACCTCTCGGCTGTTGACGATCATCGCCCCGACGATGTTGGTGTCCCTGCTGGCGGGGCTTTCCACTGCCGGGCTCCTGCAGGTCCGCTTCACCCAGGATGCCAAGGTGTTCGGCGTCTTCATCGCCGTCGCCGTGGTGGCGACCGCAGCGGGCGCTCTGACAGAGCGCCTTCGGTCGCTTCCATTCGGCGACCCATTCACGATCAGCGCCATCAGCGCCATCGCCACGGCGGTGATCACGGCGGCAGTGTGGGATCTCGACCTGGCGACCTTCTTGTTCGTGGGTGTCGTGCTCGCCGTGGGTCTGGTGGCGGGACGGACGCTGGGGTCGATCATCAGGACCGGCACGGCGTCACTCGTTGAGCGCCCGCCCGGGCTCACCTTCCCGCTCGACGGGGTCGTGGCGGCGGCCATGTTGTACCTGCCCGTGCTCGCCGCTCTGATCGACTGATGCGATACGACATCCGCCTCCGGTGCTCAGATGGCCTTGGACGACGTTCCAAGGGCTAACATGGCGAACCGCATGCGCAGTCAAACGATTCGCCGTGCCCTCGTCTTCTCCTTGCTCCTGACCCTGATTGCCATGAGTGGTCAGCCCGCCGCCAATGCCGTGAGCAAGTCTGAGGTCGACCGGGCGTGTGCGGCGTCCCAAGCCCAATACGCCGACTACGTCGAGGCGCGCCAGAAGTTCGAGGAGGCTGCCATCGAGTACGAGGCGGTGCTCAACGACATCGAGATCACCACCCGCAAGCGTGATCGCGTGTCGTCGACCCTTCAGCAACGCGAGGCGAGCATGGACGACGTCCAGATCCGTATCGAGGATCAAGCAGTGCAGCTCTACATGCAAGGCGGGAACACCGATGCGTTCGTCTTCTTCGCGGACTCCGTCGACGAACTGATCACCGGGACCGAGTTCCTGGCGGCCACGTCGGAGTCGGACCTCGGCTCGCTCGACGACCTGCTCTCGCTCCGAACCGACATGCAAGGCTTCCAGACCGAGCTGCAAGACCTCGATGCCCAGCTCCGCGAGACCGAGAAGGAACGGGCCGACATCGTCGACGACACCCTGTCGCTCGCCGAAGAGCAAAAAGCCGCCTTCAACGAACTCTCAGGTGAATGCCAATCGCTGCAGGCGCAGTACGAGGCGGAGCAGGCTGCGGCAGCGGCCCGGGCCAAGGCACAATCGAGTGGTGGCGGCAGCGGTGGTGGAGGCGTTGGTTCCATCAGCGGGTTCCGCTGCCCCTTCCCCGGGTCCTCGTTCATCGACTCCTGGGGCTTCCCCCGGTCAGGTGGCCGACGGCACCAGGGCGTCGACATGATGGGTGGCTATGGGCAGCCGATCATCGCAGTCGCGAGCGGCACGGTCTCCATCGGCAACGGAAGCCTGGGCGGCCGGACCATCTGGCTGTCGGCAGGCGGGTTCGGGTACTACTACGCCCACCTCAGCGACTGGGCCGTTTCGAGCGGGGCCAGCGTGTCGGCCGGTGACGTCATCGGCTACAACGGCGACTCGGGGAACGCCTCCGGCGGCGCACCACATCTCCACTTCGAGATCCACCCGGGCGGTCGCGGCGCGGGCGCCGTCAACCCGTATCCCACCGTGGCTCCGGCTTGCCGGTAGGCTGTTCGATCATGCAGTCACGCCGCCGAATCGATCAGGTGCTCGACCCCGAGTTCGTCCAGGGAGTCGACGACATCGACATCGATGAACTGCGCTCGAGGCGCCAACTCGCCGGCGAAGTCGAGAACGAGCTCTCGTATTACCGCCGCCTGCTCCACGGGCGGATGGACCTCATCCGATTCGAGCAGCGTCGCCGTTCCGGAGAAGAGGAGCGGAGCCTCATCGATGCGTTGCCGGAGATCCTGGCCGATCCCGAGAGCGATCGGTCCCATCGCCCCGGCCGGTACGAAGTGCCAGAGCTGCCGACGTTGCCGGATGTCGGCAAGCGAGACATCGACTACATCCTGGGCAACGACGTTCTGATTCGTCTCGACGAGATCCCTGATGACGACCTCGTGAAGGCGCTGGAGACGATCGAGAGGCTCGAATCAGAGATCAGCGAGCATCGGCGTGAGGTTCAGACCGTCGAGGATGCGCTGGTCGAGGTCCTCGCCACTCGGTATCGCGCCGGCTGAGCCGAGGGTGCACCTCCGCGTCGTGCGCTCTGGATTGGTCGAGGCCGCACACTCGGTGTCGGTCTCGGCGGTATCACTCGACGGATCGATGATCTTCGAGTCTGGGGAAGGCGACAGACCCTTCTATCTCCGTTCGTCTGCAAAGCCGTTCCAGGCCGGCGTGGTGCTGGACCACATGTCGCCGTCTGACGTCGAGACCACGGCGGTGATGTGCTCGAGCCACGTGGCCCTTCCCGTGCACGTGGCACTGATCGAGCGGCTGCTCGATGAGTTCGGTCTCGACGAGTCCGACCTTGCGACGCCGCCGTCGTGGCCGGAGTCCGCTCTGGCCACCCGGATGGCGGCGGCCGCCGGGCACACCGAGCCTCGTGCGATATGGAACAACTGTTCGGGAAAGCATGCCGGAATGCTGGCGGCATGCGTCACACAGGGGTGGCCCACGTCGGGTTACACCGACGCCGATCATCCGCTCCAGACGGCGATCACCGCGCGGATGGTCGACATGTTTGGGGTCGAGACGACGCCCGTCGGCGTGGACGGTTGCGGTGTGCCCGTCTTCAAGGGGACGACCATGAGCCTCGCTCGCTCGTTCGCATCCCTGGTCACCTCCCAGAGGTATGAGCCCGTGGTTCAGGCGATGAGCAGGTATCCGATGCTCGTTTCCGGCCCGGGGCACGCCGATGCCGACATCGCCGTGTGGCTCGGGGGTGTGGCGAAACGAGGTGCCGAGGGCTGTCTCGGGATCGGCCTGCCGGGTCGGGGGGCGATCGCGGTGAAGGCATGGGACGGAGCCGAGCGTGCGGTGGCGGTCGCCGCCCTGTATGCACTCGACGAAGTCGGCTGGATTCCGCGCGGTGCCCGGAAGAACCTGGAATCAGCGCTGGCACGTCCGGTGTTTGGTGGGGGTGAACCCGTAGGTACGGTGGAACCGGTGCTGGACATGGAGCGAACGTGAAACGCCACAACGACTGGTCGACGGCATCGTTCGATCTCGCTCCGCTCGCTCCAGCGACAGGTCCCTTCGTGCGGGCTCCGTTCCTTCGTGTCGCCGGTGGGGTCGACGGTGAGCTGTTCGACAACGAGGACGCGCTCGCGGCCCTCGTCATCGACGATGGAATCGCCCGGTTTGCCGGTGACGCCGATCTGACCGACTACCACTCGCCACTCGGCTCGGATGTGGAAGCTCTGCTGGCCGCAATCGTATCCGAAGGCCATGCTCGAGGCTTCGATCTCGATTCGATGCCGATAGAGGCAGCGGAGCCGGTGGCCAAGGGCCTCGAAGGGGCAGGTGTGCGAGTCGAGATCGAGCAGCACACCCTGGCTGCGGTGCTCCAGTTGCCGTCGACCTTCGACGACTACCTCGATGCGATCGGGAAGAAGCAGCGCCACGAAGTCCGTCGCAAACGACGACGCTACGAGGAGGCTGTCGGAGAGGTCAGGTACGAGTCGCATCACGGCGGAGGGTTCTGGCTCGAGGAGTTCTTTCGTCTCCACCGCATGTCGGGTGGGGCCAAAGGCACGTTCATGACCGAGGATCACGAGCATCTCTTCCGTCTGCTTGCCGAGCAGCCCGGCTGGCGTGTCGACATCCTGCGGATCCCCGGTGAGCAGCGGGCAGCTGCGGGGTTGTTCCTGTACGTCGACGATGAGGGAATGTATCTGTACAACTCGGCATACGACCCCGACTTGTCCGAGGCTTCGCCCGGGGTCGCGATCATCGGCGCCTCCATCGAACGCGCCATCGACGAGCGACTTCCACGGTTTGACTTCCTCAAGGGTGACGAGGCGTACAAGTTCCGGTTGGGGGCCCACGCGCGGCCCCTGTACCGAGTGGCGGGTGCGGTGTGATCAGCCGGGTGGCCTACCTCTCGATGCACACGTCACCGCTCCTGCAGCCCGGTGTCGGCGACGCCGGGGGAATGAACGTCTACATCGACGAGCTGTCTCGCACGATGGCGCAACGAGGGGTCGAGGTGGACGTCTTCACACGTCGTCACGATGCCGGTCTGGACGACACGATCGAGGTGGGCCCGGGGTATCGAGTGCACCACATCGACGCCGGTCCCGCCCATCCGGTTCCGATCAAGCGGCTCGCTCGTTACGTTCGCGACTACGCAGAGGGCGTGATCACACGCTTGGAGGACGATTCCACCAAGCCAGACATCGTGCACAGCCACTATTGGTTGTCCGGCTGGGCGGGGCTGATGGTCAAACGTCAGCTCGAGGTGCCACTGGCGAACTCGTTCCACACCCTGGGCCGTGTGAAGGACCTCACCCGGCGACACGACGAACCACCCGAGAGCCTTCTCAGAATCGCCGCCGAGCACGAGGTCATCGAAGGCTCTGATTGCGTCGTGGCATCGACGCCGCTGGAGGCAGAGGACCTCATGGACCACTACGGAGCCGACCCGACGAGACTCTGCACGTCGCCACCCGGGGTCGACCACAGCGTGTTCCGTCCCGGTGATCGAGCAGAGGCTCGGAGGCAGCTCGGGCTCACCGACGAGCCGACGATCCTGTTCGTCGGGCGGATCCAGCCGCTGAAGGGCGTGGACGTTGCGGTCGACGCTCTCTCCCTGATCCGGCGAGAGGTGTCCGACGTCCGATTGGTGATCGTAGGCGGCCCCAGCGGTCCGGCGGGTCTTGACGAGGTGGAGGCGCTGCGTCGCAGGATCGAAGGTCTGGGAATCTCTGAGGCCGTCGACATGAGGGCTCCGGTGCCTCACGCCGAGCTGGTTCAGCACTATCGAGCGGCCGATGTGCTGGTGCTTCCGTCCCGAAGCGAGTCCTTCGGCTTGGTGGCGGCCGAGGCGCAGGCGTGTGGCCTGCCGGTGGTGGCGGCCGCCGTCGGCGGTCTCACACACGTGGTCTCTCACGGTCGTTCGGGACTGTTGGTGGACGGCTGGGCACCCGAAGACCACGCGGAAGCCTTGAGGTCTGTGCTCGTCGACGACGCGCTTCGGTCTCGATTGGCAGACGGAGCCTTGGACTGGTCCGAGCGTTTCTCGTGGGAGGCCACGGCCCATCGATTCCTGGAGCTCTACCAGGGGGCTGTCGAGCGTGTCGCCTCCCCGTGAGCTGCTGGAGCATCGGATCGAACGGTGGGTCGAGGATCCTGAAGGATCCGTCGAGTACGCGGAGTTGGTCGAAGGCCGGTGGGCAACCCGGATGCGACAGGAGGTCCGTGACGCCACGACAGTCTGGTGGGAACTCGGTCAGCGCACACTTCGAGCAGAGGCCTATGTCCTTCCGTCTCCAGCAAGGAGAGTCTCGGAGGTCTACCGCATCTGCTTGTTGAGGAACGCGTCCAGTTTCCGGGTCGCGTTTGCCCTCGACCGGGAGGAGGCGATCGTGCTTCGATCACGAGTCGCGGTCGAACATCTGACCGACGCCGTTCTCGATCAGATCCTCGGCGAGATGTACGAATTGGTCGAGGTGACGTTTCCGCTCCTGGTCCGCATCGCCTTCGGCCCCGAACGCGAAAACTCCCCGTGAGAACTTGTTCACAGGGGGTTGTGCACAAGACCCTGTGGAAACCTGTGGAAACAGTTGACAACTTCGTCCTCGACCACCCTACGTGTGGGTTCCGGGCCCCTATCGCCACAAAGCGTGACTGACAGGCTCGCGTCTGGGCGTTTCAACCATCTTGACCCTGATTTGACGGCTCGGTAGCTTCGTGAGTGCGACGCCCGAGGTGCTGAGTTGGGCCGTGAACCGTTCGGGGAAGTGCGGGGCGGCCACAGCGAGGTTCCTCGGGCGCTTGCTATTCCGGTGGGGCTTCGCCCCACCGGGGTACTGAGTACTCAGTACTCGATACTCAGTACTCAGTACTGATCGACCGCCGAAGGCGATCGATCCTCAGTCGATACAGCCGACGGGAGAGCAGAGCTCGCGTCCCGAGCGCTGGAAGATGCCCGCGGCCGCCACGAGCCGGGACACGGCGAACTCGGGGAGGCCTGAGACCAGCACCATCGGGCCAACCGACGAGCCCGACACCACGGTGTCGGCCGAGCGCTTCATGAATACGACCGTCACGAAGAGGGTGCCGTCGGCCGCCCGATCCACGCCGGCGCCCACGGTGTCGAACTCGCCCAGGACGTTGGCCCGATGGCTTTCGCTCTCCATGAAGGCGTCGTGAATGGCACGAACGTTCGGTCCTCGGCCGACGTTCTCGCCGAGCAGCTCCCAGTCGGTTGCGTAGGAGGCGAGCTCGCCGCGAGTGCTGTGGTAGAGCTCGCCGGCGGCCGCCATCTCCGACGAGTGGCCCCGACCGGCGAAGATGAGTCCCATGTCGGGGTCGAGGGGAGCGAGCCCCGCCTCGGCGCGCCCCATGTTGACGAGGTCGATGAGCTCGACCTCCTCGCCCGGTGCAGCACCCGCGGGCAGCATCCCGAGGCCGAGCACGAGGATGCCGATGAGCAGGTGACGGACGAAGCGACGCATCACGCGTCTATCGGCGGCAGGCGGGCGCAGACTTGAGCCATGTGACCAGAAATTGAACGCCAGAACGAACTAGACATGTGTCGACAAACGCTCGTCGCGTTCAGGGCGACCGGAGTCGCCCGGCAGCGTCCTCCTCCTCGCCGAACGGGCCAGTGCGACCGCGTTGGAAGTCCTTGCCAAGAACAACTCTGCCAACGCTCATTGACGCAGCACTGGCGCGTATGGCCTCTGGTTCGAACTGCCGGGTGTCAGCGTTCGAGTCCGAAGATGAGCTCACGAAGATTGACCGGACGCGTCATGAACGTGTCCAGGTCGATGCGAAGAGAGCCGAGACGCAATCCCTGCATGCCTTCGCCGGCGCGGGTCATCACCTTGAGGGTTCCGTCGTCGTACTCGAGTCTGCCCAATCCGAGACAGTGACCCTCTCCGTCCTGCACACCGACCAGAACGCCATCGAGCCGTGCGAGGTCGAGGCCCGGGGGCAACGTCGGGGCGAACACCGTTGGCCGCACCCGCCACCGATCCAGTGGGGGCTCGAAGGCAGTCGCGAAATTGTCGGCGCGGCGAGTCGCTCGCTGGTCGGGGCCCACTGGATTGACGTCCGGATCCGCGGGGAGGGTGACCACATCGGCGGCCAAGAAACGCCGGAGCATGCCGATGACCGGCTCGAGCTCACCACCGCGTTGCAGCGCGATCACCAGATCGGGTCGGATCAGTTCCACCTTGTGGTACTTCAGCGTTTCGCCAGTGACTCCTGAGATCGCTCCCGTCGTGTCCACGACGACCAGATCCGCCGCTCGCCGGCCGTACTCGGCCAATGAGGCGGTGGCGATCACATGCTGGAGGACCAGCCGATCTGGCGTCACGGATCCGACGAAGTGCAGGCGGTCGGCCGTGTCCATCGTCTCGAGATCCGACTGGTTCTCCAGCACGGCAACACCTGCGCATGCCGGGGGTCCGATGGTCGAATTCCCGACGTCGGCGTCCACATAGGCAACTCTTCTGCCAAGAGCCAGCGCCCGTGCCGCGATTCGACGGCCCAGCGTGCTCTTGCCTGTGTCCATCGCGCCGATGAGCATCACCATGGATGCTTCCGCGGCGCGCTCGATCGCCTCTGCCTGGTCGGGGTGCGACATGGTTCCGATGCTACCGGTCGATCGAGTCGCCGGAATCGCGCTGGTTCGGAATGGCAGGATCGACCATCTAACTTGAACGGACTCAGTTCCGATACCGGTGGTCCATGACTCTTCCCATCAGCTTCCTGTCCGACTTCGGCCGCACCGACGAATTCGTCGGGGTGGTCCATGGGGTGATCGCCAAGCTGGCACCCGAATCGCGGGTCATCGATCTGAACCACGAGATCGCTCCGGGTTCGATACGAGCCGGCGCGCTGGCACTCACCCGTGCCATCCAGTACCTGCCGGAGGGTGTCGTCCTGGCCGTGATCGATCCCGGTGTCGGTACCGGACGCCGAGCGATCGCCGCCGAGACCGCCTGGGGTTCTTTCGTCGGCCCCGACAACGGTCTGCTCTCGCCGGCTGTCGCGATGGTGGGCGGGGCCACCCGAATCGTGGCCATCGAGAACCCTGAGGCTCGCATTCCGAGTCCGGGCGAGACCTTTCACGGGCGAGATGTCTTTGCCCCGGCGGCGGCATTGCTTGCGTCGGGCGAAGCTCAACTCGATGACCTCGGTCCCCCGGTGGCTCCCGAGACCGTGATGCCGCTGCTGTTGCCCCTACCCGAGGTCGGGCCGGGTCGGATCGTGGGCGAGATCTGGTGGGTCGACCGGTTCGGCAACTGTCAGAGCAACATCGGACCCGATGTGATGGCGGAGGCAGGGATCGAGCCGGGCACGGATCTCATGGTGCGGGTCGGCGGCGCAGGGACGGAGGTTCCGTGGGTGTCCACCTACGGGGACGTCGACGGCGGTCGGCCTCTGGCGCACATCGACTCCTCCGGTCTGCTGGCGATAGCCGTGCGCGGGGGGAGTGCTGCCGAGGAGTTCAACCTCGCGGACGGCACCGCTGTCACGCTCCTTGGCTCTGGAGCCAGAACCACCAAACCGTGAATGCCACGGCGATGAGGGCCAGCAGTGCGAGCACGACGATGGCTGTGGCAGGACGCATGGACGACACGCTAGCGGTAGCCGGAGCGTGATCGTCCTCATCGATTCGTCCGCAGGGCGGCTCTCGCTCTCGTCAACATGGGCTCGTACTCGATCAGACCCTCGGCGATCACGGTCCCGCGCACACGCACGACCGGGATCCTGATCGCATATTCGAGCATGAGGTCGTCGTCTTGCTCGACGTCGTGTCGATGGATCACGAGATCCAGGCGCCGAGAGAGCTTTTCGACGAGCGGAAGAGCGTCTTCGCAGAGGTGGCATCCAGGTTTCTCGAAAAACTCCAGAATGTCGCTCAAGTGTTTTCTCGGTGTTGCCGATCAGGTACAGTAATAGAGGGCACCTAGAGTGCCCCTGCGAGAGGAGACGGATTCGCCTTCATGCCAAGGGCACGTTCGAAACCCTAGGTGTGATTGGATAGCCTCCCAGCCCGCCCCATGGCGGACCGCTCTCTCGTTGGACGAAGCCCCCTTGCCCCGGGGGCTTCGTCGCGATCGGGGTGGTCCTTTGGCTATCCATGCGACGTCTGTGATCCATTGATCCTGCATCCTGCGGAGGGTGTTGGGGTGTCGCTCGAGCCGACCGACTGCGTCAGCCGCCGGCGCCTGCGCGGGCCTCGCCGGCAGCGGTGGTGGGTGTCGCTCCGTCGGCGGTCGTCGAGTCGGTGGTGCCCTCGGCGGGGGCTACGAGCCCGCAGTCGACCAGAACCTCGTCGGCGTTGCCACCGCCGAACGCCACTCGTTCGAATGCCACCACCGCGGCCAGTTGCTCTTCGCTGAGCGACTGGTGAGCGGGCATCCCACCATTGATCGGCTTGGCGACGTCCCCATAGGTCGAGAGACCGAGCGCCTGGAACCCGGTCGATCCCAGCCGCACCCATTCGACGTGGTCGGGGCATGAACCGAACGTGATGAGCACATTGGCGAACGCCGGGCCCTGGCCGCCGCCGCCGTTTGCGCCGTGACATCCGGCGCAGCCGGTCGAGGTGTACAGCTCGCGACCTTCTCCGATGAATGCGGCACCGGCGCCACCCGCGGCCGATCGACCCTCGAACGCGGAGCCGTCACAGTTCTCCCCGAGGCCGGTGACCCGATCCACCGCCAATTCGAATCCACCGTCGACGCAGCCGGCCGAGGTCAGGTTGGAGCTCAGGTAGAGCAGCCCGAACAACGGCACGATCATGAACGCAGCCGCAAGCCAACGAGGCAGGGATCCGGCGGTCCGCTCCTTGAGGCCGGCCGTCGGAACGGACACCACCACCGGATGTGAGAACGCCTGTTCCGGCGTCACGGTCGCGGGCGCCGGAGGCGGCGTCGTTGCTGCCGGGGCGGCGGACGGCGCCGCGGCCGTCGGAGCGGGTGCGGCGGGCGCGGGTGCGGCGGGCGCGGGTGCGGGTTCGGGCGCCGGTTGTGTCGTGGTGTCGGGTTCGGGCGCCGGGGCAGGTTCGGATGCTGGTGGGGGTGCGGCGGGTGCGCTGCCGCCGCCTGCCCATGCCGCGAGGATGTCGTCGATCGAGGTGCCGGTGGCCTTGGCTCTGGCTTCGGCCGAGCGTTGCACGATCGTTTCTGGTGCGTTCAATGCGGCTGCGGCAGCCGACAGGTGCTCACTCATGAATCAGTCTCTTCGTCTGTCGGGACGGCGTTTGTGGCGCTGAGATAGGCGACCAGTCCGGCGACGTCGTCGTCGCTCAGACCGGTGTAGGCGGGGTGACCGCCTTCTCCGGCCAACACCGATGCGAACATGCTTGCACTCTCGACCCGTGACGCCACATCGGTGAGATCCGGGCCGAATCGCCGAACGCCGAGAACCTGGTTGCTGTCCGAGATGGTGACTCCACCGAGAGCGGCGTCGGTCACGAGTGGACGGACCACCTGCGTGTGACAGGCGCCGCAGCCCAGTTCGAGGTACACCGTCCTACCGTGTTCACCCTGCGCGTCGAGCGGTACGGCGGAGGTGTAGACCCCGTTCCCTTCCTCTGGAGTCGACGCCACGAACAGTCCGGCCACCAGTGAGAGAGCGAGAGCCGCCACCGCCCCGATCGTCGCGAGGAATGGACGATCGGTTCGGCCCTCGAGAATCGGGGGCTCCGCGGGTCTCGCGGGAGCGACGACGGTGGTTGCTGCCGGGGCGGCGGCCGGCGACTCTGTCGCCGGAGCGGGGGCGGTCGGGGCAGGTGCGGTGGGGGTTTCGGCGGCGGGTTCGGCCGCCGGTTGTGTCGTGGTGTCGGGTTCGGGCGCCGGGGCAGGTTCGGATGCTGGTGGGGGTGCGGCGGGTGCGCTGCCGCCGCCTGCCCATGCCGCGAGGATGTCGTCGATCGAGGTGCCGGTGGCCTTGGCTCTGGCTTCGGCCGAGCGTTGCACGATCGTTTCCGGTGCGTTCAACGCGGCCGCGGCCGCCGACAGCTGATCGCTCATGCCGTCTCCCCTCGCGTCACCAGCACGTCCTGAATCGAGGCCCGACCACTCGAGATGGTGCCGAGCACCGACAGGATGAATGCCAGCTGGCCGAGGACCATGACTGCGATGCCGATCAGCGAAAGCCCGATCAAGAGCGAACCCGTACCGGACACGGTGGACCAGTTCTCGCCGACGGCAGGCATCGACGTGTACGCGCCTCCGGTCCACGACAATCCATTGATCAGGCCGCCCAACATCAGCAGCAAAGCGGCCGACCCGACACCCCAGAGAGTCAGCCGAATGTGTTGGACTGCCCGTGCCGGGGACGCCAACTCTCGGCCGCTGGTCGCCGGGAGTGCGTGGTGGGTCCAACCTGCCACCAGGAGTCCGCCGACCCCGAATAGCGTCGCCATGACCACACCTTCCCAGTAGGAGGTGAATCCGACGAGCGCTGCGGCCGAGCGGAACCCGGCGATGGCGGTGGCCAGGCCGACGGCCATCGCCACTCCCATGCCGGCCATGGTGGCCCGAAGTGAGGGGTGCTGCCGGTGCTCGAGCCAGCCAGGGGCCGCTGTGGTGGCGAGCGCCATCGTGTTGGCGCCTGCCGCGATGGGGAGCGCCAGCGTCAAGACCGCGGCGAGAGCGTCGAGCCAATCGGGAGTGGGTCCATATGCGAGCTGGAGAGGACCCGACCAGCTCGCAGCGAACATCAGTGACCAGAAGCCGGCGCGAGCCAGCTGTCGATTCGCCAGCGGTTGATCCGTGATCTTTGCCACTGTGTAGTACGCCAGTCCGACGCCCATGCCCGTCACCCAGATCGTGGAAAAACCGGCCGTGAAGTGCAGGCCCTGGAGCGTTTCACCGAGGGCGAGGTCGTAACCCGTCGTGGAGACAGCAAAAAGGATGGGCAACGAGGCGAGGCCCGCAAGGACGAACCACAACGAAACGTAGGCCAGAGGTTCTGAGCGGTATCGCACCGTCTGCACGCCCACTGCGAGGGGAGCGAACGAGACGACCAAGAGGACCGTGTCCAGCCACCACGGCATGCCCAACGGTTCGATGCCGTCGGAGAGCCCGGCCAACTGGATCGCGATCCCGACCGCTGTGATCGCCGAGATCGCCCACATCGACAGCACCGCCAACCTGGGTTGCCACAGGGCAGCACCGGTGAGTCGGGGCAGGACGTAATAGGCGGCGCCGAGGAAGGAGATGAGCAGCCATCCGATCATGGTCGCCGTCATGGCAGCTGGTCGCAGGCGACCGTATGCGAGAAGGCCGGAGAACACGGTCGGGAACACGACTGCGGCGATCGACAATGCGTACAGCACTCCACCCACGCCCAGGAAGAACGTGGAGACGATGATGTGGAGTGTCACCACGTCGTCGGATGCAGCTGGTCGCAGGTCTGCATTCGTAGAGGCGTCGGCCACGAGGCTCCTCTCAGACGGTTCCGGGACGGCCGGAGCATAGCTCGCCGTTCAGGCCCGAACGCGACCTGCGTGGGTGACACTTGAACTTCACGCCATACCGTGGATGTGGTACAACATGGCCCTCAACCTGGGAGAACGCGACACAACCAGGTGACGGACGGCACACTGTCCGGGAGACGGTTCGTGCGCAGCGTGCGGGAATACCCGCCCCCTGTGCTCGGTGCCGATACGGTTCCAGCAACCGGTCGGACCTCCCCACAGTTCGGTCCGTCGGGATGGACCCGGCCGGGAGCGCCGATCCGACAGCGAGACAAGACAGACCAACGAGCCCGGAGTAGCAGAGCAATGCATCGACTCGGCGAGATGACGGACCGCGAGCGATACCGTGTCGGCGCTGGTGCCATCGTCGTCGGTCTGCTGCTCATGGTGATCGGAATCACCGTCGTCCACATCTATGGGCGACCGGCCGAAGACGTTCCCACCGTGTGGCCCTTCGAGCAGATGTTCACGGGGATCGATCTCGGCTTTCACAAGTTCATGAAGGGCTTCGGCTACCTCATCACGTTTGCCGCATCGCAGTTGCTGATCGGAGGTGCGGCCATCGTCTGGCTCCTGAAGCAGAAGATGACCTGGGCACGTGCCACCTTCGCCGCCTTCCTGACCTGGATGGAGATGGTCGTGATCTTCGGGATCGTTCCGTCCGAGTGGCTCAACTTCTCCCAGACCGATCTCGACTGGAGTTTCCAGCGGCCGGTGCCCGGGCTCGATCCGCTTCCCGCATGGCTCGTGCTCAACAACGACGTGACGATCACCTGGGGCGCCGTGAAGGACGCGATCTCCGGTGGATACAACGTCACGATGCTGGTGTTGGGAGGGTGGTTCGCATACAAGGTCCAGGACATCACCAAACCCCGACCGGCGGCGGCCACCGAAGAGCGCGTCTCCCCGTATGGGCGGCCGCTCGTCAAGCGCGCCGTCAAGGATGAAGCCTGATGCCACGCGGTGTCGTCGACGAGACGCCCCCCTTCCGGGACGACTATCAGTTGGCCCTGGTCGAAGGCGACTACTTCAAGGACAAGCTTCGTCCGAAGCAGTTCCTCCACATCGATCAGGCGGAGTGCATCCTCTGTGAAGGATGTGTCGACATCTGTCCCTGGAAGTGCATCCACTATTTGAGCGTCGACGCCATCAGCGAATCGCTCAACGTGTCGATGCCGGCTGAGGATCCCACCAACTTCGGGTTCTTCGTCGTCGACGAGGATGAGTGCACGCGGTGTGCTCTCTGCGTCGATCGGTGCCCCACGGGTGTCATCTCGCTCGGCAAGTTCGAAGGTTCGCTCGCCCAGCAGGCCGACGATCTCGGCTTGAATGCGGCCCCGTGGGAAGTCGACACCGGGCAACGGGACTTCAAGAATGGCTACGCCTACGGCATCCGTTGGTGAGAAAGGTTCAGGAGTGGCAGACGGAAACGAGAAGACAGGACTGAAGGAGCGACTCGCCGAAGGGTTCGAGTCGTTCCGTGGTTCCCAGTTCGTCGATTCGGTGCTTCGGCCCGGATCGCCGTTCAAGAAGGGCTATTCCGACAGCCCGCGGAACAGGTCTTACGTCGTCATGAACAACGTCCTCTATCACCTCCACCCCGTGAAGGTGAAGCGGCATGGCGTCAAGCTCTCGTACACGCTGTGCCTTGGCGGGCTCTCCTTCTTCTTGTTCATCCTGCTCACGATCACAGGCATCTTCCTGATGTTCTATTACGCACCGACCGCAGACAGGGCGTACGCCGACGTAGCGGCGTTGTCGACCAATGTGGCGTTCGGCTCGTTGGTACGGAACATGCATCGTTGGGGTGCGCATCTCATGGTTCTCACGGTGTTCCTCCACATGAGTCGGGTCTTCTATCACGGCGCCTACAAGCCCCCGCGTGAGTTCAACTGGGTGGTGGGCGTGATCCTGTTGCTGCTGACCCTGCTGCTGTCGTTCACCGGCTATCTGCTGCCTTGGGATCAGCTTGCACTGTGGGCGGTCACGGTGGGCACCAACATGGCCGGGTTCGTGCCCGTCTTCGGAAGCCAGGTGAAGTTTGCGCTCCTGGCCGGATCCGAGGTGACGGCCGGCACGCTGCTCCGGTGGTATGTGCTTCACGTCCTGTTCTTCCCTTTCATCATCGTGATCTTCATGGCCGTGCACTTCTGGCGTGTCCGGAAGGACGGCGGGATCTCGGGCCCGCTGTGAGACTCGAGGAGGCATAGATGGCTGAAATTCCAGAGAGCCTGCTCAGGCGATCGGCAGAGGCGAAAGCGAAGGCGCTCGGCGTTCCGGTCGAACAGGTGCTGGCCGAGATGAAGGGTGAGGCTCCGCCGTCGCCTCCGCCGGCCGCACCCGCTCCCGAGCCGGCAGCTGCCCCCGAACCTGCTCCGGCGAGCGAACCCGAGGAGCCGGCTGCAGAGTCCGAACCCGCCCCCGAGCCCGTGGCACCCGCAGAGCCTGCCGCAGAGGCGGCTCCGGAGCCCGCCGCAGCAGCGACGGCCGTGGCAGTCGAAGAGCCACCCGCACCCGGTGGCGACGGCGGAGGCAACGGGCACTCGGGCAACGGAGCGACCCGTGTTGCGGCCACGGTCAGCCCCCGGCCCATGGCCGCTCCTGCCAACGCCCCAGAGGGTGTGCGAACCCAGCGGCTGCTCACGGTGGTCAAGGCCCGCGCCATCCAGAACGTCAAGGCCGAGCCTCAGGACAAGGTCAACACCTGGCCGCACCTGATGATCGCCGAGTTCACGGCTCTGCTCGCCATGACGGCGCTGCTGCTGGTCTTGTCTGTGATCCTCCACGCTCCGTTGCTGGAACCGGCCAACTTCAATGCCACGCCGAACCCCTCGAAGGCCCCGTGGTACTTCCTCGGTCTGCAGGAGCTGCTCAGCTATTTCGATCCTCAGATCGCCGGTGTGACCGTACCCACGATCATCGGCTTGATCGGCTTCATGATGATTCCGTACATCGATCGGAATCCGTCCACGAAGCCATCCGACCGGAAGTTCGCGATCATGCTCTACACGATATTCCTCGCGGGGTCGGCAACGCTGACGATCATCGGAGTGCTCTTCCGCGGACAGGGATTCAACTTCTCATATCCCTGGCGTGACGGGATCTACTTCGACGACTTGAAGGACTGGGTCCCCATCGGCCTCGGCGGCGGACACTGATGAGCTCGAGGTGATGTGCACATGAACGCAGAACTGCTCATCCCGATCGGGGTTGCCGTCGTCGCAATCTTGGCGATCGCCGCCGCGCTGACGATCGCTTGGCGTCGGTCGTCAGGACCGGAATGGAAGGGAAACCTCACGAAGGAGACGGTCGAATCCGACCGTTCGGGTCCGATCGACATCGCCGTGGCCCGGCCCGAGCCTTCGCCCGCCGTGGAAACCGTCGAGCCGAGCGAGGAACCAGTCGAGGCCGAGCCGGTGGCGGCAGTGGCGGTGGCGTCGGCCCAGCGGGTGATCGAGGTGTCTCCCGAGGAGGCCGGCGTCACGCGCCGGACCTTCCTCAACCGGGCACTCGGGATCACGTTCCTCGGAGGATTCCTGGGAACTCAGGCCCTGGCGTTCCTCTCGTTCCTCTGGCCCAGGGTGACAGGCGGGTTCGGGAGTGACGTACGAGCCGGTAGCGTCTCCGACCTCCTGGATCAGGCGTTCAACGCCGACGGGAGTGTCACGCCCGTCTTCATCCCCGAGGCCCGGGCGTACGTCGTCCCCGCCCCAACCACCATCTCGACGCAGTACGAAGGAAGGGGTGTCGATGCCGGGGGACTGATGGCACTCTTCCAACGCTGTGTCCACCTGGGATGCCGCGTGCCCTGGTGTCAGCCGTCGCAGGGATTCGAATGCCCATGCCACGGGTCGAAGTACAACGGCGTCGGCGAATACTTCGCAGGGCCCGCACCGAGGAACCTCGATCGATTCGTGGTCGAAGCGACAGACGCCGGAGACTTCATCATCAAGACCGGCACCATCATCGAAACGCCGAGAGCCATCGAGAAGTCGGTGGAGTATCCGCTCGGCCCGTCGTGCATCGGGGGCTGACGTGGAATCGACCGTGATCATCACCATCGTCGTCATCGGCGTCATCGTCTGGATGGCGGTGCTTGGTGTCTCGGCGTTGCGGTCTCGAGGCTCCGAAGAGGTCCCGGCCAACCTGGCGCCCGGCGAAACCGACGAGGTGATGGAGACCAAGCGGCTGGAGCGTGCCCAGCAGGCGGCTGTCCTGTTGTCGGCGTTCCTCGCAGTCGGGATACCGTTGTACTACCTCGGTGAACCCGCTCGACAGGAGTCGTTCGTCGATGCCTATGCCGAGGAATCGGTGGCTCGCGGGCTTGCCCATTTCGAGGAATACCAGTGC
Organism: uncultured bacterium; assembly: GCA_963785075.1. GTDB lineage: Bacteria > Actinomycetota > Acidimicrobiia > Spongiisociales > ZC4RG35 > JAOUGY01. The sequence continues at coordinate 534,049 of CAWATW010000007.1, forward strand.
GCCAGCTGTCACGGCGCCGACGGTGGCGGTGGGGCCGCCACCTATGTGGAGAAGCGCTCCGGCGTGACGGTCAGCTGGGCCGCTCCTTCGATCAACGACGTGTTCTACCGGTACGACCGCGATGAAGTTCGGTACTGGTTGGTGTATGGCCGCCAGAACAGCCCGATGCCGGCGTGGGGCCTCGACGGTGGCGGACCGATGAACGAACAGCAGATCGAAGAGCTCATCGACTATCTCGAGTCCGACCAATTCTCGATCTCCCAGGAGGAGGCCGTCGGACAGGTCGAATCCAAGATCGCCACCGCCGTGAGCCAGCTCGGAACTGCGCGGGCCTCGGTCGAGGATCAGATTCTCCAGCAGCGCCAGCTGATCGCCAACATCGAGCGGGCGTCCGAGCTCGAGCCGATCATGGCCGACATCCTCGCTCGGGCCGACACGTTGGGCGACACACTCGGCGACGGCATCGACACCGATGGCGACGGTGTTGCCGATGCAAAGGAAACCGAGGTCAACCAGCTCACCGCAGAGACCCGCCAGGCTCTGTTGCTCCCGGGAGTGGAGCCTGTGACCTTTGCGGCAGACAACCCGGCCACCAACGGCACCCCCGATCTCGAAGTCGCCCAGACGATCGTCGACACCTACCGCGACCTCGCAGACAGTGGTCGGGCGCCCGTCCTCCAGACCTACGCCGATGCCATCGAGGCGCTGATCACCGGTGGAGGTGGCGAAGACACGACCGACACCGATGGAGACGGCCTCACCGACACGGCCGAGACGCAGATTCCCGGACAGGTGACCTTGGCGATCGGAGCGATCACCAACGACTACGCACCGACCAGCCTCGACCCGGCCAACCCGGAATCCGTGAGCGGTGTCGTCGATTCCGAGACGGCGGCGACTGCACTCACCGAGCTGAATACGCTGTACACCAACGTCCGATTGAACGCCACCAACGGAGACACACTCCTCGCCGATGCCAACGAGTCGCTCAGCTTCCTCGAGCAGGCACTCGCCGAAGAGGCGTGGTCGTTCGACTTCGAGGGTGTGGCCGCCCATGCGTTCGACGGAAACGTGGAACGGGCAACCCGGGTCGTCGGCGTGTTCGAGGCCTACTGTGCTCGATGTCACACCTCCGGCTATTCCGCCGGCCCTGCGTTCGCACAGGAGGCGGGTTCGGGAGGCTTCGGTCCGGCGCTCTACGAAGGACGCCCGGCAGTGCAGTTCCTCAGCGACGAGGCCCTCAGGGACTTCCTCATCGTGGGTGCGGTGGCCAACCAACCGTATGGCGTGAACGGCATGGGCAACGGCCGGATGCCCGGATTCGGCGAGGTCCTCTCGGAGGAGGACCTTCTCGATCTCGCCCACTGGCTCCGGCAAGGGAACCTGATGGGAAAGGGTGACTCCTGATGCGTGAAGTGTTCCGGACGATCTTCTCGGCGAACATCTTCGCCACCGGAATCGCCTTGTTCCTGATCTCGGTGCTGGTCTTCTACGGCACCATCTACCTGCTCAACTACACCAACCTGGGCAAGAAACTCGGGTTCCTCGTGACCGGCGCCGGCGTGTTCGCCTGGGCCACGATCGGCTCGTTGCTGTTCGTGCTCTATGCCCCCCGAGGGCCACAGCCATCGGGCGGGATCGAAGGTCTCAACAACTTCGAGATCAGAATCATCCCCCTCACGTTCCTCGGAATCTCGGCGATCCTGTTCGCCATGTTCCTGGTGGCCCTGCATCAGTACGAGATGACCCAGGAACGAGCCGAGCTGTAACCGGGGCTTCGCCTCGGCGTCAACGGTATCCAGTTCAACACCATGCGGGGACATCGGTGATCACGTTCAACCGTGGTCCGCTGGGTGGTGACTGGTGACCGGTTGGCGACTGGCGACGGCCCGGCGAGCCGGGCACGTCAGCCTCTGTTGGCCAGGTGGTACGACAGGATCTGGAGCTCGGTTGCGAGGTCGACCCTTCGAACGGTGACGCCGGCCGGCACGTGGAGCTCCGTCGGAGCGAAGTTGAGGATGGAACGAATGCCTGCCTCGACCATGCGGTCTGCCACGGGTTGCGCCGCAGATGCGGGTGTGGCGATCATGCCGATCAGGATCTCCAGGTCTGCGACATCCTCGGCAAGGGCGTCCAGGTGACGGATGCCCATGCCGCCGACTTGCTTGCCGATGGTCTTCCGATCCACGTCGTATATCGCCATCATCGCAAATCCACGGGATTCGAAACCTTGATAGTTGGCGAGGGCAGAGCCGAGATTCCCGGCACCCACGATCGCCACGCCTATCTGGCACACCAGCCCCAGTGCCTTTGCCAGCTGTTCGGCGAGCGCGGAGACGTCATAACCGACCCCACGAGTGCCTGAGGCACCGAGAAACGAGAGATCCTTGCGGACCTGAACGGCGCTCACGCCCGAGCCCTCGGCGATGTCGTCGGATGACACGGTGTCCCGAGTCGAGCCGACGCTCTCCAGGTATCGGAGGTAGCGTGGCAGTCGGGCGACGGAGGCGGCTGGCAGCGGTCGGCTCACGAGGATCGACGTTAGAGATGCCCGCTCCCCCCGCCAAAACCGGACCACTGTGGATTCACCCTCTGTTCGAAAGCCCCATAGACTCGCCGCATGAATCCTGATGTCGTTGTCGTAGGCGGTGGACCGGCCGGAGCCTCCGCGGCTCATTGGCTCGCCAAGGACGGGCATTCCGTCGTGATGGTCGAGAAGAAGGAATACCCCCGCGACAAGACCTGCGGCGACGGTCTCACACCCAGGGCGATCAAGCAGCTGCTCGACATGAGGTTCGACTTCGCCGTACCAGAGTTTCACAAGATCACCGGACTCAGGTCGTACGCAGGCGATGATCTGATGCTCGAGCTCGAATGGCCGCAGCACTCCCGCTTCCCGGACTGGGGTGGCGTCATCCGGCGCCGGGATCTCGACCAGCAGGTTGCCGTCCTCTCCGAGAAGCAGGGTGTGGTCATCCGCCAGAAGACCGAAGCGCGGCCGTTGATCACCAATGGCTGGGTGTCGGGTGTCGAGCTCCACCATGGTGGCGAGACCGAGGTGCTCGAACCGAAGGTGGTGGTGATCGCCGACGGCTCGTTGAACCGATTCGGCCGGGAGCTCGGCAGCTCCCGACGCAAGGACTACCCGATGGGGCTTGCCGCCCGCGGGTACTACTCGAGCCCTCGTTCGGCCGACCCATTCCTCGAAAGCCAGTTGGACATCCGTGATGCGTCCGGTGCGTCGATGCCCGGGTACGGGTGGATCTTCCCACTCGGAGACGGGACCGTGAATGTCGGGGTGGGGCTGCTGTCGACGTTCAAGCGGTGGAAGCACGTCAACACCACCGCGATGATGAACGACTACGTCGACACCGCACCGGACTACTGGGGTCTCGACGCCGAGTCGAAGCTCACCGATCCCCAGGGCGGGAAGCTGACGATGTCGTTCAGCAAGGGGCCGCTGGTCGGACCGAACTGGATCACCGTGGGGGACGCCGCCGGTGCGATCAACCCGTGGAACGGCGAAGGAATCTCGTACGCGTACGAGACCGGGCGGATCGCCTCCGGCATCGTGAGTGATGCCTTGGGCGCCGGTGACCTCAGCATCATCGGTCGGTATCCGCAATACCTCGAAGACGAGTTCGGTCTCTACTACAAGATGGCCCGCATCTTCGTGAAGCTGATCGGCAACCCTCCCGTCATGCGCTCATTGGCCCATGTGGGACTGCGGAATCGCCCGCTCATGGAATGGACGCTCAAGGTCATGTCCAACCTCCTGGACGATGACGAGAAGGGCGTCGGCGAACAGGCCTATCACGCACTCGCAGCCATGGTGAGACCGCTCCCCACCTCCTGAGCTCGATCGCCGATCTCGGCGCCGGAGCACGTATTACGTAGAACGTCCAACGTAGAACGCGTATCGCGTGTGGGCTTGCCGACGGCAGACGGCCCACGGCCGACCTCCATGATCCCCGTCGTGTGCGTCGGACTGGCGACTGCCGGCGCGGATCACGGATCAGGATTCAGGTATTACGTAGAACGTCGGGCGCGCATCCGGTTGGGCCTTGCCGTCGGCTGTCGGCTGTGTGCTGTTGGCTGTGTGCTGTTGGCTGTCTGCTGTCTGCTGTCTGCTGTCTGCTGTCGGCTGTGTGCTGTCGGCTGTGTGCTGTCGGCTGTCGGCCAGGATGACGAATCACGTATTGCGTCGAACGTAGGACCGGCCTCGGTGTGGACCGGCGGTACGGACCACGCGCTACGAGGAACGCGACGCGGGCTGTGCGTTGGGTCATCATGCTCTGGCGGCACATGGTCGCCTGGTTCACGATTGACGCCAGAGGTATCGAAGGAGGTGCGTCGTGAACCTGTCAAGGTTGTTCTGGGGCGGATTGCTCATCGTCGGAGGTGTGGTGTTCTTGGGCGACGCCTTGGAAGTGTGGGATGGAGGCGAGCTCGCATCTCGGTGGTGGCCGCTGGTGATCATCGCAGCTGCCGGGCTCAGTCTGCTCTCCCGTCCGCGGCGCTACCTGGGGCCGACAGTCGTGGCGTCCATCGGCGTGGTCCTGTTGATCGACCGGCTCGATCTCGTCGACGTCGACGCAGGCGTGATATGGGCGGTGATCCTCATCGCTGCAGGCGCGATCATGGTCTTGAGAAGGCCCGGAGGTTCGATGGCCGGCGACGAAGTGCGCGTGTCGGCGTTCACGGCTTTCGGAGGCACGGAAATCGCCAGTCACTCCGATCACTTCGAAGGGGGAAACATCGGGGCGGTGTTCGGAGGTGCCGAACTCGACCTTCGAGACGCTCATCTCGCCCCCGGTGCCGCCCTCGAGGTCTTCACCGCCTTCGGCGGGACGGAGATCAAGGTGCCGGAAGGATGGAAAGTGATCACGCATGGGCTCCCCCTGTTCGGCGGCTTCGAGAACGTCACGACCAGCGAGGCGCTCCCGCCCGACGCTCCAACGCTCGACGTTGCAGCGACCGTGCTGTTCGGAGGCCTGGAGGTGAAGCACTGACCGGTCCGATCCACGTCCGACGTTCTACGTAATACGTTCTACGTAAGACGTATCCCGGAGTCGGCAGTGGGCCGTGGGCCGTCGGCCAGCCCGAAACCGACCCACGTTCTACGTTCTACGTAGTACGTGCTGTGGGCCCCGGGTCGACAACCGACACTCCACGTGCGGCGTTCTGGGTGATACGTGGATCGGGGGCGGGTTTCCGTCATCCCGCCTCGATCTCTATCCTGGCGTCCGATGGAACTCGCCGACTATTTCCCGATCGTGGTCATGTTGGTCTTGGCCGCCGGGTTCGTGGTGGTGTCGCTGGTGGTGTCGCGCTTCGTGATGCCGTTCAACCCGACTCCGGAAAAGGTCGCCCCGTACGAGTGCGGCATCCTTCCCGAGTCGGAACCGTCGCAGCGGTTCCCGGTGAAGTTCTACCTCGTCGCCATGCTTTTCGTGATCTTCGACGTGGAGATCATCTTCCTGTTTGCGTGGGCATCCAGGTTCAACGACCTCGGCTGGTACGGGGTGGCTGCAGTCGGCATCTTCACCTTCTTCGTCCTGGAGACGCTCCTGTACGTCTGGAAGCGAGGGGCGCTGGATTGGAACGTGTCACGACGCGCTCGGTACTCACCGACGGCGGAACACGAGGCCGCCTGATGGCGAAGGCGTCGGGGCCTCCCAACCTGTTGACCACCACCATCGAGAAGGCAGCACGGTGGGCGGCTACGAATTCGATGTTCCCTGCCACCTTCGGGCTGGCGTGTTGCGCCATCGAGATGATGGCCTCCGGCACCGCCCATTACGATCTTGCGCGTTTCGGCATGGAGGTGTTCCGAGCTTCGCCGCGCCAGGCCGACCTCATGATCGTCGCCGGTCGGGTGAGCCAGAAGATGGCTCCTGTGCTCAGGCAGGTCTACGACCAGATGCCCGACCCGAAGTGGGTGATCTCGATGGGGGCTTGCGCCTCTTCCGGTGGCATGTTCAACAACTACGCCCTGGTTCAGGGTGTGGACCAAGTCGTTCCCGTGGACATGTACGTTCCGGGGTGTCCACCCGGCCCGCAGAGCCTGATGCACGGCATTCTCACACTTCACGAAAAGATCATGACCGGAGAGATCGCCCGATGAACGTTGTCGAGTTTGGTGAGCATCGTGGCTGACGAAGAGACCACAGGTGGCGCCGCACCCCAGGGTGTGACCGACGGCGACGACACGGTCGCCGCCACCGACGAGACCACGGCCGCAGCCATTGACGCTCCGAAGAACCATCCCGTCGAGGAGGTGGATCCGCTTGCTGCCGAAGGCGCCGCCGAGGACGTGCTTTCCACTCAGGTCGATCGGCCCGAACACGAGGCGTTGGCGGCGTTGGCGGACCAATTCGATGAGGCCGTCTGGTCGGTCTCACACGGTCAAGATGTCGTGACGATCGCACGCGACTCCTACCTCGCCTTCGCCGAGGCGGCCAAGGCCGGCGGCTTCGAGGTGTGCAGCGATGTGACCGCAGTGGACTGGTTTCGCTCCCGTCGCGTCAGGTTCGACGTCGTCACCAACATCACTTCACAGCAGCATCGGTGCCGCCTGCGGATCGTCGTCCCGGTGCCGGCCGACGACCCCACGGTGAGTTCGGTCGTACCTGTGTGGCCCGGCGCCAACTTCGCAGAACGCGAGGTGTACGACATGTTCGGCATCGAGTTCGACGGTCATCCCGACCTGACACGAATCCTGATGCCGGACGACTGGGAGGGACATCCTCTTCGCAAGGACTTTGGTGTCGGCGCAGTTCCCGTACAGTTCAAGGGATCCCACAAGGTGACATGATGAGCGACGAAACCACCGAGACACTCGATCCAGATCCGAAAACGGTCGACGTTTGGGTAGCCGGCACGGAGGAGCCGGCCGGCATCGATTGGGAGACCGACTCGACAGACGAGGGCGCACAGAAGATGCGACTCGAGGAGTCGGGCTTCCGGCTGCAAGAGCAGCTTGGCACGGTGGTGTCCGACGACTACATGTACGAGGAAGTGGTCGACGAGGACGAGCGGATGCTCGTCAACATGGGGCCTCAGCACCCGTCGACCCACGGTGTTCTCCGGCTTCAACTGGAGCTCGACGGCGAGATCATTCGGCGAACCAAGCCCATCATCGGTTACCTGCACACGGGCATGGAGAAGACGGCTGAGACGCTGACGTTCCTGCAAGGCCCGACGAACGTCACCCGGATGGACTACCTGGCGCCGCTTCACAATGAGCTGTGCTTCTCCCTTGCCGTCGAGCGGTTGCTCGACATCGAAGTGCCGGAGCGGGCGCAGACGATTCGGATCCTGATGACCGAGCTCAACCGGATCTCCTCGCACCTGGTGGCGCTTGCCACCAACGGCATGGACATCGGTGCTCTCTCGATGATGCTCTACGGCTTCCGCGAGCGAGAACAGATCCTGGCCTTCTTCGAGAAGACCACCGGCCTGCGGATGAATCACAACTACATCCGCCCGGGCGGTCTCGCCGCCGATCTGCCACCGGGATGGCGCCAGGACGTCACGGACATCCTCGAGACGCTTCCCGGCCGACTCCGCGAGTACGACGATCTTCTTCAGAACAACCCGATTTGGCTCCGACGCACGCAAGGGGTTGGTGTGATCACGGCCGATGAGGCCAACGCCTATGCGATCACGGGACCGACCTTGCGAGCTGCCGGGGTCGACTGGGATCTCCGGAAGGCCTTCCCGTACTCCGGTATCGAGAACTATGAGTTCGACGTGCCGGTCGGCACGAGAGGCGACGTCTACGACCGGTACAGGGTGCGGGTCGACGAGATCCACGAAAGCATCAAGATCGTCCGGCAGGCCATGGACCGTATGCCGAAGGGCGACTACCGGATCGACGACCGGAAGATCACTCCGCCTCCTCGCGCACGGATCGACGAGTCGATGGAAGCCCTCATCCACCATTTCAAGATCTTCACCGAAGGTTTCAAGGTCCCGGCCGGGGAGACCTACGTGGCAGTGGAATCGCCTCGTGGTGAGCTCGGGTGCTACCTGGTGTCGACCGGCGACGGCAAGCCGTACCGTATGCACACCCGGGCGCCGTCGTTCACCAACCTCCAGGCGCTGCCGATCATGATGGCCGACTCGTTGGTCGCCGATACCGTCGCCTCGATCGCCTCACTCGACCCGGTGATGGGCGACGTAGACCGGTAGCCCGGCCTCCGGCCAGGCGTCGCCGGTCTCCGGTCTCCGGTCGCCGGGAATGTGAAACACGGCCGTATCGTGCATCGTGACCTGACGCCACCCGATCCGAACGGACTTCACTCAG
>CAWATW010000008.1:0-221860 GCA_963785075.1 uncultured bacterium
GATGGTTTTCGCTTACAGGGCTGTTACCTTCTTTGGCCCAGCTTTCCAGGCTGGGTTCAGCTAACCACTGCTTTTGTAACTCCTCGAACGTGCCGGTGCACGATCAAGTGGGTCCCACAACCCCCACACAGCAACACCACCGGGCTATTACACTGTGCAGGTTTGGGCTGATCCCGTTTCGCTCGCCGCTACTCAGGGAGTCGCTGTTGCTTTTCGTTCCTCAGGGTACTGAGATGTTTCAGTTCCCCTGGTTGCCTCTTCTGGTCCTATGTGTTCAAACCAGAGTGACTGGGCATGACCCCAGCCGGGTTTCCCCATTCGGAAATCCCCGGATCGGAGCCTATTTGACGGCTTCCCGGGGCTTATCGCAGCCTATCGCCGTCCTTCTTCGGCTTCTAGCGCCAAGGCATCCACCGTTGGCTCTTAGTAGCTTGGATCAAAGAGAATCCAAGACGACGTGCTCGCTATGCAGTTCTCAAGGTGCCGCGTCAGCGGCGAAGCCGCTGACATTCGAGTTTCGAACAACGGCCAAAACTCGGTCTGCGACACCCCCTTCTTGCGAAGTGGTCCACTGACTCCGGAGCCCGAGTCTTGCCTCTGAGAGGCAAGATCTCGATTTCTCGAGGCGCATCGGCGCCTCGAGAACGACTCCTTCACGACTGAACAGCGTGCCCGATACTGAAACTTCCTCGGACCCGGATCGTCACACCTTTTGCCGATGGCAAGCCATCGAGGTGTTTCCTCCGAGCCCGGCTCCATTACGGAACCGAATAACCAGCAGATCAACTGGAAGCTGGATCGTCGAGTCTATTCATCAGACTCATCGACCGTCATTGCTCCTTAGAAAGGAGGTGATCCAGCCGCACGTTCCCGTACGGCTACCTTGTTACGACTTCGTCCCAGTTACCGACCCCACCTTAGGCAGCTCCCTCCTTGCGGTTGGGCCACTGACTTTGGGTGTTGCCGACTTCCGTGACGTGACGGGCGGTGTGTACAATCCCCGAGAACGCATTCACCGCGGCTTTGCTGATCCGCGATTACTAGCGACTCCGACTTCATGGAGTCGAGTTGCAGACTCCAATCCGAACTGAGGCCGGCTTTAAGGGATTCGCTCACCATCGCTGGATCGCAGCCCGTTGTACCGACCATTGTAGCATGCGTGCAGCCCTAGGTGTAAGGGGCATGATGACTTGACGTCGTCCTCACCTTCCTCCGAGTTGTCCCCGGCAGTCTCCTATGAGTCCCCGGCCGAACCGCTGGCAACATAGGACAAGGGTTGCGCTCGTTGCGGGACTTAACCCAACATCTCACGACACGAGCTGACGACAGCCATGCACCACCTGTCATGGGCCCTTTCGGACACCGTATTTCTACGGCTTTTCCCATGATGTCAAACCTAGGTAAGGTTCTTCGGGTTGCATCGAATTAAGCCGCATGCTCCGCCGCTTGTGCGGGGACCCGTCAATTCCTTTGAGTTTTAGCCTTGCGGCCGTACTCCCCAGGCGGGGAACTTAATGCGTTAGCTTCGGCACGGCAATCGTTGATCAGATCGCCACACCTAGTTCCCAACGTTTACGGCGTGGACTACCAGGGTATCTAATCCTGTTTGCTCCCCACGCTTTCGCTCCTCAGCGTCAGTACCGGCCCAGAGAGCCGCCTTCGCTACTGGTGTTCCTCCCGATATCTGCGCATTCCACCGCTACACCGGGAATTCCACTCTCCTCTACCGGACTCTAGCCACAGCAGTATCGACTGCAGTTCCGGGGTTGAGCCCCGGGCTTTCACAGCCGACTAACTGAGCCGCCTACGAGCTCTTTACGCCCAATGATTCCGGACAACGCTTGCCCCCTACGTATTACCGCGGCTGCTGGCACGTAGTTGGCCGGGGCTTCTTTAGGAGGTACCGTCAATTTCTTCCCTCCCGAAAGGGGTTTACAACCCGAAGGCCTTCATCCCCACGCGGCGTTGCTGCGTCAGGCTTTCGCCCATTGCGCAATATTCCCTGCTGCTGCCTCCCGTAGGAGTCTGGGCCGTGTCTCAGTCCCAGTGTGGCTGATCGTCCTCTCAGACCAGCTACCCGTCGATGCCTTGGTAGGCCTTTACCCCACCAACTAGCTGATAGGCCGCGAGCCCATCCCGAAGCACAAAGGCCTTTCTTCACTCTTCCATGCGAAACAGTGAAGGTATCCGGTATTAATCCGGGTTTCCCCGGGCTATCCCGGTCTTCGGGGCAGGTTGCTCACGTGTTACTCACCCGTTCGCCGCTCCGTCATACCCAAGGATTACTCCGAGAGTATGCGTCGCTCGACTTGCATGCATTAGGCACGCCGCCAGCGTTCGTCCTGAGCCAGGATCAAACTCTCCAACGTACATTCACTTCCCTTGCCCTTGTGGGGCTCGGGTCGATCTTGTCAGTTTTTGGTTTGCATCCCTTCATGTTGAATCGGAATCACGATTCATTTAGGTCCCAAGCTTCCGCTCCTCCGAAGAGGTGCATCCACTCGAGCTGATGCTTTGCTTCCGTGACGACCGTCGGCAAGCCGACGAGCGCCTCGGTAGCGCATGCTGGTTTTTGGCACGCTGTTCAGTTGTCAAGGAGCCGGTGCGACTCTCCAGGGAGTCGATACGGCCCGCGCCCTAGGTCGGGGCGAGCGAAGGACCATGGTAGTGGCCCTCGATGACTCCTGCCAAATCCGCCGCCGGCCTCCCGCGAGCGGAACCGAACCGGTTCTTCGCCGAGAGCCTTCCTGCGGTCGCAGGCACGCTGGCCGGGTGGCCAGCGGAGAATGAACAGTAGCACTACCCGACCTCGTGTCAAACTCACACCCGTCGAGGGATACGAGCGACCCGGCCGGGCCACGAACAGATGCTTGGGCTGCGGTCCGACGCTCAGCTCAGACGGACGAACCTCCGCTTGCCGACCTGCAGGACGTGGCCGGCGAGGACCGATCGGTCCACTTCCAGCTCCATCAGCCTTTCGCCATCGATCTTGACCGCCCCCTGCTGAACGAGGCGACGGGCCTCTCCCGCCGAAGCCGCAAATCCGACATCGCGGATCAGTGAGGGGAGCGAAACCGTGCTGGAGTCCGGCAGTGTTGCCTCGGGGACCTCGTCCGGTATCTCTTTGCGTTTGTGGACCAGATCGAAGGCTTCCTCTGCCGGCCCGGCGGCGCCTTCACCCCAGTACAACGTGACGATACGACGGGCGAGATCGCGCTTGGTCCGATTGGGATGTGCAGACCCGTCGGCCAGACCCTCGACGATCCCCGCCACCTCGCCGGGAGCGACATCGGCCGCCAGGAGCAGCCATTGCTCCATGAGTTCGTCTGGAATCGACATCGTCTTTCCGAACATCTGATCTGCCGACTCTTCGACACCGATGTAGTTCCCCAACGATTGGGACATCTTGTTGACGCCGTCGGTACCGATGAGCAAGGGCATGGTCACGGCCACCTGGGGGTCCTTGCCGTACCGGTCCTGGATCACACGGCCCATCATGAGGTTCCAGAGCTGGTCGCTGCCACCGAGCTCGACATCGGCTTCCACCGCCACCGAGTCGTAGCCCTGGAGCAGCGGGTACATGAACTCCATCATCGAGATCGGCGAATTCTGCTCGAAGCGCTGGGCGAAATCACCGCGTTCGAGCATCTGGGCGACGGTCACCTTCGAGGTCAGCTCCAGCACCTCGGTCATGTCGAAGGCCGAAAGCCATTCGGAGTTGTATCTGATCTCGAGATTGTCGGGCAGAAGCACTCGCCGAAACTGATCGAGGATGGCGTCGGCGTACGCCATCACCTCGTCTCGCGACAACCGCTTGCGGGTCTCGCTCTTGCCGCTGGGGTCCCCGACCTGTGCCGTGAAGTCGCCGACGATCAGGACCGCGGTGTGACCGAGCTCCTGAAAATGCCTGAGTTTGCGCAGCACGACGGCCCAGCCGAGGGTGACGGCCGGTGCGGTCGGATCGAGGCCGAGTTTGACCCTCAGAGGACGACCAGATCGGAGCTTCTGCGCCAGGCCGTCGGGCGGCTGCACCACGTCGACGCCGCGCATGAGGTGCTTCATCTGGCTGTCGAGAGAGGTCATGAGGGCCGGAGGTTAGCCGTCGATCGCCTCGAATCTCCACGGTGTGTCGACGGCCTTGGTGATGCCCACCCGAGGCGACTCCTTCACCGATCGAGGGGGCGAACCCTGGACGAGGTGGACGGGCGAACCGGGGTCGAGCAAGTCGGTGCCGTCGAGTGTCCCATCGACGGCCAACGCCTGACAGAGCTTGCCCGGTCCATCGGCCAGATGGGTGACCCGTCCCCGCCGTGTCGCCATGACATCGGCGCCTTCGAGTGGCTCGCCTGCCCTGATCAACACCGCCGATCCTTCCCCCTCGGGCCCGGTGGTGACGTTGGCACACCAGTGGATTCCGTAGGACCGGTAGACATAGAGGGTTCCGGCCCGCCCGAACATGGAACCGTTCCGACTCGTGACGCCCCGAAACGAGTGGCTCGCAGGGTCGTCGGCGGCATAGGCCTCGACCTCGGTGATCTTCACGACCGTTCGCGGCCCGACCCCACTGACCAGCAGCCATCCGAGCAGCCGCGGCGCCACCTCGGCCGGATGCGTCTCGAGCCAACCCCGCTCGATCACCCGAGTTCGTCGAGCAGGACCGCTTTGAACGAATGCAGGCGGTTCTCGGCTTGATCGAAGACCCGAGAGCGCGAGTGTTCCATGACCTCGTCGACGACCTCATCGCCTCGGTGCGCCGGCAGGCAATGGAGGAAGACCGCATCGTCGGCTGCCCGAGCGAAGAGACCCCCGTCGACCTGGAACGGGGAGAAATGACGCCTCCGCAAGCCCGCTTCTTCTTCCTGCCCCATCGACGCCCACACGTCGGTGTACACGGCATCGGCCCCGGCGATGGCTTCGACCGGGTCGTTGGTGACGAGCACGGACCCGTATCGTCGGGCGCGTTCCAGCACCGCCTCATCCGGCTCGTAGCCCGGTGGGGTGGCGACTCTGACGTCGACACCGGTCATCACCGAAGCCAACATCAGCGAGTTGCATACGTTGTTGCCGTCACCGACATACGCCAGCGAACTCCCCTCGAGCCTGCGGTGTTCTGCCAGTGTCATCAGGTCTGCGACCGCTTGACAGGGATGTTCGCGATCTGACAGGAGGTTGACGACCGGCATGTCGGTGACCGCATCGATGGCAGTCAAGTCGCCATGGTCGAAGACGCGCATACCCAGTAGATCGAGGTACCGATCGAGGACCCGACCGACGTCTTCGGGGGCTTCGCGAGTTCCCATGCCGGTCTGGTCGTTCCGGATCACGATCGGGTGGATTCCCACCTGGATCGCCGCCACGTCACAGCTCACCCACGTTCTCAGCGACTGCTTCTGGAAGAACAAGCCTATGGATCGACCCGACAGGGCGGTTCGATAGGACTCCGGATCGGCCTTGACCGCCAGTCCGAGCTCGATGAGACGGTGCATCCGATCGGGATCCAGATCTGCAATGGCGAGAAAGCTCATGCCTCTCCTCTCAGTTCGGCACCCATGCTGGCGGCGGCCTCGGCCATCGCGCGGCGCAGTGGTGCAACTTCTTCACTGGTCAGCGTCCGATCTGGCGCTCGCAGCTCATATCGAATCGCCAGACTCTTCTTCCCGTCACCGGCACCCGTGTACTCGTCGAACACGCGGGCGGAGGTCACCGTCGGGCCACCGGCTTCCCTGGTGACCGACACCAACTCGGCAGCCGGCGTGGTTTCGGCGACGAGGAACGCAAGGTCGAACTCGACCGGTGGGAACGTGCTCGGAGTGATCAGCTGCGGGTGAGGGGCGGCGACGACGATCGGGGCCAGATCGAACTCTCCCGCGGCGACGCGGCCGCTGAGATCGTATGCCTCCGCCGTGTTCGGGTGGATCTCACCCACCACACCGATCACGGAGCCCGAGACGACCACCTCGGCGCATCGACCGGGATGGAAGCCCGGATGCGACGAGGGGCTCAGCGAGTGATCGGCCAGTTGAAGGTGCTCTGCCACCAGTCGCCACAGCGCGGTGGCGGTGAAGACGTCGACCGGGCGGCCGTCCCGGGCGATGTCGAGGGCTCCGAACTCGCCCATCACGGCAAACGCCAGTCGATCGGGCTGGGCCGGGATCCGGGAGTCTCCGTCGGCAGGTCGGTCGAAGAACACTTTCCCGGTCTCGAACAATCCCAACGAACGCACTCCGTGTCCCCGGTTGTAGCGAAGCGACCCGAGTAGGCCCGGCAGCAACGACGTCCGGAGCTTCGACTCTTCGTCCCGCAACGGGTTCTTCACCGTGACCACGGCGCGTGACGGGTGGTCGGAGGGGTACACAAACCGGTCCAGGTCGTCTTCGGCCATGAAGCTGAGATGAACCGCCTGCGACAGCCCGGCACCCGCCAGCACGGAGCGGAGGTTCCGTGCCCGCACCTGCTCCACCGTCAAACCCCCGGCAGGCCCGGTCGGCAGCGTGTCGCCGAAGGTGTCGTAGCCCGCGAGGCGAGCGATCTCCTCGATCAGGTCGATGGGTCGTTCGAGATCGGGACGGAAGGTCGGGACGGTCACAGTCATGGGGTCGTCGCCGTCGACGCGGAGGTCGATCGAGGTGAGCAGTGCCGCCACCCTCTGCGCCGTGAACCCGGCGCCCAGGGTCCGTTCCACCTCACGAGCCGTGAGCGTGAGGACACGAGGTTCGACGGAAACAGCGACGACGTCGACCGGGTCGTTGAGCAACTGGGCACCGGTCATCTCGACGAGCAGCTTGCACGCCCTGGCGGAGGCCCGCAGCGGAAGGGCCGGGTCGACGCCGCGCTCGAACCGCTTCGACGCCTCGGATGTCAGGAGATGTCGGCGCGACATCCACATGATGGTGGGCGGATCCCATGTGGCTGCCTCCATCAACACACGTGCGGTCTCGGGGCGCACTTCGCTGTCGGCTCCTCCCATGGTGCCGGCGAGCGAGGTCGGCCCGGAGTCGTCGGCGATCACCAGGTCGGTGGTCGCGAGCTCTCGGTCGACGTCGTCGAGCGTCTTCAATCGCTCGCCCGGCAATGCTCTGCGTACGGTGAGCCGGTCACCGACGATGCGGTCGATGTCGAAGGCGTGGAGCGGATGTCCCAGCTCCATCATGACGTAGTTGGTCACGTCGACGGCGGTCGCGATCGGTCTCATGCCGGCAACCCGCAGTCGTCGCCGCATCCACAACGGCGACGACCCGGCGACATCGCCACGCAGCTCCCTTGCGGTGAACCTCAGACAACCCGACGGATCCTCGATCGTGATCCTCGTGGACGGCCTCCCGGGTACGGTGGGAACCTCGATGTCGGGCGTCCGATACGGCACGCCGAAGAAGGCTCCCAGCTCACGTGCGATACCCACCATCGACATCGCATCGGGCCGGTTCGGCGTGATCGAGAGGTCGAACACCACATCGGGGAGCTCGACGTGTTCCGAGAAGTCGAGTCCCACAGGGGCGTCCGACTCGAGGACGAGGATGCCGGCATGATCGTCGCCGAGACCCAGTTCGCGCTCCGAACAGATCATCCCGTTCGATTCGACGCCCCGGATCTCTCGGCTTCCGATCTCGAAGCCCCCGGGCAGCACGGCTCCAGGGACTGCGAACGGGACGATGGCGCCGGCATCGAAGTTCCAGGCACCACACACGACGGAGATCGGACCGTCCCCCGTCGTCACCGAACAGACCCGGACCTTGTCGGCGTCGGGATGTGGCTGAACCTCGAGGACCTCGGCGATCACGACGCCCGCCCAATCGGCTTCGAACCGCTCCACGCCCTCGACCTCATGCCCCAAAGAGGCAAACGCATTCCGGAGCTCCGCCACATCCCGAGTGGGAAGGTCGATGTAGTCGGCCAACCAACGGAGAGACACCCTCATCGGTCCACTCCGTGGACCGAGGTCGCCGGCCGCCAGCCACCAGCCGCCAGTCCGACTGGGCAGCCACGGCGGTCAGGGGCGCATGAACTGGAGACCGGGGACAGGAGACTGGAGACCCTCATGTGAATTGCCTCAGGAATCGGATGTCGTTCTCTATGAAGTGGCGGATGTTGTGGATGTCGTGGCGGACCATCGCCAGCCGCTCGACTCCCATCCCGAACGCAAACCCGGTCACCTCTTCGGGGTCGTAGCCGACTGCGATGAACACGTTGGGGTCGACCATTCCGCAGCCCAGCATCTCGAGCCAGCCTGCGCCTCCGCAGACCCGGCAGCTCGATTGACCCCCGTCACACGCAAAGCACGAAACGTCGAGCTCAGCGGATGGTTCGGTGAACGGGAAGAAGTGGGGCCGGAGCCTGACCGTCGTGGTGGGGCCGAAGAACTCCCGGGCGAAATGGGCGAGCGTGCCCTTCAGGTCCGAG
This sequence comes from uncultured bacterium, assembly GCA_963785075.1. Taxonomy (GTDB): domain Bacteria; phylum Actinomycetota; class Acidimicrobiia; order Spongiisociales; family ZC4RG35; genus JAOUGY01. Next base: position 8,398 of record CAWATW010000008.1, read on the forward strand.
AAGGTGATGTTCGAATCGACGGCGAGACCTTCGATCTGGTGGAACACAGGAAGGTGGCTCGCATCGATCGTGTCCGATCGGTACACCTTTCCGGGAACCACCACGTATGCCGGAGGCCGATGGGACTCCATCCATCGGGCCTGCATCGGTGACGTGTGCGTTCGAAGGAGCGCCTCGTCGGCGGGATCGCCGAAGTCCAGATACATCGTATCGGACTCGGCCCTGCTCGGATGTGTTGGAGGAGTGTTGAGAGCGTCGAAGTTGTACCAGCCGATCTCGGCCTCCGGCCCTTCCGCCAGCTTGTATCCGAGACCGACGAAGATGTCGCACACCTCGTCGATGGTCTGCTGGATCAAGTGCAAGGCGCCGCTCGGGAGCCGGAGCGCCTCCAAGGTCACATCGACCCGATCACCGGCGAGCAGCACGTTGGCGGCTTCGACTTCGAGCACGGCGCGCCTGGAGGCGATGATCTCGACGAGTTGGGATCTGGCGATCTGAACCGCCTGGCCCACGGCGGGCTTCTCCTCCGCCGGGAGGGAACCGATCGACCGCTGGATCTCGGTCAGCTTCGACCGCTTGCCCAGGAGTTCGGCGTCGACAGCATCCAGTTCTTCCAGGGTCGTCGCCTTGCCGACCATCTCGGGGGCAGAAGCGACAACGGCGTCCAGTTCTTTCATACGTCCTCGGGCCGGGATCCCTGGAGGATACTCAGCCACACGCCAGGCCCGATCCCGCCCGGGTCAGTCCGGATGCGAGGGCCGCATCCGGCCCCGTACCCGCCTGCGATGCGGGTCGGGCTCGAGCCGTCACGACAGCGACATGCGCCAGTGCGACAACTCGTACATCACGATGGCGGCCGCCACTGCGGCATTGAGGCTCTCCGTGCCGCCCGGCATCGGGATCGTCACCAGAACGTCGGCGCGTTCCACCCGGACCCGATCGAGGCCGTGCGCCTCGGAGCCGACGAGCACCGCCCACGTCTGATCGCGGTCCAACACCGATCCGAGGTCCCACGGCGCCACTCCTCCATCGACCACCGTGGCGATCGTGGCTTGTGGACCGACGTCTCCGATCGTCGTGTGGAAGTGGGCCCCGGCGGCCGCCCGCAACACCTTCGGCGACCAGAGGTCTGTCGACCCTTCGACCGCCACCACGTCTAGCCCGAAGGCTGCTGCCGAGCGCAGGATCGTCCCGGCATTGCCAGGATCGGTGACCTCGATGATCACCGCGTCCCTTCGGACGTGACCGGCTGCCGGAGCGTCGATCACCGCCACCGGACCGCGCGGCGTCTCTGTGCCGGCGACGCGCCCCAGCACATGAGGTTCGAGAAGCACGGGCGTGACACCGGCTCTGGCCGCCAGCTCCAGGCCTTCGGCGTCGTCGCAACCGACGAACATCTCCACGATCCGCACCCCGGCGGCGATGGCGTCGGCCACGACGTGTGGACCTTCGAGAAGGGTCCGGCCGGTTTCTCTGCGCTCCCTGGCGCGATGGAGCCGGCTCGCGGCCACCACGCGAGGATTGCGAGTGGAGCGAACCGGCTCGGTCATCGGGCTGATCGGGTCGGAGCCGTGAGACCGCTCAGGATCCGTTGGCGGCCTGCACCAACTGCTTGAAGGCCTCGGGATCGTTGACGGCCATGTCGGCGAGCATCTTGCGATCGACTTCGATCTCTGCAGCCTTGAGGCCGGCGATGAACTTGGAATACGTCGTGCCGTTCTGACGAGCGGCAGCGTTGATGCGCTGGATCCACAGCTTGCGGAAGTCGCCCTTGCGATCCTTGCGGTGGTCGTACGCGTCCTGCATCGCATGCATGACCTGCTCGTTGGCAGTCTTGAAACGCCTGCTGCGTGCACCCTTGTACCCGCTGGCGCGGTCCAGGACCTTCTTGTGCTTCTTCTTGGCGTGGACGGCACGCTTCACTCGAGCCATGCGTGACCTCCCTTACTTCCCGAGCATCCGCTGGACGACCTTGCCGTCACCGGGCGCGAGATCGGCGTCGCCCTTGCGGCGACGGAACGCGTCCTTGCCTTTGGCGAGGTAGTTGTGTCCGCGGCTGGCCTGGGAACGGCGGAGCCGACCGGAACCGGTCACCTTCACACGTTTTGCCATCCCACGATGGGTCTTCATCTTGGGCATGCCGCCCTCCTCACTCTTCTTCGTCGCCGCTCTCGGGACCGGTGGAGTCTTCCTCGATCGCTGATGACTCCTCGTCGACGTCCCTGGGACGTCGCTTGTTCGGAGCAAGCGTCATGATCAAATTGCGCCCTTCGAAACCGGCCGACTGCTCGATGACGGCGTAGTCGCCGACCTCGTCGACCAGACGGTCGAGAACCCGCTGCCCGAACTCCGGACGTTCGCGTTCGCGACCGCGGAACCGAACCGTGACCTTGACCTTGTCACCCTCTGCGAGCCAGTCGATCGTCCGACGCGCCTGCATCTGGAAGTCGTGTTCGGCGATACGAGGCGTGAGCCTGGTCTCCTTGATGACGGTCTTGGTCTGCTTCTTGCGGGCCTCTCGATCGCGAACAGACTGCTCGTACTTCCATTTGCCGTAGTCCATCAGACGGCATACGGGAGGCTTGGCGGTCGGCGCAACCTCTACGAGGTCCAGTCCCAGTTGATCGGCGAGCCACAGGGCCTCCGACAGCTTCTTGACCCCGATCTGTGAACCATCGGGTGCGACCACCCGTACCTCTTGAGCACGGATGTACCCGTTCACGCGCAATTCAGCGATCTCATGACCTCCTGATCGATACCAAAAAGGCAGCACGCTGAGGTGCTGCCTTGAACAAATCCCCTGGCTGACGGTGTGCCTCGCCCTCGGGTTTCAGATCGACCGCGGCTCGCCGATGGCGGCCGGGTGGGAGGCAGCGGCCTCCGCTTGTGCCTCGATTGTGCACGGCATGATAGCGGATGCACGAGCGAGGCACATCTCCTCGCCCCGCCGGACGGGTCAATCGACCGCGCCGAGGCCCGCCAACACCCGGAAGGCGGCGACCGCTGCCTCCGCCGCCTCGCGACCCTTGTTCGAAGGACCGGGAAGCGAACGGTCGACGGCGTGCTCGTACTCGCGGACGGTGAGGAGCGCATTGCCGACGGGACGCCCGGTCCGCACCGCAACCTCCGAGATCGCGCGGGACGCCTCCCCCGCAACGAACTCGTAGTGATCCGTCTCACCCTTGATCACGGCTCCCACGGCCACGACGATCTCGCAGCCCGTGCGAATCATGCCTTCGGCGACGACGCCCAACTCGAGCGCCCCTGGCACACTCGCCACGACCACCTCGTCGACCCCGAGGTCGGCGAGCGCCTCCACCGCACCGTCACGAAGTCGCGATGTGATCTCTTCGTTGAAGACGGACATCACGACCCCCGCCTTGACCGGGAGCCGGCCGGGTTCGACGTTCACTCGGTATCCTCATCGGTTCCGAAGACGTGTCCGAGGCGGTCGCGTTTCGTCTCGAGGTACGTCCGGTTGTGATCGTTTGGCTCCACCACCAACGGCACCCGTTCGACGATCTCCAAGCCGTACCCCTCGATGCCGGCACGTTTGGTCGGGTTGTTGCTGAGCAATCGCATGGACCGCACGCCCAGGTCGTACAGGATCTGGGCTCCCATTCCGTAGTCTCGACTGTCCACCGGCAAGCCCAGATCCTGGTTGGCCTGCACCGTGTCCCGGCCTTCGTCCTGGAGGTTGTAGGCCGCCAGCTTGTGAAAGAGCCCGATGCCACGCCCTTCGTGGCCCCGGATGTACAGCACCACGCCCCGACCCTCTTCCGACACCCTGGCCATCGCAATGTCGAGTTGGCTGCCGCAATCACATCTGAGTGACCCGAACACGTCTCCGGTCAAGCACTCCGAGTGCACCCGCGTCAGCACGTTCTCCCCATCGCCGACGTCCCCGACGACGAAGGCCACATGCTCACGACCATCGAGGCGCGACCGGTAGCCGACGGCTCTGAACCACCCGTGTCGCGTGGGGATTCGGGACTCGACGACCCGCTCGACGAGCTTGCCCTCCTGTGACCGGCGGAAGGCGATCAGGTCGGCGATCGTGCCCAGCAGGAGGCCGTGCTCTTTGGCGAACCGCTCGAGTTCGGGCAACCGAGCGACCGTGCCGTCGTCATTCATGATCTCCGAGAGAACACCCGCCGGATATCGACCGGCGAGCCTGGCGAGGTCGACCGCGGCCTCGGTGTGCCCCGCCCGCTTCAGCACTCCGCCAGGGTCGGCTCGAAGCGGGAAGATGTGCCCGGGACGATCGAGATCGGCCGGTTTCGTTCCCGGATCGATCGCAACCCGGACCGTTCGGGTGCGGTCGGCGGCCGAGATGCCGGTCGACACTCCCTCCCGGGCGTCGATCGACTGGGTGAAAGCGGTGTGTCGACGGTCGGTGTTCACCCGCACCATCTGTGGGAGCTGGAGCTGGTCGAGGCGGTCCTCCACCATCGGCAGACAGATGATCCCGCTCGTGTGTCGGATCATGAAGGCCATCTGTTCATCGGTGATGAGGTCGGCAGCGACGATCAGGTCACCCTCGTTCTCCCGATCGGCATCGTCGACCACGATCACGATCTCGCCACGGCCAAATGCCTCGATGAGTTGCTCTGGGGAGGCGAAGGTCACGTGCGTAGCTCCATCAGTCGTTCGACGTACTTGGCGAGGATATCGACCTCGATGTTGATCCTGTCACCGGCCGCGCGCGAACCGAGCGTCGTCACCTCGAGCGTGTGCGGGATGAGCGCGACCTCGATGCCCGTGTCTCGAACCGCAGCGACTGTGAGACTGACGCCGTCGAGGGTGATCGAGCCCTTCTCCACCACGTAGCGCAACAAGGTGGGCGGCAGGTCGATTCCCATCCGAACCCCGTCATCGTCCCGGGTGAGCGTGGTCACGATCCCGACGCCGTCGACATGGCCCTGCACCACATGGCCGTCGAACCGTCCCGACGCAGGCATTGCGCGCTCGAGATTGACCGAAGCCCCTTCAGTGATGGCACCGAGACTGGTCCGGTCGAGGGTCTCGGGCACCAGATCGACCGCGAACCGAGAATGACCGCGATCCACGGATACGGCCGTGAGACAGGTGCCGTTGACGGCGACCGAGTCGCCGACTTCCAGATCCGAGGTGATCAAGCGACTCTCGATCGTGAACCTCGCACCGGTATCACTGGTGTCCGCCGACACGACACGACCCTGCTGTTCGACGATTCCGGTGAACATGGGGCGACAGGCTACCGGGCGGGAGGATTCTCGGGGAACCGCACCCGCCAGTCGATACGCAGATCTGGGTCGAGGTGGCGTACTTCGAGCAACTCGACCGCTCTCGCCTGGTCGATAGTCGAGAACGCCCGATCGAAGACTCCGACGCCGATCCCGCCGGCGACCTTGCCCGCCAGGTACCAGATGCCGTGATCCACCAACCCGGCTTCCCACAACGACGCGGAGATCCCGGCGCCACCTTCGACCAGGACATCGAGGAGTCCGTGTTCTGCGATGGCGATCAGAGCAGCGTGGAGGTCGACCGCGCCACCGGGGCCAGGCGCAACAACCACTTCGCCCGGAGCAGGAACGGGGGCCGGTGCGATGACGAGGGGATCGCGCCTCCATATCCGGGCCTCCGGCGGAAGCGGACGCGTGCCGGCGACGATCACCGGTCGTGGCTGCGGCCCTTCGTAGCCCGGGAGCCGCACGTCGAGGCGCGGGTCGTCGGCGAACACCGTGCCGACTCCGACGAGAACGGCATCCATCGAAGCCCGCACGGCATGGGCGTCGGCACGGGCCCGTTCACCGGTCAGCCACTGCGACGTTCCGTCGACTGCGGCCGTCTGTCCGTCGAGCGTCACTGCGGTCTTGTGCACGACGCGGGCACGCCCGGTCCGACGATGGTGGAAGTAGCCCGGGTCTGCCATTTCGACGGCATGTGCCTCGACACCGGTTACGACCTCGATGCCCGCCGCTTCGAGCCGTGCGATGCCGGTGCCGACGACTCGACTGTCTGGATCGATCGCGCCGACGATGACCTTCGTGATGCCGGCGCCGATGATCGCCTCGGTACACGGAGGCGTCCGACCCTGGTGGCTGCATGGCTCGAGTGTCACCACCATGTGGGCGCCCGAGGCGGCCGACCCTGCCTGCTGGAGGGCATGGATCTCGGCATGCGGAGTGTCGGGGCGTTCGTGTGCCCCGGCGGCGATGACGTCGCCCTCAGGTGTGACAACGAGAGCTCCGACACGAGGATTCGGGTGAGGGCGGCACGTGGACGCCACCTCGATGGCATGAGTCATGAGCGCAGACGCCCGCCGCTCGGGGATCGAGGGGGTCACGTCAGCCTGAACGGCGATCGACCCGGTAGGCGGAGCCGTGCTGCTTCTTTGCGAATTCCTTCATCTCCACTGCCACCGCAGAGGCTTCCCACTGAGAAGCCACCGGGCGCCCGACGTTGGTCACGACGCCTATCGAGATGGACACGACGGGAAATGCGAACCGCTCGCCGCGACGGTCGACCACCTCGATGTACCCACGAAGTGCATCCGCCGTGTCGTAGAAGTCGAGGATGCCGTCATCGAACCGTTCGATCACCGCCTTGCAGTACGCCTCGGCGAGATGCCCGTCCACCACCGCCACGAAGTCGTCACCACCGATGTGACCGATGAAGGCATCGGGATCACCTATGTCGTCGGCCGCCTCCCCGAGCACTTCTCCCGAGTACTTGATCACCTGATCGCCTCGCATGAACCCGTAGTGGTCGTTGAACGCCTTGAAGTTGTCGAGATCGCAGTAGACGAGCGCAAACGGCGCGTCCTTCTCGATGCGGTCCTCGATCTCCTGGCCGATCCGGAAGTTGCCGGGGAGCCCGGTCAGCGGCGAGGTGTCGCGGGCGGTCTTGGCGCGACGCAGCACCGCCTTCACCCTGGCCGTCATCTCGACCACATCGAACGGCTTCGTGATGTAGTCGTCGGCACCGAGCTCGAGGCCGTTCACCCGATCCTCGGTCAGGCCCCGGGCCGTCAGCAGCACGATCGAAGTCGAGGCGAGGGCGGGAAGGCTCCGCATCCGCTTCAGAGCCGTCAACCCGTCCATGCGGGGCATCATGATGTCGAGCAGGACGAGGTCGGGAGGGGCGTCCATCGCCTTCTCCAATGCGTCCTGTCCATCGTGAGCGGTGACCACGGAGAATCCTTCGAGCTCCAGATTGACCCGGATGACTCGAACGATGTCTTCGTCGTCGTCGACCACAAGGATGTTGTCAGACATCAGACCCTCTCGATCACCGACCGCAGGCGAGTGACTGCATCAGCAGCATCGTCCGAGCCGAACACCGCCGTGCCGGCAACGAACACATTCGCGCCGGCGTCACGAGCCGCCGGTGCACTCTCAACGCTGATTCCGCCATCGATTTGGATATCGGTGTCCAACCCGTGGGAGTCAACCCATTTCCTGGCGAGTTCGACCTTCTCGAGAACCTCCGGCATGAACGACTGTCCGCCAAAACCGGGATGCACCGACATGACCACAAGCATGTCGCACAACTCGGCGAAAGGCTGGAGCGCGGTCCAGGATGTGGGCGGCGAGATCACGATCCCGAAACGCAAACCCAGATCGCGTGCCATTTTCGCGGCGGGGATCGGGTCGGCGACCGCTTCGAGATGGACCGTCACCATGTCGGCGCCGACTCGACGGAGCTCCTCGAGGTAGGCGGTGGGATTGGACGTCATGATGTGACAGTCGAACACCAGGCTGGTCAGGGGCCGCAGTGCCTCGATCACCGGCATCCCAAAGGTGATGTTGGGCACGAAATGGCCGTCCATGATGTCGAGATGCAGCATGTCGGCCACACCATCGACCCGGCCGACCTCGTCCCCCAGTCGCGCAAAATCGGCGGCGAGCAATGACGGTGCAATGAGAATCACGGGGAGAGTGTATCGGGGTCACGGTCCGTGCACCGCATGCTGGCACGCTCCCCCACCCCGATCACCCACCAAAATGCAGGTTCCCGGCCCGCAGCCCACGAAGCCAGTCGGCCGCAGCCATCTCTCGCTTCCCGGGGGGCTGGACCACCGCCAACCGGACCAGGCCGTCCGACGTTCCCACCAGACCGTCGTCGCCGACCGTTCCCGGCTCAGCCTCACCGGGCTCGTGGGTCGCCGAGAGGATCTTGAACGCCTGACCCTCGAAGAGGGTCGTGGCACCCGGTTTCGGAGCCAGAGCTCGGATGCGCCGCACGCAGGAGGACGCCGGGTGCGTCCAATCGATCCACCGGTCCTCGGGAGTCAGCTTGGGTGCCACCGTGGCGCCTGGTGGCTGGGCCACCGCCGGAATTGCGCATTCGACGAACGAAGTGAGCACACTGCCGAGTAGGTCGGCGCCGACGTACGCCAACCGGTGAAGCACTGCTCCCCCGGTTTCGTGGCGACCGAGCCCGGTCGAGTGCGCCGCCACGATGGGACCGGTGTCGAGACCCTCATCGAGCACCATGACCGTCACTCCGAGACGCTCATCGCCTTCGATGATCGCTCGCTGCACGGGTGCGGCACCGCGCCAACGCGGCAAGAGGGAAAAGTGGACGTTCAGGATTCCGGTGCGTGGAACCGCCAATGCAGCGGGCCTGATGAGCTGTCCGAACGCTACGAGTACTGCCGCGTCGAGCGGCCCTTCGCTCTCGAGGAGGCCCGCAGTGTCCACCGAGCGCTCGGGCTGCGCGACGGGTAGTCCCAACTGGAGTGCCCGCACCTTGACCGGCGGCGGGCGCGGAGTCTTCGATCTGCCGGCCGGGCGATCGGGCTGAGTGACGACGACCGCCACGTCGGCGACCTCCAGCAATCGATCGAGCGTGGGAATCGCAACGTCGGGTGTGCCGAGGAAGGCGATACGTGGGCGACGGGGCCGTGACGAGGTCATTCCCCGAAATCGATCAGGCCCAGTGCCTCGTTGCGGAGGTCCCGCAGCGCCTGCTTCTTTACGGCCGGTTCCAATCGCTCGAGAAGCAGTACCCCATCGAGATGATCGAGCTCGTGCTGCAACACACGTCCCATCAGACCGGTGCCGGCGTATTCCACGTCGCTGCCGTCGAGATCGAGCCCTCGAGCACGGGCGAAGTCGGGTCGGGCGATTTCCCACCAGTGTCCCGGAACCGAGAGACAACCCTCGTCGTACAAGAGCTCCCCGTCTGTCTCCACGATCTCGCCGTTGATCAAGACCTGTGCACCGTTGCCGTCTGCCGCGTCGAACACGCAGATCCGCCTGGAGACACCCACCTGCGTGGCGGCGAGGCCGGCTCCGGGTGCGTCGTACATCGTCTCGATCATGTCGGCCACCAACTTTCGCACCCCGTCGTCTATGTCGGCCACGAGCGCGGTGGATGCCCGAAGAACCGGGTCGCCGAACGTGCGGATCGGAAGTATGGCCATGGCGGACAGAAACGTAGCAGCCGAATGGTCGGGTCCGAACGGAAAGCGAGAGGCACCGCCGATGACGCAGCTTCAGGCGTTGTGCGCCCGGAATCCCGGAGGCCTCCGGTCGGACCTACCTCACAGGTCGATCGGGTCGACGTCGACGCGAAACGTGATACCACTGTCTCTCATCCGTTGAAGGACGGGCCGGAGCGCGGTCTTGAACGATCGCAGGTCGTCGCCCTGCACGAGCCATCTGACCCCTCCCGCCGATGGCGCCGGTCCGAGGATCGTCGCCTGCTCGGACAGCACCTGGATCTCGGGATCGGCACCCATGGCGCCCTCGCCACGGGCCTCGATGACCAGCAGCGATCCGAAGGGCGGGTAGTGCATGGCCCGTCGAGTCTCGAGCTCCGTCTCGTGGAATGCGTGCGGGTCCCCACGTCTGAGAGCCGAGATCACGGGATGCTCCGGGTCATTGGTCTGCACCATCAGCCTGCGCCCGGTGCCCGGTCGGACGTGTGTCGCAAGTCTGGATCCGATCCGGAAGGCCTCCTCGGCCGCCCGGTAGTCCACCCCGAACACGAGGCCGTCGATGTCGACGACGACCACGAGATCGCGGAAGTCGAGGGTCGTGAGGTCACGTTCCGTGCCTACGGCCACCGGAGCAGATGTCGGGTGCTCACCGACCATCACTTCGTCGACGATGCGAGCGATGTCATCCACGATCCGCCCCACCCCGGCGCCGAGTGGCTCGAAACGGGCCCCGCCGCACTCGACGCAGGGACCGAGCTCCGCTCCGCATCGCCGGCACTCCGGCGTCGGATCCGGGCGGGACCCACATTCCGGGCACCGACGAAGCGTCCGGCATCGGACGCAGCGTGAAGCTGCCGAGTATCCCCGCCGGTGTGCGAACACGAACACGTTACCGCCGCGGTTGACCGTCACCCGGATGGCTTGGCGAACACGCTCGGAAAGCATTCCCGAGCCCGGCGGGTCGTCACGCCGATCGACGATCTCGACGAGTGGGAACAGCCGCCCCGGTGGGCGCATGATGCGAGGGCCGCGGGCGACGAGCTCCAACGACGGCGCAGGACCGGCGAAGAGTGCGGTGACACCGGTTCGGGTTGCTCTCGCCATGAGCAGGTCGCGCACGTGAACGGTGGGCGTCTGGCGGTCCTTCATGGCTCGGCGGCTCTCCTCGACCACCGCCACGACTGCGAGATCAGGGACCAACCAGGACGCCACTCTCGGCGTCCCGAGCAAGATTCCTCCGTGGTGACGCATGCGCGCCCAGGCGGCTGTGACGCCTGCATCGTCCATCTCGTGATCCACGGTCACCAGATGCTCACCGAGCGGGCTCCGGACGGCTGTTGCGAGCCGGCGGACCTCGTCGCCCGTGGCGAGTATCACGACGAGCGATCGGTGGGTACCCCTGAGCTTGGCTCCGAGGGACGCCGTCCACTGCTCGGCATCGTTCGATCCCAGCCACACCGTCGGGCGGCGAGCCCCATCGTCGAGGATGCCGTCCAGCGGATGTGAAACCTCGGGCGGAACCGAAGTGATGGTGGGGGCGGCCGCGCTCGGTGGCGGATTGTTGGGCGGGGCGCATCGAGCCAGCATCACCGACAGCGGCGCCACGTAGTGGCCGGCCGCCCAGCGCATCACCTCGAAGAGCGGCTGGTCGAAGATCGACGCTGCACCGGAGATGGCGGCCAATTCCTTCAGGCCGGCGGTGTCCCCTTCTTCGACGCCGATGACGTAGCCGCCGACCCTCCGTCCCCCCAGCGGCACGCGCACCATCGTGCCGACGCCAACGCGGCCGGCGAACCTCTCAGGGATCGCATATCGGAACCCGGCGTCGACGGAGAAGCTCGGGACCGCAGGAACGACCCGAGCGATGGAGCTCAGGCGAAGACCGCCGCCAGATCCGACGCCAGATCCGTCTCCTCCCACGGAAGATCCGGTCGTCCGAAATGGCCATAGGCGGCGGTCTGCCGGTAGATCGGCGCGCGGAGGCCGAGGCGCTCGATGATCGCGCGCGGTCGGAAGTCGAACAACTCCGACACGACCACTTCGAGCCGGTCCGGATCCACGTTCGATGTCCCAAAGGTGTCGACCAGGATGGAGAAGGGCTCTGCCCGACCGATCGCATAGGCCAGCTGCACTTCGCAGCGGTCCGCCAAACCGGCGGCGACCACGTTCTTGGCGGCGTGACGGGCGGCATAGGCGGCTGATCGGTCGACCTTGGTCGGATCCTTCCCCGAGAACGCTCCCCCGCCGTGGCGGGCGTATCCGCCGTAGGTGTCGACGATGATCTTCCGCCCGGTCAGCCCGGTGTCGGCATGCGGCCCCCCGATCTCGAACCGTCCGGTCGGGTTCATGTAGAAGGGGGCGTCGGCGTCGTACATGCCATCCGGAATCACTGGCTGGATGACATGCTCGACGAGGTCGGGCCGCATGGTTGCGTCCATGTCGACTGCGGGTGCGTGGTGCGACGAGATGAGGATGCTGGTGACGGCCACGGGTCGATCTCCCTCATAACGCACGGTCACCTGGGTCTTCCCGTCGGGACGGAGATACGGCAGCGTCCCGTTCTTCCGGACCTCGGCGAGCCGTTCTGCCAGACGGTGAGCGAGCTGGATCGGCACCGGCATGAGCTCGGTGGTCTCTTTGCAGGCGTACCCGAACATGATGCCCTGGTCGCCGGCCCCGTCCTGGTCGACACCCATGGCTATGTCGGCACTCTGTGCGTGGAGGAGATTGGTGATCTTGAGCGTGTGGGCATCGAACTCGGGGTCGAAGTCGTGGTATCCGATCCCTTCGACCACGGAGCGCACGACGCCTTCGACGTCGATGTGATGCCGGGTCGTGATCTCACCTGCCACGATGGCGGTCCTCGACGTCACCATGGTCTCGCAGGCGACGCGCGCTGCCGGATCGCCTGCCAGGGCTGCGTCGAGGATGCCATCGGAGATCGCGTCACAGATCTTGTCGGGATGCCCCTCGGTGACCGATTCGGAGCTGAAGTACCAGCGGCGATGCGTCATGCCGGAAGACGTTACCGTCTCGCAGCGAGCTCTCCACCAATGAGATCGAGGATCTTGGCGGCGACCTCGTTCTTCGATCCGATCGGCCATTCGTCCATGCGTCCGTCAGGCCAACAGATCGTGACCCGGTTCGTGTCCACCGCAAATCCGGCGTCCGGCTGTGAAACGTCATTGGCCACCAGGAAGTCCACTCCTTTGCGGCGCGCCTTCTCGACGGCCCGATCCAACGAACCGGTCTCTGCCGCGAACCCGATCAGGAGCGATGGGCGCTCCACCCGGGCAGCCAAGCTCCCGAGGATGTCGGGCGTGGGTTCGAGCTGGATCCGAGGCGGACCATCACTACGGCTGAGCTTCGATCCGTGGCTGTCGACGGGGCGGAAGTCGGCCACTGCAGCCGCCATGATGGCCACATCGGGGTGGACGTCGGCGACAGCATCGGCCATCTCCTGGGCGGATTCGACCTGCACCCGCGTGATGGTGGGGGCGACGTCCAGGTGGGAGGAGGTCACGAGGGTCACGGCGGCGCCCCGGCGGGCCGCCTCCTCGGCGAGGGCATGTCCCATCTTCCCGGAGGAGCGGTTGCCGATGTAGCGCACAGGGTCGATGGCCTCCCGGGTGCCTCCCGCCGTCACGAGAACGGAAACGCCCGTCAGCGCACCACGGGTGACTGCGACGAGAGTCTCCAGGATCTCCTCGGGCTCTGACATCCGCCCTGGACCGGCATCGCCTCCGGCCAGTGGACCGGACGCCGGTCCCACGATCGTCGCACCATCCGCTCGCACCAATTCGACCGCGCGTTGGGTCGCGGGGTGTTCCCACATCTCGGTGTGCATCGCTGGTGCCACCACGAGCGGCGCCCGGGATGCGACGACCGTGGCCGTCAGTGCGTCCTCGGACAACGCGTGGGCGAGCCGAGACAACGTTGCGCTGGTGGCGGGCGCAACGACGATCAGGTCTGCCCAGCGTCCCAGATCCGTGTGCGGGCTGACGGACTGCTCGTCGTCGAAGAGCCCCGTGACCACAGGATGTCCCGTGAGGGCGGCCAGGGTCGGAGGGCCGAGAAACCGTGAAGCGGCTTCGGTCATGACGGCCCGCACCTCGGCACCCTCGCCGATCAGCAGGCGTGCCAACGATGCCGATTTGTAGGCGGCGACCCCACCCGATACACCGAGGACCACCCGCCGTCCGGCGAGCCGTCCGGCCGGCATCAAGCTTCCTCGCGCTCCACGGCCACCTTGCCTTCGGCGATCTCCTCCATGGCGATCGTCAGCGGCTTGCGGCTGAGCGAGTGCACTTGCGGTGGCACGAAACGCCCGTATCCGCCACCGAGCTGGTGGTAGTAGGCGTTGATCTGACGGGCCCGTCGGGAGGCCACGACCACGGTGGCAAATCGGTTTCCGACCTCGTCGATGACGTCTTCGAGTTTCATGGAGTCCTTCGAGGGAGAGTGGACCAGGATACCGGACCGCGGCCAAGAACACCACATTCAGTGATCCTCCCGGGCACTCCCGCCGCAAGACCCGGGATCTCGAGGCCCGTCCCGACGCACCGCGTCAGGGGCGTCGGATCCACATCTCTGTCTCGTGCTCTTGGGTTCGGTCGAAGCGATCCAGTACCTCACCCTGGAGCGCCCAGTTCGGTCTCGAGTCCTCGTACTCAACCAGCTTCACACCAGCACGCGCCGCCGCGCGCAACGTCACGTCGACGGCATGCGCCAGAATCGTGGAGCGCTGTATCCGCTCCGACTCGATCACTCCGCCCGGCACCAGAAACGCACCGCTCGTGGGCCCGGAGCCCAGTGTGACGGCCGAGGCGGCCACCGGCGACCCGGTGCGATTCCACACGAGCCCGATCGCCACCGGTGCTCCCACCACCGACAGGAACGACCCGGTGGGCGGAAAGGAAACCGTTTCGCCCGTCCAACGGTGGCCCTCGGCGTAGATCTGCTCGTAGAGGATCTCGATGGGCCGGGTCGTCTCGTCGAACGTCTCGATGGCGTACCCCACCGGCAGTGGGCCGGGTGGCTCCGGACGATCCGACGTGCTCATCGTGCCGCTGCGCACCGTGATCTCATGACGGAAGTCCGGCCGCGACCGGACCCAATCCGTCATCGGATCTTCGGCGGCAGCCTTCGTCTCCACGATCCGCTCCCCCGCCAGATCCAGCACGGCGTCCACGAGGCCGATCGTCACCTCGGGGGTGCGAAAGCCCGGCAGCACATCGACTCCGATCTCGGCGAGCCGAGGGTGACGGGCGCCGACCCGATAGCTGGCGAGTCCCGCAGGCGTACCGTCGACCTCGGCGACCACCGAACCGGTGGCATCGGAATGGATACGGCGTCTGCGGCCGGCCACCATCGGCGCCGGACAGTCGGCCTGGGCCTGCGCCACCAGGGGCGTCAGGTCCTCTCCTCGGGCGGGCGATCGAGTCAGCACTCCCACATTGATAGCAACCTGAGAACGAGATCTGCACATCTTCGAGATCGACGTGGCGACCGGTCATCCGGCCCTCGAACGCGCCGGGGTTGAGCGTGAGCCGGATCAGACGGTCTGGACGGGGCCGACGATCGCGAGGACCTCTTCTGTTGCGTCGTCGAGGTCCTCGTTCACGACCACGTGGTCGAACAGCGTGTCTGCGATCGACAACTCCCACCGGGCGATGTCGAGGCGACGTTCGATCTGCTCGGCGGTGGTGTCGCCTCGCATCCGGAGCCGCCGGGCGAGCTCCTCGAGCGATGGTGCGCGAATGAAGATCATGAGGGCCGCGGGGTACACGGCACGGATCTGCTTGGCACCCTGGACCTCTATCTCGAGGAGGATGTCCTCACCCTCGTCGAGGACGGTGAGCACCGGATCCAGGAGGGTTCCATACAGGTTGGCTCCGTACTCGGCCCACTCGAGGAACTGCGAGTCGTCGACCATCCGGCGGAACTCCAGCACGTCGACGAAGTGGTAGTGGACGCCGTCCACCTCACCCGGCCGGGGTGCCCGGGTGGTCACCGACACCGAGAACCGGAAGGGTCTTCGTTCCAGGAGCCGACGGACGATGGTGGACTTTCCGGCCCCCGACGGACCGGCGATCACCACGAGCCGGCCGCGTTCAGGAGAATTCGGCGAGGAGGGCGGCACGCTGTTTGTCGCCGAGACCCCGCAGCCGCCGATTGTCGGCGATCCCGTGGGCCTCCATCATTCGCTTGGCTTTGACCTTGCCATTGCCCGGCATCGACGCCAGGACCGACTCGACCTTGAGCCCCCCGACCAGGTCATCCGTCTCGATGCGCTCCAGCAGCTCCTCGAATGTCAGGGAACCCGTCTTCAGCAACTCCTTGACCTCTGCTCGGACGCGCCGAGCCTCGGCAGCGCGAGCCAGAGCTCTGGCTCGTTGCTCGTCCGAAAGCTGGGGTGGTTGCATGCGGGTCTCCCGATCGCCGAACGCTGAACTCTACCGGGCCGACGCTCCGGTTTCCACGACCAGGCGTTCAAGGGGATTCGCTCAGACTGGCCACGATGGCGGCTGCTGCCGAGGCAGGATCCCAGGCGCGGGTGATCGGCCGTCCGATCACCAGCAGGTCTGCGCCGGCGTCGACTGCCTCCGCCGGCGTGGCGACCCTCGCCTGATCGCCCGGTGCGGAGCCCGCGGGGCGTACACCGGGCGTCACCTTCGTCAGTCGGGGAGCGACCGCCCTCACGACCCCCAGCTCCCGAACCGAGGAAACCACTCCCTCCGCTCCGCACTCGGCGGCCAGCGCCGCCAAGATCCCAACGTGGGTGCCGATGTCGTTGCCGACGCCGGTGGCTGCGAGGGCCGCTCCGTCGAGGCTGGTGAGCACGGTCACCGCCAGAACGCCGGCCATGCCCTCCGATCCTTCCGTGAGCCCCGACGCAGCCGCCTTCATCATGTCCGCCCCTCCCGAGGCGTGCACCGTCAGCCAACGCGCCCCCAACGCTCCGATCCGCCGTGCAGCCGCTTCGACCGTGTTGGGGATGTCGTGGAGCTTGGCGTCACAGAAGACCGGCTTCCCCATTTCGGCGAGCGAGGACACAACTGCTGGACCCTCGCCCATCAGCAGCTCCAGCCCGACCTTGAACCCACCTACATGAGGCTCGACGACTCGGGCGAGGCGGAGAGCGTCGTTCGCATCCGCCAGGTCGAGCGCCACCAGGATCGGATTCACCACGGGATCATTCCTCCAATCAGCTCGTCGATGCGTTCGACGCCGAGCGCCGCCATTCGCTTGCGGAGTCGCTTCGAGATCTTGGTGCCGACCTTCGGATCGGCGAAGTGGGCGGTGCCGATGGCCACCGCCGATGCCCCGGCCAGCAGGTACTCGATCACGTCATCGGCGGTGGACACCCCGCCGCACCCGACGATGGGAAGGTCGGACACCGCCCGTCGAACCTCGACGACACATCGCATTGCCATCGGCTTCAGGGGAGCTCCCGAGTACCCGCCGATGGTGCCGGTGAGCACCGGACGACGCGTCTCGATGTCGATCCGCATCCCCCACGCGGTGTTGGTCAACACCGCCCAATCTGCCCCGGCATCGGCACACGCCGACGCCACGGCACCGATGGCCTCGGAGTTCGGCGACAGCTTTGCTCCGATCGGGACCTCGACCGCGTCTCTGACCGCCCGCACAACCTCGGCCGATCGTTTTGGGTCGAGCGCAAAGAGATGACCGTCGAGATTGGGACAAGACAGGTTGATCTCGACGACCGGCACCCCTGCTCGAGCCATCTTCGACGCCACCGTCACGAACTCGTCGACCGTGTTGCCGACCGCCGACCCCCACACTTGCGTGGGCACGCCACCGAAGAGAGGAACGTACGCATCGACCCATTCGTCGATCCCTGGATTCTGGATCCCGATACCGTTCAACATCCCGACGCCCGCCGGAGCCACGCGTGGCGCCGGCCGACCCGTCCACGGCACCGCCGACACCGACTTCGCCACCGCTGCCCCGTAGCGGGTCCAGTCGGTCACGTCGGAGAACTCCACGACCGAGCCGACCGTCCCCGAAGCTGCGATCAGCGGCGACGACAACACAACCGGCCCCAACCTCGTCCTGAGATCCGTCACCGTGAAATCGCAATGCAGTACGTGGAACGTAGAACGTAGAACGCTCCGAGCGACTCCGAGACGCGACCCCGTGGGGCCCCATCAATCATGAGGCTTCTCGACGGGTTTGTGCCAGTCCTGCAACGAGCGGGGCGTCCAGGTGGACTCGTCTCCGGATCGGAGCGAGCGGGCCACCGACAGGGCGCCCTGAATGGTGGTGACACACGGGACCCCCTGCAGCCTCGACGCGTGCCGGATGACCCGTCCGTCGGATCGTGCCCGCCCACCTCGGGGGGTGTTGACCACGAGCTGGATACGGCCGCTCTCGATGGCAGAACGGGTGTCGTTGTCACCCTCTCCGACCTTCACCACGGTCTCGACCGGCAGCGCGTGATGCGACAGATAGCGGGCCGTGCCAGGGGTGGCGACCAGATCGAATCCGAGCAGGTGGAATGCCTGAGCCACCGCGAGCCCCATGGCTTTGTCGCGATCGGCGAGTGTGATGAGCACGGCGCCGTGGCTCGGTAGGCGATGCCCGGCGGCCAGCAGCGCCTTTGCGTAGGCGACACCGGCATCGGCACCGATCCCCATCACCTCGCCGGTGGCCCGCATCTCGGGACCGAGGACCGAGTCCTCCTCGGGGAACCGGTCCCAGGGCAATACGGCCTCCTTGACCGCTGTGAAGTCGATCTCCCCGACCGGGCCCAACAGGCCTTCATCCCTCAACTCGGCGAGCGTCGAGCCCATCATCACTCGCGCAGCCGCCTTGGCGAGCGGAACTCCGCTGGCCTTCGAGATGAAAGGCACCGTTCGCGATCCGCGCGGATTGGCCTCGAGGATGAAGACCTCGTCACCTCGCACTGCGAACTGGATGTTGATGAGACCGCGGACGCCGAGCTCTCGCGCCAGGTCCTCGGTGTTGGCGAGGATGGTCTTGAGAGCCGTGTCGGACAGGGTTGGGGGCGGAACGACACACGCCGAGTCCCCGGAATGGACACCGGCCTCCTCGACATGTTCCATGATCCCACCCACGAGGAGCTCAGAGCCGTCGTAGAGTGCGTCCACATCGACCTCCGTGGCGGCCTCCAGGAAGCGGTCGATCAGCAGCGGAACCTCGGTGATGTCCTTCTCGGTCAGGTCGCCGTACAGGTCATCGAGGTAGTCGGTCAGCTCGTCGTAGCTGTACAGCACCCGCATCTTGCGGCCGCCGAGCACATATGACGGTCTGATCACCACCGGGAGACCGACCCGATCGAGAACCTCTTCGGCGTCGAGCCGCCCTGAGGCGATGCCGTGGGGAGGTTGTTTGATCCCCAGCCGTCGGCACACATCGGAGAACTGCTCCCGGTCCTCGGCGAGATCGATCGATGCCGGGCTGGTACCCGCGATCGGAACCCCAGCCTCTTCGAGGGCGCGGGCCAGGTTGAGCGGAGTCTGCCCACCGAGTTGCACGATCACAGCTTCCGGCTGCTCCGCCCTGACGACTGCGAGCACGTCTTCGACCGTGAGCGGCTCGAAGTACAGGCGATCGGATGTGTCGTAGTCGGTGGACACCGTCTCGGGATTGCAGTTCACCATCACCGTTTCATATCCGGCGGCTTTCAGGGCGAAGCTGGCATGGACGCAGCAGTAGTCGAACTCGATGCCCTGCCCGATCCGGTTCGGCCCCGATCCCAGGACCACCACCCGAGGACGGTCGGCGGGCGGCACCTCGTCCTCGTCCTCGAACGTGCCGTACATGTACGGGGTCTGCGCCTCGAATTCGGCGGCACAGGTGTCGACGGTCTTGTAGGTGGTGGTGAGCCCGGACGACATCCGCCGCGCCCGGATCGCAGACTCCTCGGTTCCCGTGAGGTGGGCCAACTGCCGGTCGGAGAACCCGGCCCGCTTTGCGTCGGCGAGCCACTCGTCGTCGAGACCCTGAGATTCGATCTCCGCTCTGATCTCGACGATGAACGCCATCTCTTCGACGAACCAGGGGTCGTAACCGCTGCGGGTGGCGATCTCGTCGATCGCGAATCCCCGGAGGAGCCCTTCTGCGACCGCAAAGATGCGATCCGGTGTCGGAACGGTGATCAGGTCCCAGACCTCGTCGTCGGTCATCGTTCGGAATCGCTCTTCACCCGGGTCGGCTCCGAACCCGAACCGTCCTTGTTCCATCGACCGCAGCGCCTTCTGGAGCGCCTGGGGGAAGGTCCGACCGATGGCCATGGCCTCGCCCACACTGCGCATGGATGTCCCCAACGTCCTGGGGGCGCTCGGGAATTTCGCAAAGTCGAACCGCGGGATCTTCACCACCACGTAGTCGAGTGCCGGCTCGAAGCTGGCCGGTGTTGCACCGGTGATGTCGTTGGGGATCTCGTCGAGGGTGAAACCGACCGCGAGGAGTGCAGCGATCTTGGCGATCGGAAACCCGGTTGCCTTCGATGCCAGAGCCGAGGATCTGGACACCCTGGGGTTCATCTCGATCACCAGCCTGCGTCCGCTCGCAGGATCCACAGCGAACTGGACATTCGATCCACCGGTCTCGACCCCGATGGCCCTGAGCACCCGGATGGCGTCGTCGCGCATCTCTTGGAACTCCCGATCGGACAGGGTCTGGATCGGCGCCACCGTGATGGAGTCACCGGTGTGTACTCCCATCGGGTCCAGGTTCTCGATCGAGCAGACGATCACCGCATTGTCGGCTCGGTCTCGCATCACCTCGAGCTCATATTCCTTCCACCCGTACACGGACTCCTCGACCAGGATCTCGCCCACGGGTGAAGTCGCCAGACCATGACGGGCCTTCTCGAGGAACTCGTCGCGGTCGGCCGCGATGCCGGTGCCGCCGCCGCCGAGGATGAAGGACGGTCTGATCATGACGGGATACCCGATCTCGTCGGCGATCCGCAAGGCCTCCGTCATCGATCTGGCATATCCGGCCCGTGGGCATTCGAGCCCCACCGCCTCCATGGTCTGTTTGAACAGACCCCGATCCTCCGCCCGCTCGATGGCGTCGAGCCCGGCGCCGATCAGCTCGACCCCGTGGCGCTCGAGCACACCACTCCTTGCGAGTGTGGTGGTGACGTTGAGCGCGGTCTGCCCACCGAGTGTCGGAAGCAGAGCGTCGGGCCGTTCGAGGGCGATGATGCGCTCTACCACCTCCGGTGTGATGGGCTCGATGTAGGTGGCGTCGGCGAACTCGGGATCGGTCATGATCGTCGCCGGATTCGAGTTGACGAGCACGACCCGGTACCCGTGGGCACGAAGCACCTTGGCGGCCTGGGTGCCCGAATAGTCGAATTCGCAGGCTTGCCCGATGATGATCGGACCGGATCCGATGAGCAGGATCGAGGAGATGTCCTCACGCTTGGGCATCCGGATCACCTCCATTCAGTCCCATGAGCTCCAGAAAATCGTCGAACAGGTGAGCCGCGTCGTGTGGCCCTGGAGCAGCTTCGGGGTGGTATTGGACGCTGAACGCAGGAACATCGAGACATCGAAGCCCTTCGAGCGTGCCATCGTTGAGGTTCTGGTGGGTGGGGACGACGGGTCCGAACTCCGTCTCCACCTGTTGTGGCAGGAGTCCCCGGTGGGCCAGTCCATCGCGCTCCGGCGGTGACTCATCGGTCAATGACCAGAGGTCCACGGCGAATCCGTGGTTCTGTGCGGTGATCTCAACCCCGCCGTCGCCGAGGCGGCGGACGGGATGGTTGCCGCCGTGATGGCCGAACGGGAGCTTGTAGGTCTTTGCGCCAAGCGCAAGCCCCAGCACCTGATGGCCGAGACAGATGCCGAACACCGGCAGTGTGCCCACCACGCCGCGCAGCGCCTCGATGCTGGCCGCGAGCGGCTCGGGATCGCCGGGCCCGTTCGACACGAACACGCCATCGGGCACCCTCCGGAGAATCTCTTCAGCGCTGGTGGACGCCGGCAGGACCGTCACATCGAGTCCGTGGTTGGCGAGATGCCGGGTGATGTCGTGCTTCATCCCCAGGTCGACCGCGACCACCGAGCCCCGGCGCGGTCCTTCCGCGGCCACCTCGTAGGGCTCGGCTGTCGTGACCGCCGCGACCAGGTCGAGACCCTCCATGCGGGGCGCCGAGGCCGCCCGGTCCCGCAACTCCGACTCGCCGACCCCGACACCCATCGCAACCGGCTGGGCGCCGTTGTCGCGGATGTGGCGGGTGAGGCGCCGGGTGTCCAGATCGGCCAGGGCGACGATCCCACGCTCGCGGAGGTAGCCGACGAAGGATCCCTCCGACCGCCAATTCGAGTCGCGGCGCGACAGGGACCGCATCACGAATCCTGTTGCGTGGGGACGGCTCGCCTGTTCGTCGAGGTGTGTCACCCCGTAGTTGCCGATGTGCGAGGCCGTCATCACGACGACCTGACCCGCATACGAGGGGTCGGTGATGATCTCCTGGTATCCGGTCATCGAAGTGTTGAACACCACTTCACCAGTGGTGACACCCTCGGCGCCCACACCGCGGCCCCGGAACACGGCGCCGTCGGCGGTCACCAGCATTCCCGGTGTGCGAGCGTTCGTCATCGGCGGGCCGCCCTGGGAGTCACGTCATGCGTGATCCGTCCCCCGAACAAGGTGGCAACGACCCGTCCGGTCATGGCGTGCCCTTTCCACGGGGAGTTCTGAGAACGGGACACGAATCGTCCCGCCTCCCAGGTGGCAGTCGGATCGATGACCGTCACGTGACCGGGGCCGCCCACCTGGAGCGGGAGGCCGTGTTCGCCGAGATCGGCGATGCGGGCCGGCGTGATCGACATCCGTTCGAACAGGGCGGTCTGGTCCAATCCGGCGCTCATGAGAGTCGCCGCGACCGCGGTCTCCAGTCCGATGACGCCGCGGGGAGCCTCTTCGAACGGAACCTCACATTCGGCTTCGGCATGCGGGGCGTGGTCGGTGGCTACGGCATCGATGGTTCCGTCGTGGAGCGCGGCGATCAATGCTTCGATGTCGCTGCCCGACCGGAGGGGCGGATACATCTTGAAGTCCGGGTCCATCGACATGACGTTCGTGTCGTCGAACGTGAGGTGGTGAGGCGCTACTTCGGCCGTCACGGGCAGGCCTTCTCGCTTGGCCGCCCGCACCAACGCCACAGTCCCCGCCGAGGAGACGTGCTGGACGTGGTACCGGCATCCGGTGAGCCGCACCAGGGCCAGGTCGCGGGCCACGACCACCTCCTCGGCCGCCGACGGGAGGCCACGCATTCCCAGCTTCGACGAGACCGCACCTTCGTGCATGTGCCCGTCACGCGAGAGACCGCGATCCTCGGCGTGTTGGGCCACCAGGCCGCCCCGGTGCGCCAGGTATTCCATCGCCGAGCGAAGCAAGCCGGCGTCGGCAACACTGTCGCCGTCGTCGCTGAACATCCGGACGCCGGCCGACCACAGGTCGTCGAGGTGCGACAGTCGCTCCCCGGCCCGCCCCAAGGTCAACGCTCCGACCGGGATGACGTCGACCAGACCCGCCTCGCGCCCGCGGTCGGCGACGAAACGCGCCAGGTGACCCGAATCGATCGCCGGATCGGTGTTCGGCATCGCCAGCACGGCGGTGAAGCCACCGGCCGCCGCCGCCGCAGAGCCCGAGGCGATGTCTTCCTTCCACTCCTGACCGGGCTCGCGCACATGCACGTGCAGGTCGACGAGACCGGGGCCGACCCAGCTTCCGGCGGCGTCGATGACGGTTTCGGCGGTGAGATCGGATCCGATCGCCAGGATCCGATCACCGACCAGCACGTCGGCTTCGACGATTCCGTCCGGGGTGAGGACGGAACCGCCCTTGATGAGCACTTCGTCGCTCACAGCTCACCCCCCGGGGATGGCTTGCGAACCGCCGCCTGCCCGAGCCGGAAGAGGACGGCCATCCGCACGGCCACACCATTCCTCACTTGATCGAGCACGAGACAACGTTCGTGGTCGGCAACAGCCGGATCGATCTCGACCCCCCGGTTCATCGGTCCGGGGTGCATCACGATGGTGTCTGGTCCCAGCCGTTCGAACCGCGACCGTGTCAGGCCGAACCTTCCCACGTACTCGGGGAGCGACGGGAACACGGTGCCTCCTCCGCGCTCCAGCTGGATCCTCAGTAGGTACACCACATCGGAAGTCGCGAGCACCTCATCGAAGTCGTGGCTCACCTCGCACGGCCAGTCGGCCACGTCCAATGGGAGCAGGGTCGGGGGTGCCACCATCGTGACCTGGGCTCCCAGTGCGGTCATGGCGAAGAGGTCCGAGCGAGCGACACGGGAGTGACGAATGTCGCCGACTATGGCAATCCTGAGCCCGTCGAGTTTTCCGAAATGGCGACGGATGGTGAGGGAATCGAGGAGCGCCTGCGTCGGATGCTGGTGCGCTCCGTCGCCCCCGTTGACAACCGGGCAGTCGACCCACTCCGCCACCCGCCATGGAGCGCCTGTGGCCTTGTGCCGGACCACCATGAGGTCGACGCCCATCGCCTGGAGCGTGAGCACCGTGTCTTTGAGCGATTCGCCCTTGGACACCGACGACGTGGAAGTGGCAAAGCTCATCACGTCGGCCGACAGCGCCTTGGCCGCTCGCTCGAACGAGAGGCGGGTACGGGTCGAGGGCTCGAAGAACAGCGTTCCAACGGTCAAGCCACGCAGTGCCGGGACCTTTGGGATGTCACGGTCGAGAACCTGCGAGAACTCGTCGGCCAGGTCGAGCAACTCTTCGAGCTCGGTACGGGTGAGATCTTCGGTGGTGAGGAGATGTTTCACCGGTGCCTCCTGTCATCGTCCGGCTCTTCGCCGACCCACACCCCGGACCGGCCATCGACCGATTCGAGGCGGACCGCGACGCGATCCTCCGGGGCCGTGGGGATGTTCTTGCCCACGTAGTCGGCCCGAATCGGCAGCTGTCGGTGCCCTCGATCGACCATCACGGCCAATTCGATCTTCGCCGGTCGACCCAGGTCGAGCAGGGCATCGAGTGCCGATCTGGCGGTTCGCCCCGTGAACAACACGTCGTCGACGAGGATCACCGTCTCTCCGGTCAGGTCGATCGGAATCAGCGTCCGCGACAGCCGGGTGGTCGGGCGAAGCCCCAGGTCGTCCCGGTAGAGACCTATGTCGAGTTCGCCGACGGGGACCTTGATACGCTCGAACGCATCGATGGCGTCTGCGATCTCCTCGGCCAGGGGCACACCTCGGGTGTGG
This sequence comes from uncultured bacterium, assembly GCA_963785075.1. Lineage (GTDB taxonomy): Bacteria > Actinomycetota > Acidimicrobiia > Spongiisociales > ZC4RG35 > JAOUGY01. The sequence continues at coordinate 33,078 of CAWATW010000008.1, forward strand.
ACTCCAACGAGCATCACGTTCTCTGCGCCGCGGTGTCGTTCGAGGATTTCGTGGGCGATGCGCCGAACGGCTCGCCCGAGATCGTCGGCGGTCATCACCTGGGGCATGTCGCCTCCAGGCCGCCACCGACCGGTGCAGTTTGATGCACGGTCACGCTCCTTCCCGGCCTCGCTGGACCGGACTTAAAGGGAAGTGATCAGAACCTAGCAGCCGAATCGGGCACCACGTCGCGCGCTCTGTGTGATCATTGCGCGCGGTCCGCGGCCGCGTCCAAACTGAGTGCCCTCCTCGATTACGTATTACGTACCCTTCAGGGGTGGCTCGGGGCGTTCCTGCTTGGCGAGGGTCGCCAGCACGCCGTTGACGAAGTGGCCCGAGCGTTCGGTGGAGAACGTCTTGGCTATGCGCACAGCCTCGGACAACACGACGGCGACCGGTGTCTCAGGCTCGTGACGCAACTCGTACAGTGCCAGGCGGAGGACCGCCCGATCGACCACCGGCATGCGGTCGACCCTCCAGTGGTCGGACACGGCGTCGATGGCGGCGTCGAGCTCGGGGCGATGGCTCAGCGTCCCCTCGAATAACCGGCGAGCCTTTCCGGTGAGCACATCGGGCCGACCTGCGAGCGCCTCGAGGTCGAGGCCCATCTGATCGGCTTCGTACAGCGCCTGGACGGCCGCTTCTCGGGGCTCGCTCACGCCCGGGACAGGTAACTGCCGTCGGACGTGGAGATCCGCAGCCGCTCGCCCTGTTCGATGAAGAGCGGCACCTGGACTTTCAGCCCCGTCTCCATGGTGACCTGCTTGGTCGCCCCCGACACCGTGTCTCCCTTGACAGCCGGTTCGGCGTAGGTCACGTCGAGCTCGACGGATGCCGGCAGCTCGACGCCGATCGGGTTGCCCTGGTACATCGCCAGCACGGCGGTCATCCCATCGGTGAGGTAGTTGGCGGCGTCACCGACATCCGCTTCGGAAACGGCGAACTGGGAGTAGTCGTCGAGGTTCATGAAGTGGAATCCCAGGTCATCTCGGTACAGGAACTGATGGTCGTAGCGTTCGATGATCGCCTGCTCGACATCCTCGTCGGCCCGAAAGGTCCGATCCAACACCTGTCCGGTCTCGACGTTCTTGAGCTTCATGCGCACGAACGCCTTGCCCTTCCCCGGCTTGACGTGCTCGTATTTGACGATCGTGAAGATGCCATCGGACTGGCTCAAGGCCATGCCGGGTCGAACGTCGTTGGTGGAGATCACGGAGGCTCGCTTCGCTCGCAGTACCGAATACTCGGTCGGGACTTGGTTTTCGGCGTGCAGGATATCAGCTGCCCGTCACGCCTCCAGCGGCCACCGCCCCGCCACTGCGCCCGCACGGGCAGGCGTTGCAGCCCGCGAAGGAGGTTCAGCCCCTCAGATCGCGGCGTTCGAAAGCGAATACCGACAGGCCGACACCGATCACGAAGATCGCCACCAGCACCGCCGCCCCGGACCAGTCCATGCCCGCTGTGAGGGGATCGCCGCCGAGATAGTGGTGGAACGGGGACAGGCGCACCAACCACCCGCTGCTCTCGCTCATCGAAGCAAATGCCCACAGGAAGTAGGAGATGAGCGCGACTCCGGTTGCACCGTACGACGCGATCGATGTTCGCCCGGTGAGCGCAGAGAGCAACAGTGCAACCGCCCCGAATGCGAGCCCCAGCAACCACAACAGCACCGAGGCCGCAACGAGTCCCCCCGCATCCATGTCGATTCCGCCGATGAGCACCCCGGCCCAGGTCGAGGCGAAGGTGACCGTCGCAACGACTGCGGAAAAGACGACCATGACCGAGGCCTTGGTCAGCACGATCCGGGACCGTGGAATGGGATTCGACAGCAGCAGATCCATGGTGTGGTTGCGCTCCTCGCCGGCCAGAGCCCGAGAGCCCATCGACACCGTGATGACTGCGACGGCGATCGGCGCCGTGATCGCAAAGATCTCCGCCTGGAAGAAGCCGGCGGCCGTGCTCATGTCCTCCCCACCGATCATGGCGATGAGCACATCGGGGAATTGGGAGAAGACCTCGTACGCCTCTTCGGGGATGGCCGAGTAGATCGGGCCCATCATCAGGCCCATCGCCGCCATGATCCAACTCACGGTGATCAGGAGTCCCTGATGGTCGGAGATGGTCTTCGCGAAGAGACTCGAGACCCGGGCCGATCCGGCCAACCGTTCGACCAGCATCGACGTTCTCGGGTTGTTCCGGAGACGGTCGACGAGGGTCGTCTTCGTCGACTTCGTCTTCAGGTCGCGACGCGTGACACCCAGGAATCCGAGCGCTGCGAAGGCCACGGAAGCGCCGCCGAGGATGCCGACGTGGGCCCAGTCGACCCCGTTGATCGACGGCTGACTGCCATCGAAGTAGTACCACGGGAAGGCCTTCTCCCACCCTGCCGCTGCCTCCACCAACGGGATGAGCCCGACGGCCAGATACCCCATCACCATCACGGCCACCGAGACGCCCGATGCAACCGTGGCGTTCCCGGTCCACGCACTGAGGGCGAGCGCCAGGAAGCCGTAGAACAGCGTGTTCGCCAGCATGTGCACCATGTAGGCGTTCTGATCGAGCGAGCCGAGATCCACATCGAGCAGGATCGGTGTGATCACGCCGAAGAACCACAGGATTCCGACTCCCAGAGCCGAGAGCACGATGAGCGAGGACGCTTTGGCACCCAACACCCGGGCGCGGCTCAGCGGATTGCCGAGCAACAGCCCGATGGTTCCACCCCGCTCCTCTCCTGCGATCGAGGCCGAGCCCATCGATATCGCCAGCGCCGCCAGCGTCATCGCACCCATGAAGCTGAACATCGCTCCGTAGGCCAACGCGGCCGCGTCTGCTCCTTCGGGGATCCCCATGAGAGAGCGAAAGGCGGCGGGCACGGCGTCGTAGAACGACAGGTCTATGTCCTTGTAGACCGCCATCGCCCATGGGAGGAAGGACCCGATGACCAGCGCACCGACCAGCATCCCGATGACACGATCGCGGTTGGTCTTCATGAAGACGTTGCTGAGCATCACGCACCCTCGTAGTAGGTGAGGAAGATCTCTTCGAGGTCGGCTTCCTGGCTCGAGACGTCGACGAGCTGGTACCGATCGGCAGCGGTCTTCAGCAGGTCGACGATGGATCCCTCCAGCGACAGGGTCACATGGTTGTTGGCCACCCGGACATCGCTGACACCGCCAAGCGCTTCGAAGACCTTCGGATCCACGGACTCGGTGAAGTACAGCTCGACCGTGCGGATGGCCTTCGAGCGGAGATCGGCCACCTTCGACACCTCCACCAGGTATCCCTCGCGGATCACGCCGACACGGTCGGCGACGGCCTGCACCTCTGAGAGGGTGTGGCTCGACAGGAACACTGTCCGACCTTCGGATGCGACCTCACGCATCATCTTCTGGAACTCACGCTGGATGAGAGGATCGAGCCCACTACTCGGCTCGTCCATGATCAGCACCTGCGGCTTGTTCATGAACGCCTGGATGAGCCCCACCTTCTGCCGATTTCCCGAGGAGTAGTCGCCCACCTTCGGCGACAGATCCGCCTTCAGCCGCGTTGCGAGGTCCTCGACGTAGGCCCAATCGACCCCACCACGGAGATTGGCGAAATACGTGATCGTGTCCCTCCCCGTGAGCCGGTCGTACATCGACAGGTCCGAAGGCAGGTATCCGATGCGCCGGCGGATCTCGACCGCTGCCTCGTGGGTGTCCAATCCGAGGATCTCGGCCCTCCCACGCGTGGGGCGGATGAGATCGAGGATCGTTCGGATCATCGTCGTCTTTCCCGCTCCGTTCGGTCCGAGGAATCCGAAGACTTCGCCTGCGTGCACCTCGAGGTCGAGGTCGTTGAGGGCCTCGACGTCGCCGTAGTGCTTGGTCAGTCCCTCGGTGCGAATGGCGGGTGTACTCACGGTGTCTCCGTTTCTCTGCCTACGGTCTCGAATGCCGCCCGTGCGGTCTCTGCATAGTCGTCTGTCAACATGCCACGTCCGAGGAGCTCCAGCGCCGGTCCGGCATAGGCCATGAGATCGGAGGGCTCGGTCGCGGGGTCGGTGAGGTCGACGCCGAGCAGTCGCTTGGCGTGGTGGTGCAACACGAGCGCACCGAGCGAGAACAACGTCATGACGCGCGCCCGCCCGACGGGGTTCGATGACGGCTTGAGGGCTCCTGCCTCCACGCCGTCGGCCATGTATTGCTCGGCGTCGGCGGCGATCGAGTCCACCAGACGCGCCGACGCCTCGGAGTCTTCGGCCAGCATCCGGGCGAGGTACGCGGGCAGGTGACGATCTCCGTAGTTGCGGATGGCCCCGGCGATGTCCATCCCGCCGGTCAAGGCTTCGCTCTTCTGATCTCTGATGACGCGGATGACGTGCTCGTCGCAGGCAGCCCGCAGCCCGTCCATCGAGCCGTAGTGGTGGATGACGAGTGCCGGCGACACGCCGGCGGTCTCGGCGACCCTGCGGACGGTGGCGGCCGAGCCTTCGGAGGCGAAGCACTCGATGGCCGAGTCCCGGATCTTGGCCTTCGCAGATCGATCATCGACTGAACTCACGTTCAGAATACTAAACGCTTGTTCAGCCTCTGGTCAAGGCGGTCGGGATCGGGCACTCGGCGAAAGAGCCGGCCGCTACCGGATCCCGATGGCGGTCATCCCGATGTCGAGCTCGTCCTCGGTGACCGGCTCCACCACCACGTCGGCAATGTCACGTAGCAGCACCATGCGGACACCCGCCGCAGTCCGCTTCTTGTCGCGAGCAACCTTCTCCAGCACGGCCTGCCGCGACGTGCCGGCACTCGCCACCGGAAGCCCGAGGGAGAAGATGAGCTCGGTGAGGGCCCCACCGTCGAAGCCGTAACGAGCCGCGGACACCGCCCCGGCCGCCACCATCCCGATGGCGACGGCGTGACCGTGCGGGACCCCGGTGACCGCCTCGACGCCGTGACCGATCGTATGCCCGAAGTTGAGGATCGCTCTGCGTCCACCTTCACGGAAGTCCTCGCCGACCACCGCAGCCTTCACGGCGATGGCGCGAGGAACGACCACGTCGAGGGGCGCATCGATGCCGCTGCGGCGGTATTCGTCCAATATCGAAGGGTCCGCGATGAATCCCGCCTTCACGATCTCGGCCGTGCCCTCCAGGCGAAGCGAAGGCGGAAGCGCATCCAGGACATCGAGATCGACCGCCACCACCCTCGGATGCCAGAAGGCTCCAACGAGGTTCTTTCCTGCGTGGTTGATGCCTGTCTTCCCACCGATCGACGCGTCGACGGCGCCCAACAGCGTCGTCGGCACCATGACCGATTCGACTCCGCGGAGCCACGTTGCGGCGAGAAAGCCCGCGAGATCGGTGACGGCTCCCCCGCCGATTCCCACCACCGTGTCGTGACGGCCGAGGTTCAGCTCGGCGAGCCGGTCGTACAGGCTCGCCACCACAGGCCACGTCTTGGCGTCGTCGCGATTCGGAACCTCGATCACATCTGCCGACGACACCTCGGACGCCAGCATGCCTCGTACCCGGTCGGCGATGTGGGACACCGGCGACTGTGTGATGACGACCGCCCGTTCGCGACCCGGCCGCTGCGGCAAGAGAGGCCTCGGAAGCCCTCGACCAACCCAGATGCTGCTTTCCTCGCCGATGGAGAAGACCGGCATGTCAGAAATCGGCGAGGCGGCGCCGGTAGGCCTCCCACGCCTGACGAAGGTCTCCGATCGTGTCACCGCCGAACTTCCGCTGTATCTCTCGTGCGACCACGATTGCGACCATCTGCTCGGCCACGACTCCGGCCGCCGGAACCGCCACGACGTCCGAGCGCTCGTAGAACGCCGACTCGGCCTTCTTCGATCCGACGTCGACGGTCTGAAGGCCCTTTCCGACCGTGGAGATCGGCTTCATCGCCGCTCGGACCCGCAGCACGTCGCCCACCGACATTCCGCCCTCGGTGCCTCCGGCCTTGTTGGTCGTGCGGGTGAAACCGCTGTCGTCGTGGAAGATCTCGTCATGAGCCTCGGAGCCGCGGCGACGCGCAGTCTTGAACCCGTCTCCGATCTCCACGCCCTTGATCGCCTGGATCGACATCAATGCTTCGGCGAGCTCGGCGTCGAGCTTGCGATCCCAGTGGACGTGGCTCCCGATGCCCGGGACCAGGCCATACGTGAGTACCTCGACGACGCCTCCGAGCGTGTCGCGATCCTCCTTGGCGGCTTCGATCACCTCGATGATCCGCGCCTCGGCCGAACGGTCGAACACCCGGACCGGAGAGGCGTCGATCGCCTCGAGGTCGGCCGCCGTCGGCAGAGGCTCGGCGGGTGCCCCCGCGCCTCCGATCTCGACCACATGGCTGAAGACCGCCACCTCCAACTCGGCGAGCATCGCCTTGGCGGCATATCCAACCACGGTCCGAGCTGCCGTCTCGCGGGCCGACGCTCGCTCCAATATGTCTCGCGCGTCGTGCGTGTCGTACTTCTGCATCCCGACGAGATCGGCATGCCCCGGTCGAGGTGTCGTCATCGGGCGCTTGGCGGTTCCGGGGTGAGGGCTCATCTCCTCGGCCCATTTCTCCGGGAATTCCGTGTTGTGGATGACGACTGCCACCGGTGACCCAAGTGTTCGACCGTGACGGACACCACCCATTATTTCGATCTCGTCGCGTTCGATGGCCATCCGGGGACCGCGACCGAAACCCAACGTCCTGCGAGCGAGCTCTGCCTTCAGCGCCGGTTGAAGAAACGGAATGCCGGCCGGGAGGCCCTCGATGACCGCCACCAAACCGGGGCCATGGGATTCCCCGGCCGTGATGAACCTGAACATCGGGCGATCCTACCCGCCGACCGGGGAACGAATCTCAGAGCACTCCATCACCGGTGTGTCACCATCCGACACCGATGGCGAGCGCAGCCCACGATCCCAGGATCATCGCCGGACCGTACGGCAGCTCGTCGCCTCTCCCCGCCTTCCCGGTGGCAATGAGCCACAGGGCCGGGATCCCTCCGAATATGCCCGTGAGGAACAACCCCTGCGCCAACACCCTCCACCCCCAGAAGCCCAGAACGAGGCCGATCACAACGGCCATCTTCACGTCGCCCATTCCGAACCCGCCCCTGCTCGCCAACGCCACGACGAGGAGCAGAGCGAAGAAGGCGGCTCCGGCGAGCGCCCCACGGCCGAGATCGCCGATACGATCCTCGGCGATCGCGCCCGCCGCCAGCAGGACGGCCACGGCCGCCGTGCCGGGGTACAGCACACGATTGGGAATCAGCTTCTCGTCGAGATCGGTGACGGTGAGGACCGTCGTGAGCCCGATGAAGACGAGATGTGCCGGCAGGAGCCAACTCAGGCCGACAACGGCGGTGACGAGAGCCATCCCGGCTCCGGACAGCAGCCAGATGACGGGTTCTCGCCTTCGGACCTGGGCTCCACACGGGCCACATCGGATGGCGAACGGAGAACGACGCGCAGCCTCGCAGGACTCACACCTCGGACCGATGCCGTCGAAGGGCCGGCGTTCCGCGGCTCGAACACCGAGATGATGAAGGGTCGGTCCGAGCAACACTCCGATGAGCCCGAGCGTCGCCACTGCGGGCATCAGCACCGACGCACCGGCTCGATCAGCGGTCGTTCTCGGAGATATCGCGAGCAGCGGCACCCATGCGCCGACGGCGGAGAAGCCCCATGCCGAACCCGGTCTCGTCGTCTTCCTTCTCGGGCTTGGCTTCGCCGGCGTCTTCATCGTCGGAGAGCGAGCTGAACACACTTTCGAGGAAACGGTCCGCCTCGGTGTCGGTCCCGGCTTGGCCCTCTTCGGCCGCGCCCATGGTCTCGGCCCACCAGCCGCGGGTCTTCTCGGGCTCGGACTCGCTGGTCTCGGTGATCCGCTCTGCAGCCCCTGACTCGGCGTCCGTGTCGGAAGCACCCACGGGGGCACCCCACGGAGACGTCTTGACGACCGACTCCTCTGAAGGAGTGTCGGCGGTCCACGGCGACGACCCCCACGGAGTCTCCGGCTCGTCGTTCACGGCCGGCTGCGAGCCGAGAGGCTCGTCGCTCCACCACGATGACGACTCGCCGGCGGCAGCGTCATCGGATTCGTCGGAGTCCACTTCGACGGCCTCGGCCGCCGGGGTAGGCGCCTCTGCCTCGAAATCGACCTCGGCTCGAGCCTCGACGCCGGCGTCGGCGTCGGCCTCGATGTCGACCCGACCCCACACATCATCGGAGGCTTCGGATTCGACGTCGAGTGCCACCGATTCCGGGGCGATCTCGCCCATCTCGGCGTCCACGGCTTCGAGCTCGGGCTCTTCGACCGCGGGAAGGTCGGATGACCACCGTTCCTCGTGCGATTCGATCAGGGTCGGGCTCTCGTCGGCCGCTTCGAATTCGGCTGCCGCCGCGGCGGGCTCGTCGACCTCGGCAAGCTCCTCGTGCTCGACGGCGACGGTGCCTTCGACGGATTCGCCGACCGCCGACTCTGCCTCGCCTGCCGCCTCGCCGTGAGAGTCGGCTTCGTGGTCTACATCTGCGTACACCTCTTCGGTGTCCGCTGCCTCGGGGGCCTCCTCGGGCTGAGCCTCCTCGAATTCCTCTGGCTCGGACTCGGCGACGACGACCTCGGCCTGAGGAGCAGGGCCCTCGGTGATGCTCACCAGGCCATTGCGCAGGAGGGTGGCCACTTCACGGGCCGTTCGGAACTCGCTCCAACCGATGCGCTGGGCCACCTGCGCCGTGCTCGATCCGCCTTCGAGAGCGGCCAGGATCTGCCAAGTGGACGGGCTCAGTGTGACCGTGTCCTCGTGATCGAGGATGGGCACCATGCGGACCACTTTGTCGAGTTCGGGAAGCACCGTGCGGATGTCTTCCCACTCGAGGCTGCGACGGTCCGCCTCCGAGAGCACGACCTCGGAATCGAAGGTCTGCCCGGTGGGATACCGGGGGGCGAGCTCCACGACGAAATCGAAGGTACCCCGGCCGGTTCGCCGGATTCGGTACAAGCCCTCGACCGATTCTTCCCGCACGAAGTCGGCCCACTCCGTGGACCCGACGTCGGGAGCCAGCGAGTCGGACACCGAAGCCCCGCTGAGCTCGACCTTCCGCAACGCCCCCTCCTCGACCAGCCGGCTGGAAACGAGTCGTCGGCGCAGCTCCACATCGGAGGCGGTGGTCGCGAACGCCAAGGCTCCGTTGGTGAGGAAGATGCGCCCTTGAACCCCGGCACTCTCGACGCGCAAGCAACCGGACTTGCGTGACCGTGCAAGCAGGCGGAGGACCTCTTCCAGGGGGAAGACCTCCAGGTTCCCGTTGAGCGACATCTGTTCTCCTGAATCGAACTTGGAACTCATGATTCGACTTCCCCCGCATCCTCCTTGAGGCATTTGTCCACAGAACCGTACATGATGCCTGGCGGCGGCGTCACGCCAAACCACAACTCGAACGATGCCTCCGCTTGAGCCGCAAGCAGAGAAATCCCCCCGGCCACCGCGACGCCGCGTCGCACGAGTGTTCGCTCTGCTGCGGTTTCGCCCTGTGCGTAGACCATCTCGAGGTATCCGGTGGCTGCGTCGAGAAACCGGTCCGGCATGACCTCTCCCTTCATGCCGATCGGGGTGCAGTTGATGACCACTCCGCTCGGCACGCTGCCGTCCCAGGGGCGAACGTCCGCCGTGACACCACAACGCGCCGTCATCGCCCGGCCCGCATCGGGCCGCCTGGCCATCACGGTGATCTCGTGGTCCTCGAGGGCGATGAGGGAGGCGGCGGCGGCACCTCCCGTGCCCAGCACCACGAAGGGCCCTTCCGGCATGCCCGACTCCTGCACGACACGACGTACGCCCACGATGTCGGTCGAGTGCCCCTCGATCGATGCGCCGGAACGTACCCAGGTGTTGACCGACTCTGCTCTCCGGGCCCCGTCGGCGAGGTGGTCCGCAAGCTCCGCCGCGAGCTGCTTGTGGGGCATCGTGATGTTGGCCCCGTCGAGCTCACCGGCTCGTATCGCAGCGGCCGCAGAGCGCATCCCCTCGGCATCGACCGTGCGACGTCCGTATTCCGCTTCCAATCCGAGTGCATCGAATGCAGCCGCGTGCATCACAGGCGAGAGCGAGTGCTCCACCGGATCCCCGAGCACCAAGAAACGCCGCGGTCTGACGCTCACCCGAGCAACCCATCCTCACGGGCCTTGGCGACGTTGGCATTGTGCTCTTCGAGCGTCTCGGCGAAGGCGTGCGACCCGTCCTCCGCCGAAAGCACGTAGTACAGGAAGTCGGTCTCGGCCGGGCTGGCGGCGGCCTGCAGTGAGGCGAGACCGGGAGCCGAGATCGGTCCAGGCGGCAGCCCGCCGTACCTCCGCGTGTTGTAGGGAGAGTCGAAATCGACATCGATCTCGGCGGGATCACGCGTCTCTTGGGCGTAGAGCGTCGAGGCGTCGATGCCGAGGATCTCGCCGATCTCGAGACGGTTGCGCAACACGCTCGAAACGAGTGGCCGCTCTTCGGCGACCCGTACCTCGGATTCGATGAGCGAGGCGACGATGATGCCCTCGTATCTGGTGAATCCGGCGGCCTCGAACTCGGTCCAGTCCACGGCGTCCATACGCACCTGCATGGTCCGTGCCATCCGGTTCAGCATGTCGGCGGCGGTGGTGTTCTCCGAGAACTGATAGGTGTCGGGGAACAGCAACCCCTCCCAGTCGCCGAAATCCGGGTTGGCGGGAATCTCGTGCAGCGTGGTGCTGACGGCGCCCGAGAACAACGCCTGCTCGAACTCTTCACGTGGGATCTCGGATGCCTCCGACAGCACGTCGATGATCTCGGTGACCCGCAGCCCCTCCCGGATGGTCACGTCGAACACCACCACCTTTGGGCCTGCGATCAACGTGTTGATCACGGCATCGGGATTCATGCCAGTCACCAGGTCGAACGTGCCCGCCTTCAGGGAATTGGCCACGCCTGCGGTGTCGACGGCCTCCTCGAACTGGCGGGCCGACCTCACCACACCGACCTCGGCGAGCAGAGCTCCGATGTCCTCGGCCGTGGCGCCACTGGGGATTTCGACTTCGATCGGAACTCCAGGTTCGACGTCGCTCACGACCTCGTCTTCGCTGGAGGTGAGGGCTTCGGACACCGTTCCTCCGAGCCACCTGGCAGCGGCCACCACGCCAATACCGGCGACCACCACCAGGACGATCACCACGATCGGCATGACGAGGCGGCCGTAGCGGACCGGAGGATCGGGCTGCGGAGCGGGGACCGTTGGCGGCGACTCTGGAGGAGAGGTCATCGATTGGTTCCGGATACGGGGGCAGGGGCATGGGTCATCTTCGTTCCAGGTACTGGCGAAGGATGACGGCCGCCGCCACTTTATCCACGTTCGCACGCCTATCTCTGCGTTTGACGCCGCCTTCCAGCATCGCCTGTTCGGCAGTATGTGTGGTGAAGCGCTCGTCGACGAACACCACCTCGACCCCGGTCTCGACGGCAACCAGTTCTCCGAATGCCCGGGCGGCATGGGCGGCCGGGCCTTCGATCCCGGACAGGCCGACCGGAAGCCCCACCACGATCACCGTCGGCCGGTATTCCCCCACGAGACGGGAAACGTGATCGATGGCGGAATCCGTGGGAATCACCTCCAGTGGGCCCGCCGTGATTCGGAGCACGTCTGAGACGGCTACCCCGATTCGCTTGCTTCCGTAGTCGAAGGCGAGAACCCGACCGGCAGTCACAATCCGCCGAGTGTCTGACCGACTCGCTCCCGCGCGATATCGATCGCCGGGGTCAACTGATCGCCTTTCGGCCCACCGGCTTGGGCGAGTTCCGGATCCCGCGAGCCACCACCGCCCATCTGACGGGCGGCGTCGGCGATGAGTTCGGCGGCAGACACACCGGCGTCGACCAGATCGCGGGTGACCGCCGCCACCAGTGCTCCCTTGCCGGAGTTGGTGGCGCCGAGGACGACCACACCTCGCTGGAGGCGATCGCGCACCGAGGTGGCCAGTTGACGCAGCTGCTCGGGTGCGAGCTCACCGACCGAGTCGACCACCATCGAAGCTTCGCCGAACGTGGCTGCGTTGCCGGCGAGCTCGGCGGCCAGCGCCGAGCGGCGCTGGCCGCGGATCCCCTCGATCTCGGTCTCCAGCTCCTCGACCTTGGCCAAGAGCGCCTCGACCCGGGCCGGGACCTCCGTCGGAGGGGTTCGCAACAGTCGTCCGGTTCCGTCGAGCGCATCCCGGACCTTCACCAGGTGTTCGTAGGCAGCTTCACCGGTGAGTGCCTCGAGACGTCGGATGTTCGAACCTATGGAGGCCTCCGAGAGGATGAGCAACGGTCCCACCTCACCGGCCGTGTGGGTGTGCGTACCGCCACAGAACTCGACCGAATAATCCCCGACCTTCACCACGCGGACGGTGTCCCCGTACTTGTCGCCGAAGAAGGCCAGCGCGCCCATTGCCTTGGCATCGTCCTGGCTGGTGACCGTGGTGCTCACCTCGGCGTTGGCGATCAACCGCTGATTGCTGATCCGCTCGAGCTCGGCCAGCTCCTCGGGGGTCATTCCCTGGAAGTGACTGAAGTCGAATCGCAGCCGGCCCGGTTCGACGAGAGACCCCGCCTGGTGCGCATGGTCACCCACGACCTCACGCAGCGTGGCGTGCACCACGTGGGTTCCCGTGTGCGATTTGCGGATCCGGGCCCGTCTCGGCGAGTCGATCTGTAGATCGGCGTCCTGGCCGGCTGCGATCGTGCCTGACACGACCTTGGCGCGATGACCGTGGAATCCCTGCACGGCGTGCTGCACATCGTGCACCGCGAGCGCACCCGTCGCCGTCTTGATGCTTCCGGTGTCGCCGATCTGGCCGCCGGACTCCCCGTAGAACGGAGTTCGATCCAGGAAGACCTCGACCTCTTGCCCGTGCTCGGCGGCGTCCACCAACTCGCCCTCGCGAACGATTGCGAGGATCCGGCCTTGCGCGGCCTCCTCGCCGTAGCCGACGAAGTCGGTGAGCCCGACGTCGTCCAGGATCGCTCGATAGAACTCGCCTCTGGCGGCTTCGTCGCCACCCTTCCAGTTCTTCTTGGCGCGCCGCCGTTGCTCGTCCATCGCCGACTCGAAGCCGGGCACGTCGACATCGAAGCCACGCTCCGAGGCGATTTCGGTGGTCAGCTCGATCGGGAACCCGAAGGTGTCGTGGAGCTTGAACGCCACGTCGCCGGGCAGGGCGGTGCCGTTGTGGAGCCGTTCCAGTTCGGTGTCGAGCAGTTGATGACCTGATTCGAGGGTGCGCCGGAAGCGATCCTCTTCCCGGGAGACGACATCGACGATGAAATCCTTGCGTTCTGCGATGTTCGTGTACCAGTCGCCCATCGCCGCCACGGTGGCCTCGACCAGACGCGGTGTGATCAGGCCCTCACCGCCGAGCTGCCAGGCGTGGCGTACGGCACGGCGGATGATCCGGCGGAGGATGTAGCCCCTGCCCTCGTTCGAAGGCATCACCTGGTCACCGATCAGAAAGGTCATCGTCCGGCCGTGGTCGGCCAGGATGCGCAGCGACACGTCGACCATCGGGTCGTCGCCGTAGGTGGTCCCCGTGAATTGCTCGGCGGCGTGGCGGAGGGGCAGGACCGTGTCGACCTCGAACACCGAACCTGCGCCCTGGAGGATCATGGCGAGCCGTTCGAGTCCCATCCCCGTGTCGATGTTCTTGGTGGGGAGCTCACCGATCACGTGATAGGGGCGGTCCTGGACGTTCTGCATGAACACGAGGTTCCAGATCTCGACGAAACGCTCCTCTCCGCCACCGATGGGACCGCCATCGGCGCCGAATTCTGGGCCGCGGTCGTAGAAGATCTCCGCGCACGGCCCGCACGGGCCAGGAACGCCCATCTGCCAGAAGTTGTCCTTGCCCCCACGCTGGACCCGATCCGCAGGAACACCGACGTGGTCGACCCACAGCGCCGCCGCCTGGTCGTCGTCTTCGTAGGCGGTGTACCAGAGCCGATCGGGATCGAGGCCGAAGCCCTTTGTGAGGAGATCGTTGGCCCACGCCATCGCCTCCTTCTTGAAGTAGTCGCCAAAGCTGAAATTGCCCAGCATCTCGAAGAACGACATGTGACGGACGGTCGTCCCGATGATGTCGATGTCGATGGTGCGGACCGACTTCTGGATCGAAACGGCACGCTTGTAAGGAGCGGGCTCTTCTCCCAGGAAGTAGGGCTTGAACGGGACCATGCCGGCGTTGGTCAAGAGGAGCGTCGGGTCGACCGGGATCAGAGATGCAGAAGGTCGAACCGTATGTCCTCTCTCTTCGAAGAACTCGAGGAAGGTGCGGCGAATCGTGGTGGAGTCCATTGAGCCCGCGAGGTTAGTGAGTCGCGCCCAGCCCGGGAACCGACTTCACGCGGCAAGTCGCTTGCCAGTGGGCTCCTCGCGGAGCAGGCGGCCGACCGGCGCCGGACCTACGTCGTGGGTTCGGCGGATCGACGCGACCGGCGGATGCGCTGGCTGTGTGGGGCGTTCGGGCGCACCACACGAGCGGCGAGATCCAGGATGTCGGCACCGGTGTGCGCGGCCGCGGTGCGCACGTCGACGGGGCGAGGTGTGCGGCGGAGCGCCCGGACGGTCACGAAACCACCCGCCACCAGACCCGTGGCGAACCACCAGAGACGATCGAACATCGGCCAAATCGTACTCGGTCGCCGACCTCACATGGGAGTGTCGCGAACCGCGAACTGGAACGTCGCCAGCCCCGCCAGCTTCTTGTCCACCGTCACCTCCGCCCGCACGGTGGCGAGGGTCCTGCCGGCTGTCATCACCTGCGCGTGTGCCATGACTTCGACGTCGGCGGTGACGGGACGGGCGAGGGTCATGTGGGAACCGATGGTGGCCGCGTGGATCTCGCGGGCGGCGAGGGCATAGGCGGCAGCGGTGTCCATGAGAGCGAAGGCGTGGCTGCCGTGAACGATGCCAAACGAATTGTGGAGGTCGGAATGCGGGCGCCCGCGGAGCGTGACGCCCTCCTTCGTGGCGGACACGAGCTCGATCCCCAGACGCTCCAGCATCACCCCGTCTGCGGCGAGCACGCGCTCGAGCAAGGAGTTGCTCATCTGAGCCCGACGATCTTGGACACGGTGCCTTCCCACGTCAGGACGTACAACTCTCCGGAGCCGTCGACCCCGAATCCGTTCACCTGGCCGACGCCTTCGAAGTCGGTCCGCACGTCGTCGGCTACCCCGTCATGGAATCGCAGACTGCGGACCCAACCCCCACACCAGTCGGCGAAGAAGTATCGCCCGGCGACCTCTGGGATCGAGCTCCCCCGGTAGACCACCCCGCCGGTGATCGAGCAACCCTCGTCGTGCGAGTACTCGTACACGGGGAGCGTCAGCCCTTCGGATTCGGCATCACACCCACTTTGGAAGCAATGGGTTCCCTCCATGCGCAGCCACCCGAAATTGAACCCGCCGCCCCCCGTGATCTCGACGACGTCGATCTCCTCCCACGTTTCGTGTCCGACGTCGCCGATGTAGATGAGCGAGTCGGGGGCATCGATCCAGAAGCGCCAAGGGTTGCGGAGACCCCAGGCCCACACGGCCGGATCTCCGCCCGCACCGTCGCCGAAGGGATTGTCGACCGGCGCCAGCCACGGGAGATCCCCGGTGTCGTCCACGTCGATCCGCAGGATGGCGGACAACCGGGTTTCGGGATTCTGGGCGTGCGTCGACGCCGCCCCTCCCTCCCCGGTCGAGATCCAGAGCATGCCGTCGGGGCCGAACTGGAGCATCCCCCCGTTGTGACGATTGGTCGGTTTGTCGAAGCCCATCAACTCGACCTCGGATCCCGGGTCGGCCCGATTCGGGTCGTCGGAGACGCGATACTCGGCAAGTCGAGTCCGCTCGGCATCGGACTGGTAGTAGAAGACGAAGAACCTCCCGTTCGAGGCGTACTCCGGATGGAAGGCCAGCCCGAGCAGCCCAGGTTCGATGCCGTCCTCGGAGTTGACCCGCGCATCGATGTCCAAGAATGGCCGATCTTCTCCGATGACGCGGATCACACCGCGCCGTTCTACCACGAACAGCCGATCGTCTCCCGGCGGCGCCGTTACCAGCACGGGCTGCTCGAGCCCGGCAGCAACCTCCTCCAGAGCCAACCCCTGCAGCGGGTCCAGCGAGGTGGTCGTGGTCGATGGTGTGCTCGTGGTCGTCGTCGTGGACCGAGGTGTCGGGCCGGCGGCCGTCGACGCCGGGGCCGACGGCTGGGACGAAGCAGTCGTGTCGACGGTCGTGGGCGTTTCGTCGAGTGGAGCCGTCGAGCACGCCGCGACAGCCACGACAACGGACAGGAAGACGACGGACGGACGGCTCATGGCGCGGAACCCATTCACCGTCATCGGCCTCTCCGGTCCAGTATCTCGTCGAGCCACGCGAGCCGTTCGGCCAATCCGGCTTCCCTCCCCTGTTCGGTCGGGTGGTACAGCGGCGTGGGGTCGACACCGTCCGGGAAGTATTGCTGTGCCACGACGTGATGCGGGCTGTCGTGTGCATACCGATAGGTCTCGCCGTGACCCAACTCTTTCGCCCCCGAGTAGTGCGAATCTCTCAGGTGTGGTGGTACGACCGGCGACGGGCCCTCGGAGACCAGCGTGCGGGCGGCACCGATCGCCTCGGTGAGGGCGTTCGACTTCGGTGCAGCCGCCAGGTACACGGTCGCCTGGGTCAGGTGAAACGCCGCCTCCGGCAGTCCGACGTAGGCGAGCGCCTGGGACGCCGCCATCGCCTGCAGCACCGCGTTCGGGTCCGCGAGCCCGATGTCCTCTGATGCGAGGATGATCAACCGGCGCACGATGAACTCCGGGTCCTCGCCGCCCTCCAACATCAGATGCAGCCAGTACAAGGCGGCATCCACATCCGAGCCCCGGACGCTCTTGATGAACGCCGAGACGACGTCGTAGTGCTGATCGCCCGCCTTGTCGTACCGGACGATGCGACGTTGGAGTGCCTCTTCCACGTCGACGTCCTCGATGTGGGCGCTCTCACGACCGAGCGCCAACGTGGCGGAGACCTCGAGCGTCGTGAGCGTGTGACGAGCATCCCCTCCGGTGCGGGTGACGAGCGTCTCCACGACGTCGTCGGCGACCTGGAGTCGATCATTGCCGAGTCCACGTTCGTCGGAGATGGCGCGCCGCACCATCACACGCAGGTCATCTGGTGTCAGCGGCTCAGTCCGAAAGAGTGTCATCCTGCTGAGGAGTGGACTGTTGACTTCGAAGAACGGGTTCTCCGTCGTGGCGCCGATCAGGACGATCGTTCCATCTTCGACGCCAGGGAGGAGAGCGTCCTGCTGGCTCTTCGAAAACCGGTGTATCTCATCCAGGAACAGCACGGTGCGCCGTTCATCGGTGGCGATCCGTTCGCGGGCGGCGGCCAGGACCTCACGAACATCCTTCACACCCGCAGACGTGGCGGACAGGGTCTCGAAGGCGGCGTCGGCATACGAGGCGATCAGCCGGGCGAGCGTGGTCTTGCCGGTGCCGGGAGGTCCCCACAGGAGCATCGAGACGGGCCGCCCCGACTCGACGACACGTCTGAAGGCAGCGCCGGCCTTGAGCAATCCCGGTTGTCCGACGACCTCGTCGAGGGTCCGGGGACGCATCCGCGCCGCCAGCGGCGCAGCCCTCGAAGCCCATTCGTCGGCACGGGCGGAGAACAGATCCATGAGGGCCTCAACCGTCCTGCTGCGTCACCTCGGGCCGCAACCTGATCCCGAGTTCGGCGAGCTGAACATCCTCGACGGGCGTGGGCGAGCCCGTGAGCGGATCGGCGCCCGTTTGCGTCTTCGGGAACGGGATGATCTGACGAATGTTCGGTTCTCCCTGGAGAATCGCGACAAAACGATCGATCCCGATGGCAAACCCGGCATGGGGAGGAGTCCCGTAACGCAGACCCTCCAGGAACCAGCCAAAGCGCGACTCTGCCTGTTCGGCCGAGATACCGAGCACTTCGAACACCTTCGACTGCGTCTCGGGGTCGAAGATCCGGACGCTGCCCGAGCCGAGCTCAGAGCCGTTCAGAACGAGGTCGTACGCCCTGGAGATCGAGTTGGCCGGATCGTCGGCCATCTGCTCGACGTCCACGGGAGCGGTGAATGGATGGTGCGAGGCGGCCCAGCCTCCCCCCTCGATCGGCTCGAACGTCGGGAAGTCGACCACGAACAGCGGCACCAGCTCGTCGTGTGTCGCGGGTCTGCCGAGGTCGACCCGGAGCCCGCCCAGCACCTCGGCGACCCGACGCCAGTTGGTGTCGGCCGCCAGCAGCAAGACATCACCAGGATGTGCGCCGAGGGCGGACGCCACACCGGAGAGCTCGGGTTCCGACAAGAACTTGGCCACGGGTGAGCGAAGAGTCCCATCGTCTTCGACGACCATCCACACGAGCCCACGCGCGCCGAGTTCCTTCGCCCGGTCGGTGAGCTTGTCCATCTGTGAGCGGGTGGACTCGATCGCTCCGGCGTTGATCCCCCGAACGGTTCCACCGTCGAGCAATGCACCCCCAAACGCCTTGAAGGCGGTATGGGCGAAGACCTCCGAGAGGTCGACGATTTCCATCGCGAATCGGGTGTCAGGCTTGTCCGATCCGTAGCGGTCCATCGCCTGTTGCCAGGTGAACCGTGGGAACGGGCGCGGCAGTTCGATGCCACGAACCGCTTTCGTCACTTCGTACACGATGGTCTCGAGGGTGTCGAGGACGTCGTCCTGGCCCCAGAACGATCCCTCGAAGTCGAGCTGGGCGAATTCGATCTGGCGGTCGGATCGGAAATCCTCGTCGCGATAGCACTTGGCGACCTGGTAGTACCGCTCGACACCGGCAACCATCAACAACTGTTTGAAGAGCTGCGGTGACTGAGGCAATGCGTAGAAGGAGCCCTTCTGATGCCGGCTCGGCACGAGCACGTCGCGCGCCCCCTCCGGCGTGGAGGCGATCAGTGTGGGTGTCTCCACCTCCATGAATCCCATGTCGTCCATCACCCGGCGCATGACAGCGATCGCGCGGCTGCGGGCTTTGAGGTTGGCCGCCATCTTCGGACGGCGCAGATCGAGATATCGGTACTTGAGTCGGGAGCGCTCGTCCACCTCCACACGATCCTCGATCATGAACGGCAGCACCTCTGCGGTGCTGAGCACCGTGAGCGACACTGCGCCGAGTTCGACTTCGCCCGTGGCCATCCCGGGATTCGTCGTGCCCTCGGGGCGGGCACGGACGTCCCCCTCGACCTGGACGCAGTACTCCATCCGCAGATCGTCCGCCGACGGGATGGCGGTCGGGTCGAGCACCACTTGGAGCAGGCCGGACGCATCTCTCACGTCCACGAAGACGATTCCGCCGTGGTCTCGACGCGCCGCCACCCAGCCCGCCACCGTGATCGTTTCACCGATGTGGCCGGCAGTGACCTCACCTGCCTTGACGGTCCGATACATGGTCGACATCAGCTCTCCTGGTCTCCTGCCAGATGGGCCCCGATCTGCTCGAGCGGTAGTTCCACCTGGGTCTGGGTCTTCAAGTCCTTGACGGTGACCGTGCGTGCGGCCCGTTCGTCCGTTCCTGCGATCACGGCGTACCTGATTCCGGCCCGATCGGCGTACTTCAACTGCTTCCCGAGCTTCGAGGGCTCAACCGCAGCTTCCGTGTTGACACCGGCGTTGCGGAGCCGGCGGGCCACGTCGAGCGCGTAATCGACCCCGTCGGCGTCCATGACGGTCACCAGCACGCGCACCGTCGATTCCGAGGCGCCCACCAGGCCCAACTCTCGCAACTGCCAGAACAGCCGTGTCAACCCGATCGACATGCCGACGCCCGGCAGTCTGCTCTTGGTGTAGTGACCGGCGAGGTCGTCGTAGCGTCCACCTGAGCAGATCGACCCTAACTCGAGGTGCTCGTCGAGCACCGTCTCGTACACCGTGCCGGTGTAGTAATCGAGGCCGCGAGCGATCGACAGGTCGATGCCGTAGCACTCGCCCGGAGTACCCAGCGACCTCATGGTCTCCATGACCTGCCGGAGCTCGCCGACACCTTCGGCGATCTCGGGTATGGGCGCGAGAGCATCGAGGACGGCCAGCGAGGCATCCGGTCCCGTCGCCCTCGAATCGACCGTGGTGAGCAGCCGGTCGGCGGCGTCGGACGCCATGCCGCGTTCGACCAAGGTGCCCAACACAGCCTCCCTCCCCCGCTTCTCGAGCTTGTCGACCTCCCGCAGCACCATCGTGCTCTGGTCTCCGGTCACCCCGAGGGACTCCAGCAGACCGAGCATCACCTTGCGATTGTTGATCCGGATGGTGAACGCCCCCACCGCAAGGTCGCGAAAGACCTCGGCCATCACGGCGGGTACCTCTGCGTCGTAGCGAAGGCTCAGCTCGTTGCGATCGATCACGTCGATGTCGCACTGATAGAACTCGCGAAACCGACCTCGCTGCGGTCTCTCGCCTCGATACACCCTTTGGATCTGGTAGCGCCGGAACGGGAACGCCAGGTCGTTCTCGTGTTCGGCCACATACCTGGCGGTCGGGACCGTCAGATCGAACCGCAAGGCGAGATCCGGGTCCTTTCCCTGTTCGAGTGACCCGGTCGACTGCGAGAAGAAGACTTCCCGCTCGGTCTCGCCTCCGGTCTTGGTCAACAAGACCTCCGACAACTCCATGACCGGCGTCTCGATCGGCAGAAAGCCGTACCGCTCGAAGGCGGCACGGATCGTGGACAACATCCGTTGAAAGGTGATCTGTTCGGCCGGGAGCAGTTCGAGAACGCCCGGCATGGTGCGCGGTGTGACCATTGCGAGATTCCGGTGGGAGGGGTGTGAGGGTAGTAGCACCCGCAAACGGGCCAGTCACCGGTCCCCAGTCCCCAGTCCCCAGTCCCCAGTCGCCAGTCTCCGGTCTCCCGGTCCCCGGACCCCGGACCCCGGACCCCGGACCCCGCCTCGATGCTCCCTGTTCGTTGCTCGTTGCTTGCTCGACTCAACCTCTCAGAAACGGATTGGTTCTCCGCTCCCGACCAATTGTCGTCTCCGGCCCGTGGCCGGGGAGCACGCGGATGTCGTCGGGAAGGTCCAGCACGCGATCACGCATCGAGGCCATCAGCTGATCGAAGTCGCCGCCGGGGAGATCGGTGCGGCCGATCGAGCCGGCGAAGAGCTGATCGCCAGAGAACAGAACGCCATCGCCGGGCAGGTAGAAGCAGCAGTGCCCGGGCGTGTGCCCCGGTGTGTGGCGCACCTCGAAATCGAAGCCCGCGAGCGAGAGTGACTGCCCATCGCTCAACGGCACCGTCTCACGGGGCGGCGGGTACTCGCCGGGCGGAACCATCCCGAACAGGGAACGAAGCTGGGAGATCGGGTCGAGGGTGAGAAAGTCATCGTCGGGATGAACGTAGGTGACCGCCCCTCGGCTCCGCACCGCCTCGGCGCCTCCCATGTGATCGATGTGTCCGTGCGTCAGGAGCAGAGCCACCGGGACCAGGGAGTGCGCGGCGAGGAGCCTGGCGATACCCGCGGGATCGGGCGGGGCATCGACCACGACGGCTTCGGAGCCGGCGCCGGCCGCAACGACCCACGTGTTGGTCTGGGCGAACCAGAGTACGTCGGAGTCGATCAGCATTCGGCTGAGGGTAGTTTGCGAGTTCAGCCGTCTGATCCAGCGGCCGATACACAACTGATCGAATCGGCTGCGGAGCACATCACGTCTGAAACGCCCGGAACATCGTCAAACCCGACCGTCTCGTTGGCCTGGTCGGCAGCACCGGCCCTGTTGACGCGGATCAACACCGCCCTCGGTGACGAGCAGGCCAAGACCACGGCGGCAGCCGTGATCGCCGATGCCGAGCACGAAGCCGACAAGATCAGGATGGAAGCGATGGTGCTCCTGCAGGAAGCGGAAGCCGAGCGGGTGCAGGCGGCCAGGCTGAGAGCGCACACCGAGGCCGAGCAGGCAGTGGCGCACCAGCTGGTCGAGGACGCACTTGCAGAAGCGCAGGCCTCACTCGACGCAGCCACCGCAGAGGCCGAGGCGATCGGTCACGGTGCCCGGCTCAAGGCTCGCCTGATGCTCGCCGCCGCGGCCAGCGAAGCGCGCATCATGCACGACGACGCCGGCGGATTCACCTGGACCACCTGATCCGGGTCAGTCGCCGGGATCGCTCACGAGCCTGAAGGCGGCGAAGACGCCATCGACACCTCTGAGGTCGGCGATGAGCTTCGCCACCATTCCCGGGTCCGAAAGCTCGATCTCGTAGCGCAGGATCGCCACGCGGTCGCGCCCGGTGACCGAAGATGAAGCGGTGATGTTGCCGCCGAGATCGGAGATCGCCGATGTCACGTCACGCAGCAATCGGGTGCGATCGAGAGCCTCGACCTGAACCCAGATCGTGAACGAGCCGACCCGCTCCGGCGCCCAGGACACCTCGACCATCCGTTCGCCGCTCGCGGAAGAGAGCGCGCTGATGTTCGTGCAGTCGCTGCGGTGTACCGAAACTCCCCGGCCGATCGTCACGAACCCGACGATGGCGTCGCCCGGGACCGGTGCACAGCATCGGGCGATCCGTACGAGCATGTCGTCGAGACCCTCGACGATCACGCCCGGACCGCCCGAGGAGTACTTGCGGGGACGAACCGGAGCCAGCAGATCGTCGTCGTCCACCTCGGGCCGGACCATACGAACGACCCTGTTGACGACGGCCTGTGCGGACACGTCGTTCTGACCCACGGCCGCCATCAGCCCGTCCACATCGAGCTTGTTGAAGTCCTGGGCGACATCTCCGAGCATCGACTCCCGAACCGATGCTCCCAGGCCAAGGCCCTCCTTGCGAAGCAGAGCCATCACCTGCTCCCGCCCGTCGATGACGGCCTGGTCGCGCCGCTCCTTCAGGAACCACGCCTTGATCTTGGACTTCGCACGTGAAGTGATCACGAAGTTCAGCCAGTCCCGAGATGGGCCGGAGTCCTGGGACCGGGAAGTGATCACCTCCACGATGTCTCCCGATTCGAGCCGGCTGGACAGCGGCACCAATCTGCCGTTCACCTTCGCACCGACACAGCGGTATCCGACCTCCGTGTGTACGGCGAACGCAAAGTCGACGGCGGTGGAGCCCCGCGGCATGTTCTTGACGTCGCCCATGGGGGTGAGCACGAACACCTCGTCCTGGTAGAGGTCCAGCTTCAGCTGCGCCAGGAACTCCTCGGGATCGGATGACTCGTCTTCGAGTGACGGGAGCTGATCGACCCAGTCGACATGGGTGGCTTCCGGACCTTCCTTGTAACGCCAGTGGGCGGCGACGCCGGACTCGGCCAACCGATGCATGTCCTCGGTGCGGATCTGAACCTCCAGCGGCTTGCCGTCGGGCCCCACGACCGTCGTGTGCAGGCTCTGATAGAGATTGAACTTGGGCATTGCGATGTAGTCCTTGAACCGCCCCGAAATCGGCACCCAGCGTGCGTGGACGAGCCCGAGAGCTGCGTAGCACGACTGGACCGAGTCGGCGATGATCCGGATTCCCATGAGGTCGTGGATGTCCTCGAACGGGCGGCCCGACTCGATCATCTTTCGGTAGATCGAGTAATGATGCTTGGGTCTTCCGGACACCACGGCCTCGATTCCGGAATCTCTGAGCATGGCGTCGACCTCGGTCATCACCTTCTCGAGGTACACCTCGCGCTGGGGCGCCCGCTCGGCGATCCTGGTCTCGATCTCGGCGAAGGGGCCGGGGTAGAGGATCCGGAAACACGAGTCCTCGAGCTCGTGCTTGATCTCCTGGACGCCGAGGCGATGGGCGAGCGGCACATATACGTCCAGCGTTTCGCCCGCAACCCGACGCTGTTTCTCGTCTCGCAGGGCTCCAACCGTCCGGATGTTGTGGAGCCGGTCGGCGAGCTTGATGATCAGGACCCGCAGGTCCTGGGCCATGGCGACCACCATCTTGCGGATCGTTGCGGCCTGAGCCTGCTCGCGTGTGTCGTACTGGATTCGATCGAGCTTCGTCACGCCATCGATCAGATAGGCGATCTCCTCGCCGAACTCCTCGGTGATCTGCTCGAGGGTGAGATCGGTGTCTTCGATCGTGTCGTGAAGCAGAGCCGCCGAGAGGGTGGCTGCGTCCATTCCGTATTCGGCGAGGATCGCCGTGACCGACAGCGGATGATGGATGTAGGGCTCGCCTGACTTGCGGACCTGACCTGCGTGCGCCCGATCGGCGACTGCGAACGACCGCCGGAGGAGTTCGGCGTCGCCGTCCCGGTGACGCGCGAGGAATGCTGTGACCACCTCGTGTTCGAGGCGCTCAGCGGGTTCCGTGTCAGTCGTATCGGAGGAGGGCATGGTGGGACACCCCGTCCAGAGCTTCGATCCCGTTCAGAAACGCGAGTTCGATGAAGACCGAGAAGCCGACCACGTTGGCGTCGAGGCCGCGGAGCAACGCGATGGCAGCGGCGGCGGTTCCGCCTGTTGCGATCACGTCGTCGACGAGGAGCACCCGGTCTTCTGCGACCACTGCATCCGAGTGGATCTCAAGAGCATCCGTCCCGTACTCCAGTGCGTAGTCCTGGCGGCGCACCTCGTATGGGAGTTTCCCGGGCTTGCGAATGGGGACGAACCCGGCACCGAGCTTCTCGGCGACGGGCGCAGCCACCGTGAACCCCCGCGCCTCGATTCCGGCCACCTTCGTCACCCCGGCATCGACGAACGGCGTACACATCGCTTCGATCAGGCTGGCGAACCCATCGCTGTCGGCCAGCACGGGCGTGATGTCGTAGAACAGGATGCCCGGCTTCGGGTAGTCGGGGATTTCTCGGATGAGCGATCGAAGATTGTCCACCACAGGATCCTACCGGCCTCCCCGCGGTGGCCGGGGCGGCCGCTGCTGGCGGCTCCCGCCACTCGGCGGCCTTCTCGGTCCCGCGGTCTGGAGACGGGGTGCATAGGTCTCGCTCGGCCGCTTCTCCTTCTCCCGCTTGGGGGTTCCCACGGAGTCGTTCTTCTTCCATTCGGCCAGGAGCGGCGCTGCGACGAAGATCGACGAGTACGTGCCGATGGCGATCCCGACGAAGAGGGCCAGCGCAAAGTCACGGAGGCTGGCGGCCCCGAGCAGAAGCGAACCGACGAACAGCAGGCTTCCGACGGGCAGCAGGGAGGTGAGTGAGGTGTTGAGCGAGCGAACCAGCACCTGGTTCATGGACCGGTTCACGACGTCAGGGTACGTATCGCCCTTCTCGGCTGTCTCAGCAGCCTCCGTCACCTTGTCGAAGACCACCACCGTGTCGTAGAGCGAGTAGCCAAGGATCGTGAGCAGCGCCACCACGGTCGCCGACGTGACCGAGAATCGGGTCAGCGCGTACACCCCCGTCGTGATGATGATGTCATGGGCGAGCGCGGCCAGCCCTGCCATCGCCATCTTCCACTGGAGTCGCCACGAGATGAAGATCGCCACCGCACCCAGGAACACGACCAGCGCGATGAGCGCCTGTCTGGCGAGCAGCGCTCCGAACCGTGGCTCCACCGCTTCGAGGGAGAGTTCGTCGCGGGGTGAGCCGGTGACGTCCGAGACCACCTGGCGCAGCTCTTCCTGACCGGCAGGATCGAGCGGCACGGTCTCGACGCGGATCGCCTCTCCATCGTTGATCAGCTGAACGAGAGGATCGTCCTGGCCGATCGCCGCCAGGGCGTCTGTCATGGTCGTGACGTCCGCACCCGTGAGGTTCTGCGTTTGGATCGCTACCCCACCACGGAACTCGAGTCCCAGGTTCAAGTTGAAGACGATGAGGGCGACGACCGAGATGGCCATTGCCACACCCGAGATCGTGTACCAAAGCCTGCGTCGACCGACGAAGTCGATCTGGGTACGTCCGTGGATCAGTCTCGAGAACCCGCTCATGTCGCCTCCTCGCCACCGGCCGCGCCGGCAATCGTGAACCAGCCCCCGTCGCCGAGGGGCGACCGGGCCACGAGGTACGCGGCTCGCCTCGTGAACACCCGGGCCACCACGATGTCCAGCAGGGTGGCTATTCCGAGCGACAATGCAAACCCTTTGACGGGTCCCACCGCCAAGGCGTACAGCAAGCCTGCGGCCAGCAGCGACACGGTGTCCGCCGTGAGGATGGTACGGAACGCTCCCTTGAAGCCATCGAGTGCAGCATCGACCACGGTCGAACCCTGCCGGACCTCGTCCTTGATCCGTTCGAAGTAGACGATGTAGCTGTCCGCGGTGATCCCGATCGAAACGATGACGCCGGTCACACCGGCCAGGGTGAGGGTGAGACCCGATGTCGCCCCGAAGAGCGAAAAGACGGCCACGAGGAGCGATCCGAACACCGTCAATCCGAGGATCGCCACCAGCCCCAATGATCGATAGAACACGAGCAGGAAAACGGCGACGAGCGCAAGCCCGGCGACTCCCGAGATCAGACCGATCTGAAGCGAGTCGGCACCGAGCGTGCCTGAGACCTGGTTGACATCCGACAGTGTGAAAGACACCGGGAGTGAGCCATATCGGAGCACCACTGCCAGGTCGCGAGCCTCTTGCTCCGACTCCTGGTCGGTTCCGACGGTGATCACTGCGCTCCCACCGGAGATCCCCTCGGGGCCGACATCGGTGGCGACGGGCGGAGCCGTCTGGATCTCGCCGTCGAGCACGATCGCGATCTGGCGCCTGGCATCGAAGTACGAGGTGGCCTGCCCGGTCATGCATGCGAAACGGTCGCCACCGTCGGGAGTGAGGTCGAGTTGGACCAGCCAGCTGTTGTTGAAGTTGGCGACCGCCTGGGACACCTGTGTGCCCTCCACGATCGCCGGTCCGAGATGCAACACCTGGCCCTCGAATGGAAGGTAGGTCTCACGGGTGGCGTCGTCGACGACGCTCACGCCCGTCGTCGGATCCACATCAGGATCGGTGTCCTCGGGCGTCGTGCCCCCCGGCAACGCGTAACAGCGGGCGTAGTCCTCCGGTGTCACATGGTCTTCCGGAACCGTGCCACCGTCGGCGAGCGGTCCGACGTTCCCGACGGTCGCTCCGAGCACGGGGCGAAAAGACAAGGCGCCCGTCGTGCCGACGGCGTCGAGGGCACGCTGTTCATCGGTGACGCCGGGCAACTGGACCAGCAGGTTGGGCGGCGAGAGTGCGGTACCACCCGAGGGAACGATGTCGGGCTCCTGCACCCCGCCGATCTCCTCGATGCGCCGCAGGATGATGTCCGCTGCCACCTCGAGCTTGTCGGTGTCGGTGCCATCCGGTGCAGTGAGCACCACCGAGATGCCTCCCTGCAGATCGAGGCCGAGCTTGGGAGTGGTGCCTGTACCGACCAATGCAGCGAGACCACCCCACGACAGCGCCAGCATCACGAGGATGCCGATCCACGGGCGCCTCACGTCAAGACTCGATCTTGCCCGAGATGGCCCGCCGTTCGACGACCATGCGGCCGGATTCGATCTCGATGACCGCAGTCTCTTCGTCGAGTGAGATCACCCGGCCACGAATCCCGCCCGCCGTACGAACCTGATCACCCACCTCCAAGGCCTGTTGGAGCTGAGCCTGCTGTTTGCGCATCCGGCGCTGGGGAAGCGTGATGAGGAAGAGGAAACCAACGGCGAGCAGCAGTGGAAGGAAGGCGGTGAGACCGCCACCACCGGTGGTTTCTGTTTGCTGCGCGAGCACGTACATCAACATCATGACTTTCGGGACGGGGAACGGCACGAGCTTAGTGGATCGCCGGCGTTGCTCCTGCCCGGCGGCGCTCCAGGAACTCGCCGTGGTACTGGTCGAAGCGACCGGCGAGGATCGCCTCGCGCGCTCTGTCGAGCATCGCGATCGTGAACCACAGGTTGTGGATCGAGACGAGCCGGAAGACGCTCAACTCGCCGGTGGTGAGCAGGTGACGCAGGTAGGCGCGTGACACGGTCGAACAGGCATGGCAGCCACACTCGACGTCGAGCGGTCGCGGGTCACGTCTGTACGCCGCTCGCTTCAGGTTGTAGTCGCCGTCGGCCGTGAGAACCTTGCCGTGTCGAGCGAGGCGTGTGGGCCACACACAGTCGAACAGATCGGCGCCCCGTGCCACCGCGTCCATCACACCTTCGGGATCCCCGAGGCCCATGACGTAGCGCACCTTGTGCTCGGGCAGCTCCGGCATGGTCGTCTCGAGTGCCAGGTTGCGTTCCCGGGCCTCTTCCCCCACCGCCAGCCCTCCGATGCCAAAACCGGAGAACCCGAGCGCCGCCGTTTCGCGGGCGCTCCGCGCCCGCAAGTCCACATCGACACCTCCTTGGACGATCCCGAACAGAGCCTGGTCGGCTCTGGTGTGAGCCGCCAGGGCGCGCTCCGACCATCGCAGGGTTTGCTCCAGGGCCGTGGTCACGACCGACCGGGCATTTGGCAACCCCACCAGGACATCGAACACCATCGCAATGTCGGCACCCAGCAGTTGCTGCACCCGCACCGATTCCTCGGGCGTGAGCCGAACGGTCGAGCCGTCATAGGTCGACCGGAACGTGGCTCCGTCCTCGTCGATCTTCGGATCGAGCGAGAAGATCTGATACCCGCCCGAATCGGTGAGGATCGGGCCGTCCCATCCCATGAAGCCATGCAACCCACCGAGCTCGTCCACGGTCTCGGCGCCTGGGCGCAGCATCAGGTGATAGGTGTTGGACAGCACCATCTGGGCTCCGACGCCCGAGAGATCGAGGGCGTCGAGCGCTTTGACCGAGGCCCTGGTGCCGACAGGCATGAAGGTTGGTGTGTCGACCGTGCCATGCGTGAGGGACAGCTGCCCGGCACGTGCGGCTCCCGACGTCGCCGCCGCCTTCCAGTTCGCTGCGTGGGTCACGCCGAAGGAGGCTACCGCCCCATGTCGAGGACCCGGCCGCCATCGACGTCGACCACGAAAAGCCGGGCTTCCACGCGCCCCGTCCGACTCATGAGCGCTCGCAGAGCATGGCGTCGCCGAAGCTGAGAAATCGATATCCGCGGTCGATCGCCACCCGGTAGGCGTCTCTCCACCCCTCGCCCATGAACGCCTCCACGAGTACGAGGAGGCTCGATCGTGGAAGATGAAAGTTCGTGATCAACAGGTCGACGACGTTGAACGTCGAACCGGGCGCCAGGAACAGGTCCGTGTCCCGCACGCCGGGCGCCACGCTGCCATCGGGCTCCGCAAACGTCTCGAGCGTGCGGACGACCGTCGTCCCGACGGCCACGACCCTTCCGCCCCGCTCCCGGCACGCCCTGATCGCCTCGGTCGTCGGGAGGTCGACCCTGCAGCGTTCTGTGTGCATGACGTGATCTTCCACCCGGTCGGTGGCGATGGGTCGGAACGTGGCCAGCCCGACCTCGAGATCGACCGATGCGATCTCGATTCCGGACGTGCGCAGACCCTCCACGAGCTGCGGCGTGAAGTGCAGGCCGGCCGTGGGCGCCGCCGCCGATCCAGGACGGTCGGCGAACACGGTCTGGTACCTGCCAGGATCATCGAGACGTGTAGTGATGTACGGCGGCAACGGCACCTCGCCCACCTTCTCGAGCTCGGCCTCGATGTCCTCGCCCCCGCCATGCAGAACCACTTTGGCGATGCCGTCCACCGGATCGGTGAGGACCCGACCGGTGACATCGCCGAAACGAAGGCGGGTTCCCGCCCGAAGGCGTCGGGCCGGCCGCACCATTGCCTCCCATGCATCGTCCGGGAATCGACGAAGGAGCAGCAACTCGACGTTGCCGCCGGTCCCTTGCTTCTGCCCGTGAAGCCTGGCGGGCCGCACCCGCGTTCGGTTCACGACGAGCAGATCGCCGTGCTGCAGCAGATCTGGAAGCTGGGAGAACCGATGATCGGACAGATTGCGAGTGTCGAGCAGTCGAGAGGAGTGCCGTGGCTCGACCGGTGTCTGCGCAATCCGTTCCTCCGGAAGGTGATAGTCGAAGGCAGAGGTGTCCATGCCGACCGGAACGCTAGGCGAATCAGTCGAGTTGAAACGCGGCCTGCGCCGATGTCGGAGGTTCCAACCCGAGGTGCCGGTAGGCCCCGGCCGTGGCAACCCGTCCGCGAGGCGTCCGCGCAAGGAGGCCGGCTTGGAGCAGGAACGGCTCATAGGCGTCTTCGACGGTCTCCGGTTCTTCCCCTACGGCGATCGCCAGCGTCCCCAGACCCACCGGTCCGCCCCCGAACTTGCGCACGACGGCATCGAGGATTGCCCTGTCGATCTTGTCGAGGCCCATCGGATCGATCTCGAACACATCCAGAGCGGCGTCGGCCACGATTCCATCGATGTGCCCATCTGCGCGGGCGATGGCGTAGTCCCTGACGCGAGCCAGCAGACGGTTGGCGATCCGGGCCGTACCCCTGCTCCGCTCTGCGATCTGGCGGGAGCCCGACTCATCGATGTCGACTCCCAAGATCGAGGCCGATCGGGCCACGATCCGTTGCAGGTCGTCATGGGTGTAATGGTCGATGCGCTCGACGATTCCGAAGCGATCGCGCAGCGGGGCGGCCACGGTTCCGATCCGCGTCGTGGCGCCGACCATCGTGAACTTCGCGAGGTCGAGCCGTATGGAGGTCGCCGCCGGGCCCTTGCCGAGCACGATGTCGAGCTCGAAGTCCTCCATCGCCGGATACAGCACCTCTTCCACGGCCCGGGGCACCCGGTGGATCTCATCGATGAAAAAGACGTCGCCGTCTTCCAGATTCGAGAGTATGGCGGCGAGATCGCCCGGGCGTTCCAAGGCAGGCCCTGACGTCTTCTTGAACGCGGCGCCGAGCTCATTGGCGAGAATGCCGGCCAGCGATGTCTTGCCCAGTCCGGGCGGGCCGGAGAGCAGCACGTGGTCGAGCGGCTTTCCGAGGGCGCGGGACGCCTCGATCGATATCTGGAGGCGCTCCTTCACCTTGGCCTGACCGATGAACTCTTCGAGCCGTTGCGGCCTCAGCGTTGCTTCGAAGTCGTCGTCGATCGGCTGAGTACCGCCTGCCAGAACGCCCTCTTCTCGCATCAACGACCTCTCGTGGACAGCGAGCGCAGCGCCTGGCGGATCTGCTCGGTGACAGGCGCATCGGCGTCCACCGACGGGACCACGTCACGAATCTCGGCGGGGGTGTACCCGAGCGCCTCCAGTGCTTCGCGGAACTGCGACGCCGTGGCTGCGCCTTCGAGAACGTCGGCCTCCATGTCGGAGAGTTTGGGTTTCAGATCGAGCACGATCTTCTGCGCACCTCGCATCCCGATGCCGGGCACCTGTGTGAGGCTCTTGACGTCCTCGGACGCCACGGTCTTTCGAAGCGCATCGGCCGAGAACACGCCGAGGATCGCCAGCGCCACCTTCGGTCCGATGCCCGAGACGCTCAGCAGCACCCTGAAGAGATCGCGGTCGGATTCCGCCGCGAAGCCGTAGAGACTCATGTCGTCTTCACGCACCTGCAGGTGAGTGAACACCACCGTCGGTTCGCCGACGGGCGGAAGCGAGGCGATCGCCTTGGCCGTCATGGCGACCTCGTAACCCACGCCGTTCACGTCGAGGATCATCCGATCGGGGCGAAAGCCCACAACCGATCCTGAGAGCCGCCCGATCATCGGGGCGCTCCGCCGGTGACGAGCCGCATCGACTGGAGATGACACAGCGCCACCGCCAGGGCATCGGCGGCGTCCGCCGGACGTGGTGCTTCAGCCAGCTTGAGCCGGCGTTTCACCATGTCACCGACCATCCGCTTGTCGGCGGCGCCGTCACCGGTGACCGCGAGCTTCACAGCGGTCGGCGTGTACTCGACGACCGGGACTCCAGCTTGTGCCGCGGCGAGGAGCGCCATTCCCGACGCACGACTCACCGAGAGCGCCGTCTGGAGGTTTCGATTCGTGAAGACACGCTCGATCGCCATGACATCCGGGCGGTGGCCGGCGATCAGGGCCGTGAGGTCGGCATGCAGCTCGGCGAGGCGTTCTGCGGTGGTCTTGGTGGTGGCGGTGCGGATCACACCGACCGCGATGGGCTGCGGCGGATGAGCGCGGCGCAACAACCCGTAGCCGGTCCGAGTGAGTCCAGGATCGATCCCGAGAACGAACATGTGTACGACAGGGTAGACCACAGCTCGCGGCCCCACGCGGCATGTCATCGACGCATACTTCTGCAGTCGGCCGGCTCTGGACCCGACGAGACCGAGCTCCGACAGGAGGGCGGTTTGCGCCTGCCCCCTTCTGGGCGTCACCCCGGATGCCTCCAGGTGGTTTGATGGGATCGTGCGACTCCGATTCATCGATGCCGGCCAGATCCGGGACGGACTGAGCATGCCGGAGCTGATCGCGGCGCTCAGGGAGGGACACCGGCGCGACCTCCCGCAGATGGAACGGGTGTTCATTCAAGAGCCCAACACCGTCAACAGCTTCTTGGCCTGGAACGCGTGGGAGTCGCGATCCATGATCGCGGTCAAGCTCGTCACGATCTTCCCGGACAACCCGGGAGCGGCCACGCCGGCTCCGAGCGTGCAAGCGGTGGTCACGGCGTTCGACGGTACCGACGGGACACCACTGGCCGTGATCGATGGCACCGAGCTCACCTACTGGAAGACCGCGGCGTCCTCCGGCCTGGCCGCCGAATTCCTTGCTCCACCCGAGCCCAAGACCCTTCTGATGGTGGGTGCGGGCGGCCTGGCGCCGTACCTCGTGATGGCGCACCTGGCGGTCCGCCCTTCGATAGAGCGCGTGCTCGTGTGGAATCGCACCCGCTCCCGTGCGGAGGCGATGATCGGTCATCCTCTGATCGGGACCCCGCTCCAGGTGATCGACGACCTGGATGCGGCGCTCGGTGTCGCCGACGTGATCTCGTCAGCCACCTCGTCGAACCGGCCGCTCATACGCGGCGATCTTCTCCCGCCGGGCTGCCACATCGATCTGGTTGGCGGGTTCACGCCGGAGATGAGAGAGGCCGACGACGCTGCGATCACCTGCGCAACGGTGTTCGTGGACGCCGCGATGTTCACCATCGATCATTGCGGAGACATCAGCGCCCCCATCGCCTCCGGCGTCATCAGCCGTTCAGACGTTGTCGCCGACCTCTTCGACTTGTGCCGGTCGGAGCATCCCGGGCGCACAGGCCCCGACGAGACAACGCTCTTCAAGTCGGGTGGAGGAGCACATCTGGACCTGATGGCGACCCGCCACGTTCTCGAGGTTCTCGCATGATCGTGGGACTCCATCATGTCCAGCTGGCGATGCCCCCCGGAGAAGAAGAAGCTGCGCGTATCTTCTACCGAGACGTGCTCGGCATCCCCGAACGCGAGAAACCGCCCCATTTGGCGATCCGAGGTGGCTGCTGGTTCGAGAACGAACACGTGAGGATCCACCTCGGCGTCGAGCAACCATTCCGTCCCGCCCGCAAGGCCCACCCGGCGCTGCTTGTCGAGGATCTTGCCGCGGTCGTGGAAACACTGTCGGCCGCCGGTTTTGCACCCGAGGCCGATCAGCCGTTGCCCGGCTACCACCGACTCTATGTCTCAGATCCCTTTGGGAACCGCATCGAGTTTGTGGAACCGCTTCACGACCTTCCGGGTCCGTAGTTCAGAGCTCTCGCGGCGGTCCCGGATCGAGTACACAGGGACCAACGCCGAGCGCATGCGCCGGATCCAGACCTACGGTCATCGGACCCGGCGCCGTTGCGTTCTCGAGATCGGGCAGATCCATGCAGTGGAAGCTCCGCTCGTTGAGGACCTCGTGTGACGATGTCGCCGGCGTGGCGCACATCTGGGTCGCTCCTTCGGGCCGATCGGACACCGCGTACTCCTGGAACGGCGCCGGGATGTCGTACAGAATCCATGTCTTGGCATCCGGACCGGCTCCCGCCTCGTGAACGTCGTAGACGTTCCAGAAGAAGTGGATGTGCACCGAGTCTCCAGATCCGATCAGCGGCTCGTAGTTGGCCTCGTACCCCACCACGTAGCGTCCGTCCTCCACCGCGATGTCGGTGATCGTCACGCGCTCGCCGGCCTCCACCTCTTGGGTGAGTTCGGCCTCGACCCAACCACCGGCGATGGGCTCTTCGAGCTCGTACCACTCGTACCCATCGACACTCTGCACCTTCCCGGTGGTCGTGAACGTCGTGAGCGCAGGCAATGCTCCTATGGCCGCCTGATCGGCACCGGCGTCGGCGCGAACGACGAACCCTGCGTCTCCCGTGCTGTCGACCACCTGAAGTGCCTGAGGTGCTCGGACCTCGATCGGGTCGATGGTGGTCGTCACCGCCTGCGTGGTGGTGGTCGTGGCCTCGGTCGCGACCGTGGTCGATCCGTCCGACAACACGGTCGTGGGGCTCGCCTGGAGGTCATCCGGATCGTTCCCACTCGTGAGAACCACGACGCCCACCACCACGGTCGCAAGAGCGATCATTGCGGCGACGACCGCCCGCCCGCGACCCGACCCGCCTCCGCTCGCCGGTGGCGGTGGGGCGCCACCCGGAGGAAATCCAGGGGCAGGGTCGGCGACCTCGGGAATGTCTGCCGCCGGGCTCCGACGCTCCAGCGGCGACGCCGGTTCGGATGCCTCGGTCGGTTGCTCGTGGCCTTCCAATGGCGTCGATGTTCGACCAATCGGAGGTCGGTCCGTCACCAGCGCCAAAGGCCGGGTGTCCTCACCCACCTGGGCTGTCGGTCCGTCGGAACCGGTTGCCGCGAGCAACGAGACCTTCGGCTCGGAGTCCGAATCGGAATCGGTCACGGGCTCTGGCGTCGGTGTGATCGACGTGACGCTGCCGGCGCTGTCGCTTGCGTTGAAAGCAGCGATTGCTGCTCCCACCGCAACCGTGTGTTTTGGATGCACATCGAGGGCCGTGGGTCGCCCCAACTCGGCGGTCACCAGCTGCGAAACCAGTGGGATTCGAGACGAGCCACCCACCAGCAGGACGGCCGACAGATCGTCTGCTTCCACCGCAGCGCCGCGCAGCGCACGGCGGAGAGCGTCGATGGTCTCGCCGAGGGCCGGTCGGATCATCGACTCGAACTCGGGACGAGTGAGCCGCACCTCGGTCTGGATGGTCGGAAGGAACACCGGGATGCTCACGTCGGTGTCCGACGAGAGAGCCTCCTTGGCAGCGACGCACTCCTGGCGGAGTCGCGCCACTCCCTGAACGACAGCAGGATCCTCGACGTCGAGGTTGTGAAAGGCGGACCCTAGGAACCTGACCACGTACTGGTACACGGCCTCGTCGAAGTCGATCCCGCCGAGTCGTTCGATGCCTTCGGCTTCCCCGAGAATCTCGAAGCGCTGGTCGCCGGCGGTCTTCCTCAGCACCGCTGCGTCAAATGTCCCGCCGCCGAGGTCGTAGACCGCGACGATCTCCCCGGCCTCGAGCCGCTCGGTCCAGGCGTAATGGATCGCAGCCGCCTCGGGCTCACTCAGGATCACGGCATCGCCGACGTTCGCAAGGCGGATCGCCTGGCGCAGGATGTCCTGTTTGTAGGGACCCCAGTTCGCAGGGTGGGTGATCCCGATTGCCTCGGGCGGCCCTCCCTCCCGCTGCGACACGATGCCCAACACCGTGTCGAGCAGTTCCGCCATGAGACGGTCGGCCGAGTACGGCGAGTGGCCCACCATGATCGGGGTCGGATCGCCCATCCGCCGTTTGAACTCCCGCACCACCCTCGTGGGATCGCTGACCCCGCGCCGAACTGCCGGATCTCCAGCCAACACGTCTCCGTCTTCTCGCATGAACAGCACCGACGGCACCACTGCCGACCGGTCCCCCAATGTGATGATTTCGCCTCTGCCTTCGCTGAATCTCGCCGCACCCGTGTAGGTGGTGCCGAGATCGATTCCCAAGTGATAGGACACCGCCCCGCCTCCTCGTTCTGATGGTCTTCGTTCGAAAAACCCAACAAAGGGAGTATCCGGAGGCCGTCTGGATACTCCCTTTCCGAGACCGCCGGTCAGACGACGGGTCGAAAGCGGCCCACCAGACCAGGCGGTTCGGTCGGAACCAGGGGCGGGAGAGACAACCCGTTGGAGGTCTCAGGGGACGAAGGCGCCAGCTCCCCGAACGGAGGTCGCTCCGACCAAGGGGCACATTGCAAGCGCGGAGAAACTCCGCACGATGGGGAAAGGGGAGTCGCACACATGGCGACCATCGAATCGTTCTACCAGTGGCTCATCGGCCTGTTCAAGGAAGGCGAGCATCTCGAGTACGACGACATCAAGTACCGCATGGAAGAAGCGGGCTATGGAGACGTGAAGGCCGAGGACGTGTACAACGCGGTCAACACGATGATCGAAGAAGGTGACGTCTTCACCAACGAGCAGACCTCGATGCTGGAGGCGTACACGGGCGGGAACTACGTCGACCAGGGGGCATATGCGCCATCTGGCGCCGCGTCGGGCGGATCGGCCGCCGGAGGCTCTTCGGTATCGGGCGGGTATTCGTCCGCACCGTCGGCACCTGCGTACGTGCCACCGCCACCGCCTCCACCCCTCGATTCCGACCACTACGGATCGGATCTCGAGGCTGCGATCAGCCAGATCACGTATGTCAACAACGTGACCAACAACACCTACACCGAAGACAACGACTACTTCTCGGACGATGACACCGTCATCGACAGCTCCGTCAACCAGAACATCGTTGCCGCCGGTGACGTCCACCAGGACTTCGACACGGTGACCGCCACCGGTCAGTCCGTGGCGGCCGGCGACGACATCGAGGACAGCGCCGTCATTGCGGGCGACGTGGAAGACAGCGTGGTGTCGGGAGACGACACCCACCTCGAAGGATCGGCGGTGGGCGACAACAACACCATCCTGAACGATTCGGACGGGGCGGTGTTGGGTGACGGCTCGCAGTCGATCACCAACTCGAACGTCACGGACAGCAACGTGCTGGGACCGAACGCAACCCAGGCCGAGCAGATCGCCGGCGGCGACGCCATCCAGGCCGACCACAGCGTGGTTGGCACGGGCGGCGATACCACAGGCAACACAGGCGACCTGGTCAACTCGAACCTGCAGTCCGGCGACGGCTCTATCGAGGCCATCCAGGGCTCGACCGTCGAGACTGCCGAGTTCGGTGAGGGAGACCTCGATGCCACCGACAACGTCATCAGCGACAGCGAAGGCGCCGCCATCAACAGCGGTGACCATGGCAACGCCGAGGGCGAGTTCGAAGAGAACTTCGACGAGCAGTTCGTGGAGATCGAGAACAGCGCGCTGGCTGGAGTCGCGATTGCCGACGACGGTCCGGCCGAGGGCGAGTTCGAGATCGAGGTCGAGGACGTCGCAGTCCTCGAGCATCCCGAGCCCGTCGAAGACGTCGTCGAGCACTGAGCCACGGGACGAACGTGTCCGCTCCTCCGGGGGCGGGCACGTCCCACCCGGATGCGATCATGCAATCTCACGCCATCAACGTCGTCGATCTCGCGATCACAGCTGCCACCGCCTACGGACGTCCCGACATGGTGGACAGGCTGCGGCCGGCGCGCTCCAATCTCGGTGACCCGTCGTACAAGGTCATGGTCGTCGGCGAGTTCAAGCAAGGGAAGAGCTCTCTTGTCAACGCATTGATCAACGCCGACGTCTGTCCGGTGGACGACGACATCACGACAGCAGTCCCGACGTTCATCCGGTACGCGCCGGAGCCCTGGGCCAAGATCGTCTCGAACGACAACGGCGCCGTCACCGAGCGCCCGATCGACTTCGGAGAGCTCCCGGCACTGATCACCGACATCGGGGGTCGGGACAGTGGAGTCGACGCCGCCGAGATCGGGGTCCCTCGCCACCTCCTCCAGGCCGGGATCACCCTCATCGACACCCCAGGCGTCGGGGGACTCGGCTCGGCTCACACGGCAGCGACCCTCGCGGCGCTCCCACGGGCCGATGCGCTGATCTTCGTGTCCGACGCCTCGCAGGAGTACGGGCGACCCGAGCTCGAGTTCGTGCGTATGGCCCGAGACGTCTGTCCACAGGTCGCATTCGTGCTCACCAAGGTCGACCTGTATCCGGAGTGGAAGCGGATCAAGGACATCGACACCGAACATCTCTCCCGAGTCGGCATCGACGCAGAGCCGATTCCGACCTCGGCCCTGCTCCGTCGACATGCCATCCGCACCGACGACAAGCTCACGAACACCGAGTCGGGATATCCGGTGCTGGTCGACTTCCTCCGAACCCACGTTCAGGACCGCGGGGCACAGCGGTCGTCGACCTCTGCGGGCGAACTCGTGGTCGACATCGCCGATCAACTCGACGCCGCCTTCTCGGCCGAAGAGCAGGCACTGCAGGATCCCGAGCGGATCCAGGCGATGACCGACCGCTTCGAAGAGGTGAAGCGACGCGCCGACGAACTCCGATCCCACGCCGCCCGATGGCAGGTGACGCTCAACGACGGAATCGCAGATCTGAGCGCCGACTTCGATCACCGGCTACGAGCTCGCATGCGAGGCATCGTGAAGGAAGCCGAAGCCGCTCTCGACTCCCAGGACCCCGTCGACGTGTGGGATCGCTTCGAGGGATGGCTGAAGCAGCGCGTAGCAGCCGACACCGCCGAGACCTATCTGGAACTGTCCGCGCGGGCAGACCAGCTGTCGACGGCGGTGGCCGATCACTTCGAAGACGACCGCCTGACGCTCGGCCTCGACCTCGACACCACAGCAGCCGCCGAGCGAGCAGCGGAGATCGAGGTCAGGAGCCGGATCGACGAGAACTCCTCCGGAGTCCTGAGCTCCGGGATCACCGCCATGCGTGGAACCTACGGCGGCTTTCTCATGTTCGGGATGTTGGGCCAGATCGCCGGCCTGACGATGCTCAACCCGGCCACCGCGGTCATCGGAATCCTGATGGGTGGACGAGCCGTCCGCGACGAGAAGCAACGTCAGCTCACGATCCGCCGCCAGCAGGCGAAGGCCACCGTCCGCCAGTTCGTCGACGACGCCAGTTTCGAGTTGAACAAGGAGATACGCGACGAGCTTCGCCGCCTGCAGCGTGCGCTCCGCGATCACTACAGCCAATGCGCCGACGAGTTGAACCGTTCGGTGGCCGCCTCCCTGGCAGCCGCGAAGAGCGCAGCGCAGTCCGGCCAAGCCGAACGCGACAAGCGTCTCCGGGACGTGCACGCAGAACGAGCGCGGATCGCCGATCTACGGAAACAGGCGAGCACGCTCGTGGGAGCAGCGTCATGAGTGCCCTCCTCGACGCCATCGAACACTTGTTGGACGAGGCGGTGGCAGTGGCGGCCCCTGCCACGGCCGAGTCGCTCGAGACCATCCGGGGCCGGATTCGTGAACCGTTGCGTGTCGCCATCGCGGGACGAGTGAAGGCAGGCAAATCGACGTTGCTCAACGCTTTGCTCGGCGAAGAGTTGGCGCCGACCGACGCAGGAGAGTGCACCAAGATCGTCACCTGGTACCGACACGGGCCCACCTATAGGGTGCAGCTCGAGCTGCGCGACGGGACGACTCGGTCCGCACGGTTCACACGTGACTCTGGGTTTGTCGACGTCGATCTGGGCGGGCTTCATCCCGACACGATCGACCGCATCGTCGTCGAGTGGCCCAACCGGCGGCTGGAGGACATGACGCTGATCGATACCCCGGGCATCGAGTCGGCCTCGGAGGAGGTATCGGCGCGGACCATGCGACTCCTGGAGGAGGGAGACGACGGCGCAGGCCGAGCCGACGCCGTCCTGTATCTGATGCGTCACCTGCACACATCTGACATGGATTTCCTCGAGGCGTTCCGGGACGACAGCACGACGGCCACGCCGATCAATGCGATCGGCATCTTGTCTCGAGCCGACGAGATCGGCGTCGGTCGACCCGACGCCATGCGCTCGGCGCGTCGTATCGCCGAACGGTATCGACACGATCCCAAGTTGCGGCGCCTGTGCCAGACGGTCATCGCCGTGGATGCCCTGCTGGCGGCCACCGGCGCCACGCTGACCCAAGAGGAGTACGGTGCCCTCGCCCAGTTGGCGGAAGCACCCCGAGATGTCATGGACGGCCTGTTGTTGTCCGCAGACCGCTTCACCGATTCGCGAGCAGGTATCTCGGTTCCCGAACTGGTCCGCAGCCACCTGCTGCAGCGATTGGGGCTGTTCGGGGTGCGCTCGGCCATCAACTCGATCCGGATGGGAGCCACCCCGAATGCCGGCAAGCTGTCGGACTCGCTCATCAAGCGCAGCGGCATCGCCGACGTCCTCGACGACCTGGCGGCACAGTTCAGCGCCCGCCGCGACGTTCTGAAGGCGCGATCCGCGATGGCGGGCATCCTGGCGATCCTCGCCGAAATGGATGCCGAGACGGTCCCGGATCTCCGACGACACGCCGAGCAGATCCTCGCCTCTGCCCACCAGTTCGCCGAGATCCGGGTTCTGATCGCTCATCGGAGCGGGCTCGTCGACTTCGGCGACCAAGACCGCGATCTCGTCGATCGGATCCTCGGGTGTCACGGAACCGAGCCCCACCGCCGACTGGGGCTGGCGGCCGATGCCGGGCCCGAGGAGATCCGCGAGGCCGTGTTCTGGTCGATCGATCACTTCCGGCGGCGGGCGGAGAGCCCCCTCTCGCCCCGTGAGCTGGCCGACGCATCGGCAGTCATCGTGCGTTCCTGTGAGGGGCTGCTGGCCCCGGTCTGAGACCGTTGGTCCAGCAGGACGACACCGTCGGGGCGACGGAACACGGCGCTCTCGACGGGTCCGACGACGGAAAAGCCGCCCTCGTGTACGAGCGTGTGGTGATACCGGCACAGCAACAACTGGTTGCCGACCGACGTCGATCCGCCGTCGGCCCAGTGCACGATGTGATGCACATCACACCAATGCGCCGGCCGATCACACCAGGGAAACCGACAGGTGCGGTCTCGCGCCATGATGGCTCTCCGTTGGGCGGCGGGGGCCGTCCGCATGCGTCGTCCGACGTCCAAAGGCTGGGACGCACCGTCGACGATGATGCGGGTCACCCCGGCATCGCACGCCAGCCGCCGGGCGGCATCCGGCGCGATCGCGCCCACATGGTCGACCTCGCAGGTCCGACCAGCGCGGCCTTCCAAGGTCGCCAGATCGATGAGAACGTTGATGTGGGGCCGCTCACCTCCGACGGAATCCGCTCCGCGGTCGAGGAACCGCCGGCAGATCTCGACCAATGCCTCTGCTCGGCGCCAACGGGCAGGACGGTCCTCGCACCCCGCTGCACGTGCAGCGCTCGGCCGCATCAGGCCGTCGAGGGCCGCGAGAACGGTCTCGCCCCACTCGGGGTCGAGGAGCCCGTCGATCCGGACCGTGCCGTCGAAGGTCGGAGAAGCGTGCAGATAGGAGGCGTTGCGAGCATCGAACGCTCCGTCCGGGCCGTCCAGCGCCTGCCTCCAATGGTCGATCACCTGTCGATATTTCGACACGGAGACGCCGGTTGCGACCGAAGTCAACACGTCCTCGTCGCGCTGGAACTCCTCGGGATGAGCGTGTGCCGCCCGAGCGAGCAGGCGTACCTTCGAGTACGACAGGTCTCCGGCGGCGAACCGCTCGGCCACGGCCGGCATCTGCTCGAGCGCCCGGGCGACGAACACCTTCTCACGGGCAGTGGAGCCGGCCATGTCGCAGGCGTGTTTCAGGAGCGCCGTCGTCGAGCTGTGACCGTTTCGCCTGAAGGTCTCTCGGCGGTCTATCTCGGCAGTTCGGGCCACCAGCAACGACTGCACGACATCGGCGGTTCGAGCAAGCTCAGCCACGTCGTCTTCGAGCTGCTCCGCAGACAGCGCAGAGAGGTCCTGGGACGCGAGCTCATCGAGAGCGGATCTGAGTACAGACATTCGACCTCCCGGGCCGAGCCCTCCCACAGGTCGAACAGCAACCACCGTACGGGCATGGTGTGACAGGATCCGCGGAGTTCAATCGAGACCGGGGGTCGAGCTCGACCATCACGTCCCCCAATCGCGTCGCAGGCCACCATCCGCACCTCCCCGAAGTGTGCCGTCTCGATCGGAATCACGAGATGGGGCCAAGCGGGCGTTCGGCCAGACACTGCCACGGGGATCATCGCGACCGCGATCTCGGAGGCTCGCCGGTCGGCCACGACGTGCGGTGTGATCGCAGC
This sequence comes from uncultured bacterium, assembly GCA_963785075.1. Taxonomy (GTDB): domain Bacteria; phylum Actinomycetota; class Acidimicrobiia; order Spongiisociales; family ZC4RG35; genus JAOUGY01. The sequence continues at coordinate 75,154 of CAWATW010000008.1, forward strand.
AGGGCACCCACTCCGCCCGGCTCAACCGGCCTTTGACGGTGCCACGCCGCACGTGCAGCGCTTCGGCAACGTCGGCTTCCGACCAATCGAGCAGGTAGCGGAGCACCACTACCTCCCGGTGAGCCGGAGAGAGCTCCGACATCGCCTTTGAGAGGCCTGGTTCGGGCAATTGGTCGACCCACCCCGTGCTCGCTTCGTGAAGGACGCGGACCCGCTGCGCACGTCGCAGCCAAGACCGTGCCCAATTGGCTGCGACGCGGTACACCCACCCGGCCGGATTCTCCATCCTCGACACCGAGGACCACCGCTCATACGCCCTGGTCATCGCCTCGTCGACCGCCTCGGATGCCAGCGACGCATCGCCGAGGATGACAGCGAGTGGGCGGTAGATCGAGTCCCAGCTTTGCGCGTAGAAATCCTCGAACCGAGCCGGGCGCAGGCTGGTCGATCCACGATGGTTCGGCTCGGTCATGTCCTTGAGCGCCTGACGGTGCCAATCGGTTCCATCAACGCAGATCCAGCGCGGTGCCGCATACCTCCGATTCGCCTATAGATCCGGTGCCCACCATCCAGCGGCCGCTGCACGTGCGGCGGCCGGGTCAGCTCGCCACGGCACGGGGGCCCAACAGTTCCCTCAGCTCGGCATACAGGGCGGACCGGAGCTCGACTCGAAACTCGTCGGAGAGCTTCAACACCTTGTGATTCTGGCCGTTGGTCATGTGCAGCATCACCGGTGAGCTGCCCGGGTGGTGCGAAAGCACTTCCTTCAGACGGCCCACGAGATCGGGCGACAGCCTCGTGGCCGGGATCTCGAGTCGGAGCGCTCCGTCGTCCTTCACCTGGAGCTCACGGATCTCCCGGGCCATGAGCTTGATGTCTTCACCCCGATGGTCGAGACGGCCGGAGATGATGACGATCGCATCCTCCTGCACCATGGGGGCGTATTCGGCGACGGTTTTGGGGAAGCAGGCAACCTCGACACCGCTCTCGAGATCCTCGAGCCGGAAGAACAGCATCGGGTCGCCCTTCTTCGTATAGCGCCGACTGATTCCCGTGATCATGCCCCCGACGGCCACGTTGGACCCGTCGGACATGTCCCACAACGACAGCACCGGGGTTGCCCCGGCCGCCCGCATCGACGTCTGCAGCGTGAGGAGCGGGTGGTCGGAGATGAAGAGGCCGAGCATCTCCTTCTCGAAGCCGAGCTTGATCCGCTGCGGCCACTCGTCATCAGCCACCTCGTAGGAACCGACAGCCGCCTCAGACACATCTCCTCCGAACAGAGAGAACTGACCGGCCTCCTCGTTGCGACGCCGCTCGACGATGGCGTCGACGATCTCTTCGTATTTCTGCAACAGACCCTTGCGGCTGTAGCCCAGCGAGTCGAACGCCCCCGCTTTGATGAGGGACTCGATGGTGCGCTTGTTGAGGACATCGAGGTCGACCCGCTCGCAGAAGTCCGGGAAGTCGGCGAAACGCCCGGTGTCGGTCCGGGCTTCGATGATCTTCTCGACCACGGCCTCTCCGACGTTTCGAACCGCCGACATCCCAAAGCGGATCTTTCCGTCGGCCACGTTGAAGTCCACCAGCGACTCGTTGACGTCTGGAACCTGGACTTCGACTCCAATCGAACGGCACTCCGAGAGGTAGAGGGCGGTCCGGTCCTTGTCCTTCTTCGTGGACGTGAGCAACGCCGCCATGTATTCGGCCGGATAGTGGGCCTTGAGGTATGCGGTCTGGAATGCCACATATGCGTAGCAGGCCGAGTGACTGAGGTTGAAGCCGTATCCGGCGAACGGCTCGACGGCGTCCCACAACTCCCTGCCGAGCTTCTCGGGATGCCCCTGTGCCACGCAGCCGGCGACGAACTTCTCCTTCTGGGCGTTCATCACCGACTTGATCTTCTTACCCATCGCCTTGCGGAGGTCGTCGGCTTCCGCCATCGAATAACCCGCCATGTCGCGGGCGAGCTGCATCACCTGCTCCTGGTAGGTGATGATCCCGAAGGTCGACTCGAGGAAGGGCTGGGTGGCAGGGTGCGGATAGCTCACCGGCCGGCGCTTGTTCTTTCGCTCGGCGTACTCGGTGTGCATGTTCATGCCCATCGGTCCCGGCCGATACAGGGCATTGACCGCGATGATGTGATCGAAGTTGTCGGGGCGAAGCTGACGGATCAACGCCCGCATGGCGGTGCCTTCGAGCTGGAAGACACCGATCGTCTCCGCCGCCTGGAGCAGTTCGAAGGTCTTCGGATCGTCGAGCGGGACGTTGTCGATGTCGACCCGCACCCCGTGTCCGAGCTCGATGAGCTCGAGAGTGCGTTCGATGGTCGAGAGGTTCCGAAGCCCCAGGAAATCCATCTTGAGGAGACCGAGCGCCTCGACCGCCCCCATTTCGTACTGGGTGACGACCTCGGCGCCGTCGCCCTTCTGCTGGATGGGGATCACCTCGGACACCGGCTTCGGCGCGATCACCACTGCCGCGGCGTGGATGGAGTCCTGGCGTCTCAGGCCCTCCAGCCCTTTGGCCGCGTCGACCACACGGCGCACCTCGGCGTCGCCCTGATATGCCTCGCGGAGGCCGGCGGCGTTGGAGTACCAGTCCTTGAGGTTCGAGTCGCTGTCCGGCGGTGGCGCCTCTAGACACTGGGTGAGGTTCGGCTCTTTGCCGAGGATGGCCGCCGGCATCAGCTTCGCCACCCGATCGCCGAGCGAATACGGATACCCGAACACCCTGGCGGCGTCCCGGATCGCCTGTTTGCCCTTGATGGTCGAGAACGTGATGATCTGGGCAACATGGTCGGAGCCGTATTTCTCGGCGGCGTAGCGGATCACGTCCGCCCGATACCGCTCGTCGAAATCCATGTCGATGTCAGGCATCTGCTTGCGGCCTGGGTTGAGGAACCGCTCGAACAGCATGCCGTAGCGAAGAGGGTCGAGGTCGGTGATCCGCAGGCAGTAGGCGATGATCGAACCTGCCGCCGACCCGCGGCCCGGACCCGTTCGGATGCCCTGCTCGCGGGCGTAGCGGATCAGGTCCCACACGATGAGGAAGTACGCCGGGAACCCCATCTCCCCGATGACCTTCAGCTCGAACTCGACGCGTTCTCTCACTTCTTCCGGAAGCGGGTCGCCGTAGCGCTCGCGGGCTCCGTCGTAGACGAGGCGCTCGAGATAGGTCGACTCGGTCTCCCCGGGTGGGACGGGGAAGGCGGGCAGCAGGATGTTGCCGAACTCGAAGTCGACACGGCATCGCTCGGCGATCAGGAGGCTGTTGTCGCACGCACCCGGGTAGTCGACTTCCGGGAACAACCGCCGCATCTCGGCGGCCGACTTGAGATAGAAATCCTTGCCATCGAACTTGAAACGATTCGGCTCGTCGATCGTGGCACCTGTCTGGATGCAGAGCAGCACGTCATGCGCCTCGGCCTCCTCCTTCCGGGTGTAGTGCGCATCGTTGGTGGCCAGAAGGGGGGCATCGAGGCGGCGGGCGATTTCCAGGAGGTCGGGCATGATGCGGCGCTGAGCCTCGATCCCGTGATCCTGGATCTCGATGAAGTAGCTGTCCTTGCCGAAAATGTCCTGGTATTCGCCGGCCACTCGCAGGGCGGCGTCGAAGTCACGCACCGCGCCCTGGTTTCCCTCCTCACGGGAGGCGTCGGGGGCCAGCAGCTGAGCGACCTCGCCACCGAGGCACCCGGACGTGGCGATCAGACCTTCTGCGTGTTCGGCGAGGATCTCGCGATCCATCCGTGGCTTGTAGTAGTAGCCCTCCAGGTAGGACCGGGAGGAGAGCTGCATCAGGTTGCGATACCCGACCTGATTCTCTGCGTACAGCAGCATGTGGTGGCGAACGTTCTGGCTGCGCGCCGGACGTTCGAGCCGCGACCCCGGGGTGGTGTATGCCTCGATCCCGATGATCGGTTTGATGCCGGCGTTCTCGGCGGCCCGGTAGAAGTCGACCACACCGTACATGACCCCGTGATCGGTGATCGCCACCGCCGGTTGACCGTCATCGGCAGCCGCAGCGACCACGTCCTGGACACGGGCGGCACCGTCGAGCATGGAGAACTCGGTGTGGAGATGGAGATGGGCGAACGAGTCGGAGCTGGCCATGGCCTCGGAGTTACACGGGTGTGATTCCCTCTGCCGAAGAACTTAGCACCAGGTCACCCACCGGTCGACAGCGCGATTTCCCGACACCCCGAACCAAACCGAATCGCCCGGTGCCGACCGCCACCGGGATCGCAGGTGGCGTAGGTTGGAAGCATGAGGCAGTTGGCGTCGCACACAGCGGCAGCGGTCGCCGCACTCGTCCTGGTCGTTGTGCCGGTCGGAACCGCGAACGCCGCCGGGCCCGATTCCGGGTTCGGTGTCGACGGTGTCGTCGTGTTCGAGTCAGAGACGATGGGCTTCACGGTGTGGGCGACGATCATCGATCGGGACGGGGACACATGGGTGGGCGGTAGCACCTACGACGGGTCGGATACCCTCGGCTTGCCGTGGCTCGTACAGCTGGCATCCGACGGGACGGTGATCACCGAGGTCACCGACAGCCGAATCTCTGACGCGATGGTCGTGGTCGAAGCGATCACCGAGGACCGACGCGGCCGCATCGTGGTCGCAGGTTCCGGGCCCGACTTCTCCGCTCCCCCGGTGCTCGCACGACTCGAGCCCGACGGAACGCTCGACGAGGCGTTCGGCAACGGCGGGCTGGTCACCGGCTTTCCCTTCCCCGAACTGCACGGCTCGCCCACGATCATGTTCGACGGCGACACGATCCTCGTGGCCGCCAATGGCACCGATTCGGACAATGACGGGCTGGTAGTCGTGGCCCTCGACGACACAGGCGCCGTCGCCGACGACCGATTCACCGACGGGATCTTCACCGAGGTGGCGCCACTCCCCGACCTCGTGTTTTACGCGGTTGCGTGGTGGACCCTGCCGGAAGGGACGATCCGGGCGATCATGGCGATCGAAGAGGGCAGTGAACGCCTGGCAGTGGTCGACATCACCGACGATGCGGTGATCGAGCGATCCTCGGTCCCGACATCGGTGGCGGACACCATTCCCACACAGCCGCTCTCTGATCGCGACGGCTCGGCCGTCTTCGGCTCCGTCGCATACTCATCGGCCACGGTGGTCACCCAGCTCGACCTGCACCGGGTGGATGCCGACGGCGACATCGTCGCAGGCTTTGCCGACTCGCCCCAGCTTCCGGATTCGGGTCGAGACGTGGGCTACAGCGTGCCGCTGCGGTCTGGCGGATTCGCCCTGGTTTCCACGTTCTCCACCGGTTCCGTGTTCGGACTGCTCGAGATCGTGACGTTCGACCCGCTCGGGTTCGGCGCAAGCCCGTTCGTGGACCCGATCGGCTGGGACGACCTCATGGTGGTCGACGGAGTGGACACCGATCCCCGCTCGGGGGCGCTGATCGTGACCGGAACAGAGACACTTGGAAACGGTCGCGTGCCAGACCTCCCGAACGCGATCGTCGCCCGATTCCTCACCGATGACTCCGGGCGCTTCGTCGACGACGACGCATCGGTCCATGAGGACGACATCGCCGAACTGGCGTCACGGGGGATCACGACCGGCTGCAACCCGCCCGAGAGCTCACTCTTCTGCCCCGACGACGCCGTCACCCGAGCACAAATGGCCAGCTTCCTGATCCGAACCTTCGATGTGCCTCCGTCCGAAGATCGGCCGTTCACCGACACGACCGGCTCGATCCACGCAGCCGACATCGCCGCACTCGCAGCGGCCGGCATCACCACCGGCTGCGCCCCCACCCTCTACTGCCCCGACGACCCGGTCACCCGAGCACAGATGGCGAGCTTCCTGGTCAGAACGCTCGGCCTTCCGCCTGCAGCGAGCTCTGCGTTCACCGACACGGCCGCCTCGATCCACGCAGCCGACATCGCGGCACTCGCAGCGGCGGGCATCACCACCGGCTGCACCCCGACGCTCTACTGCCCCGACGACCCGGTGACCCGAGCACAGATGGCGAGCTTCCTCATCCGTGCGATGGCACCGACTCCTTGAGAGCCGCTGTCAGAGGACCTGGGTCGACAGGATCGAAAGGCCCAGCACGGCGGCGGCCACGAGGACCCGGGCCACGGCGTTCTGTGTGATGGGCTTCCAGGTCCAGGCCCAGCCGATCACGAGCCCGGCGATGAGACCGCCCAAATGCGCCTCCCAGGCGACGTTGGGGAGGATGAACGGGACGGCGGCGTTGAGGACGAGGAGACCCCCGAGCTGGTTGAGGACCGCCTTGCCCGCTGCCGTCGAGCGTCGGCGAAGTGCCGATGCCAGCCAGGTCCCGACCAACCCGAACACCGCGCCGGAAGCTCCGACCCCTGGCGCAACCGGCCCGATGAAGTAGGCCAAGGCCGATCCACCTGCGGCGGTGGCCAGAAACAGTGCCAGAAACGACCAGCTTCCCAGCTCCCGTTCGATCTGAGGTCCCAACTGGTAGGTGATGAGCATGTTGAAGCCGACATGCAGGAGCCCGGCGTGCAGCGTCACCACGCTGATCATGCGCCACCACTCCCCGGCTTCCACGCCTGGAGGCCACATGGCCATCGCCACGAAGAGCTCTTCCCACAACGCCGGGAACACCCAGCCGACCAGCTGAATCGCGGCGGCGACACCGATGATGGCGAAAGTGACGGGCGCGTCCCGGAACGCCGGCCGGCGCCGTGTGATCTGGCGGGCGGTGATGACCTTCTGCGGGCCGTCGCGACGCAGACACTCCGGGCAACGCTGGCCCACGGCAGCGTCGATGGAGCAGGCAGAACAGATCGGACGCCCGCACTCGGTGCACGAGAGGCCGGTGGGGCGATCCGGATGGCGGTAACAGGTGATCTCGGTGGCCGGTTCGGTCACGACGGACACGCTACCCGACAACGCCGGCTACGGCGACGCACCGATTTCAGGCCGGGACGACCCGGCGGTCACAACCACCGTCGCCACCTCCAGAATGGTGCCCTTCTCCCCTGCGATCCGGCGGTCACCACCCGATACGTTGACGGGTGGCAAAGAGATCGGAGAAACATGTCACTCGGGTACGCCGGCAATCTGTTCATCCTGGCCTTCGATCACCGCGGCAGCTTCAAGAAGAAGATGTTCGGGATCTCCGGAAGGGAGCCCACCACCGAGGAGTCGAAGAAGCTGTCAGACGCCAAGCAACTCGTGTGGGATGGCGTGCTCTCGGCAATCGACCACGGCGCCCCCATTGCATCGGTCGGTGCGTTGGTCGACGAGGAGATGGGTGCCGAGGTGGCTCGCCAAGCCAAGGCTCGCGGTGTGAAGCTGGCGATGCCCGTGGAGGCGTCGGGCAAAGACGTGTTCGACTTCGAATACGGGGAGTCATTCGGTGAGCACATCGAGGCCTTCGACCCCGACTTCGCCAAGGTGCTCGTCCGATGGAACCCCGACGACGCCCCCGAAGCGAAGCGCGAGCAAGGCGAGCGACTGCGCAAGCTGAGCGACTGGCTCCACGAGAACGGACGCAAATTCCTGTTCGAGCTGTTGGTGCCTGCGAGCGAGGCTCAACTCGCCCGGCTTGGGGGATTGACGACCGCCTATGACACCGAGGTCCGACCCGCAGCGACGCTGGAGGCGATCGAGGAGATCCAGGACGCCGGGATCGAACCCGACGTCTGGAAGATCGAGGGGCTCGATCGACGGCTGAGCTGCGAGCTCCTGGCGGAGCTGATCCGCCGGAATGGCCGTGACGGCGTCGTGGCGGTGGTCCTCGGGAGGGGGGCCGATGAGGCCAAGGTGGCGCACTGGCTCGAGATGGGGGCCGGGGTGCCCGGCTACGCCGGATTCGCCATCGGTCGCACCATCTGGTGGGATGCGGTCGAGGGTCTCGAGGGGGGCAGGATCGGCCGGGGTGCAGCGGTGGAGCGAATCGCCGAGAAGTACCGACACTTCATCGACACGTACACCAAGGCCGGCAACTGACCGAAAGCGAGTTTCGGCGGCTGATCGCAATCACCCGACGGCACATGGCGGAAGACCGGTTCGGATGTGCCCCGGCGGGTTCGGCGGCGGGGCCAAGAGATTCCCGGTCCGGCGCGCTTCTCGGCAACCATTGGTTCGATTAGGGTCGGCGCCGCGCCGGCCGAAGGAGGAGTGTATGCGCATTGGGATCCTCACCGGAGGTGGCGACGTCCCCGGGCTGAACCCCTGCATCAAGACGCTCGTGAATCGAGTCGAAGACCAGGGACACTCCGTTGTGGGCGTGCTTCGAGGGTGGGCGGGACTCCTCGAACACAACCCTGACGATCCGAGCTCGGCGGAACGCCACTTCCGCTCGCTCAACCATCAGGTCGTGCGCACCATCGATCGCTCCGGCGGAACGATGCTTCACACCGCTCGGACGAACCCACAACGGGTCAAGGCGGATGCCGTTCCGGGCTTTCTCGCCGATCAGGTGGAGGGTGACGGTCCCTTCGACTTCACCGACCATGTTCTGCGGGTCATCGAGGACCAGAAGATCGACGTTCTCATCCCGATCGGTGGCGACGACACGCTGTCGTATGGGATGCGCCTCCACGAAGAAGGGGTCCCGATCATCGCCATCCCGAAGACGATGGACAACGACGTGCACGGGACGGACTACTGCATCGGATTCTCGACCGCAGTCACACGGGGTGTGGACTTCGTCACGAACCTGCGCACGAGCTCCGGTTCGCACGAGCGCATCGCAGTGGTGGAGCTGTTCGGTCGCAACTCCGGCGAGACGTCACTCATAACGGCGTATCTGTCGGGTGTGGATCGAGCGATCATCTCGGAGGTCCCATTCGACATCGACCGTCTGTGCGAGATGCTGATGCGGGACCGGGACCGCAACCCGAGCCACTACGCGATGATGACCATCTCGGAGGGGGCGACGCTCTCCGATGGCGAGATCATCGAGTTCGGGGAGGCCGACGCCTACGGGCATCGAAAGCTGGGGGGCATCGGTGATCTCACGGCCCAGCTCATCAAGGAGAAGACCGGAGTGGGCATCATCGAACAGCGGTTGGGCTACCTGGTGCGATCGGGAAGCCCCGATTCCCTCGATCTCATGGTTGCAAGCAACTACGCGGTCATGGCCGCCGACCTCGCAATGGAGGGCGCCTCCGGTCGCATGGTCGCCCTCAGGGGCGGAACCTACACAACAGTCCCCATGTCGGTCACCAAGGAGGGCGTGAAACGAGTCGATGTCGACGAGCTGTACGACCGCGTCGAATACCGACCAAAGCTCCGCCACGTCACCGGCAAGCCCATGTTCCTGTACTGATGAACGGTCCATCCCACGGCGACAAGGAGTACTCATGAGCGTCATCGGCATACTCACCGCAGGCGGTGACTGCCCGGGGCTGAACGCCGTGATCCGCGCCGTGGTCACACGAAGCGTCAGCACGCACGACAACGAGGTGGTCGGCATCCTCAACGGTTGGGAAGGGCTCATGACGGGCCACACCCGCCCTCTCGACCGCGATGACGTGCGGGGGATCGTTGCCAAGGGAGGCACCATTCTGGGCACCTCCCGGCTCGACCCCTACATTCACGGTGACGGCTATGCGGGCGTGAACCGCACCATGCGGGCAAACGACATCGACACCGTCGTGGTGATCGGGGGTGACGGCACGCTTCGCTCGGCACTACGCCTCGCGGACGAGGGCCTGCCGGTGATCGGCGTCCCGAAGACGATCGACAACGACATCGCCGCCACCGATGTCACGTTTGGCTTCAACACCGCCGTCGAGATCGCCACCGAAGCGATCGACCGGATCACCACCACGGCCGAGGCGCACAACCGGATCATGCTCGTAGAGGTGATGGGGCGGACCAAGGGATGGATCGCCACCCATGCCACGATCGCCGCCGGCGCCGACGCCCTGCTCATCCCCGAGATCCCCTACGACCTCGATGAGGTCGCCAAGATCATCAAGAGCCGGCACCGCAAGGGCCACCGATACTCGATCGTGGTCGTGTCCGAGGGTGTCGAGCCGCCCGACGAGGCTCTGATGCCAGAACAGGTGGACGCCTTCGGCTTCAAACGCCTCGGTGGAGTGACGTATCAGATCGCCCCGGTTCTGGAGCGTCTGACCGGCTTCGAGACCAGAGTCACCGTATTGGGCCATCTCCAGCGAGGAGGAACGCCCAGCGCCTTCGACCGGGTTCTCGGGACCCGATTCGGGGTGGCTGCGGCAGATCTCGCGGCATCGGGGCAGACCGGCGTGATGGTGGCCGCCAAGGGCACCGAGATGATCCCCGTGCCGCTGGCCGATGCGTGCGAGGAGATCCGAGGGGTCGACGAAGGGCTGTTCGACACCGCGGCGACCTTCTTCGGCTGAGCCCACGCCCCCCCCCCCCGATCGGCTCAGACGCGGCCTAGTCGGGCGGACCGAGCCGGGCGACCACCTCGGCGAGGTCTGCGGCCAGCGGGCTCGTCACCTGCAGCTCCTCGCCCGTGATCGGGTGCTCGAACGACAGCTCGGCGGCATGGAGGAACACCCGTGGGGAATCCACCCTCGTCGGCTTGCCGTACCACCGGTCGCCGATCACGGGATGACCGATGGACGTCAGGTGCACCCGGATCTGGTGGGTACGCCCTGTCTCGAGCGTGACCTCCAACATCGATACTTCCCACCCGGACCATTGCGCCGTCCGCCGATAGTGGGTCTTGGCCGGTTTCCCGAACGGCGACACGACACGACGCTTGGGACGACTCGGATCGGGCCCGACCGGAGCATCGATCGTGCCCCGTGGTGCGTCGAACATCCCATCGACCAGGGCCGTGTATCCACGATGCACCGACCTTCGTTTGATCATCTCGGTGAGCAGCTCGTGGACCTCGGTCGTGAGCGCCACCACCATCAATCCCGACGTGTCACGGTCGAGGCGATGCACGATCCCCCAGCGAGGATCCTCTCCGACACCTCGAATCGAGGGATATCGATACAGCAACCCGGCTGCCAGTGTGCCGGCATTTCGGCCTGCGCCCGGATGAACGACCATCCCCGCCGGCTTCTCCACGACGAGCAGGTGCTCGTCCTCGTAGCGGACCACGAAGTCGAGGTCTTCTGGCTCGAGGATGTCGCCCTGATCCGGCACCTCGAATTCGAGGACGGCGCCGCTCTCGAGCCGATCTCGAGCAGACACCGGCAGGCCTCCGCTCGTCACCGCGCCGTCGTCGACCAGCGTTCTGGCCAATGAGCGACTCAGTCCACCGAGCACGGCGACGATCTTGTCGGTGCGCTCGCCCGCCAGGTCGTCGGGCACCGTGTGCGACGCCATCAGGCCTCGGTTTCGTCGCCGTGGCGCAGACCGGCGACGAACAGCAGGACCACCGCAATGGTGATCGAGGAATCGGCGATGTTGAAGATCGGAAAGTTCGGGAACCGGATCCAGTCGATGACATGACCGTCCAGCAGTCCCGGGCCGCGCGCGATTCGATCGATGAGGTTTCCGACAGCGCCTCCCATGACCATGCCGAATGCGATCACCTCCACCCGGGGCCGAGTCGTACGGAGCGCTCCGAGGATCACGGCGACGGCCACGACGGCGGCGACTCCGAACAGCGAACCGCCGTTCTGGAAGATCGAAAACGCCGCACCCGGGTTTTCCCCGTAGGTGAACCACAGAACGCCCGGAATTACGGACACCGGGCCGTCGACGAAGGAGATGGCGGCGATGCGTTTTGTGATCAGGTCGAGTACGACGACAGCAACGGCGATGGCCAGCGCTGTGGCGTATTGCCTGGTCAGCTTCTCTTGGACGCGCACGTCACGCACATGGTGGCGTACGGCAACACCTCGAGCCGGGCGATCGGAATCTCCGAACCGCACACCTCACAGATGCCATAGGAGCCGTCGTCGACTCTCTCGAGTGCCCGCTCGACCTTGTGGAGGAGGTCCACGGAGTTGCGCTCGATCGACAGCTCCTTCTCGTACTCGAACTTCATCGAGCCGGCTTCTGCGCTCCCGGGATCAGGGCTCCGGTCAGCGGAGGTCTCGGTGAGACGAGCTTCCTCCAACTCTTGCTCGTGCTCTTCGATGAGCTCGCTGAGGCGTTGTCGCTCGGCTTCGAGCTGAGCCTTGAACTCCTTCAGTTGTGCCTTCTTCATCGCCTTTGCCATACACCTCTGCCTCTACAGGGAGCCGGGACTGTACCAACTCCTCCGAGCTACGCCAGGGCCGAACGGAGTGATCGGCCGCAAATGCGCCCTTCGGCTTGAATGGATCACATGGTCTCATGGATACGGCCGGCCGACGCGGATTGCCTCGTCACCGTGTGGGTCGTACCTGGAGCCTCGAGGACCGAGATCACGGGAGAGCACGGCGACGCTCTGAAGATCCGGATCGCTGCCCCTCCGGTGGACGGACGAGCCAACGCCGCGGTGGTGGCGCTGCTGCACCGGTTGACGGGGCGCTCCGCCAGCCTGGAGCGGGCGCCGGCTGGACGCAGAAAGGTGATCAGGCTCGAAGGCTGCACCGTGGCACATGCCGAACAGAGCCTCGCACCCCCGAGACGATGAGGTGCGGACGGCTGTCCTCCGCGTTCGTCGCTTTCGGTCCAATTGAGATTTTGGCGACGGGCAGGCTCGTTACCATCGACGGCCCGTGTCTCAGGAGCGATGGTGACCACGTCCGATTTTCAGCGAGTCGACTCGAAGGTGGACCTCCCGCAGCTCGAACGCGAGGTCTTGGACTTGTGGGATCGGATCGACGCTTTCGCCGAGTCGGTCAGGATGCGGCCTGCGGACAACGAATACGTGTTCTACGACGGGCCGCCGTTTCCCACCGGAACTCCCCACTACGGCAATCTCCTCGCCGGCGTCATCAAAGATGTCGTCCCCCGCTACTGGACGATGCGGGGCTACCGCGTCGAACGTCGCTTCGGGTGGGACACGCATGGGCTGCCGGTCGAGATGGAGGTCGAGAAGCAGCTGGGGATCTCTGGCCCGCGCCAGATCAGCGAGTACGGGATCGATCGCTTCAACGAGGCATGCCGGGCCCACGTCCAGGCGAACACCGAGGCATGGGAGCAGGTGGTCCGGCGGCTCGGGCGTTGGGTCGACATGGACAACGACTACAAGACAATGGACACCGACTTCATGGAATCGGTGTGGTGGGTGTTCAAGGAGCTGTGGGACAAGGGATTGATCTACCTGGCCTTCAAGGTCTTGCCGTACTCCTACGGCGCCACCACGCCGCTGTCCAACTTCGAGGCGAATCTCGACTATCGGGACACCGACGATCCGTCCATCACCGTCAGCCTCGAGGTGGTGGAGGGCAAGGGTCCCGTCGAGGCCGGCGACCATCTCCTCATCTGGACCACCACTCCTTGGACCCTTCCGGGAAACCTGGCGATCGCCGCCGGAATCGACATCGAATACGTGCGAGTCGAGGACGCCGACGGCGTGTTCTGGCTGGCGGCCGAGCGGGTAGGCTCGTTCTGGAAGGAGCCACCTGCAGTCTCGGGCCAAATCACCGGCCAGGAGCTCGCCGGTGTGGCCTACCGGCAGCCGTTCGACCACTTCGAGACCGAGCGGGATCGTGGCGCATTTCGGGTGATCCTCTCCGACGACGTCACCACCGAGGAGGGGACCGGTCTGGTGCACATGGCACCGGCGTACGGCGAGGCGGACTTCTTCGCCCTGCAGAGCGCGGGCCTCGACGTGCTCGTCGATCCGGTGGACGCGGAAGGACGATTCTCCGAGGACGTGCCCGAGGTGGCGGGCATGAACATCAAGGATGCCGACAAGGTGCTGATCGCGCTCCTCAAGGAGCAGGGGATCCTCGTGCGGAACGACCGCATCAGGCACTCGTATCCCTTCTGCTATCGAACCGGAACGCCGCTGATCTACAAGGCGATTCCGACCTGGTTCGTCAGAGTGGATCCCGGCGGGATGGCGAAGCACAACGAGCAGATCCATTGGGTGCCCGACTACGTGGGCAGCCGTCGTTTCGGCAATTGGCTCGAAGGCGCTCGCGACTGGGCGATCAGCCGCAACAGGTACTGGGGCTCATGCATTCCCGTGTGGCAGTGCGACGGGTGCGACGCATCCGAATGCATCGGTTCGATAGACGATCTGGAGGCCCGGAGCGGGATTCGGCTCGATGACCTCCACAAGCATCTGGTCGATCCGGTCACGTGGCCGTGTGCGGACTGTGAAGACACCATGCGCCGGGTGCCCGAGGTCCTGGATTGTTGGTTCGAGTCGGGCTCGATGCCGTACGGCCAGGTCCACTACCCCTTCGAGAACCGTGAACGCTTCGAGGCGACCTATCCGGCCCAGTTCATCGCCGAAGGGCTCGATCAGACCCGCGGTTGGTTCTACACGTTGCATGTGCTGGCGACGTCTCTCTTCGATCAGCCGGCCTTTCGCAACTGTGTCGTCAACGGAATGATCCTGGCCGAGGACGGCCGCAAGATGTCCAAGAGCCTCAAGAACTATCCCGACCCGAACGAGATCTTCGACGAGTCCGGCGCAGACGCTCTGCGGGCGTTCATGATCAACTCCCCGGTGCTGCGGGCCGAACCACTCCGTTTCTCCAAGGAGGGGGTGCGGGACGTCGTGCGGACGGTGCTCCTGCCGCTGTGGAACACCTATTCGTTCTTCACGACGTATGCCGCCGCCGACGGCATCACCGCCGCCGACCTGCGGTCGGCACCCGCGCCTGCCGATCGACCCGAGATCGACCGGTGGATCCTGTCTGTCCTCCAGAGCCTGATCGGAGAGGTGAACACCCAGATGGAGGGGTACTACCTCTACAACGTCGTTCCGCCCACGCTCGGCTTCATCGACGACCTCACGAACTGGTACATCCGGAGGTCGAGGCGACGGTTCTGGTCCAAACGCGGCGCCTCCGAGTCGGGGGACGCCGACAAGCTGTCTGCGTTCGCAACGCTCTACGACGTGCTCTCGACGTTCGTGACGGTGTTGGCGCCGGTGCTGCCCTTCATCACGGAACGGCTCTACCAGGGGCTCGTCGCCGAAATCGACCCGGATGCCCCGAGGAGTGTGCACCACTGTGATTTCCCGAAGGCCGACCTGACGCTCATCGACGAGCCTTTGGAAGAGGCGATGTCGGCGGTCCGCGAAGTCGTGCAACTCGGTCATGCCCTCCGCAAGCAGAATCAGATCAAGGTCCGCCAGCCGCTGCGCTCGGCCACGGTCCTGAGTCATGACCGGTCGGTCGCGGAGGCGGTTCGGTCTCACGGCGATCTGATCGCCGGGGAGCTCAATGTGAGAACGGTGCAGGTTCAGAGCGACGAGGCAGGCCTCGTGGACCTCGGTGCCAAGGCCGACTTCAAGCGTCTCGGCCCCCGGCTGGGAGCGAGGATGAAGGAGGTGGCGGCGGCGGTCGTCGAACTCGGACCCACCGAACTGGAGGTCCTTCTCGATGGTGGGACGGTGGAGGTCGCCGGAGAGCAACTCACGAGCGAGGATCTGATCGTGACGAGGACGCCGCGCCCGGGGACCGTCGTCGAAGCGTCGGGTCCACTTGCCGTGGCTCTGGATGTGGACCTCGACGAGGAGCTTCGCACCGAAGGGCTGGCCCGCGAGGTCATCTCGCGTGTCCAACAGCTCCGTCGGGACGCCGGGTTCGAGGTGACGGATCGCATCATCGTCCGGTGGTCGACCGACGACGCCCGTGTGCGAACGGCCGTCGAAGCGAACGCGGCGATGATCCGCAGTGAGGTGCTCGCAGCCTCACTCGAACGGTCGGGGGACCTCTCAGCGACGACGGAAATCGACGGGATTCCGTTCGGACTCGCGATCGAGCAGGCCTAGGACGCTGTTGAAGAATTCGCCTTTCGGTGCTCGCGATTTGTGGGGGGATCGAAGAGAATGGGTGGATGCAGGGACGGTCGGATCCGAGTGCGGAGTTGTTGGACGCGGCGGCGTTGTGCGGTCATCTCGTAGGCGAGGACTCGGTTCACGCGTTCTTGGCTGATCACCGGCGGGATCTGTTTCCGGATGAGATGTTCGCCGACCTGTTCCCGTCGGGACGGGGCCGGCCGTCGGTGCCCGCCGATGTGGTGGCGACGGTGATGGTGTTGCAGGCGCTTGAGGGGCTGTCGGATCGCGACGCGGTGTCGGCGTTGCGGACGAACATCGCGTGGAAAGTCGCTGCGGGGTTGGCGCTCGATGACGAGGGGATTCACTACTCGGTGCTCACCTACTGGCGGTCGCGGCTGCGGGCATCGGAGGCGCCGGAGCGGATCTTCGACGCGGTCCGGGCGGTGATCGACGCAACCGGAGTGCTGGCCGGAAAGCGGCGGCGGGCGTTGGACTCGACGCTGCTCGATGACGCGGTCGCGACCCAGGACACCGTCACCCAGCTGGTGTCGGCGATCCGCCGGGTTCGGCGTCTGGTGCCTGAGGCGGCCGCTGTTGTGGTGTCGGCGCATGACTACGACGCGTCGGGCAAACCGGTGTGCGCGTGGGACGATCCTGATGCCAAGACCGCGCTCGTGAGCGGGCTGGTGAACGACGCGTTGGCGATCATCGGCGCGCTCGATGGCGTCACCCTTGATGACACCCAAGCGGATGCGGTCGGGTTGTTGGCGCTGGTGGCGGGCCAAGACGTCGAGCCCGGCGACACCGAAGGCACGTGGCGGATCGCCCAGCTGGTCGCGCCCGATCGGGTGATCTCGACGGTTGATCCCGAATCCCGGCACATGCACAAGAGCGTCAGCTCCTACCGGACGGGTTCAAAGCCCACCTCGCGGTCGAACCCGAAACCGGGCTGATCTGTGCCACCGCGCTCACCCCTGCGAACGCTGGTGACGGACCGGCCGGTGTCGAACTACTCGCCGGCGAGGAACCCGGCCTGCAAGTGCTCGCCGATTCGGCGTATGGGTCTGGCGACGTTCGTGCAGCGCTGGCCGCAGCTGAACACACCGCGGCGATCAAGGCGATACCGCTGCGCCGCAACCCCAAGCTCGGAGCGGACCAGTTCAACCGCGACGACTTCGTCGTCGACCACACCGCTCGCACCGTCACCTGTCCCGGCGGACACACCGTCGACATCGCTCCCAAGGGCGGCGCCACCTTCGGGGCTCGCTGCGGCGGTTGCCCGCTCCGTTCGCGTTGCACGTCAGCAGCCGGTGGCCGCCATCTCACGATCCACCCCCACGACGCGCTGCTCGTCGCCGCCAGGCAAGCCTGGGCCAACGGCGACTTCGCCGACGACTACCGACAATGGCGACCCATGGTGGAACGGTCGATCGCGTGGCTCGTCGCCAAAGGCAACCGCCGCCTCCGCTACCGCGGCATCGAACGCAACCAACACGGCCTCGCCACCCGCGTCGCAGCCATCAACCTCCGCCGCCTCGTCAACCTCGGGCTCCACCACCACCACGGGACCTGGGCGCTCACCTGAAACAGGCCCGGGGGGTCACCGAGGGGCCACACCCACGAGTTCAACCCGACCAGGGTCGCCGGCTCACACCCTCACGTCGACAGTTCGGTTGAGACACCCCCGCACCCAACCCAACCCCACGACCGTCGATCGTCGATCGACGACCAGAAGTGAGTTGTTCAACAGCGTCCTAGGAGGTCACTCCCAGGGGCGTCGGGGTTTGCTGTCGGCATCTCCGGCTTCGTCGTCACTCCAACCCTCGAAACCTGCGCGCTCCCACGCATCGGTGGTCTCGGCGTCGTCGGAGTTCATGGAATCGGCAGGAAGCACTTCTTCGGCCCAATCCTCTGCTTCGTCCTCGGCTTCCGCCCAGCCGTCGGCCACCTCGTCCGACTCCTCCGCGGCCTCCGGTACCCACGTTTTGAAAGTGGCGTCGGCGATGGCCTCGTCGAGCGTGTCGGCCTCGATGCCGTCGGCGCCGGCCGTGATGCCCTGCTCGGCCTCGACATCGGCCTCGTCGCCGGCGTCCAGGAGCACCATCTCGCTGGTCTCCTCTGCGACGTCGTCGGCGACATCCTCGGCGACGATGGTCCCTTCGGTGTCACCCACCTCGAACACCGACTGGCTTCCGGAGGCTGGGTCGAAGGTCGCCTCGACCACCTCCTCGACGACGATCGACTCTTCGATCAACTGGGCGTCGGGTGGCACCGCGATCTCTTCCGCGTCGGGCTTCAACTCCTGGATGCCCTCGTCGATGACTCGGTCCATCGCGTCGACGTCGGCCTCGACCGCGGCGACTAGCAACTTCACCTTCCCTCTGATCTCGGCGATGCCGGACCGGAGACCCGCGACCTCCACATCGAGCTTGGCTCGCTCCTCGTCGCGCACGGCCGCCAAACGCTCGTTCTGGGCCTGGGCGTCTTCGAGAATCCGATTCGATTCGGCCTTGGCCTCGTCGACGATCATGTCCGCCGATCTCTGGGCGGCCACGAGGGCACGACTGATTGCGCTCTCGGAGTCGCCCTTCCCGGCGAGATCCGCCTCCAGAGCCGTTATCCGGTTCTGCGCTTCTGTCAGACGCTCCTCATATGACTTGAGAGTGGTGACCACCTCGTCGAGGAAATCGTCGACCTCGTCCAGGTCGTAGCCTCGGAGCGCGGTTCCAAACGTCTTCTGTTGGACGTCGATCGGCGTCAACGCCATGTGTGCACCTCTATCCGGATCGTCGTGAGCTTACGGAGCCAGGAGCCCGCTTCCAAGCATTGCCGTTCGACGACGAGCCTGCGAGCAAGAGGCCCGGTCGACATGATCAGCAGATGATGTTGATCACGATGAAGATGATGATCACCGACAGATCGAGTGACACCCCTCCGATGTTGACCGGACGGATCACGCGTCGGATCGGGAGCACGATCGGCATGACGAGTTTGTCGAGGAACCGATGAACCTTGCCGATCGGGTGGTCATACGGCACCCGGATCCAGGACAGCACGACCCAGGCCAACAGTACGAGTGTGAACAGCTGGAGGATCTGGCAAACGAGTTGGTACAGGCTCATGGGCTATTCGTCCATCGACACTTCGTAGGCACCGAGAGCCTGGAGTCGGCGCTTCTCCTCGATGCTGAGGTCGACGCCGTCTGGCGTGATCAGCACGAGGGATTCCCCGACTTTTCGCATCCGGCCGTCGAGCGCGTAGATGAGCCCAGAAGAGAAGTCGATCACCCGGCGCATGAGCTCGGAGTCGGTTCGCCGCAGGTCCATCACGACCGGGATCTGATCGCGAATCCAGTCGGCGAGGATCTTGGCGTCGCCGAACTCCTCGACCACGAGGATGTTCGTCTGAGGATTGGGCTTGATCGCCCGCATCGACGACGAGCCGGCGGGCCGGACGGTGGCCATGGTCGTACCCGCCGGGGCAGCCGCCGTGCGTGACGTTGCCGGCGGAGGCTCGACCCGTCGACCCTCCGGCGGCGTGAGCGGACGGACTTTCCGTTGATCCTCGGGCGCGCCTCCCTGGCCGACCTCATGGTGGTCGGCCTCCACCTCGATGTGGTCTTCATCGACCAATCCGAGATAGACGAGCGCTTTCGAGAACAGTGAAGACATCTGGTTGGACCCTCCCGATCAGGTTTCAAAGATAGCCCGTCCGGGCCGGATAATCGTGGCGCCTTCCTCGATGGCCACTTCGAAGTCGTCGGTCATCCCCATGGACAACTCGGAGACCTCGGGCCATCGCTGTGACAGCAGATCCCGCAATCCTCGCAGACGGACGAAGTGAGGGCGAGCCAGCTCCGGCTCGTCACCGAGCGGTGGAATCGCCATCAACCCGGTCACACGCAAGCCCATTTCGATGGCTCGGCGACAGGCCTCCTCCGTTTCCTCCGGGGAGAATCCGTGCTTCTGAGGTTCACGCCCGATGTTGACCTGAAGCAGCACCGGCGGTGCTCGCCCTGGCCCCTTCAGCCATGCAGCAGCCAGGTGGTCCCTGTCGTAGGAGTGCAGAAGCGACGCAACGGGACGCACGATGCGCACTTTGTTGGTCTGGAGAGGTCCCACAAAATGCCATCGGATGTCACGTGGCAGTTCTGGGGTCTTCGCCGCCAGCTCTTGGGCTCGATTCTCGGCGAAGTCGCGGTGACCTTGCTCGTAGACCGTGGCGATCTGCTCGACCGTCCGACCCTTCGAGACCACCACCACCCGGATGTCGCCGGACGATCGTCCGACCCTCGCGGCAGCAACCGACACACGGTCCATCACATCGGAATACGTCATGATCCTCCGCCGGAGTCTCGCATCCTCCATGCCAGCGCCGCCATTCGGTCGTGTGTGCCCGTCGCACGGTGGGAGTGATGACCGGGATGGTGCATAGTGCACCGCCCGGCGCTCCACACCTCCACCCCGCCGAGCTGATGACGGATGATGGCGACGAGATCGACCGACGTCGTCCTCCACGTCGTGGTGCGGACGAAGTCTCCAAAACGTTCGGCGACCTCCGGGCCCACCTCGAAACAGCAGGGGCCGATGCCGGGTCCGATGAAGGCTCGGTCGACGGTCACACCGGCCCGGTCCATGCGCCGACGCAGCTCGGGGACCACCCCGGCAGCGGCTCCTCGCCAGCCTGCGTGAGCGACACCCACGCCACCATCGCCCTCGAGAACGACGCCGAAACAGTCCGCCGTGAAGACCGCCACGGGCACGTCGGTCAGAGTGAAGAGCGCATCTGCCTCCCCGTGGTCTCCGGGTTCGGTGACCTCGACCACCGAAGCCCCGTGGATCTGGTGGACGACCCCCCAGGCGCTGGTGATGTCGAGGCCGTCCGCAATTCGGCTGCGAGCCGACGGGTCGGATCGAGCGTCGCCATCGGCGGCCAGGGTGAAGGCCACCCCGCCCGCGGGCACGATCATCCCTGGACGAACGTCGGGATGTCGAGGTCGTCGTCGCGTCCGGGGCGACCTGCCGAAGTCCGCTGCCCCGCCGAGGTGGTGATCCCACCAGAGCGCGACGGCCGTTTCCGATCGAATCCGGCGGCGATCACGGTCACGCGCATCTCCTCGCCGAGACCGTCGTCGATCAGAGCACCGAAGATGATCTCGGCATCGTCGTCCGCGTGCTCGGACACGACCTGGGCAGCGGTCGTCGCCTCGTGGAGCGTCATCGACGAAGGACCTGCCACCGAGAGGAGCACTCCGCGCGCCCCCTCCATCGACGTTTCGAGCATGGGGCTCGAAATGGCACGTTGCGCCGATTGCGCCGACCGGTCGTCGCCCGAGGCCCTCCCGATACCCATCACGGCCGTACCGGCCTCGGACATCACGGTCTTGACGTCCGCAAAGTCGACGTTGATGAGGCCCGGTGTCGTGATGAGATTCGTGATGCCGGCGACTCCGTTCATCAGCACGTCGTCGGCGAGTCGGAACGTCTCCATCATCGGGGCCTTGGGGTCTCCGATCTCGAGCAGCCGATCGTTGGGAATGACTATCAGCGTGTCGACGGCGTCACGAAGACTCTGGATTCCCTGCTCGGCATGCAGCGCACGGCGGCGACCTTCAAAACCAAAAGGCCGGGTGACCACGCCCACCGTGAGCGCGCCGAGACTCCTGGCCGTCTCCGCCACGATCGGGGCACCACCGGTCCCTGTTCCACCGCCTTCGCCGGCAGTGATGAACACCATGTCGGCGCCCTTCAGCGCCTCCTCCAGCTCAGCTCGATGCGCCTCGGCGGCCGCCCTGCCGACCTCGGGGTTGGCACCTGCGCCGAGCCCTCGGGTGATCTCACGGCCCAGGTCGAGCTTGACGTCGGCATCCGACATGAGAAGCGCCTGGGCGTCGGTGTTCAAAGCGATGAACTCGACACCCCTGACCCCCGCCTCGACCATGCGGTTGACGGCATTGACGCCGCCCCCGCCCACACCGACCACCTTGATGACGGCGAGGTAGCCGCCGCCGTAGTTACCGCCTCCGCGGCCCATGTTGCCGTCGTTCACCGTAGTTCTCCTGATCGTGGAATCCGTGCTTGGTCACCGACGAGCCACATGCGGGTGAACTCGCGAAAAACCACCGTCTACCTGAGCTTTACACATAAGGTGGCAAGGTGTAAAGCCCCTGGCCATGAGGTTTTAGTAGAACTTGAGGGTTACCCCCCTTCAGGGTCCGCCCCGTCATCCGCCTCGTCGGGCAGGGCACCGGGTGGGAGAACCGCAGGCTGGGCGGGCGCAATCACGGTGATGATCGACCCCTCTTCCGGTGCGGTTTCCAGCACCGCCGCCAGAGCCAGCGCCTTTTCCCGACCGTCGGAGCCGGAGCCGATGCGGACGGCATAACCACCGATCGTTCCCTCGAAACCAGACTCCCCCTGTTCGATTCGGGCACCCTGGCGCAGCTCGTCGGGGAGCGCCATGACGAAGTCGAGCAGGCCGACGATCTCACGGTCACCAGCGAGCTCGGATCCCGCTCGGCCCGGAAGCACCAGAATCGGCTCTTGGGGATCCGGGGTGTCCGAGTACTCCACGACCACCCCGTCGCCCGCCACTAGGCCCCACCCGTCGGCGGTGGCGGCCCACGCCACCGGTGAGCGCTCCACGAGCTCGATCACGATCGTCTGGGGCCAGGATCTCGTGACCGTGGCCGACGCCACCCATGGATCCGTCTCCAGGGCTGCGGTCGCCGCCTCCAGATCGACATCCATCATCGGCACCCCTTCGGTGAGCCCGGCCACGGCGATCGCCTCGGCGACGTCGACCGCGCTCGCACCGCGGATCTCCATGCCCTGAACCGCCAGCAGTGGTGACCGGAAGGCCCAGACGACCCCGGCGACCACCGTGAGGAACACCAGCACCCGCATCAGCCTGGCCAGACTCCGTCGGGCATGCGACTCCTGAACCACCTTTCGACGGGCGGCCATTCTCGGGTCCATTCGAGTCATGTGCGCTCCTCAAATCCCACGAACCGAATCTCGGGCCGGAGGTCGACACCGGTCTCTTCGAGCACCACGCGCCGTACCTCGGACACGAGTGCGAACACGTCCGCCGCCGTCGCCTCCGACGTGGCCACGAAGAAGTTGGCGTGTTTCGTGGACACCGAGGCACCTCCCACGGCGAGGCCCTTGAGCCCGGCGGAATCGATGATTCGCCCGGCGGCGTCACCCGGAGGGTTCTTGAAGACGCTCCCGGCATTGAGCGTACCCCCGGGTTGGTGTTCTTTGCGCCAGCGGGTGATGTCACGGATCGCCTTCTCTCCGACGCTCGGATCGCCGGGGTCGAACCCGAAGACCGCCTCGACGACGATGTCGGCGTCCGTGAGGTTGGAATGCCGGTACGAGAGTCCGAGCCCGGAGACATCGACCGATTCGACCGCACCGTCGGGCCGAACAATGCGGGCCGAGATCAGTCGATCGACGGTCTCCACTCCGTGGCAGCCGGCGTTCTGTCGAACGGCACCGCCGACCGACCCGGGGATGCCGACGTAGAACTCCAACCCGAGCCGCCCCTCCGCCACGGCGGACCTCGCCAGCATCGGCAGGCTGACGGCGGCACCCGCCACGATGCAGTCGGGCCGATGGTCGATTGTGCCGAATCCGGTCCCGAGTCGCACGACCAGCCCTCCGAATCCTTCGTCGGCGACAACCATGTTGGATCCGCGGCCCAGAACCACCATCGGCACCCCATCCGCGATTCTCGCCTGCACCACCGCTGCGAGCTCATCGACGTCGTTCGGTGTCGCAAAGAACCTGGCAGGCCCACCCAGCTTGTATGTGGTCAGCGCGGCAAGCGGGACATCTGTGGCAACGATCCCCTGATCCACCAGGGCCGACAAAGCACTCATACGCGGGCCTCCACCGCGGCCAGGATCTCGGGGCCGATGACTGTGATGTCGCCCGCCCCCATCGTGAGCACCAGGTCGCCGTCTTTGAGCATCGAGGCAAGTCGCGAAGAGACATCTGAGAGGTGCGGGACATAGGTGACGTCCTCGGCCCCCGCCCGGGTGGCTGCGTCGGCGACCAGTGCACCGGTCACGCCGGGGATCGGGGCCTCGCGGGAACCGAACACGTTGGTGACCACGACCAGATCGGCCATGGCGAGCGCGGCTCCGAATTCTCGCGCGAACTGCATGGTGCGCGAATAGAGATGTGGCTGAAAGACCGCCACCACGCGACGATCGTGATGGGCGTTCGCCTCGCGAATCGTGGCTGCCACCTCGGTCGGATGGTGTGCATAGTCGTCGATGACGGTCACCCCGCCCACCGTGCCACGATCCTCGAAACGCCTCCGCACACCCCCGAACCTCGCTATGCCGGCAGCCGCCAGTTCGAGGTCGTGCCCCAACTCGCCGAGGAGGGCGACCACTCCCGCCGCGTTGCGCACCATGTGCCTGCCGACTCGAGGTATCACGATCTCGACCCCGGCGGTGCCGGTTTCGAGGATGAAGCGTGTGCGCCCCTCGCCCTCGGCGACCTCGGCGATGCGCCAGTGAGCGCCGGATGAGAATCCGTAGGACCGCACGGAAGTCCGCTGCAAGAGGCGAGCCCCTCCTGGGTCGTCGACGCACACGACCACCGGGCCGTCGACGTTGCGCACCACCCGGGCGAACGCACTCTCGAGCTCCTCGATCGTTCCGAAATGATCGAGATGCTCGGCCTCGACATTGGTCACCATCAGACCTTGCAGGTCTACGTGCTCGAAGGTGCCAAACGCTTCATCGACCTCCAACACGAACAGGTCATCGGTCCCCACCGCTGCATTCGTCCGGTACTCGACCAACTCGCCACCCACCACAAAGCTCGGGTCGAGCCCGACGGCCGAGACGGCCGAGATCATGAGGGCAGTCGAGGTCGTCTTGCCGTGGGTTCCGGTGGCGCCGATCGTCGGGATGGTGGCGGTGATGGCTGCCAACAGCTGCGGTCGCCGCCAGACCTCCACTCCCGCAGCCAACGCTGCGGCGAGTTCGGTGTCGCCTTCCGGTACCGCAGACGACGCCACCACCAGGTCGACGGCGGTCACCGCCTCCGACCGATGACCCGACCAGACCTCCAGACCGAGGTCTGCGAGCCCGGCCAGCGATGCGCTCCATCGCAGGTCCGAGCCGCTGACCACGAACCCGCGTCCATGCAAGATCTTGGCCAGCGCACTCATCCCGGCCCCACCCACGCCCACGATGTGGATACGGCGGGTATCGGCGAGATCAACCATGCAGCTCCTCCAACGTCGCTGCGATCACATCGGCGGCATCGGTCTTGGCGAGCGAAGCAAGGCATCTCGCCATCGCCCCTCGACGCTCCGGATCGTCGACCAACTTCGAGACCCTTTCGGGAAGATCGCCCACCTCGTCCTCGCCCACGACCACGGCTCCGCCGACCTCCTCGAAGACTCGGGCGTTCTCGTCCTGATGGCGCCCGGAACCGAAACCGCCCGGGATCAAGATGGAGGGTGTTCTCGTGATGGCCAGTTCGGCAACCGCTCCTCCGGCGCGAGCCACCACCAGGTCACTGGCGGCGTAGAAGAGGTCCATCGCCGGCTCGAAATCGATGACGGTCCAAGGGACCACGGCGCGATCCGCCGCCGACCGGAGTGCCGCTGCGTGTTCGTCGCCGGCCAGGTGCAGGATCTGGAGATCTGGGCCGGTCCAGCTCGTTGCCAGGTCGGTCACGGCTCGATTGATCACACCGGCCCCCAGACTGCCGCCGAACACGCCCACTACCGGCAGGTTCGCATCGAGCCCGTAATGCTCGATGGCTCGCGGTCTGAGCGCACTCCGATCGAACACGGACAACCACGGTCGGACCGGGTTCCCGACCCAACGAGCCTTTGGCATCCGGAGGGTCGAAGGGAACGCCCCAAAGGCCACGTCTGCCCACCGCGAGGCGAGGGCGTTTGCCAGACCGGCTTCGGCATTCTGTTCCGAGACCGCCAATCGGGCGCCCACCCGTCGGGCGGCCAGAGCGGCGGGGATGGTGACGTAACCGCCCATGCCGAGCACGAC
The DNA here is from genome assembly GCA_963785075.1 of uncultured bacterium. GTDB lineage: Bacteria > Actinomycetota > Acidimicrobiia > Spongiisociales > ZC4RG35 > JAOUGY01. The sequence goes on from CAWATW010000008.1 coordinate 101,003, forward strand.
GTGCACATCGCGGGTTCGTAGTTCGCCGCTGATCGCAGAGACGGCTCGGCTCACCACGAGAGGGATACCGAGATTCGATGCCGAAATCGATCGCTTCAGGCCTCGCAACTCCACCTGAAGAAATGGGAACCCCTGTGCGGGATACACCTTCGATTCGAGACGACTCCCACCGACGAAGAGGATGTTGTCGTGCTCGATACCACGTCGAACGAGCGCCTCGCCGACGGACAGACCGGGAAACACATGGCCCCCCGTTCCGGCGGCCGCAATTGCGTAGGTCACGCCTTGGCGCCGCGACGTTTCGACGTCGCCCCACCGGGCCGTGCCACCCACGATGACTTGGTGCGAGTCTTCGCAGGCCGTGATGCCTTGGGCCGCTTGGCGCGCATCGAGGTGGAGGCGACGTTCACCAGAACACCGATCATCGCCATCGAAATCGCAAGCGAGGTGCCACCGTACGACACGAATGGCAGCGTGACACCGGTTATCGGCATCACACCGAGCACGCCCCCTACGTTGACCATGGCCTGGAACGAAAGCCAGACGGTGATGCCCACAGCAAGCATCCTCCCGAACGGATCGGTCGTACGGTATGCGATCGTCGCTCCGATGACCGCGAGCAACGCAAACAACGCCAGTACCAGCATCGCTCCGATGAGCCCGGTCTCTTCTCCGATGATGGCGTAGATGAAGTCGGTGTGAGCGTTCGGCAGGTAGAACCAGCGGGCACGGCTGTTCCCGAGGCCGGACCCGACGATCCCGCCCGTGCCGAGTGCCACGTATCCCTGAATCAGTTGGAAGCTGTCGCCGAGGGGGTCTGCCCATGGATCGAGGAAGCTCGTGATTCGCGACCATCGCTCAGGGCTTCGATGTGCCAGCAACAGTGCCGCCAGGCCTCCGGCGATCGCAGTCATGCCCACGAATCGGATCGGAGCGGTCGAGATGAACAACACGGCGAGAGCGCAGGCGCCCACGATGATCACGCCACCGAGATCTCCCTGCAGCATCACGAGAAACGCGACGATCCCCACGTACACGATGACCGGGGCCAGATAGTGCCCCAAGTCGTTCAGGGTCTTGTGCTTGCGCTCGAGCACCGCCGCCAGCGCGACGATCACCGAGAACTTGGCCAGCTCGGTCGGCTGGAAGTTGATGGGTCCCAGATCGAGCCATGACGTGGCGCCGCCCGCCTTGTATCCGACTCGCAGCACGGCGATGAGCAACCCGACGGTGAGCACGAACAGCGGGAGTGCAGCTTTGCGGTACCACGCGTACGGCAGGCGAGCTGCGACGACCAGCGCCACCATGCCGAGCCCCAGGCCCACGAGCTGCCGGATGAGGTAGAAGTAGCGCTCGGACGACTCGCTGAGGGCAACCGTCGAGGTCGCCGAGATCGTTTCGGCCAAGCCGATGACCACCAGGGTCGCCACCACCAGCAGCAGGGTGGTGATCAGCCGGTTCGTGGAGTGGATCTTGTCGTCCCTCGCCCGTGCGGCAGCTCGGATCTCGGTGATCGAGGTGACCTTGGAACGTCGCCGGGCACGAGGCGGCCGGGTGGTGGTTGATGTCATGTGGCTCCTCCCTCCAGGAGACGCTGAACCGCCTGAGCGAAGGCGTCGCCCCGATGACGGTACGACTCGAACATGTCGAAGCTCGCACAACCAGGTGCGAGCAGGACCACGTCACCGGCTTCGGCGACCGAGGCCGAGAGAGCCACCGCCTCTTCCATCGACGAGGCGACGACGACACGGTCCCCGCCGGCTCTCACGAGGTCCTGCGCCGACTCTCCGATGGCAACCACCCGTTTCACGTTGCCCTGGGTTGCGAGCGGGCCGATGTCGAGACCCTTGGCAAGCCCACCGGCGATCAGGACGACCGAAGCGTTGTCACGAATCGCTGCGAGGGCAGCGTGAGGATTGGTGGCCTTGGAGTCGTCGATGAAACGGACCCCGTCCCGTTCCGCCACCAGGGTGCGGCGGTGTGCCGACGGCTGGAATCGCTCGGCGACCGCGCGTATCGACTGCGGGTCGGCACCCAGCTGCGTCGCGGCCGCGGCGGCCAGCGCCAGATCCACGAGGAACACCCCGTCCGAGACCTTCAAGCGATCGAACGGGATCGCCCACGTCCCGAGCCGGAGGGTTCGCGTTTGTCTGTCGACACCGTAGCCATGGGCCGAGACGGTGTTCGTGGTCACGCCCACCGTGCGGCCCGGTGCGCGTTCTGCGATACGCGACGCTCCCTCGTCGTCCGAGCAGTACACGAGAAGATCGGTCATCCGCTGATTGGCGACGATGCGCGACTTTGCCTCCAGATACCGCTCGAAGGTTCCATGCCAGTCGAGATGATCGGGTGCGACGTTGGTCACCACCGCGACATCGGGCCGAAAGGCGTCGGAGTAGTGGAGCTGGAAGGAAGAGACCTCGACCACGGCCACATCCATGTTCTCCCCCACCACATCGGCGAGCGGGGTTCCGATGTTGCCCACGGCTCGGACAGCGACGCCCGCCGCCTTCAACATGTCCGCGATCAGCTCCGTCACCGTCGTCTTGCCATTCGTGCCGGTGATGGCCGCCACCTTCGTCGTGGCCGGCAGCTGCCGCCAGGCAAATTCGATCTCGCTCCAGAGCGGGACGCGTGTCTCGAGTGTGTCGACGATCGGGCGGGCCCGGTCGGGGATCCCGGGACTGGTCACGACCAAATCGACTCCAGTGAGATCGACCACATCCCATGCCCCCGAGATCACGCCAAAGCCTTCGCCGATCAGTCCCGTCAGCGCATCGGGACGCTCGTCGTAGATCGTCACTGCGTGACCGATCCGACGGGCGAGCCGTGCGGCAGAGGCGCCCGAGACAGCGGCGCCGAGAACGAGCGTCCTGGTCATTGCAGCACTCCGGCTTGCCGGAGGAAATCGGCGTAGAAGAAACCGAGTCCGAGCGCCACGCTGGCGCCGGCCAGGATCCAGAAGCGGATCACCACCGTCGTCTCCGGCCAGCCATCGAGCTCGAAGTGGTGATGGAGTGGCGCCATCTTGAACACCCGCTTCTTGAAGGTCTTGTACCAGATGATCTGAATTGCAGACGAAAAGCTCTCGGCGACATACAGGCCGGCAACAACCACGAGCAGCAGCTGGGTGTTGGTGAGTATCGCCATGGCGGCAAGCAGTCCACCGATCGCGTTCGAGCCGACGTCGCCCATGAAGATCTTGGCGGGCGGGGCGTTCCACCACAGGAACCCGAGCAGGGCTCCCAACATCGCCGCCGACAGGATTGCGACCTCGAATGGGTCTGTCGCACCGCGATAGAGCGTCGACGTCGGGTCGGCGTTCTGATTGTTCTGCCAGAAGGCGATGATCGTGTAGGCCCCGAACATGAGTGCCGCCGATCCGGCAGCCAGGCCATCCATGCCGTCCGCGAAGTTGGCGCCGTTGGCAAACCCGGTGATCATGCCGAGCACCAGGATCACGAACAATGGGCCGAGCTCTATGCCGAGTGGGCGCACGAAACTCAACTCGGTCGACACGTCTGCTGCGGAGGCGCCCCAGGCGAAGAGCACGGCGATTGCGAGCTGACCGGCGTACTTGGCTCTGATGCTCAGCCCCAGTGACCGCTTGCGTGTGTGCTTCGTGTAGTCGTCGAGGAACCCGATCGCGGCCATTCCCACAAAGGCGAGCATCGCCAGCAGCCCCCCGGCGAAGAACGGCTCGACTTTGAACGTGATGCCGGTCGCCGGCGTCCACAGCTTCACGTGAGCGGCCAGGTACGCCACGGTCACGGCGAGCACGAACACCACCCCACCCATGGTGGGTGTCCCCTGCTTGTGATGGTGGCCCTCGACCTCTTCTTGGATGAATTGGCCGATCGAACGGCGGCGGAAATAGCGGATGGCGACGGGGGTACCGAAGATCGACAACGCCAGGCCGAAACCGACGGCGACGGCGAGAGCGATCACGAGCCGGCACTCCGGGCGGCGTCGAGCTCCTCCCGAGCAACCGTACGGTCGTGGAACGGGTGTTTCACACCTGCGATCTCCTGATACGCCTCGTGACCCTTCCCCATCAGGACAATGGTGTCCCCCGGCTCCGCATCGACGATGGCGCGTCGAATCGCGGCACGCCGATCTTCGATGGGTTCGCTCTGGGCGGTGATTCCGTTCATGACGTCGGTCATGATCGCAGCCGGAGCCTCAGATCTGGGGTTATCCGACGTCACGATCACCAGATCGGCTGCCGATGCCGCCGAGCCCATCAGGGGGCGCTTCTCGCGATCGCGGTCCCCACCGGCGCCCAACACGGCGATGATCCGCCCACGTGTCAACGGTCGCGCGGTCTCGATCGCAGCCGCGATACCGGCCGGTGTGTGCGAGTAGTCGACGACGATCGCCACGGGGTCGTCACCCGACACGAACTCGAAGCGACCCGGGATCGGCTCGACGTTCGACAGCCCTGCCACCGCGTCGCCCAGGCCTACGCCGAGCTGGACACAGCAGCCCACCGCCACCAAGGCGTTGGCGACCGAGAATCGCCCCGCGATCGGGACCCGCACCCGGTGTGCGGTGGCTCCGAGCCTCACCACGACATCCGACCCTCTGAAGTCGGCACCCGTGATTTCGGCTGTGAGGTCGGCGTCGCCGTCGAGACCAACCGTCAACACCGGGATGGTCACGCGCCGTGCGAGCCGGACACCCCAGTCGTCATCGATGTCGATCACGCCCAGTGCGGAGCGGGCGGCGTCGAAGAGGGTGGCCTTGACACCGAAATAGGTCTCCATGTCGCCGTGGAAGTCGAGGTGGTCTTGGGACAGATTCGTGAAGGCTGCCACCGCGAACCGGGTTCCGTCGACCCTCCCGAGCTCCAACGCATGAGATGACACCTCCACGGCAACCGAGTCGGCCCCGCCGTCGAGCATCATGGCCAGGATCCGTTGGAAGTCGGTCGCTTCCGGAGTCGTTCGCTCCGAGGGAATGGCGACGGACCCCACCCGGATCCCGAGCGTCCCGACCACGCCACATCGCCGTCCCCGGTAGCTCAGAATGGACTCGATCATGTGGGTGACCGAGGTCTTGCCGTTCGTCCCGGTGACACCCACCACTGCCATGTGGGCAGACGGGTCACCGTGTACGACCGCCGCCGCACGACCCATCGCTCGTCGGGTGTCCTCCACCACGACCTGAGGAACGGCGACAGGAAGCGAGTGATCCACCAATACGGCGGCGGTCCCCGCCCGAGCCACGTCCGGCACGTACTCATGGCCATCGCGCGTGAAACCCCGCACTGCCACGAACATCACGCCTGGACCTACGGCTCGGCTGTCGTGGGTGACATCGGTCACACGCGTCTCGGACCGGCCTTCGACGCGGCCGCCGACGGCCGCGGCGATCGTCTCGAGGGTCTCACCCGAGGACTGCATCGGGAGCAACCCCCATACGCTGGAGGGCAGCCTCCATCACCTCCGAGAACACGGGTGCTGCAGCCAGTCCTCCGAAACGGAACTCGAACGATGGGTTGTCGACCACCACCGCCACCACGACCCGGGGGTCGTCGATCGGGGCCATGCCGACGAAGCTGGCGATGTTCTCGTCCTCGGAGTAGGTGCCGTCGGCCGAGAGTTTCGAAGAGGTCCCGGTCTTCCCGCCGACCGTGTACCCCTCGATCTGAGCACCGGTGCCGGTGCCTTCTTCGACGACCTTGCGAAGCAGCTGGCGCATCGCCCAGGCGGTGTTGCGGGACACGACACGACGCGATTCCACGTCGACGTCCTTCCCACCGACTTCGGCGACCAGGTGCGGCTGGACCCACACGCCGTCGTTGGCAACTGCCCCATAGGCAGCGGCGAGCTGGAGAGGGGTGACGGCCACGGAGTAGCCGATGGCTGCGGAAGCCTGGCATGTGGAGCAACTGGGATCGACCGAGATCTGTCCGGCGGCCTCACCGTTGAAGTCGATGCCGGTGGGCTCGCCGTATCCGAACCGGCGCATGAACAAGTCGAGTGTGCCCTCGGGCAACCTCGACGCGATCTTGATGGTGCCGACGTTCGATGAGCGCGTGAAGATCTCCTGCACGGTCATGTCCCGTGTTTCGTGTCTCTCGGAATCGGCGTAGCAGCCCCGGACCTCGTCATCGGCCGACACGCATGCACCTTCGTTGATCTCGATGCGGTCGCCCACCTGGGGGATCACGGTGTCGAGCTCGACCGTCTCGGTCTCCAGCGCAGCCGCCAGTGTGATCAACTTCTGGGTCGACCCGGGCTCGTACTGCTCCCTGACCACGGCGTTCGTGAAGGGACCGCCGTCGAGCGCTGCGCGAAGGGCCGGGTCGTAGGCCGGAGCTCCGGCAAGGGCGAGCACAGCTCCGGTCTGTGGCTCGTACACGACGACCCAGCATGAGGCAGCCGACGTCCGTTCCACGGCACCGGCGCAGGCCTGGGCCGCGGCGTACTGCAGGGGAATGTCGAGCGTGGTGTCCAGATCCTCGCCCGGCACCGACGGCACCCGTTCCAGGGGGCCCTGGGGGATGTTGGTCCCTCCCGGTGCGCGCTCGTAGACGAGCTTGCCCGGAGTCCCGACGAGCACGTCGTCGTACACGAGTTCGAGTCCTTCGAGTCCGGCGCCGTCGATGTTGGTGACCCCGAGCACCTGGGCAGCCACGGAGTCGGTGGGATACATGCGCTTCGGCTCCTTGATCTCGTAGACGCCGGCCATGTCGAGCTCCATGATCTCGGCCGCCACATCAGGTTCGAGCTGTCGGGCGAGATACACGAATCCGACACCTTCGACGATGGCATCTGCGAGCGCGGTCCTCAGCCCGGTCACGTCCACCCCGGCGAAGGCTGCGACCTGCTGGGCCACCCATACGGGGTCCTCGACCTCATCGGGCACGGCATAGAGCGTCACACCGTCGATCGTCAAGGCCAGCGGATCACCGTTGCGGTCGAAGATACGGCCGCGGGTCGGCGACAGCTCTTCTTCGACGAGCCGCTGGTCCAGCCCGCGTTGGGTGAACTCGGAGGCGTGTACGACCTGAACCTGGAAGAGACGTGCACCCATTGCCCCCCAGATGAGGACCATCACTGCGCCGAGGACGATCAGCCGCATCTGATGCGGCGCCGGCATTCTGGCGGCTCTTCGGGCCGCCATGATTCACCTTCGGCGTCGACGTAGGGGCGGATCGGAGGACGCCACCACGTCGACGCCAGCGCAACGTCGAAGAATTCCCGAGTTCACGGTTGATCTCCCATTGCCACGGGAGTATCGGCGCCCACGAGCAAACCGGCGGGATCTCGGTCGTCGAGGCCGTCGACGAGCAGTGTCCTTCGGTCGTCGGGGAAGACGAGACCCATCTGCTCGGCCAGCGGACCGATCCGTGTGGGACTCTCCAATTCGGCGACCTTCAGCTCGAGGAGTTGTTGCCGGCTCTGCTCGGTGGCGATCTGACGATTGAGGTCGGCCAGCTCGAATGCCCCGGCGTCGAGCGAGGTCCTCGCCACCACGATGCCGAGCATCGACGCCACGACGACGATTCCGAACACCGCAAATGGCCCGACTTGGGGCCGTCGGCTCTGAGTGCCGCCGATGACCCGGAATCCGGGCCGACGTCCGACGGGGGTGGCTCGCAGCGGACGAGCTGTCATGCGGCGGCCTTCATCGCGGCCCGGAGCCGTGCGGATCGGGCGCGAGGATTCTGTTCGAGCTCGGCTTGGCTCGGCTCGATCGGCTTGCGCGTCAGCAGCGTCAACTCGGCCTCGTTCCCGCATGAGCAGACCGGCAGATCGGGGGGACAGGTGCACCCTCTCGCACCGGCGGCGAACCGGCGCTTGACGATCCGGTCTTCGAGCGAGTGATACGAGATTGCAACGATCCGTCCCGACGGATGCAGACGCTCGATTCCGGCTTCGAGGCCCTGCTCGATGGATTCGAGCTCGCCGTTGACGGCGATCCGGATCGCCTGGAATGTCCGACGTGCCGGATGTCCGGGTCGACGGCGGACTGCGGCAGGGAGTGCCTCCGCCACGACGTGCGCCAGCTCGACCGTGCCCGAGATCGGACGGGCGGCGACGATGGCGCGGGCAATTCGATCGGCATTGGGATCCTCGCCGTAGCGGCGAATGACCTGGGCGAGATCCCGACGGTCCCATCCGTTGACGATGGTGTCGGCGCTGAGGGTCTGAGATGTGTCCATCCGCATGTCGAGCGGACCGTCGTGCCGATATGAGAATCCTCTCACCGGGTGGTCGAGCTGATGCGAGGAGACACCGAAGTCGAAGAGGATGCCGGAGATCGCATCGATCCCTGCCCGGTCGAGCAGGGTTTCGAGGTCACCGAAGTCGCCGGACACCAGCTCCACGCCCATGGCGTTGGCATTGGCTGCGGCGGCCGGATCTCGGTCGATGCCCACGATTCGCACGGTGCGTCCCAACTCCCTCTTCAGCAACTCGCTGTGTCCGCCTCCGCCAAAGGTGGCGTCGACGATCACTCCCTGCTCGATCGGTCGAAACAGATCGAGTACTTCTACGGCCATGACCGGCCGGTGGTATTCCCGGTCCTGGCTCATGGCCAGCCCCCCGGGCGCTGGCACCAACATGGAAGCGGGCGGAGTCAGGGGCCTTCCAATTGGTATCCGGGGGGCTGGCGATGAGTCAGGCATCGCACCGTTCGGTCATTCCATCTCGTCGTCCTCGTCGCGGTCTTCGTCCTCTTCGTCGAAGGTGAAATCGACTTCGCCTCGCTCCTTGTCCATGGCGAAGCGGTCCGGGTTCCACAATTCGATGTGTGAGTAGAGACCGAGCACCTTGACCTCGGCGCCGTCGTTGAGCCCGGCATACGACCGGAGCTCGTTCTTGACCAACAGCCGACCCGACTTGTCGAGGCCCTGCTCATCGGCGCCCGAGAAGAAGATGCGTCGAACGCGACGACCGGCCCGGGTGTTGGGAGCAGCGATCACCTCGGCCGCTTTCTGTTCATAGGCGTCGCGAGTGAATACGAGGAGTTGATGGTCCTCGCCTTTGGCAACGATGCAGCCGTCGGAGAGGGCGTCGCGGAACCGGCGGGGCAACACGACCCTGCCCTTCTCGTCCAGCGAATGGGTGTCTTCACCGAGAAACACTGTTCTTCGTTCCTGCCCGTCATGGCTCGTTCCCTTGGCTCACCGTTCCGGTCCTTTGCGGTGACCAGATCGGTGCTGCTGTCTCCTGTGTGCGCCACTATGCCCCACATCTACCCACATGTCAACACTTTCCCCCACTTCAGCCCCCTTTTGACCCCTTTTGGGTCTCCGGACCCACTCCGGGGCCACGCGCTCATACCTGAATATCTGAGCTTGTATTCAGATATGGTGGTGGATACCCTGCTGGTGTGACTGGCCGCAATGAGCGACTGCTGGATCCGGAACGGGTTCAAGGCGTACGGGAGCGCCTGGTGTCGGCCGCTGATGCGGGACGGCTGGCAGAGCGTTTTCAGCTGCTGGCGGATCCGGTCCGCCTCCGGATGGTGTACGCACTGCTGGAGGCCGGCGAGTTGAGCGTCGGGGACCTGGCGGCGGTTGTCGGATCGTCGGAGTCCGGAACGTCTCATCAGCTCCGGCAGTTACGTCTGGCAGGGCTGGTTCGAACGCGGAAGCAAGGGCGAGTCGTGTTCTACCGGGTCGCGGACACCCATGTGCGGCTCCTGTTGGACGCGGCAGCTGAGCACTATCTGCACCACCACGACGACTCATGAGCGTCGACCATCCACATGGGTCGGTTCGGGCCGGAGCTCGGCACCTGCGACCCCTCGCCTATGCATTCGGCCTGGTGGTCGTCTTCATGGTGGTCGAGATCGTCGCCGGGTTCGTCACCGGGTCCTTGGCGTTGCTGTCTGATGCCGGTCACATGGCCACCGACGCGCTCGGTTTGGGTATGGCGTTGGCCGCCATCACTGCTGCCAACAGGGCCACCACCGGCGGGCCCCACACCTACGGTCTCTACCGGCTTGAGATCGTCGCCGCCCTGGCCAACGCCGCCCTGTTGTTCGGCGTCGCCGGCTATGTCCTGGTCGAGGCCATGTCGCGGTTGCGGAATCCTCCTGAGGTGCTTTCGGGACCGATGCTGCTCGTCGCGGTCGTCGGTCTGGTCGTCAACGTGTTCGGATGGCGGCTGCTGCGCAGAGGCGCCGGTGAATCGCTCAACGTCGAGGGCGCCTACCTCGAGGTCATGGCCGACGTGATCGGGTCGATCGCGGTCATCGCCGCTGCCCTCCTGGTGCGCTACACCGGTTGGGTCCACGCCGACCCGCTGTTTGGAGCCGCAATCGGGCTGTTCATCCTGCCCCGGGCATGGCGCCTCGGCCGCCGCGCCCTACGGGTCCTGGTCCAGGCCGCCCCCGAAGACCTCGACCTCGAGCAGCTCCGAAGCCGGCTTGCTTCGATCCCGGACGTGACCAATGTCCATGACCTGCACGTGTGGACGCTCACCTCGGAGATGGACGTCGCCACCGTGCACCTGGTCACCGGCGACGGCACCGATCCGCACCCCATCCTCGACCAGGCCCGAGCTCTCCTCCAGGACCACTACCACATCTCCCATGCGACCCTCCAGGTCGAACCCGACACGCACCACGGTTGCGCCGAGGTGACCTGGTGAGACTCTGTCGGATACTCGTGTGAGCCGAGGGCTCGAGTTCAAGGTGTCAGGCCGGATCGACGGTGGCGTCGAAAGCCCCACGAGGCTTCACCGGACGAGGATCGCCGCACAGGAACGATGGCTCTAGTCGACGGCCCGACCGAGGCGTGACGATGTCCGCGAGGCCGAACCGGGACGAGAAGTATGAGTCCAATGGGTATACCCGATCGGAGCGTCGACCTGTCGCCCGGTCGAAAGGATCTGATCTGTTTCGATGTGGCTGCCGCCGGTGCCATGGTGCTCACGCTGGTCACCGAGGTCGAAACACCCGGCGTCCTCCCGGCCTTCGGAGACTCGATCGATCCGCTCGAGCTCGTACCCGTGGCCGTCGCCGGCAGAATCGCCCTTCGGTCGCTATGGCGGCGAGGTCTGGCTGCGGCCGATCCGCGACCGACGCACTGGTTCGGCGAGGTCGTGGGCGGCGGCGCCGTGCTGGCGGGTGTCGCGATAGCCGTCGACGTCCTGCGGCCCTTCAGCCGCGACACCAATGTCTCGTGGCCGGGTGCATTCGCCACGTACCCGGTGATGGCGTTCATGGCGGAATCTCTGCTGTACCTCGTCCCGCTGGCGGTGGTGTCCGCCGTCGCGGGTGGCAAGACCCCACGCCGCAGAGCTACCGCGGTCGTTTCGGTCGCGGCTCTGGAGGCCGTGTTCCAGGTCGTTGCCAGCCCGGTCAACCGGTGGTTCGTCGGACCTCACCTGTTCGTCATCGGCCTCTTCCAACTACGCCTGCTCCGCCGGCACGGATTCGGCGCGATGCTCTTGTTCCGGCTCGTCTACTACCTGATCTGGCACGTGGTGTGGGGACGCATCCGGCTCGACGCGTTGTTCTGAGGTCTCGTCGAGCCGACGGGCTCGGCCCGGCCGAGATGCCGCCGTCTTCCGGGAATCCGGATCACCCCCGGGTTGCGGTCACGGTGCGAGTGCCCAGTCGACGGCCGCACGGGCATGCAATGTGGTGGTGGGAAAGTAGGGCACCTCGACATCTTCGGGCCCGACGAGCAATTCGATCTCTGTGCATCCGGCGATCACCCCTTCTGCACCCGCCGCGACCAGAGCCGAGATGACATCGATGTACCGCCGCTTGGAACCGGGATGGATGACACCGCGCACCAACTCGTCGTAGATGACGTCGTGGACGAAAGTGCGGTCGGGTTCGGATGGGATGGCGACGTCGAGTCCGTGGGCCCCCAGGCGCCCCCGATAGAAGTCCTGCTCCATCGTGTACCGCGTTCCCAGAAGGGCGACCCGGGTGAGGCCGGCCCTCTGGATGGCGACGGCAGTCGTATCGGCGAGGTGCAGGAACGGGATGCCGATGGCCGCTTCGATCTCACCGGCGACGCAGTGCATGGTGTTGGTGCAGAGCACGATGCATTCGGCGCCGGCGCGCTCCAGCGCTGCGGCATCGGCGGCGAGCATCTGCCCCGCACCGGCCCAGTCCCCCATCGCCTGCATCCCCTCGATCACCGAGAAGTCATAGGAACGGATGAGTAGATCCGCCGAATGGGTTCCGCCAAGCCGCGTTCGGACTTCCTCGTTGATGATTCGCTCATACTCGATCGACGACTCCCAGCTCATGCCGCCGAGGAGGCCAATCGTCCTCATGGCCGGCGCTCAGCCCGCGGCTTCGAGCATGAGGTATCGGTTCCACACGGGATCGATACCGTGGCCGGCGCTCGCATAGATCCAACCGTGCCTCAGAGGGGCTTGTGGAACCCTGGCCAGAGTCAACCCGGCCTCCGCCGGAAGCCGGCTCCCCTTGCGAACGTTGCAGCGTCGACAGCACGCCACCACGTTGTCCCAGGTGTGCTGACCTCCCCGCGAACGCGGAAGCACGTGATCGATGCTCTCGGCAGGCCCGGCGCAGTACTGACACCGATACTCATCACGTCCGAACACGGCTCGCCGCGTCACCGGGACGTTGCGTTGATACGGCACGTGGACAAACGAGAGAAGGCGGACCACCGACGGCACGACGGCCTCGTGACGCTCGGAGCGCCAGATCTCGTCTCGATGCTCGACCGTGATCGCCTTACCGCGAATCACGAGCACCATCGCCCGTCGATCGCTCACGACCGACAGCGGCTCATGACTGGCGTTGAGAACAAGGACACTGGCCACACTCGTCTCCGACGAGCAGAATACCCGGGAACGGGCACGAAACCCGTGTGGTCACCGGTGGCGGCCTGGGCCGAGCTGCTTCAGCGTCGTGAGCGTTGCCCGATACAGCGCATCGTGCAACATGGGCTGCGCCAGCTCCGCGGCAAGTGCGGACTCGCCGTCTCTTCGCATCAGCAATGTGACGACCCGTTCCCCATCGAGCTCGTGCATGACGACCGCAACCCTGTCCGGGCGCTGGAGGTCGTGGAAGTCGGCCACGACCTTGGCCATCGCCTCGGCGGCCCCGATCGGCGAGATGTCCGAAGACGCCTCGACACTGCGTCCGTTTGCGGATACCGAGATGATCAGGCCTTTGCCGCCTTGAAGCACCTTGACAGTGGGCTCCTCGGGGCCCTCCCCCGGATCGACATCGGCCTGTGCGGGCGCACCGGTGGAAGGTCCGGCGGCGGCGTCGGTGAGATCGAGAATCGCGGTCGGCTCGGTCAGTCGATCCTGATCGGCCACCATGGTGGGCTGCTCGGACGATCCCATTGTCGGCGGCCGACCGGACACGGAGGCAACGATCGCAGGCGAGGTTCGCCTTGACCCGAGCTTCCATCCCGGTCGGCGCGAACGCAGACCGTACGCAACCAACACCTGTCGGATCTCCTCGAGAACGCCGGCTTCGTCGGCGCCCGGCGTCACCTCCACTTTGATGGCGTCGACTCCTTCGTCACCGAGTTCGACGCGGATGGAGGCCACGCCGTCAACGGTCCGGAGACGATCCTCGAGTCCGATCACGGGCGTGCTCTCCTCTGGTTTCGACGCCATAGGGCGTATTCCAGCAGATCTCTGCGTGCGAGATGTGCATCGGCCCGCCCGTACGCCGTCTCTCGTCTCCAACCGAGGTGTTCAGCCGACGGGAGAGGGAGGAAGGGCGCTCGACGCCACCATCCTGAACGCCTGTGAGACCAGACGATCCGGACCATCTCCGGTGACACGCTCACAGCGGCCAACGCATGAGCGTTGTGCCGATGATCCTCGACCCTCGACACTCTCGCCACCACGTCACCTCTCCTTTGCTGCTCGGCGGGAGCGGCGGTCACCGACGCGCTCGATCGCACCGACGACCCGTTCCCCCGCGAACTCGATCGTGCTCCCTGGTGTACAGAGGTTACTCGGGAGTTGTTTTCACACCAGAGGTAGAGTTCCCGCTGAGCAAACCAGGAGACGTGCGTGCAACACATCGACGATGACAGGATCGCCTGGTTCGCCGATCGATTCGAGGCCATCGCCTCGAACATCGAGAAGGTGATCCAGGGAAAGCGGCCCGTCATCGATCAGGTGCTCATGTGCCTCGTCGCCGAAGGCCACGTGCTAGTGGAAGACGTCCCCGGTGTCGGGAAGACCGCCCTTGCCAAATCCTTGGCGCGCTCCATCGATTGCACGTTCAATCGGATCCAGTTCACCCCCGACCTCCTGCCGTCCGATGTGACCGGAGTCTCGGTGTGGGACCGTCATTCCACCGAATTCTTGTTCAAGCCCGGCGCCATCTTCGCCAACGTGGTGGTCGGCGACGAGATCAATCGTGCGAGCCCCAAGACGCAGGCCGCCCTCCTGGAGGCGATGGAGGAGCGGCAGGTGACCGTCGACTCCGTCACACGTGAGCTGCCTGGGCCGTTCATGGTGGTCGCCACCCAGAACCCGCTCGAGCACGAAGGGACCTATCCGCTCCCCGAGGCTCAGCTCGACCGCTTCATGATGAGGGTCAGGGTGGGGTACCCGGACCGGGCGAAGGAACTCGAGATGCTCGAAACACATGCCTATCGCTCCACCTATCACGACCTCACCCCGGTCGTCCATGCCGACGACGTCATCCAGATGGTCGAGATCGCCAGGGGGGTCCATGTGGAGCCGGCCGTCAAGGGATACATCATCGACGTGGTCGGAGCCACCCGTGGGCACGGCGAGGTACTGCTGGGTGCGTCGCCGCGATCGGCATTGTTCCTCCAGCGCGCCGCCCGGGCGCGCGCTGCAGTCGACAGTCGCGACTACGTCACGCCCGACGACGTGAAGTCCATTGCCCTTCCCATCCTCGAACACCGCATGGCACTTCGCCCGGAAGCCAACATGCGCGGGCTGCGGATCAGGGAGGTCATCGACTCGGTGCTGAAGAGCCTGCGGGTTCCTTCGGCCACCCGGCTGGCTTGAAGCCGTGTTGACCGACCGGGGGTGGGCGGTCTTGGGAGCAGGGGCGGCACTGATCGCATTGTGGGTCATGCTCGGTGAGATCGAGCTACTGGCAGCCGGCACCGTGCTTGTGACGGCGACGGTGCTGGCAGCGTTGTTCGTGGCACTGTCAGGGCCGAAGGTCCATCTGGTTCGGAGGCTCACACCGCCACTGGTTCACGAGGGCGACCGCGTCACGGTCGACGCCGCCGTGTCGAACCTGGCCGAGCGGCCGATCTGGAATGCTTCCCTCATCGACGACGTCGAGCACCTCGGCCGGGCCGAATTCCACGTCGGGTCGCTGGCGGCAGGCTCGACGGCCGACGCCGCCTACCAGATCATCTGCCGTCCCAGAGGGGTGTACCGCGTAGGTCCGGCCTCTGTGGAGGTGGCCGACCCGTTCCGATTGGCATCGACCAAGTTCTCGGACGATCGAGTCGATCGGCTGATCGTGTATCCCGAGGTGGAGGATCTGACAGGTTTCCCCGGTACCAGGGGGCGGGACCCATCGATGCAGGCCAGCCGACCCGAGTTCAGCCACCGCGGCGGGGAGGACTTCTTCACCCTGCGGGAATACCGGCATGGCGACGATCTTCGCCATGTCCACTGGCCTTCGTCGGCCCGTCGAGACGAGCTCATGATCAAACAGCTCGAAACACCGTGGCAATCCAGAGCGTTGGTGGTACTGGATCTCCGGGACGAGGTATATCAGAACGATGCCTGCTTCGAGAAGGCGGTGAGGGGCTCAGCCTCGATGGTGCGCCATCTGGCGACCTCGGGTTTTGATGCCGATCTGTGGGCGGGTGGGAACGACACGGTTCGCGTCTCGGACTACGCGTCCGCCATGGAGGCACTGGCCCGGGTGCAGGTCCAGCCCAACCTGGACCTCCGAGCGGTGGCGGGACGGTTGGCGAAGGTGGGCCGCGGGGGTGCACTGGTGCTGATCTCCGGTGTCCCAGACGCGCTGCTGCTCGAAGTCCACCGTCTGTTCAGTCGAGAGTTCGCCACAACCGTCGTGATGTCGGCAGCGGAGACGTCGTCATCGAACGAAGCGGCTTTTCACCGTGTCGGGGCGATGACGGTACGCGTGGCACCTGGTGAGTCGTGGGCGGAAGCGTGGTCGAAAGCAATGGACAGGTCATGGGCCTCACGTTCAGCCGGCTGATCGGCATAGCAGCCATCCTCCTGGCGCTGGCCCGTCTCGGCCGGCTCCTCGAGCCCACCGTCAGCGGCCCACCCTGGCCTGTCGTGTTGATCGCCGCCACACTCCTCGGAGCGGGCGTCACGGCGCTCACCCGAGGGGCACGCGCCTCGGCCCCGCTTGCGGTTGCGGCGCACCTACTGGTGCTCGGTCTGTTGGTGGCCCGTGTCCTCGCCCCCGAACAACTACTCGCCGGCGTGCTTCCCGGTCCTTCCGCCTGGGCGGAGGCTCGACTCCAGCTCGGGATCGCCGGTGAGCTCATACGCTTTGGAGCGGCGCCGGTGATCCCGGTCCCGGGCCTCACTGCCGTGCTGGCCGTGGGGTTCTGGGCCTTCGGATATTTCGTCGCCGGGTCGCGACCGCTGCTTCACTCCGTTCCACCGCTCATCGGATACCTCCAGTTCGCCACGCTGGATCGTCGACCACCCGGCTCGATGTGGATCCTCGGTTTTGTGGTCATCGCGACGCTCGCCCTCACGAGCATGGCTGTCGTTTCGACAGAGTCCATCGGCCGCCTCTACACGAGGGGGGGTCGTGTGTTGCCGCGTCGATCGGGAGCGCTCCTCGGCACCGCCCTCGTGCTGGCAGGGACGCTCGGCATGGGCGCAGCTTCTGCTCTCGCCCCCTACATCCCAGAATCGGGCCTCATGGATTGGCGGACCCAGTCAGGCGTCGGCTCCGGGCTGTACGGGAGCGGCTCCTTCAACGCCTTCGTGGGACTTCAGCAGTCGTTGGTCCGGCTCAGTGACGAGCCGATGTTCTTCGCCAGGGTCTCACGCACGGCGCCCGAGAACTCGCAGCTGTATTGGAGGCTCCTGACCCTCGACGTGTTCGACGGCGAATTCTGGCGTCCGAGCGACCAGACCTTTGCCAAGGGCGGTGAGCCTCGCTGGGAACGAACTGATTGGGCGTATCGAGGCGACACTACGCGGGTCGCCGCCAACGTGCTCATCGCCGGTCTCAGTGACCAATGGTTGCCGACGATCTACTCCCCCGTGGAGTTGAGCTCCGACGACGAGCTCCTCGAAGAGAGTTTCCGGGTTCGAGAAGACGGCTCGATCGCGGTCGACCTCCGGGTGCTCGATGGGTGGACGTACCAAATCGACGCCGACGTACCGGTGCGCGATCTCGCCAGTCTTGCGACCAGCGATGGCCAACTGAGTCCGATCTTCCAGGAGGCCGTCGATGCCGGGGTTCTCGATCTCTCTCCTGCCGCCGAGTCGGGGCGGAACACCACACGACCGGAATCGCTGGCGGCGTACACCTCCCTCCCGAACAACACCGGTCGCGAGGTTCGGGACCTTGCGAGGGAGGTGACCGCAGGCGCGTCGACCGCGTTCGAACGTGGAGTCCTCCTCGAATCGTTCTTCCGCGATTCCAGGGAGTTCACCTACTCCACCGAGGTCGACACCGGGCACACCAGCCTCGATCTCGAGGAATGGTTGCTCGACGACCAGAGCCGGAACTTCCGAACCGGGTATTGCGAACAGTTCGCCACTGCGATGGGCGTGATGAGCAGGGCATTGAACATACCGACCAGGGTGGTGCTCGGCTTCACCCCGGGCACGGTCGAGAAGCAGTCGGACGGGACCGACGTCATCGTGGTTCGCGAGCGGAACGCCCACGCCTGGGTCGAGTTGTGGATGGATGGTCAGGGTTGGGTTCGATTCGATCCGACGCCGAGGAGTGACGGCGTCAACCCGTCGCTTTCGGCCCAGGAGGTCCCGTTCGACGCGCGCCAATTCATTCCCGCACCGGGAGACTCCGAAGGGAGCGCCACACCAGACGGTGCAGCCGGCGTCCCGGACCGCCTCGACGAGGGCGAGGAACCACTCCCGTCGGACGGCAGCGGGACACAAGGCGGAGCGGGCAACGCCTGGCTCGCGATCCTCGTCGGCGCGATCGTTCTGGCCGCCATCGCCGCCCTGGTGCCGATGTTCAAGATGATGCGACGCCGACGCCGCATCATCAAGATCTCGGACGGACAGGTGGCGGTCGCCTGGCGAGAGATCGTCGACAGGCTCTCGGACCTCGGCGCAGAACCGGACCCCACCTACACACCCATGGAGATCGCCCGAAGGGAGTCGCCAGACCTCGTTCCGCTGGCACGGTTGTATTCGGCTGCGGCCTACGGCGGACGTACGGGTGCCGATTGTCTCGGCGAGTTCAACCGGGCGGAAGCAGCGCTCCGCCGGCGCTACGAAGGCCGAAGATGGCGAACGAGCTACATGCGGCTCGACTCGCTGAGGCCCTGATCAGCCTTCGGCCGCCAACTCTTCGTTGACGTCGTCTTCGACGCGGCGAAGCATCTCGAGGAATGCGCCACGATCGAGTTCGAAGCGGGTCACGTCGTCCTCGACCGAACGCGTGATCTCGTCGATCGCCACGAAGAACGCCAACTGGCCGTGGCGAAGCGCATCGAGGAGC
Organism: uncultured bacterium; assembly: GCA_963785075.1. GTDB lineage: Bacteria > Actinomycetota > Acidimicrobiia > Spongiisociales > ZC4RG35 > JAOUGY01. The sequence continues at coordinate 119,609 of CAWATW010000008.1, forward strand.
TCGCCGTCGTTCTGGGCCACGCTGAAGATGGAGGACCCGTCGGTGACCAGCTTCACCTCCGAGAGGTGATCATCCATGGCTCCGTTGCGTCGGAGGTAATCCCAAGCACGACGGACGCGCTGGAGAGACATCCCGTTGTCGAGCAAACTCTTGACGACACGCAGGGCCACGAGGTCTCGGAAGCTGTAGACCCTTCGAATCCCGGGGCGCCCTCCTGTGTTCTGGATCGCCGGATTCACCAATCCGACCCGGTCCCAGTACCGCAGCTGATGATGGGTACAACCGGTGAGCTTCGATGCCTGCTGTGCCGTGAAACCGTCCTGCAACGCCAGCCCTCTCTTGGCCCGATTCGGCCACATCGAAGAGACCGAATACAACTTTGTTCTCTCTCAGCCGGGTATGCGGAACCCGGCACCCTCCCTGCGGGCGGCCACTCTAGCGGGCCGGTTCGTCAGCTCCGCCGGAACCTGCGGAACATTCTCTGACGATTTGCCGCGTCAGCCGGTTCGGGTTCGCGATCGGCTCCGGACCGAGCCAGGATTCCGTGCACGAGCGCCGTCGCCGAGGTCACCAGAATCGCAAAACCGGTGAACGCGATCACGGTGTTGACGGTGAAGAACAGCAAGATGATTGCGATGCCGGCGACCGTGCCGATCGCCGGGAGCCGAATGCCGTAGCGAGTGGTGCGGTCGATGTTGCGGACGGCGTGAGCCAGGTCAGGATCCTCTTCGTAGAACTGACGCTCGATCTCGTCCAGGATCTGCTGCTCATGATCGTCCAACGGCATCAACTCACCTCGTCGACGGACCCTCGAGTCCAGGGCTGATCGGACCAGTATACGGCCAACGAGACGTCATTGGTCGGCCTCATCGGATTTCTCATCGCTCCTTCGATTCACGAATCTGATCGCACCCGGCTCGACACTGTCGGAACCGAAGCGATCACGAACGGCGTCCATGACCTCGTCGAGCGATCGACGCCGGTCGTCTCCCTCCACCGTCAATTGGAGTGGCTCCGATGCGGACGCCAGCCCGGAGACGCCCACGCCCGAAAGCCTAACCGGGCGTCCACGGTCGATCACGGCCGATGCGAGACGGGCTGCCACCTCGAAGATCACGGCGCCGGTGTCCGTGGGCTCGGTCAGTGTCTCGCTCCGCGTCAGCGTGGTGAAGTCGTCGTACCGGATCTTGATCCAGACGGTGCGACCACGCAGCCCAGATCGTCGAAGGCGTCGTCCCACTCGTTCTGCCGGCGTTCGCAGCGAAGCCACCACCGAGACGAGGCCGCGCAGATCGGTTTCGTAGGTCTCCTCCGCCGACACCGACTTCACCGTCGAATCGGGCTCGACCGGCCGAGGATCCTCCCCGCGGGCCAGGCGAGACAGGTGTGCTGCGAGCGACGGTCCGAGCTCACGTTCCAAGGTGCTCTCACCGATCGAGACGAGATCACCGATCGTCGCCACACCCAGGCGGGCGAGGGTGGCACCGGTGGCAGCTCCAACGCCCCACATCCTCCCCACGGGAAGTGCCGACAGATACGTGCCCTGGCGCTCGCTCGTGACCACGAGCAGCCCGTCGGGCTTGGCGTCCTGAGAGGCGAGCTTGGCCACGAACTTCGATGCCGCCACTCCCACGGATGCCGGTAGGCCGAGCTCGTGTCGTACAACCGATCGGATCTCCTCGCCGACGCTCGCCGGTGACGGCTGGTGGAGGCGCAGTCCGGAAACGTCGAGAAACGCTTCGTCGATCGACAGGCCCTCGACCAGTGGCGTGAACCTCCGGAAGACACCGAACACCTGTTCCGACACGAGCGAGTATTGCGCGTGATCGGGAGGGACGATCGTCAGGTCGTGACAACGACGACGTGCCTCCGACATGGGCATCGCCGAACGTACGCCGAACTGCCGAGCTTCGTAGCTGGCGGCAGCGACCACGCTCCGCGCCCCGGCGCCCCCGACGACAACCGGACGTCCCACCAGTCGGGGATTGCGGAGCCGCTCCACCTCGACGAAGAAGGCATCCATGTCGACATGGAGGATCGGTTCGGAGAACACCGCCTCAAAATAGCGCCGCCGATCCCAACCTGGTGAAGGCTGGACGGCGGATCAGCCGCAACGTTGGGTCTGTGCAGACGCAGTAGCCGATCGCCTCGCCACTTTCCACACCACCGCACCGTGGAGACTCGAACTCGTGCTGAACACGCCTACACCGAGCGCGGTTCGCCCAGGTCGGCCGTCGACGAGGTGGGGATGGTGGAACTCGACGACGGGAACCGCTTCGCCCACGATCGGCCCACCGGTCACGGCGTTGCGCGTGCCGTGGGGCAGTGTGAAGTCGAAGTCCTCACGGTTCTCATATCCGAACCTCGCCGTCGGGGTGCCGTCGCCATTGTCGACGACGCATTCGACGGTCGGCGACACGTTCGGCTTGGCGTTGTCCTTCAACACCGCGTGGTCGTACGAAGGGACGACGGGTGGCGATGTGGTCGCGGACCGCCGCTTGGGATGCGACCGAGTCCGGCACAAGCGCCGTATGAGAACGCCGCGACACAGAGCACTCACACCCATTCCTGATCGAAGCACTTGGGATTTCCACCTCGGATCTGAACTGTGGGCGCCGGCCCTGCGGTCCGCCTTCGGCGTCGGCGAGGAGACCACTACCGTGGCCTTCATGGCGGCGCTCGTTCATCTGGTTCGACACGGCGAGGTACACAACCCCGACGAGGTCGTGTATGCATCATTACCGGGCTTCGGGCTGTCCGAGCGGGGACGCGCCCAGGCTGCGCAAGCGGCGAGGCATCTCGGCTCACAGCCTGTCGTGGCGGTGTGGTCGTCACCCCTTCAGCGTGCTCTCGAGACGGCCGGCATCATCGCCCGCCGGTTCGGTGTACCCGTCAGAACCGACGCGGACCTGACCGAGTGGGGGCTGGCCGACCATTGGGCAGGCACCAAGTGGGCCGATCTCGACGATGCGTACCCCGGTGAGCTGAACACCTACCTCGAGCGACCCGACCAGATCACCTTTGGGCCCGAGTCGCTCGCATCTCTGGCACGTCGCATGCGGTCCACGATCGAGCGTCTCGCCGCACGCCATGCTGACGGCGACATCGTCATCGTCAGCCATCAGGATCCCGTGCAGGCGGCACGCCTGGCGTTCGCAGGCAAGGATCTCGGCAACCTGAACATCGACAAGCCCGATCACTGTTCGATCATCACACTCCGCCCGGCCCAACGCTGGGCAGACCTCGGCATGTGGACACCCGACAGCTGAGCGGCGCAGTGCCGCATCGGCACCACATGCCAAACTGCGCTCCGTGGAAGACGCCCGATTCTGGCCAGGTGAATATCGGTTCTGTCCCATGTGCCGGGGGGAGCTGGCGCCGATCGAGCGAGCCGGACGGTGGCGAATGTCGTGCCCCGAATGCGGATGGGTCCACTTCCGGGATCCTGCCGTCGGTGCGGCAGTCCTCGTCCGAGATGAGCGAGCGCGCGTGTTGCTCGTCGAGAGAGGACCGGGTTCCACCCAGCCGGGCAAGTGGTGCGTGCCCGCCGGCTACGTGGACTACGGCGAGGAGATCCGTGATGCGGCGGCACGTGAGCTGAAAGAGGAGACGGGCCTGGTGGCAGAGATCGGTGCCGTGGTGCAGGTGATGTCGAACTTCCACGACCCCGCCAAGCTCTCCATCGGGGTCTGGTTCCTCGGCACCGTCACCGGAGGAACGCTGCAGGCGGGCGACGACGCCATCGACGCACGTTGGTTCGCACTGGACACGCTGCCCGATCTCGCCTTCGACACGGACCGTGTGCTCCTGTCGAACATCTCCTGACTCGATTGACCCTGGTTTGCATAGCCGGGTCAGGGCATCGACACTTCTCGCCGAGCATGAAGAGAACCATCGCCCTCTCGATCGCCTTGGTCGCCGCCACCATCTCCTGGGCGATCCAGGTGGTGTACCGAGGTCCGTGGGCCATCGAATCGGCGACCCTCATCGCAACCTGGCTGGTGGTGCTGGCGGCCGTCGCCATCACCGGCATGGTGGTCGCCTCGTCCCGTTGGGGCAGATATCTGGCGATCTCGGTCGCCTTGCTCGGCCCGTTGTTCGGGGTTTCGGTTCCGGTCGACCCGTGGTGGATCGCCAGTCTTGTCGCATCAGGCCTGGTTCTTGCGTTGCTGGCAGGGAACGCAACCAGCGGTGTGATCCGCACGTTGCCGGCTGCAGACGGCCCGACACCCCGGGTGGTCGCTTTCACCCTCATCCTGGTATCCCTCCCGCTCGTTGTCGCGACCGTGTCTCCCGACGGGCTGGGCTCGAGTGAATGGTGGATGGTGGGCCTCACGGCGACCGGGGCCGCGATCTATGCGAAAGCCGGCCCACTGGCGGTGGCGATCGTTCGCGGCCTGATCCCGTTGGGATCCGTCCTGATCGGCGTCATCGATGGGCTTCCGCGAGGCGCGATGTGGATCGCCATCGGCATCGGCATCGGCATCGGTGCCTGGCACCGAGACATCCGACTTGCGGTCCGGCCACTCGCAGGTGAAGCCCGGGCCATCCCGATGCTGCCAGAGATGGTGCCGTCGGAGATCCTCGACGCCGCCGGGCTCGACGAGCGCGGTCGACCGGTGAAATGACCATGAGACGCCGCCCCAACCCCTGGATTGCGATCCCATCGGTTCTCGCTGGCATACTCGCCGGCCTCGTCGGTTGGGCTGTCACCGATCTGTCGTGCCAGCCAGGGCTCAACCTCGACGAGGGAGACGGATGCCCCATCGTCGCCGTTTCGGTCGGCATTGGCTTGTTCCTCGCCACCACCATCGGGATCGCCATCGTCCTCGTGCTCGTCTACCGATCGCTGGCCGAGCACCGGGAGGCCACCCAGCGCGGGTTCGAGCCCCCCGGACCGGGATGTGAAGTACCGGAGGACAGCGCCTGAGCCGGATGATCCGAGTGCCGACCTCGGCCCCACGGAGTGCGTACTAGTGCGGACGCGCCCGGGACGTTTGACGCTGGCACCACACGACGCCGGCCGCGACACTGTGCTCGATGCACGCGCTGGCCCGGATCGCGGATTTTGTTCACGCCTCCGGCCGCTGCATGTTCGGATTCCATGGTCACTGCGCCGGAGTTGCCGGGAGAAGCGACGGCCGCATTGGACTCTGCTGGTGCCGCTGCCACGAGCGCTGGCTGACGGCGGAAACACCCGATTCGGTCAGGTCGCCCGACTGAAGATCAGCGCAACGTTGTGGCCACCGAACCCGAACGAGTTGGACATCACGTGATCGACCGTGGCTTGCCGCGCCTCGTTCGGTATGTAGTCGAGATCACATTCGGAGTCGGGCGTGTCGTAGTTGATCGTCGGAGGAAGGACTCCGTCGCGTATCGCCCGTATGGAGGCGATGGCCTCGACCGCCCCGGCGGCACCGAGCAGATGGCCGGTCATCGACTTCGTGGATGAGATCGGAACCGATTCTGCGTGGGAGCCGAACGCCATCTTGATCGCCGCTGTCTCGGTGGCATCGTTGGCCTCGGTCGAGGTTCCATGGGCGTTGATGTAGCCGATGTCCGCAGCGTCGAGCTCGGCGTCGGCAAGGGCCGCCGTCATCGCCCGCATCGCCCCGGTGCCACCGGGCCGCGGCAAAGTCATGTGATAGGCATCGGCGGACATTCCGTACCCGGTGAACTCGGCGAGGATCTCGGCCCCGCGAGCGACGGCACGGTCACGATCCTCCAGAACCAGCATCGCCGCACCCTCACCCATCACGAACCCGTTGCGGTCGGCATCGAAGGGTCGGGACGCAGCCTGCGGATCGTCGTTGCGGGTCGACAGGGCCTGCGCGTTGGCGAATCCGGCAACTCCATACTCGGTGATGGCCGCCTCCGTTCCACCGGCGACCATGACATCGGCGGCACCGCGTCGGATCATCATGGCGGCGTCCCCGATCGCGTTGGCCGATGCCGAGCAGGCGGTCACGGTGCACGAGACCGGTCCGAGGAGATGGTGCTCTATCGACACCAGCCCGGCGGGCATGTTGGCGATGATCTTGGGGATGCCGAAGGGGCTGACGCGAGTCGGCCCACGTTCGCGCATCGTGTCGATCTCGTCGATGAAGGTCTGCATGCCACCGAATCCGACACCCACCACCGCTCCAGAGCGGGCCGCGAGCTCGGAATCAGGATCGATTTCGATGCCCGACTCCGCGAGCGCTTCCGCGGCGGCGATGAGGGCGAACTGGGAGAAGCGGTCGTATCGACGGACGGTCTTGCGATCGAAATACTGCTCGGGATCGAAGTCGTGCACCTCGGCCGCGATGGTGACCTTCTGGTCGGAGGCATCGAACAGCGAGATGTGCCCGACTCCCGACCGGCCGCCGACCAGGGCGTCCCAGGTCTCGGCATGGGTGTGACCAACAGGCGTGATCGCGCCGATGCCGGTCACGACGACACGACGACCGTTCATGTCAGGAGTTGAGCTTGCCGTGGACCAGATCCGTCGCCTGACCGACCGTGTGGATGTTCTCGGCTTCCTCGTCGGGGATCTTCACGCCGAACTCGTCTTCCAGGGCCATGAGCAACTCGACGACACCGAGCGAGTCGACCTCGAGATCGTCCTCGAAATTGGCATCGTCGTTGATCTTGTCTGCGTCGAGACCCAGCTCGTTCACCAGCACCTGGTGCAGGCGCGAGGAGATTTCACTGCGCTCCATCGTCTCTCCTTTCCGATTGTCTCCGATGACCGCGGCACCCTACACGCTGCGGAGCAGTCACAGCGCGATTCCCCCGTCGACGCTGAGGACCTGCCCGGTGACGTAGGCCGCTGCGTCCGAGGCGAGAAAACCAACCGCCGCCGCCACCTCTTCGGCCGTGCCGAATCGGCCGAGGGTGATCGAGCCGAGGGCGCCAGCCTTCACGTCGTCGCCGAGCGCTTCGGTCATGTCCGTGCCGATGAACCCTGGTGCGACCACGTTGACCGTGATGTTTCGTGCCCCCACTTCCTTGGCGACCGACTTCGAGAAACCGATCAACCCGGCCTTCGAGGCGGCGTAGTTCGCCTGTCCAGGATTGCCGGCGATGCCCGACACCGAGGCGATCGAGATCACGCGGCCCCACTTGGCTCGCAACATGCCCCGCAGAGCAGCCTTCGTGCACAAAAAGGCCGAGCGGAGGTTCGTGGCGATCACCTGGTCGAATTCCTCGAGCGACATTCGGAGCAGCAGGTTGTCACGGGTGATACCCGCGTTGTTGACCAGGATCGTGGGGGCGCCCAGCGCAGCTGACACCTCGGCGAACATCCCGTCGACCCGCTCCGGGTCAGCCACGTCCGCGCCGACTGCGACGGCGGTCCCGCCGCCACCGGTGATCTCGGCCACGACCTCGTCTGCGGCGTCGCGCCTCGTTGCATAGTTGATGGCCACGGCGCAGCCCTGCGCGGCGAGGCCGACGGCGATCGCACGTCCGATCCCTCGAGACCCGCCGGTGACCAGTGCGACGCGCGGCTCGGTCATGCCGACGCTCCGGGGTGGCCGAAGAACTCGAGGTTGGGTGCGATCAGATCCCACACCGACTCGTCGGTGTCCGGTATCGACATCTGCGACGTTGCGATCGGCTCGACCCGCTGCCCCCATCGGAGGGCGGCCGCCGCCCATGTGAGACCGCCGCCGAATGCAGCGAAGACGATCCGTGAGCCGTGATTCACCCGACCGCTCTCGACGGCTTCGGCGAGCGCCACGGGGATGGTGGCCGCCGACGTGTTGCCGTAGGCGTGAACGTTGACGAAGACCTTCGACGAGTCGAGCCCGAGTTTCCGCGCGGTCGCATCGATGATGCGGAGATTGGCCTGGTGCGGGATGAGGAGATCGACATCGTCGAGCTCCCATCCGGCGTCGCGGACCACATTCAGCGACGCCTCCCCCATCTTGGTCACTGCCCGACGGAAGACTTCCGGCCCGTCCATGTAGACACCGGCGCGGTGCGGGTCGGTGACCTTGCGTGGAGCCCCGGTCCCGTACTCGGGCACGCAGAGGTGCGGTGCTGCGCTGCCATCCACGCCGAGCTCTGAGGACAGCACGCCGAGCGGCTCGTCGGTCGCCTCGAGCACCGCGGCGCCGGCGCCGTCTCCGAACAGGACGCACGTCGTACGATCCGTGTAGTCCACCACGTAACTCAGCTTCTCGGCTCCGACGATCCCGACCCGGCGGGCCATACCGGATCGAATCATTCCGGTCGCCACGACGGTTGCATAGAGGAACCCGGAACAGTTCGCATTCAGGTCGAATGCACCTCCCCCGATCGGGCCGAGTCGGGCCTGCACGAGGGCGGAGGTCGGGGGGATGAGGGTCTCAGGCGTACATGTCGCCGTGATCAGGGCATCGAGCTCGCCCGGTTCGCGACCTGCCGAGGCCAGGGCGTGGTCCATCGCCACGGCCGCGAGCTCGCTCAGCCCGACATGTGAAATCCGGCGCTCTTTGATTCCCGTGCGCGTCGTGATCCAATCGTCGCTCGTCTCGACGATCTTCTCCAGATCGGAATTGGACAGCACGGCGGGCGGCAGCGCCTTGCCCCAACCGGTGATCTCCGCGTATCTCATCTCATCGCACCTCCGGCGGCGCCATGGTAGGCCCACACGAAAGGACCATGCCGGATGACCCGCCGCCGTCAGGCCAGGTCTGCCACCACTTCCTCGATCGCTCCGAGGTGAGAAACCACGTGAACGGTGGCACCGTCGACGGTGCGCTTCGCCATGCCCGCCGTGACGTCACCCGGTCCGATGTGGAGGAATGTGTCGATCCCGGCCCGGGCCATGTTGGTGAGGGTGTCGGCGAAGAGCACCGGTGAGACGATCTGCACAGCAAGTTCGTCGACGATCTCGTCGGTGGCGAGCGGTTCGGCGGAGACGTTGCCGTACACGGGGAAATGACCGTCCACCGGCGAAACCTGGGTGACCGCGGTCCTGAATGCATCACGGGCGGGGGCCATGAACGGCGAGTGAAACGCACCCGCCACCTTCAGGCGTACGGCCCGACGAACGCCCAGCTCACGTCCGTTTTCCTCGAGCCATTCGAGATCAGCCGCTCCCCCGGCGACCACAACCTGACCGGGAGCGTTGACGTTGGCGACCGTGAGCCGCCCCCCGCCGGCCGCGTTGGCACAACAGACCGACTCCGCAAGCTCCACGTCGGCACCCAGAAGGGCCGCCATCCCCGAAGGTTCCACATCGGCTGCCGCCTGCATCGCCTTGCCACGTTCGGCGACGAGACGCAAGGCGGTCGTGAAATCGAGCGAGCCGTTCGCCACCAGGGCACTGAACTCACCGAGCGAGTGGCCGGCCGCCGCCGCCGGCGGCTCCGGGAGACGGTCGGCGAGCGCCTCCCACAAGGCGACGGTCACGGCGAACAGCGCCGGTTGGGCGTGCTCGGTCCGGGTGAGCTCCTCCTCGGGCCCTTCGAGACACATCGATCGGAGAGACCAGCCGAGCACTTCGTCGGCCGACTCGCCGAGCAGATCGGGACGAGCGTCGAACAGATCGGCTCCCATGCCGACGGACTGGCTCCCCTGACCGGGGAAGAGAATGGCGTAGGGCATGGACGGGGAGGATAGAGCGAGCGCGTCTTGCGCCATGCGTTTTGCGTCATACGTCATGCGTCTTGCGTCATGCGCGGCCTTGCCGCGAACCACAGCTCCACCATGCACCGTCACCTGACGCCGCCCGACACGAACCCAACCCGCCGTCAGAACGGCACGCGGGGGTCTGGGGGTCGCCCCCAAGCGTCATGCGTCTTGCGTCATGCGCGGCCTTGCCGCGAACCACAGCTCCACCATGCACCGTCACCTGACGCCGCCCGACACGAACCCAACCCGCCGTCAGGACGGCACGCGGGGGTCTGGGGGTCGCCCCCAAGCGTCATGCGTCTTGCGTCATGCGCGGCCTTGCCGCGAACCACAGCTTCACCGTGCATCGTCACCTGACGCCGCCCGACACGAACCCAACCCGCCGTCAGAACGGCACGCGGGGGTCTGGGGGTCGCCCCCCAGAAATCACAGTCAGCTTCCAACAACCGCGTCGACGAGGCGGTCGGCGTCGGCCGCATCGACGTCTCGATGGGTGACGATCCTCCAGTTCCCGCCGACGAGAGGTGGGTTGGCCTTGACACCGCGCTCGGCCAGGCGGGCCGCCGTCTCGTCCCATGATCTTCCGAGGTGGTCGAACACGACGTTGACGATGTTGGTTTCGACCGAGTCCAGATCGACGGCGTGGGGCCAGTGGGCGGCGATGCGCGCTGCGATCCTGCGGGCCAGTTGGTGGTCCTCGGTCAGACGACCGCGGTCGGCGAGAGCGACGCGTGCCGCGGCGGCCAGCACACCGACCTGTCTCATCCCGCCGCCCAATCGCTTGCGAAGGTATCGAGCCTCGGCGATGTCGTCGAAAGTCCCGCACAGGATCGATCCCACGGGCGCTCCCAAGCCCTTCGAGAAGCAGAACGTCACGGTGTCGGTGCCGTGGGCGATCTGGTCGGCGCCTACTTCGAGGGCGGCAGCAGCGTTGAACACACGTGCGCCGTCGAGATGGACTCGGAGCCGGTGACGCCGTGCTGCTTCGATCCCGGCGGTCATGGTCTCCAGCCTGATGACCCGACCTCCAGAGAGGTTGTGGGTGTTCTCCCACACCATCAGCCGTATGCGTGGGTAGAAGCGTCCGGCCGCTGCCATCGCCACGTCGATCTGATGAGCCTCGATGGCTCCTCCCGGGGCGTGGACCGTACGGAACGCAACACCCGACAGCGCCGATGCTGCTCCGACTTCGACATTGCGACAGTGGGCACCCTCGTCGACCAGCACTTCCTCACCCGGATGGGTTTGGAGCATGATCGCCAGTTGGTTCCCCATGGTGCCCGTCGGCACGAACAGGGCCGCTTCTTTGCCCATGAGGTCGGCGACTTCTTCCTGGAGCGCATTGACCGTCGGATCGTCGCCGTATACGTCGTCTCCGACGTCTGCCTCGGCCATCGCTCTACGCATGGCGTCGGTCGGGCGGGTGACTGTGTCGGATCGGAAGTCGGCGGTGCCGTCTGCAAAGGCCATGGCGACCAGGCTACGAGTCGATATGGTCGACTGGGGTCATTGCGGCCCACATCACATCCTCAGCATGCTCGCACAGTCGCCGAGCAACGAGGTCAGCGGCGTGCTTGGAACGCGGTCACGAACGCCTCCGGATTGCCGAGCTTTGGCGCCTCGAAGACCTTCACGCTGTCGTCGTCGAAGACGACAGCGAGCTTGGACGACACTTTGCCGGGTTCCAGTGCCATCTTCTTGACCCGATCGACGGGGATCGTCGTTTCCAGGCCCTTGGGCTTGCCGGACAACTGCGAATGCCCGAACACGAGCATCTTCGTAGCCGTGAGCGCCAACACCACGTTCTTCGACGGAATCTGAGCCGCCACACCGTCGGACGTGCTGAGGTCGGTGTGGGTGGCTCCGGCGACGATCGACCCCACCACTCCCCCGACGCCCATGCCGATCGCAGACGCCATGTTGCCGGACGGTTGCACGAACAGCGCTCCGGTCACGGTTTCGGGCCCGATGTCGCCAGAACAGGCTTTCTGAACCTTCTTCACCCAGTCGACCACGATGATCTCCCCATTGTCGGATGAGACTTCAGATCCGGGTCGTGGCCGTCTGATACGCGCCCCCGGGCGCGAACCGTGTTCACAGTCGGTCGAGTGCTTTGCGGATGCCGGCAACGGCCTGTCGAATGCGGTGATCGTTCTCCACGAGGGCAAACCGCACGAATCCCTCGCCGGTCGGCCCGAATCCCATGCCCGGGCTGACGGCCACCTTGGCGTTGTCGATCAGATGAATCGCAAAGTCCAGACTTCCCATCTCGGAGTATGGGTCGGGCAGGGGCGCCCACACGAACATCGTGCCCTTGGGCTTCTCGATCTTCCAACCTGTGCGGTTGAGGCCGTCGACCAGGGCATCGCGCCGAGCCCGATAGATCTCGTTGACCTCATCGACGTAGTCATCGCCTTCGTTGAGGGCGATGATCGACGCGATCTGGATCGGCTGGAAGGTGCCGTAGTCCAGGTACGACTTGAGTTTGGCGAGGGCGGCGATGATCTCCGGGTTCCCGACCAGAAACCCCATCCGCCATCCGGCCATCGAATGTCCCTTCGTGAGCGTGTACAGCTCGACACCGACCTCTTTGGCACCCGGGACCTCGAGCATCGACGGCGGCACGTATCCGTCGAATGCAATGTCGGCGTATGCGAAGTCGTGAACGAGGATGACACCGTGCTGGTGGGCGAAGCTGACGAGCTTCTCGAAGAACTCGACGTCCACGCAGTGAGTGGTCGGGTTGTGCGGGAAGGACACGACGATGACCTTGGGCTGGGGCCACGAGTTCCTGAACATCCGCTCGAGGACGTCGAAGTAGTCGACTTCCGAATCGATGGGAGCCATGCGCGCCTCAGCGCCGGCCATCGACGCGGCATAGATGTGGATCGGGTACGACGGAGTCGGCACGATGGCGGCGTCGCCCGGCTGCACGAGCACCCACATGAGGTGCGAGAGGCCTTCCTTCGCACCGATGGTCGAAATCACTTCTGTCTCAGGATCGAGGGTCACGCCAAAGCGCCGTTGGTAGCGCTCGGCCACCGCCTTCCGGAGATTCGGCAGACCCCGTGACACGGAGTATCGGTGGTTGCGAGGGTTGCGGGCAGCTTCGATGAGTTTGTCCACCACAAACGGCGCCGACGGGACGTCTGGATTTCCAAAACCCAGGTCCACCACGTCCTCGCCGGCCCGGCGGGCGGCCATCTTGCGCTGGTTGACCTCTGCGAACACGTAGGGCGGGAGATTGTCGATACGCCGGAACTGGAAGTCCATGGGTCAAAGCCTACCGACCGGTCTCGCCCATTCAGCTCACTTTCCCGAGAACGGCCTGTGCGAACGACTCCCATCTATCGGACCGATTGGGGAGCACGGAGAGCACCAGATGGTCGACGCCGGTGTCGACGAGTGAGCGCAGATGTGCTCGCACCTGAACGTCGGTGCCGGTGATCGTTCCTCCTCGACCGCCACGTTCCTGGAGGATCGCATCCAGGTCCGCCAGATCGCGTCCCATCACGACAGAGCCACCCCAGCTCACGGTGTACCCCTCTCTTCCCACCGGCAGCCGGGCGATGGCGTCCACGAGCCGGGATCGGTCCACCGCCCAGCCGTTCCACCCGTCTCCGGTGGCCGCCAGTTCGAGTATGCGCGGGTGAAGCCCCCCGACCCAGCGCTGCACATCGGCGTTCCCGCTCAAGGCAAGGGTTGCGGCCACGACCTCCAAACGCTCGTCCAGGGTCTGCGTCGACCGGCCGTGTCGACGATCCTCATCGGCGCTGAGGGAATCACCCGCTCCCAGACCGATGATCGCCCGACCCGGTGCGATCATCCCCAGCGTGCGGGCCGCGGCCGCCGACAGCGTCGCCCCGCGAAGCGGCGCTCGCATCACCAACGACCCGACCGAGATCCGTTGGGTCGAGGCGGCCACCGCACCGAGCGTCGCCGCAAGTTCGAGAACCGGCCGCGAGGCGTCGTCGAGCGGAATCAAATGGTCGAACAGGAACAGCCCGTCGAACCCGAGGTCTTCGGCATCGCGTGCGGCCTCACTCACCGGACGCAACGTCGACGAGAACTGCGGAGCAGTCAGCGAGACCGCAACCGTCACGTCCCGGCGAGCCCCCGGAACAGGCGACGGACCTTCGCCGGCACGAGATCGGATGCAACGTCGAGAACCGACCGCACCAACTCGAGAAGATCACGCGGGCCATCCCAGTGCTCGAGGACCACCTCTTCGCCCGCCACGGTGATGAGATGATTCAGAGCCAGCGCCACCACGAGAACGTCGTCGACGACGCCGACCACGGGGATGAAGTCAGGGAGCACGTCGACCGGCGAGACCAGATATCCGAGGGCCCCTGCCACCACGAGTTTGCTGCGCCGCGGAACCCGCTGATCCTTGGCGAGGCGGCCGAGCAATTTGATGAGATTCGGGAACAGAAGTGCGGAGTCCCGTGCGAGCTGACGAAGTTGCACCGAACCTCCGGTGCCCGGTGAGATCACTTCGTCTGGTCGGAGGGAGTCGGTCATCGTTGTTCCTCTGGGCCATTCTGTCGAGCCGCTGGCGTGTCCGCCGGACCATCCCGGCCGAGTATCACCGTACCGCCGGGTTCGCCCAACCGTTCAGCGAGCAGCGCCGCCCCCACCGCACCCGAATACGCCCCGTGGTGGGCTTCGACGAGCGGTGTCGCCGGCCGATGGGTCGATCCCGACATGTTGGATGCTATCGCCGTCCGGGCGGGATCCAACAACCATCGACCGGCTCGTGCCACCGCACCACCGATCACGACCACGGCGGGATCGAGCACGAGGATGAGGTTCGCGACACCGCGACCCATCCACCCTCCGGCCTCGGCGAGGACAGAACGGGCGGCGGCGTCACCCGACTCGGCAGCCCTGGTCAGGAGCGAAGCGTCGATCCCACCCGACGAAACGGCGAGCTGTGCCAGCATTCCGTCCGGCGCATGGGCCACGAGCTCCGACGCCCGACGATCCAAGACCTCACCGGACACGAGCGTCTCCCAGCATCCACGTCGCCCGCAGGCACACAGGTCACCGTCGGGTTGGAGGGTCATGTGACCTACCTCTCCCGCAAATGACCGGCCCCGATAGATCTCGCCGGACACAACGATGCCGGCTCCGATCCCGGTCCCGAACATCAGCATCAGCACGGATTGCTCGTTGCGGGCGGCGCCGATTCGGGCCTCGCCGTACGCGGCGAGGTTGGCATCGTTGTCGACGACGACCGGAAGACCCAGCCGTCGCTCCAACTCGACTCGGAAGGCGATCGGGCCTTCCGGCATGTGGGGCCCCCACGCGAATTCGCCTTCGGGCCATCGCACCAAACCGGCGAGCCCGACGCCGACGGCAGAGACGGGGACGGTCTCGACGATCCGCTCTGCGGTCTCGGCGACATGAGCAAACACGCCGCCCGGGGGCAACCTGTCGGTGGCCTGCTCCGAGACCTTGGAGTCTCCGTAGAGCACCCTCTTGAGGAACGTTCCTCCGACGTCCAATCCGAGAACGGTCATTCGAGATCTATGCGTTGACGAATGGGCCGCTGTTCGGGCTCCGGCGCTTCCCGCCTGGCATTGCCGAGTTCGTCGAGCACGGCCTCGACCGCCTTCAGGCTCTCGATGCCGGCTTTCAGCAGGTGGTATGCGGCCCGCGCGCCGGCTCGCTTGAGGGTCTCGAACCCATCGCCGTCGGGGGAAACGCTCAACGCTTGCTCCGAAGTCCCGGAGGCCCGAACACCACGGTGAGCACTCCTTCGTCGAGGCTTGCCTTTGAAACATGACGCCGGTGGAGCGAGTCGGGGAGGACGAACGAACGTCGATACGGACCGATCTCGACATACAGCTCTCCGCCATGACGGAACACGTTGAGCTCGTCCCGGCCGGCAAAGGCGACGTCCATCTCCATGATCACGTCGCCGCCGAGTTCGGACATGCGGAAGGGATTGTTGGCCTTGAAGTCCTTGATCGGGTCGAGATCTCCGTACAACTCGGTGGCCAGCACGCGGAGCCGCTCCACACCCACCATCTCGTCGTCGAAGAGCCTGAGATGGAGACGTGGGACTTCGCGGAAGGCGTGATCCACGGTGCTGAGATGATCGGCCTGGATCCGGCGCCAGCGGTCGAAGTAGGGGTCTGAGACCTCGGCGGGGAGCACCCGATTGACCACGACCCCGTCGACCCCGTACCCGAACAGGCCGAGGTAGGTGTAGGTGCGTCGGGCCTCGTCGATCACCATCTTCTCGGGATTCATGACGAGGCGGGCCGACGTGATGAAGGGGTCGCTGAGCAACTCCTTGATCTGTTCCACTCCGTCGAAGACACCCTGGGCGGCCGCAAACACCGAGTCGTCGGGCATCGGGAGGTCGGTCATGCGGCTGAGGATGGGACGCGCCGCCTTCATGATCTTCCTCTCGGTGGGCATGACGCGGTCGAAGTACCACGAGAGCACCTCGGGCAGGCTGAGCAGGCGGAGGGTCTCGGCGGTGGGGGCGCAGTCCACGACGATCACGTCGTACGCGCCCGATCGAGCGTGTTCGTTGACGTCGAGGAGGGCGAACAACTCGTCCATCCCCGGGAACACGAGGAACTCCTCCGCTTCGATCCCGCCCACGCCACCCCAGTCGAGGACGCTCATCAGTTGATCGCGGATCGCTCCCCAGTGACGCTCCAACTGATCCTGGGTGTCGATCTGCTGCCCATGCAGCCCGGGAACAACCAGAGTTGGCAGGTCGCCCAGGCGTACATCCAACGCATCGGCGAGCGAATGTGCGGGGTCGGTGGAGGACACCAACGTACGATGGCCGGCGTCGGCAGCTGCGATCGCCGTGGCGGCGGCCACGGTGGTCTTGCCAACCCCGCCCTTGCCGGTGACGAGGACGATTCTCACCGTCGTCTCACCAGCTACTCGGCGACCTGTTCGACCCGCTCCCGCAGCCCGCGAAGGGCCGTAGACACGATCTGCTTCTCGACCTGACGCCTCAGGAACCCCGGGATCGTGAACGCAGGGTCTGCGCGGAGGGCATATACGACTTCCGTCTTGTCGTCGGCGAGGGCATTGAACGTGTAGGACCCTTCCATGGCCTTCAGATCATCACCCGGCTCGGCGGTCCACAGTATGCGCTGGGGCTCTTCGTAGACATAGCCAAGGGTGTAGGCGATCTCTTTGACCATTCCGTCGATCACAAAATGGGCCCGTGACACACGTCCCTGCTCGTCGTGATCGAGAACTTCGGTCGACCTGACGCCGGTGGCCCACTCCGGGTAGGTGGCGATGTCGGCGGCCACCGAGAAGCAGACCTCGGGGGTGGCGTCGATTTCGATGCTCTGAACTGTGCTGTCCGCCATGTGCTTGCTCATGCTAGCGCGCTCTCGGCGGCACGCAGACCGTCACGGATCGAACCGTACCGCCCGCTTGGTGGCGCGAAAATACCCCACGTTGCGGCATGAGGTCGGCCCGAGTTGCCAACGGGTCGCCTGCGGTTGATGCACGTCACCGAAGAAGTGGGCCCGGGGTCGCTTGGCTACCAGGTAGTCGAGGATCGGTCGTGACGCCCGTTCCAGCCGGCCGGTGATCACGTCCCGGTGTAATGGTTCGATCGCCGGCGGAAGATGTGAGCACAACACGTCGACGGCCCCGATCCGTTCGAGTTTTGCCGCCATCTCCTCATCGGAGACCTCCCCCTCGGCTCCCAGCGGGGTCGAAACACCGCCGCCCACGAATCCAACCGACAGCCCTTCGATTTCGACCACGTCGCCGTCGACGAATCGGACGCCGTCCGGCAGATACGAACGCAACAACCTCGGGCGATC
The DNA here is from genome assembly GCA_963785075.1 of uncultured bacterium. Lineage (GTDB taxonomy): Bacteria > Actinomycetota > Acidimicrobiia > Spongiisociales > ZC4RG35 > JAOUGY01. The sequence continues at coordinate 137,032 of CAWATW010000008.1, forward strand.
GACGTTGCCGAAGGTGACATATGCCGTGGCGCCCTGCAAGGCATTTCGGGTCGCCTCGTACTGTGCGACGACGGCTTGTTCGAAGTCTGATCGGAAGTCTTCCCAGCGATCTCCGACGTTTTCGGTCCACAAGGTCCGCATCCGCGCATAGTCGCCGGCAGCTCGCGCCCGGGCCGTCTGACGTGCGAAGTCGATACCCAGCAGATCGGCTGTGATTCCTTCCCCGGTCCGGTAGTCCATGAGGTTGACCAGGTCGCCGAGGACCAGCAGCGTCTCTCCGGAGGTGGCAAGCCGCCGCATCGCCTCGAACTCACCATGGACATCGGAGATGAGCAGCAATTCAGGCCTTGCCGCCGGCGAACCCGGCCCACCAGGCGGCGACTGCAGCTCCTAGTACCGCCAACCCGGCCACCACCGGCGCCGACAGGTCCATGGCAGCGAAGTCCGCGCTCATGCCTGCCATGCCAAAGCCGACCAGCCCCCCGACCACCCGCCGCCCGGGTACGCCGAAACGCTCCTCGGGATCACGATCGGGCCGGTCCTGGCTCGTGGCGAGCGAGTGCGCGACCATCCAGCCGATCAGGGCCAGGATCCCGATCACCAGAGCGATGGCAAAGACGGTCGTCACCGGTTTGTCACGGCTCCTTCGGCCGCCGAGCCGACCAGACGGGCGTATTTGGCCAGCACACCGCTGGTGTACCGAGGCGGGAAGGGTTTGCGGTCTGCGGCACGTTCGTCCAGAGCGGACTGGTCCACGAGGAGGTCGATGCTGCGGCGCGGAACGTCGACACGGATGAGGTCACCCTCGGCAACGAGCCCGATCGGCCCGTCACGCTCTGACTCTGGCGCCACATGACCGATGCACAGTCCCGTGGTTCCACCACTGAAGCGCCCATCGGTGATCAACAACACGTCCTTGCCGAGGCCGGCACCTTTGATGGCGGCAGTGATCTGCAGCATCTCGCGCATGCCCGGTCCCCCGTGCGGTCCTTCGGTACGGATGATCACAACGTCCCCGGCTTTGATCCGATGGGCGAACAACGCCTCGAGGGCCGCTTGTTCGCCGTCGAAGACGCGGGCCGGGCCTTCGAACACGTCGAGTTCGATCCCGGCCACCTTGACGACAGCGCCGTCAGGGGCGAGCGAACCACGGAGGATGGCGATGCCTCCCTCGTGCGCCAACGGCGCGGACGGCGGCCGGATGACATCTTGGTCGGTGGGGAACGAGTGGTCGGCGAGGTTCTCGGCCATGGACTTGCCGCTCACGGTTAGTACATCGCCGTCGAGCAGGCCTGCGTCGAGGAGCGCGCGGAGGACGACCGGAACCCCACCGATCCGATCCAGGTCGACCATGTGATAGCGGCCGAACGGCTTGAGGTCTCCGAGGTGAGGCGTCCGACGGCTGATGCGGTCGAAATCCTCGAGCTCTAGCTCGACACCGGCCTCGTGGGCTATCGCCATCAGATGGAGGACGGCGTTGGTCGACCCGCCCAGTGCCATGACGGTGGTGATCGCGTTCTCGAAGGCCGGACGGGTCATGATCTGTCGAGGTCTGATGTTGGACTCGAGCAGCCCCATCACGGCCTTTCCGGAAGCAACGGCGTAGTCCCTGAGCCGAGGGTCGATCGCCGGAACGCTGGCCGAGCCGAGCAGCGACATGCCAATCGCTTCGCCGACCGATGCCATCGTGTTTGCGGTGAACATCCCGGCGCACGAGCCTGCCCCCGGACAGGCGCTCCGCTCGATCTCGAGAAGCTCGTCGGCGGCGATCTTTCCCTCCGAGCGTGCCCCGATCGCCTCGAAGACGTCGACGATCGAGATGTCTCGGCCCCGGTAGTTGCCGGGCAAGCTGGATCCGCCGTAGAGGAACACCGAGGGAAGGTTGGTGCGCGCCGCCGCCATCAGCATGCCCGGCAGCGACTTGTCGCACCCGGCGATGCTCACCATGCCGTCGAACCGTTCGCCATGCATCACCAGCTCGACCGAGTCGGCGATCACCTCCCTGGAAACCAGCGAGGCACGCATCCCCTCGTGACCCATCGAGATGCCGTCGGACACGGCAACGGTGGCGAAGACCAGCCCTACTCCGTCGGCTGCACGGACACCTTCCTTGGCGGCCTCCGCCAGCATTGGACCCGTCACGTTGCAGGGGGTGACCTCATTCCCTGCTGAGACGAGGCCTATCTGCGGTTTCGAGAAGTCGTTTTCGGTCAGTCCGACGGCACGGAGCATCGCTCGGGCTGCGGCCTTTGCGTCGCCCTCCGTGACATCCTGAGAGTGGATCTTCGGCGCCATCGGCCGGAGGATACAGACCGGCACCGGCACGCTCGTCGACGCGACCGGTCTCGTGGCTAGGCTGCCGCAGGTTCCTGGGTCGCATCGCTCACGAGGGGTAACACATGAACCTTCAAATCCCCACTCTGCCCAACGCCGAGATTCAGGTCCCGCGCTCGCTCGAGCGCCTCGTCGACCTCGCCTACAACCTCTGGTGGTCGTGGCATGCGGAGGGACGCGACCTTTGGGTCCAGATCGATCCCGTCGGATGGGAGGAGTATCACAACCCCATCGAGTTGCTGTCGTCGATCGACCCGATGCAGTGGCGCCAGATCGAGCAGGTGGAGGCGGTCCACGACCGCTACCAGTCGGCGGTCCGTGAGTTCGACAAGTACATGGCAACTCGGGAGACGTGGTACGACCGCCAACCCGACCAGCTCGAGGCGCCAGTCGCCTACTTGTGCACCGAGTTCGGGGTGCACGACTCGCTGCCGTTCTACTCAGGCGGTCTCGGGATCCTCGCCGGAGACCACACGAAGTCTGCCAGCGATCTGGGCGTGCCTCTCGTCGCCACGGGGCTGCTGTTCCGGCGCGGCTATTTCCGTCAGGAGGTCGGGGTCGACGGGCACCAGCAACACATCTACCCGCGGCTCGACCTTCGGCGGCTGCCATTGCTCCCGGTGTCGGGTGGAACCGGGCAGCTCAAGGTACCGATCGAGTTCCCGGGTCGACAGGTCTACGCAGCCGTGTGGGTCCTGGAGGTTGGCCGGGTCCCACTTCTACTCCTCGACACCGACATCCCGGAGAACGATGTCGCAGACCGCTACATCACCCACCAGCTGTACGTCGCCGGCCGGGAGATGCGGTTCTGCCAGGAGTTGGTCCTCGGAATCGGTGCCGTCCGCGCTCTCGATGCCCTTGGCATCGAACCCTCGGTGTGGCACGTGAACGAGGGGCATTCCGCCATGAGCATGCTGGAACGCGCCGCCAACCACATCGAGGCCGGCGCCACGTTCGAGACCGCCACGGAACGGATTCGTTCGTCGACCGTCTTCACGCTCCACACCCCGGTGCCGGCAGGCAACGAGGTGTTCGACGCGTCCGTCGCACGAAAGCATCTCGGTCCGTGGGCCACCCGAATCGACATCGGGATGGACGAGGTGATGGCACTCGCCTCCGACGGTGGAGAAGGTCAACGATTCGACCTCGGTGCCATGGCCATCAGATTCGCTTCGGTCGTCAACGGAGTGTCAAAACGTCACGGCGAGGTGGTGACACGGGATTGGAAGCATCTGATCGGCCACGACGCCATCGCAGTGACGAACGGCGTCCACTCGCCGACCTGGCTCGGACGCAATGGAGCATCGATCCTGGTGCGGAACCTGGGACGCTCGTGGCCGACGAGGCTCCTCGAACAGCCGGAGCTGCTCGCCCGGGCCGAGGAGTTCTCCGACGATCTCATCTGGGGCGCTCACGAGAGCCGCAAGGCCATCTTCGTGCGGTTTGCGCGGGGCCGGTTGCGCCGGCAGCTGGCCCGACAGGGTGCATCTCCCGACCAGCTCCGCGAGGTCGACACCATGCTCCCACCCGAGCGGCTGACGCTCGGGTTCGCCCGTCGGTTCGCCACCTACAAACGAGCCACGCTCATGTTCTCGGACTGGGATCGCTTGAAGGCGATCCTGACCGACGCAGACCGGCCCATCCAGATCGTGTTCGCCGGAAAGGCGCATCCGGCGGACCAACACGGCCAGACGTTCATCCGCCAGATCGTCGAGTTGGCCCGTGCCGAGGACTTCCACGGCCACGTTCACTTCATAGAGGACTACGACGCCCGCATCGCCCGATTCATGGTTCAAGGCGTCGACGTGTGGGTGAACAATCCGAGACCTCCGATGGAGGCTTCGGGCACCTCGGGCATGAAGGCGGCGATCAACGGCTCTCTCAACCTGTCGGTGCTCGATGGCTGGTGGCTCGAGGGCTACAACGGCTCCAACGGTTGGGCCTTCGGATCCGCAGAGTCGAACGACGATTGGGGTGCCGCGGACCACGCCGACGCCACGTCGTTCTACGAGATCCTCGGCGACCAGGTGGCGCCACTCTTCTACGACCGCAACGCCGACGGCATCCCGGAGGGGTGGGTTGCGTACATGCGGGAGTCCATCGTGTCGACCCTATTGCAGTTCTCGACGCATCGAATGGTGGCGGACTACTACCGCGAGGGTTATCTGCCGTTGTCGATGGGCTGATTCAGGCTCACCGGGCCAGCTGTTCGAGCGCCCACATGGCGTGTTCGGCGAGGATCGGGTCTTCGTGCTCGGAGTATGGGCGCACCACGTCGACGAGGTCCCCTCGTCCGGAGTTTCCGGCCGCCACCAGCGCGTTGCGCCGCAACACGTCTGGCCGTCGCCTCGGTAGGTAGAACCGGTCGAAGGCTTCGAGCAATGCCTCATCTTCGGCGTTCAGGACCCATGCGATGTCGACCCGTCCCCGGTGCTCGCCGCTGCGCTGGAGCAACCGCACACCGGGAGGACAGGCGTCCAGACAGTCATCGCAGCCGTACAGCCGGTCGCCCATGGCGCTCCGGAACTCTTCTGGGATCGCCTCGGGAAGCTGGGCCAGGGCGGCGAGGCACCGCCGCGCATCGAGAACCCCCGGTGCCACCAGAGCCCCGGTCGGACAGGCCGGAATGCAGGCAGAACACGTCCCGCAGTCGCGTGTCATCGGTGCGGTGACGGCGATGTCGGCGTCGGTGACGACCGAACCGAGCAACATCCACGGCCCTTGTCCGGGCGCCAGGACCATCGTGTTCTTCCCCCACCATCCGACACCAGCCCGCACTGCTGCCGCTCGATCGACGAGACGGTTGTCGTCGACGAGGACCTCGGCTCGGAATCCTGCTCCGAGCAGACAGCCGGCAACCGCTTCCAACGGTTCCCGCAACGGACGGTAGAAGTCGTCGACGGCGAACCGGGCGATCCGAGCAGTGCCTGGTCGGTCCGGGTCGGGAGTCCCCGCCTCCGGCAGATAGGACCGACCGACAACAAACAGTCGTTCTGCCCACGGAATCGAGACGCGCACGTCGGTGGCTCGCTCAGGGTGGTTGAACGTGAAGGTGAGTCCGCCGTGGAGGCCGTCTCGCTTGCGGCGCTCCATCGTATCCCGCGTATCTGGGAATGGGTCGGCGCCGGTCACGCCTGTGCGGTCGGCGCCCGCCTTCAGAGCCAGCGACTCGAGATGACGGAGCCGTTCTGTCGGATTGGCCGGGAGGGTCACAGCACGAGCGTAGGACGGCGAACAAACGAGGGAACCGGACGCCAGAGCGCTGGCGTCCAATCATCCAATCGACAGTGGAGGAAGATGGTGGCGAGACGAGGTTGGAACATGCTCATCCCCTTGCTGGCCGTGCTCGGCCTGTTTGTGTCTGCATGCTCGGTCGACGACGGCGCAACCGAGGCGACGGTCGCCGGCGCCACAGATGCCAATCGTCTGGCGCTCACCCAGACGGAGGACACGGTGGCGGCCAGCACCGAGACGACGGCAGCTGCTGCTCCTGCAGAGGAGCCGGCAACGGACGAGTCGTCCGGCGCCGACGGCACATCCGAGAACGCCGGGAACGGTGGTGTCGACCCGGTCCTCAACGGTCCGGTCGACATCGGACGCGACATCATCTTCACCGCCGACATCACCGTTGCCGTTCCAGACGTCGCCGAAGCCGGGGCTCGAGCAGCCCGTGTGATCGAGCGATTCGGCGGCCTTCTGTTCGGTCAGGAGACGACCGGTGGCAACCGGCCGCGCACCATCCTCACCTTCAAGGTCTTCCCCGAGGATTTCCAGGCTGTCCTCTCCGAGCTGGGGTCGATCGGCGAGATCCGCAACCAGAATGTGTCCGCCAGCGATGTGACCGAGCGGGTCGTCGACCTTCGCAGCAGGATCACCACGGCCGAAGCCAGCGTCGCCCGGCTCCGCGGTTTCCTCGAGAACGCTCAGGATCTGGACACGATCGCCTCGCTCGAGAACCAACTCCTCCAGCGGGAAACAGACCTCGAAACGCTGCGCGGTCAGCTCCGAACGTTGGAGAACCAGGTGTCGCTGGCGACGATCGTGATGACCATCACCGAGGCTCGGATCGAACCGGGGATCGTGGCCGAGTCGACGTTCTATCCGGGCCACGACGACGGAGGCTTCGCCTGCCCCGGCGCCACGACACTCACCGTCGAGACCGGTGGCGACTTCACCGCGTGCTTCTTCATCAGCAACTCCGGCGACACTCCGCTCGCCGAGCTCACGCTCGTCGACTCGGTGCTCGGCATCACCTTCGACGATCTGACACCGGTGTTCGGAGACCCCACGGCGGTGCTCCTCCCTGGCGAATCGCTCATGTTGAGCTACGAATCGACCGCCGATGCCAACCTGCGCACTCGCACAACCGTCACCGGCTTACCCGCGGACGCAGACGGCCTGGCGCTCGACGAGAGGCCGGTGGCTTCGACCGTCACCGCTGCCGTTCAGACGGTTGCCCCGGAAGGCATCGCAGGTTTCAGCGAAGGGCTGGCCGCAAGCTGGCAACTGCTGCTCTCGCTCGGTAGGGCGGCGCTGCTGGTCATCGCCTGGGTGCTCCCGTTCTCGTGGCTCGTGATCGCCGGATGGTGGCTGTGGCGTCGCGGCAGGCGTCGACTCACCGAGGGCAGCCCACATCGCCGCCTCACGCACGACGATCCAATAGCCGGCGAAGCTCCGACCCCGGAGGAAGAACCGACGCCCGTGTGACCTCACCCTGCGGCTGCTGCCGGCGGATCTCCACGGCCCGGCAGCAGCCGCAACCTGGGCACCAATCCGGCGTCGGCGAGCGCTTCGATGGCGGACTTCTCGTCGGCATCGACATCGAGCGGACCCAGCGACACGAACGCCGTGACCACGCAATCGTCACACGCCGATGTGTTCTTCATCACACAGCAGTCACAATCGATCAACATGCCCAGAAGGTATCTCGCGGGTGTGACAGATTCGGTACCAAGTACTCAGTACTTGGTACCCGAGTGACTGAACACTGAACACTCTGGATCCGCTATCGGAAGATGACTCCGAAGCACCCTGCTATGATCCTTCTCCGATGTCGGCAATTCTCGTACTTTCGTAGCGCTCACGCCCTCAAGACCGGCGTGTGCGCTCGTATGGCCCTCCCAAACGGGAGGGTTTTTCTTATCCGAAGCACGAGGCACAAGAAGAGCGGGGCCGCGGCCCCACCATTGACCATCCGAGGCACACCATGACCACCATGACCGGAGCCCACGCACTCATCAAGACCCTCGAGCACGAAGGCGTCGAGGTGGCATTCGGAGTACCGGGTGGAGCGATCCTGCCCGCCTACGACCCGATCCTCGACAGCCCGATCCGTCACATCCTCGCCCGACACGAGCAGGGAGCGGGCCACATGGCCGAGGGGTACGCCTGGGCGACCGGACGAGTGGGTGTGTGCATCGCAACCTCGGGCCCCGGAGCGACCAACCTCGTCACACCACTGGCGGACGCTCTCATGGACTCCGTCCCGCTGGTCGCCATCACCGGGCAGGTTCCCACCGGCGCCGTGGGAAACGACGCCTTCCAGGAGGCCTACACCACCGGGATCACGATGCCGGCCACGAAGCACAACTACTTCGTCACAGATGCGGATGAGATCGCCAACGTCGTCCACGAAGCGTTTCACATCGCCTCGACGGGACGTCCGGGGCCGGTGCTGATCGACCTGCCCAAGGACATCCTCAATGCCACCGTCACCTGGCGGGCACCGGTCGATCTGAACCTCCCGGGCTACAAACCGACCGTCGAGGGTCACCCGCTTCGGGTGCGTGAGGCCGTCGAGCTGATCGCCACCGCCGAGCGGCCGGTCCTCTACGTGGGTGGTGGCGTCATCAAGGCAAACGCCGCCGACGCACTCCGCCGCTTCGCCGAGATGGTCGATGTTCCCGTCACGACCACGCTCATGGGCCGCGGTGCGTTCCCCGACTCCCATCCCCTCGCCATGGGAATGCCTGGCATGCATGGCACCTATGCCGCGATAACGTCGATCCAGAAGGCGGATCTCCTGATCTCGGTCGGAGTCCGTTTCGACGACAGGGTCACCGGCAACCCCGCGAGCTTCGCACCACACGCCCGGGTGATCCACGTCGACGTCGATCCCGCCGAGATCGGCAAGGTCCGAGTTCCCGAAGTCCCGATCGTCGGTGATGCCGGGGCGGTGCTGGCGCAGCTCATCGAAGCCTGGGGCGAGCGAGCGACACCGGACCGAACCGCCTGGCTCGACGTGATACGCGGGTGGCAGCGGGAGTATCCGCTGAACTACGACCAGACACCCGACGGACCGATCAAGCCGCAGTACGTCGTCGAGGAGTTGCATCGGATCACGGGCGGTGACGCGATCGTCGTCTCCGGGGTCGGCCAGCACCAGATGTGGGCATCACAGTTCTGGAAGTTCGAGGACCCGCGCCGATGGATCAACTCGGGCGGGTTGGGCACCATGGGCTTCGCCGTGCCGGCGGCAATCGGCGCCAAGGCCGGCATGCCCGACGAGCTGGTCTACGCGATCGATGGAGACGGCTGCTTCCAGATGACCAGCCAGGAATTGATCACCGCGGCAGCGGACGGGATCCCGGTCAAGATCGCCGTGATGAACAATGGCGTACACGGCATGGTGACCCAGTGGCAACGCCTCTTCTACAACAACCGCTTCTCGGGCTCCCAACTCGGCAACGTGGTCGACTACGTGAAGCTGGCCGAAGCGATGGGATGTGTCGGGCTGAGGGCCGAGAGCCCCGACGAGGTGGCACCGACCATCGAGAAGTCCCTGTCGATCGACGATCGGCCAGTCGTGGTCGACTTCGTCGTCGATCCGGAGGAGATGGTCTTCCCGATGGTCCCGGCCGGCGGATCGAACGACGAGGTCATCCTCGGACCGTCGGACAGGGTCATCAGCCCGGCATCGGACCTGCCATGACCGGTCACCAGCCACCAGTCGCCAGTCACCAGTCGATGTGCCATTGGTCCCGAACCGGAGACCGGAGACCAGAGACCGGAGACCAGACCCAGGAGGTCTTCTCATGAATCACACTCTCTCCGTCCTGGTCGAGGACAAACCCGGCGTCCTCGCCCGGGTGTCGTCGTTGCTGGCTCGTCGAGGCTTCAACATCCATTCGCTGGCGGTTGGTCCCTCCCACGAGGAGGGCATGTCGAAGATGACGGTCGTCGTCGAGGCACCCGAGCTCGAACAGGTCAAGAAGCAGCTCCACAAGCTGGTCAACGTGGTGAAGATCACCGAACTGGACCCGGCGCAGTCGATCGAACGCGAAGTGATACTGGTCCGGGTCTCCGCTGCGCCTGGGCGGCGGTCTGAGGTGCTCGAGATCGCCGCCATCTTCAAGGCCGTGACCGTGGATGTCGGCCACAACTCCATGTGTTTCCAAGTCTCGGGCGAGCCTGCCAAGATCAACGACTTCCTGGAGCTGGTCCGGCCGTATGGCGTGATCGATCTGGTCAAGTCGGGTCGTATTGCGCTCGCGCGGGACACCAAGGGCAAGCACGCGAAGCTGCGGGCGGTCAACTGAGAACACGCTCGGCATCGAGCGTCACAGAGGAGCACATCAATGGCGACGATCTACTACGAGAGCGACTGCAACCCGGCGCTCATCAAGGACCGCAAGGTGGCGATCATCGGCTACGGCAGCCAGGGCCACGCCCATGCCAACAACTTGCGGGAGTCCGGGGTCGAGGTGGTGGTCGGCCTCCGACCAGGGTCGGCCAGCCGCCAGGAAGCGGAAGACGCAGGCCTCACCGTGATGGATGTGGGCGCCGCAGCCGAGTGGGCAGACGTCATCATGTTGCTCGTCCCCGACCAGCACATGGCCAAGATCTACGACGCCGAGATCGCACCACACATCCGCCCGGGCAAGTCGCTCATGTTCGCCCACGGATTCAACATCCACTTCGGCGCCATCACACCACCGGAGGGTGTCGACGTTCTGATGATCGCCCCCAAGGGACCCGGGCATCTGGTACGCCGCACCTACACCGAAGGTTCCGGTGTCCCCGCCCTGATCGCCGTACACCAGGATGCAACCGGTACGGCACACGCGCTCGGACTCTCCTACGCCTGGGGCATCGGGGGAGCCAGGGCCGGCGTGCTCGAGACCACGTTCAAAGAGGAGACTGAGACCGATCTGTTCGGCGAACAGGTCATTCTGTGTGGCGGCGTCGGCCACCTCATTCAGCAAGCATTCGAGACCCTGGTGGAAGCCGGGTACCAGCCCGAATCGGCCTACTTCGAGACACTTCACGAACTGAAGCTCATCGTCGACCTCTTGTACGAAGGCGGCCTGAGCTGGATGCGGTACTCGATCTCGGACACCGCCGAATACGGCGACTACACCCGTGGCCCACGAGTCGTGACCGACTCCACCCGCCAGGTTCTCAAGGACATCCTGGCCGAGATCCAGTCCGGCGAGTTCGCACGCGAGTGGCTCGACGAAGCCGGCGAGGGTGCCCCGAACCTGCTGGCGAGACGGGCCGCCGGACGCAGCCATCAGATCGAAGAGGTCGGTTCCGAGCTCCGCAACATGATGCCCTTCCTGACGCCCAAGGTACCGCCGCAGTGATCCCCGTCTCGCGTCATGCGTCATGCGTCATGCGCCCGCCCCGGCAACGCCGTGCTCGGAGCTTGCTCGCCCTTTGACGGCCGGGTGGTGCTTCGGCGCCAGCCCGGCCTCGGGACACGAGACACAAGACGCAAGACGCAAGACGCAAGACTGGAGACTCACATGAACACCGACCGTTTGACCATTTTCGACACGACCCTGCGCGACGGAGAGCAGGCGCCCGGCATCGCGTTGACACCCGACGAGAAGGTGGCGATCGCCCACCAGCTCGGCAAGCTGAAAGTCGACGTGATGGAGGCAGGCTTCGCCGCCTCCTCTCCTGGTGACTTCGAGGCCGTATCTCGCATCGCCACCGAGGTACGAGGACCCGTCATCGCCTCGCTGGCCCGGGCGCATCCCGACGACATCGACAAGGCCGCAGACGCGCTCAAGGCAGCCGAGCGGTTTCGAATCCATGTCTTCATGTCGACCAGCGCCATCCACATGGAGAAGATGCTGCGGATGACCCCCGACGAGGTGTTGAAGTCCTCGATCGAAGGTGTCAAACGTGCCCGGCGCTACACCGACGACGTCGAGTTCTCGCCTCAGGACGCCACTCGGACCGACCAAGACTTCCTCATCGAGGTCTGTCGGGCCGCGGTCGAAGCCGGTGCCACCACCATCAACATCCCAGATACGGTCGGCTACGCCACACCCGCCGACTTCGTCGAGCTGATGAACCGGGTGTTCCGGGAGGTGAAGGGCGACCGCGACGACGTGACGATGTCAGTCCACTGTCACAACGATCTCGGTCTGGCCGTTGCGAACTCGCTCTCATCCATCCACGCCGGAGCGCGACAGATCGAGGGCGCCATCAATGGCATCGGTGAGCGAGCCGGCAACACATCGATCGAAGAGGTCATCATGGCGGTCAAGACCCGCCAGGACGTATTCGGGGTGGAGGTGGAAGCCGACACCACACAGCTGTACGAAACCTCCCGCCTCGTGTCGAGACTGACCGGGTATCCCGTGCAGTACAACAAGTCGGTCGTGGGTCGCAACGCTTTCGCCCATGAGTCCGGCATCCACCAGCACGGGGTGCTCAGAGATCGCCTGACCTACGAGATCATGGATGCCGCCTCGGTCGGTCAGGTGGCAGGACAGATCATTCTCGGCAAGCACTCCGGCCGGGCCGGCTTCGCCGACGCGTTGGAGAAGCTCGACATCAGACTCGAAGATGATGCATTCTCCCGCGCATTCGAGAAGTTCAAACAGATGGCGGACCGAAAGGTGCAGATCGGCGAAGAGGAGTTGCGGGCGATCATCGAGGAAGAAGCCGAAGCTCATCCCGGCCCGATCGCGCTCAAAGGACTGCATGTGACCGGCGGCAACGAGGTGACACCGAGCGCCACGGTCACCCTCGAGATAGCCGGTCAGATGAGGTCCTTCACGGGTGAGGGTGACGGCATGGTGCATGCCGCGTTCGCCGCCATCAAGCAGGCCTTCGACATCGACGCCCGCCTCGTCGACTATCGGGTGATCCCCGTCACCTCGGGCGCAGACGCCATAGCCGAGATCAATGTCGTCGTACGCGTGGGCGGCGACACCTATGCCGGACGCTCTTTACACACCGACGTCGTGGAAGGATCGGCGGAGGCTTTCGTGGAGGCGCTCAACAAGGTCCAGAGCTGAGTCGAGAACCAAGCGGGCCGAGCCTCGAGTCAAGCCGACGAATGCGCGGACTCTGGCCGGCGGCGCTCGGATCCGTCCTTCTCGGCACCATCGGGACCGCCCTCACGATGGCCCCCGGCGATCTGTCGATCGGAGGTGCCGCCGCATGGCGATCGGCTACGGGCTCACTCGGGCTCCTCCTGCTCTCCCGGTTCCGCCACGGACCCGCCGCACCGCTGGGCGATGCCTGGCGGAAGGTGGCCGTGGGTGGAGTGGCCTTCGCCATCAACCAGTTCACATTCTTCGTGGCACTGGACCGGGCAGGGGTGGCCGTCGGCACGGTCATCGCGGTGGCTTCCGTGCAGGTGGCGGCCGGGACCTTCGACTGGCTGCTGGAGCGCCGACGCCCGGCACCGCGCTGGTGGACGGGGATCGCGGTCGCCATCGGAGGGGTCGCCGCTCTGGGAATGGGCGGAGCGGAGTCGATGCCACTCGATCCACTGGGGGTGATGGCTGCCGTGACGGCGGGAACCGCCGGTGCGGCGGTCGTCACGGTAGCGCAGCGCCTCATCCCCACCCGCGGAGTGGTGGGCAGCATGGCGTCCGTGATGACGGTCGGCGCCGTCCTCCTGGCTCCCCTGGCCGTGGCATCCGCCCGGTCACTCCTCGACCTGCAGGCGGCGGCAGTGGTGTTGTGGCTGGGGCTCGTCACGATCACCGGCGCTTACGCCCTCCTTGCGATGGGCCTTTCGAAGCTGACGGTCGCGACCGTCGCAGGCATCACCCTGATCGAACCGGCCGTGGCGGCCATTCTGGCCGTCACAGTGGTGGGAGAGCAGGCATCCTTCGCAATGTGGCTCGGGGTGACGGCGATCCTCGTCGGGGTGGGAATCGCCTCGATCGAACCGCGCCGCAGGACCTCACACGGCGACGTCCAGGCCGGGATCCCGGTTCGATGACGACCCGGAGCGCCGCGATCGGCCCCGGCCGGCGAACTTCCGTCAGCAAGTGAGCGCGGCGGGAGTCTCTCGTGTGATCGTCGCCCGCTGACGTGCTCTGGTGACGACTAGGGTCACGGTCCCCGACATCTCGCCGTTGACGCTCGGGAACTGCTCGTCGGAGGTCGTACCGTCGGGAAAGGACCAATGCCAGGTCTCCGGATCCCCGGTGGAGAGATCGATGAACCGCACGCCCAGCACCGGGCAGTTGGTGCCGTTGACGACCTCGTAGTCGACCTCGGCTCGAAAGTCGGCAACGAGCGGCTCCGTGGTGGTCGTCACTGAGTCGTCCTGCGTCGACGGGGGCGAACAAGCCGTGACCGAAATGGCCATGACCACCCCGACCAGCACCGAGCAGCCACGTCTTCTCATCCGACGATCCTACGGCGGGGTCGCCAGGTATCTTGGAGGGATGACATTCCGTTCGCTCGCACCCGTGTTCCCGGTTCGCGACATCGACGCCGCCGCCCGTCACTACCGAGCGTTGGGCTTCGACGTGCGGCCGTATGAGGGCGACGCTCCGTACGCCTTCGCCGATCGTGACGGGGTCTCGCTCCACCTCGCCCAGGTCGACCGTCTCAACCCAAAACGCAACACGACGGCGGTCTACGCCTATGTCGTTGACGCCGACACACTCTTCGAAGAATGGCGGGACGCCGAGATCGAATGCCACCTCCACGCTCCACGTGACACCGAATACGGGCTGCGGGAAGGGGCATGCGTCGATCCCGACGGGAATCTGATCCGGTTCGGGTCGGAGATCCGAGCCACGGCCGTCTGACCCGCTCGAGCGTTCCCGTCCTCGCTCGGCCCGGGGCGGCGGCCGATTTCGTGAGGTCGTGTCGATCCCCGTGACACCGTCCGTAGGAGTCATGGCAACGACCTCGTTCCTTCGGGGCCTGCATCAGGGAGAACGTGACATGCGGCCACTGATCATGACCGTCTTCGTCTCGGCTGACGGCCGCCGGGCTCGTGGACCGGTGTCACCTCCTGGAGTTCCCCTGCTCCTCGGCGCAGGTAGGCGCCTGTTCAGCACCACGGACAAGGACGCCACGCAGCTCGAACTCGTGGAACATGCCGCGTACGACATCGGCGTCCAACCGAAGGCCTACGACGCCGTGCGCCTGTGAGAATGAGGCCATCGGGTCCACCGGTCCCCGCCACCGCCGCGTTTCGCTGCGGCCTCGGCACCTGCCGCTAGGTCGAGAGTGCCCTCACGCTGGTCGCGACCGCCCGCCGAGCCGTCTTCGACAAACTCACGGACGCTCTCGCCGGCGCGGCCGCTCCCCATGACGAGTCAGCCACTTCACGCCGGTCCGACACTCTGCTCCGGCATTCGGTTTGGTCCGTGAGACCCACCCCCGTCACGGCGTCGTCCGGCTTCGGGCCGGCGCCGAGGCGTGGGTTGTTCGAGCAGTTGCGCGACAGGCGCGACTGCGCCGGTCGATGACCAGGATGTCACATCACCAGTCGGTGGAGGTCCCATTGCCCTGGCACACCTCTGAGCGTATGTGGTCCCACGCCATCGAATCGAAGAGCGGAGCCAACGACCAGATCCTTGACGGTCGACGTCACCAACACCTCTCCGGACTGCGCCTCGGCCGCCACCCGCGCCCCCAGATGCCCCGCGATACCGCTGTACTTGTAACCCAGTACCTCGCACTCGCCGGTGTGCACGCCGGCTCGCACCGGCACGTTCAGCGCTCCCATCGCCTCGACCAGGGCGGCGGCGCAGCGAACGGCGCGCGCCGGCGATGGTGCTCGGATCCAGCATCGACCGAGCGTACCGGCCGGGTGCCCACCCTGGCACGTACGAAGACGCCTGCCGGCGACTACTCCCGATCCATCTTGTCTTCATCCCAGTAGTCGAGACGGTCGAGCGGCATGACGACGGCGGTCATCACATTCATGAGATGGGCGACGATCCTGTTCACATAACGATAGAGCAGCGCTCGAGCGACGGCGACCGAGGCCGACTCGGTCGCCGCGAGTTGGTCGAGCATGAGTTGCTCGTACAGATCCTTCGTCTCATCACAATCGTTCAGCATGGCCACGGCAGCTTCCTCGTCCCGTTCGGCGAAGATCCGGGCCGTCTCGGTGATGAGATCAGCGATCCGCCGTGCGTGCTCGTCGATGTCGACCGATGTCGTGCTGTCGCGGAGATCCACTCCCGCATCCGCCAGATCCCACATGTCCTTGGCGATGTCACCGATCCGTTCGATGTCCTTCGAAATCGACATGTACGTGAACAGCAGCGGCGCGTCGGCGTCGGCGCCCCTGACCCCGGTGTGCACGACGAGCGACCGCCGGATCGCTCGTTCGACCTTGTTGACGGACTTGTCGGCCTTGCGAAGCGGGGTCTGGATCTCTCCAGGGTCCACGCGACGGAACAGGGCGTCCATCGCCATCGTGAACGTCTCATGGGTCGTGGCGAGCATGTCGCCGATCTGCTCCTCGATCGCTTCGACCTGCGAATCGCCCTTGCCACGGAATAGTTCGAACACCATGTGCTACCTCGCCTTCACGACAACACCACCAGGCCGACCAGAGGCAGGCCGATGAACGCAACCCCCACGTATGCAACCACCCACCGCTTCCGACGCTGTGCGAGATCGCCTATGCCGGTGGCCAATCGAATCGGGATCTCGCGCATCACGGGAACCGGGTAGAAGAGAAGGATCCCGAACACGTTGAACAGCGTGTGGATCAATGCGATGGTCAGCGCATCCGGGCTCTCCGCCGCCAGCGACGCCAGCAAGGCGGTCGCCGTGGTGCCGAGGTTTGCTCCCAGGGTCACCGGATATGCGTTCTTCAAGGTGAGGATCCCCGCTGCCACCATGGGGATGAGGATCGAGGTCGTGATCGACGAGCTCTGCACGGCGATGGTGATGATGGCGCCCAGCGCCATACCTCTCGAGTGCGGCGACGACCTCGGGTACGGCTCGACGGGAAGGTCGGGAAGTCGGGGCATGGCGTGACCGCACCGAGCGGCACCTGCCGGCAGCACCTCTATGCTCGCACCCATGCCCGATCGTTCCTATCGCATCGCAACCATTCCAGGAGACGGAGTGGGCCGAGAGGTCACGCCGCAAGCAGTCGCGGCGGTCGACGCTGCGGCCGAGCGCTTCGATTTCGAAGTCGACTACCAGGAGTACGACCTCGGTGGTGAGCGGTACCTCCGAACAGGCGACGTGCTGCCCGAATCGGTCCAGGACGAATTGGCCGGGTTCGATGCGATCCTCCTCGGAGCCGTCGGCACGCCGGACGTTCCGCCCGGCGTTCTCGAGCGCGGGCTGCTCCTCAAGATCCGCTTCGACTTCGATCAATACGTGAATCTGCGTCCGGTCAAGCTCTACGACGGCGTCCCGAGCCCCATCGCCGGCCTCACCCCGGACCGGTGCGACCTCACGGTGATCCGGGAGAACACCGAAGGGCTCTACACAGGCGTTGGCGGGTTCTTCAAGAAGGGAACCCCGGACGAGGTGGCGACCCAGGAATCGGTCAACACCCGCAAGGGCGTGGAACGGGTCATCCGCTACTCCTACGAGCTGGCACAACGTCGCCGCAACAGGCTCACCGTTTGCCACAAGACCAACGTGCTGACGTTCGCCGCCGACCTGTGGTGGCGTACCGCGCAAGAACTCGCTCCCGAGTATCCCTCGGTCGAGCTGGACTACGTCCACGTCGACGCCGCCTGCCTGTATCTGGTCAACGCCCCCGATCGTTTCGACGTGGTGGTGACCGACAACCTCTTCGGCGACATCATCACCGACCTGGGGGCCGCGGTGCAGGGCGGACTGGGTTTGGCCGCATCGGGCAACATCGACCCGGAAAAGCGCCATCCGTCGATGTTCGAACCCGTGCACGGCTCGGCACCCGACATCGCCGGGAACGGCTGGGCGAATCCGGTCGCCTCCGTGCTGTCGGCGGCGATGTGTCTCGATCATCTGGGGGAAGCCGAGGCAGCGATCGTCGTGGAGGAGGCGGCCGCGTCGGTGCTGCCGGAGCTCGCAGCGATGGGCGGGCCGGACATGGGGATGTCCACCGACGAGATCGGTGCGGTCATCGCCACGCGGGTGGCGGGCTGACCTCAGCCCAAGGCCGACAGCGAACCTTCGATGTCTGCCCACAGATCATCGACGTGTTCGCACCCGACACTGACTCGGATCAGGCCGCGTGGAATGTGGTTCGACCCTGGGTAACCCGAACGGCGCTCAGCCGTGGTTTCCACCCCGCCGAGGCTCGTGGCGTGGACGATCGTTTCCAAACCGGCCAACAAACGGTCGGCGGTGGCGTCGTCGGCCACCTGGAACGACAAGACCGCTCCCCCACCTTCCATGAACGACGAGGCGACTGCATGACCCGGGTCCGTCGCCAGGCCCGGGTAGCGAACAGCGAGAACGGCGCCGTGTCCCGACAGTCGCCGTGCGAGTTCCGTCGCGTTGGACGTGGCACGATCCAGACGCACCGCCAACGTCCTGGCGCCCCGCAGCGCCAGGAAGGTCTCCAATGCCCCGGGAACGGCTCCGTGGAGCGAGCGATACCGGCGCAGCCGATCGGCCGGCTCCTGGTTCCCGGCGATCGCCACACCGGCCATCAGATCGCTGTGTCCACCGATGAACTTGGTGACCGAATGCACGACGAGGTCGGCACCCAATCGCAGTGGCTGCTGACCGAGGGGGGTTGCAAAGGTCGAGTCGACGGCGATGAGGGCGCTCCGCTCACGTCTGGCGCAGACGGCGGGGAGGTCGGTGATCGCGAGCAGTGGATTGGTCGGTGATTCGATCCAGACCAGATCGACCTCGTCGACGGCACGAACCCATGATGCGGTGTCCTGCGCCTCGATCTCCTGGACCACCCATCGGCCCCTCGAAGCTCCGTCCTCCATGAGTTGTCCGACACCGTGGTAGACGTCCTGGGACCGGGCGATCGTTGCGCCTTCGGACACCAGCGAGAGCACCGCAGAGACGGCCGCCATGCCGGAACCGTAGGCCACAGCGTGGCCGCCCTCCAGGCTGCCGACGAGCTCTTCGAACGCGTGGACCGTGGGCGTGCCATCCGATCGTGCGTACCAGAGTTCGCCACCGGTCCGGTAGTTCGAGGCGGGTGCGACCGGATGGTTGAGTGGTGTCCCTGCGCCGTCGGGACGGCCGGCGGTGACGAGCAGAGTGTTGGGATGGGGCGTCGCGTCGTTCACCCGATCAGGGTATCTCCGCAGCCGTGCTCAGCCGAAGCCTCGCATCAGGAACGTCGCCATCTGCTCCCGGGTGACCGCATCGTTGGGGCAGTATTGCGTCTCCGAGCATCCAACCGTGATGCCGGATTTGGCCAGCGCCTGGATCTCGGCCTCGAAACGGGAGCTGTTGTCGTCGACGAATCGATCGCTGTTGCTCGCCGGCAGCCTGAGCGCCCTGGTGAGGAACACCGCCATCATCTCCCGGGTCATCGGAGCGTCCGGGCAGTATTTGCCCGATGCGCACGGCTCTGCGATTCCGGCGTTGGCGATCGCCTGGATCGCACCCTCGAAGATCGAGTTGTTGTCGTCGCTGTAGGTGTTGCCGGAACCGTTCGGCAGGCCGAGCGCTCGCTGGATGAAGGCAGCCATCTGGCCGCGGGTGACGGTGTCGAGCGGGCAGAACTGAGTCGTGCTGCATCCCATCGTGATGCCGGAGGCCGCGAGCCACTCGATCGAACTCTCGTGGACGGATGTGTCATCGTCCCAGAAGGTGCCGTTGTACACGGCCGGCTCTATCGAATCCATGAACACTTCGGCGATCCAGAGCGAGCCGCCGGACGAGACCACACCGACGCCGACGTGGGTGTAATCACTGTTGACGATGTTGGCCTTGTGCCCGGGGGATGCCATGAACGCATCGTGCACGACCGACACCGACGATCCGACGCCCACGTTTTCTCCGAGCATCTGCCACCCGGTGGTGATCGAGCCGAGGTTCGGGTTGTGTGAGAGGGCGCCGTCCGCCGCGATCACCGAAGCTTGGTCCTCGGCGGCAACCACGAGGTCGGTGTGGACGATCAACGGGTTGAGCCCGCGATCGGCACGCTCGTCGTTGATCAGATCGACCATCTGATCGGCGGCGCTGGTGCCGGCGAACGCGGTGGTGGGGAGGAAGGGAACCATCAGCAGTCCGAGCAGAAGTACGGAGACGGCCTTGAGGCGTGGGGTGTGAGTCATGAGTTTGTTCTTCAGTGCTTGGGGTGTGTGTGACTAGTCACTATGTGTTCGAAATCCCTAGTCACAAGGTCGGCACGATACGGCATCTGCTCGGGCTGTTCAAGTCCGCGATTCATAGGTCGAATGCCGCTGTCAGGAAGGCTGCCATTTGGCCTCGTGTGACCGGGTCATCGGGACAGAACAAGCCTTCGGCGCACCCGCTGGTGATGCCGGCGGCGGCGAGCGACTCGATCGTAGCCTCGAACTCCGAGTTGTCATCGTCCGAGAACCGATCACCGCCGGCGCGGGGAAGATCGAGGGCACGAACCAGGAATGCCGCCATCTGGCCCCGAGAGACCGGATCGTCGGGACAGAAGCTGGCCTCGGCACAACCGCTCGTGACGCCTGCACCGACGAGCGCCTCGATTGCGTCTTCGAACACCGAGCCGTCGTCGTCGGAGAACGTGTTCCCGGAAGTCTCGGTGAGGTCCATCGCCCGGGCGAGGAAGGCCGCCATCTGGCCTCGGGTGACGGCGTCGTCAGGGCAGAACCGGGCATCTGCGCAACCGCTGGTCACGCCGGCGGCAGCCAGCGCCTCGATCGCCGGCTCGAACACGGAACCGTCGTCGTCGAAGAACCGGCCCACGTATTTGCTGGGCTGGAGGTCCGCGCCGGACGGCGGCGGCTCCACGCCGAGCATGTCGACGAAGACGAATGCAACCCAGATCGTGCCATCCGTCTCCACGACCGTCCCTATTCCGATGTGGTCGTAACCCGTGTCGAGGACGTTGTCACGGTGGGCGGCGGAGTTCATGAAGGCGTCGTGCAGCGTGGACGCCGAGTAACCAAAACCAACGTTCTCGCCGAGCTTGGCCCAACCATCCGCGACCACCGACCCGAGATTGGGGTTGTGGAACAGGTAGCCGGCGTCGGCCATGCGTTCGGCCTGATCGACGGCTCCTTCGACGAGTTCATCCATCACGGCGAGCGGTCCCAGGCCGCGGGCGCCTCGCTCGTCGTTGAGCAGGGTGAGGAACTCCTCGTCGAGCGCCGTTGGCAGTTGTGCAGCGGCGGCCGCCGGCGCCAGTTGGGCGAACAGCGTCATGCACGCAATCAAGAAGACCACGACTCTCGATGACCACATGCCCGCCCCATCGGCAAAAGCCGATTCCAAACTTGAGGACGGGCCTCGAATTCTCCGATCTCGGGACCTTCGACCCGAATCTGGTCAGCCGGCTCAAGCCGGAGGCAATGTCGGCGGCGCCGTCGACGGACGAATCGAGAAGTCGGGTGGAGGCGGAGCCACATCGATCTGACCCATCACGTCAGCGATGGCACGTTCCAGTTGGGGGTCGGTGCCGGCCTCGTGAGGTGCGATCACAACCTCGATATCGGGATCCGTTCCGTAGTTCTCCACCTGGTACCCCACGTCGTAGAACCAAGTGGAGAACTCGGGCTGCGTGGTCACGGTTCCGTCGACCAGGGCGTGCTGCGGCCAGATCCCGACGACTCCACCCCACGTGCGGGTGCCTATGAGAGGTCCGAGCCCGGCGAGCTTGAAGGTGTGCGAGAAGATGTCACCGTCGGAGCCTGCCATCTCGTTCGTGAGGCACGCCATCGGCCCCATCGGTGCATCCGCAGGGAATGCGTATGGCTCCCTCCAGCGGGTCACCCGGTATCCCAGACGACGCCGCGCCAGCTTCTCGAGCAGGAGCTGGCTGACGTTTCCGCCGCGATTGAACCGAACATCGATGACAAGGCCCTCCTTGTCGACCTCCGCCCGCCACGAACGATGGAACTCGGCGAAGCCTGCAGCCTGCATGTCCGGGATGTGGATGTACCCGACACGCCCGTGGGTGACCTCGGCTACGAAGCCGCGATTGGCCTCGACCCAATCGCGATATCGCAGCGCAAACTCGGATCCGAGCGGTGTGACGACGACAGTCCTCGGCTTGCGCCGCCCGCGAGCGACTGTCAGACGCACCGGGCGGTTGGCCCGATCCACGAGCTGACTGTCGGGAGACGTGGTTCGGTCGAGCGCAACGCCATCCACGGCGAGAATCCGATCGCCTTCCCGCAGGTCGACACCAGGAGCGGCCAGGGGAGATGTCTCCTTCGCGTTCCAGTGGTCGCCTCGCGGAATCCGCTGGATCCTCCAGGCTCCCCGATCGAAGCGGAGGTCGACTCCCAGCCGGCCGAGTGTCCACGTGGGTTCCGGCCGGTAGTCACCCCCGAGCTCGTATGCGTGGCTCGTTCCGAGCTCGCCCTGCATCTCCCACATGAGGTCGCTGAACTCGGAGCGTGACGCCAACCGATCCACGAGGCCTGCATAGCGGCTGTGGACGGCGAGCCAGTCGACTCCGGTCATGTCCTCGGCCCAGAAATGATCCCGCTGGAGTCGCCACGCCTCCGAGAACATCTGACGCCACTCCTCCAGCGGACGAATCTCGACTCGGAAGCGATCGAGATCGACCCAGCCGGTTTCTCGCGATGCGACGTCTTTGCCGGACTTGTCGTCCTTCCAGGCGGCGGGCACCACCCGAACACGGTTGCGAGCCACGACCGCCAGCGTCTTTGCGTCGCCGGACACGCAGAAACCCCTCACACCGTCGGATATGTTCTCCGTCCGGTCGTTCCCGAAGTCCCAAGCCTGGAGCGTCCCGAGCGGGGTTTCGGAGTCCAGCCACGGAGTGCCGGCGGCCCCCGTGACGGGCCACGACATGAACCATGCCCGTCCCCGTCCCAAGACCAGTCCGCGGTACCGGCCGACCGGCACCGGAAACGCCTGAATCCGGCGTTCGATGCCATCGAAGTCGATGACCACCGACTCCTCGGCTCCTTCGTCGTCGCCGCCGGCAGGAGGGGCGCCTGGCGTGCGAGGTGCACGGCCGGCGATCGAGAACGGCGACAACTCGTCGCTCGATAGCGTGACCAGCATCGGAATGGTCGACCGGGGAAACCCGTAGTCGTGGAACATGGAGTCGGCCACCGGGTCGGCCACGCGCGACGACAAGAACCCCAGATACCGTCCATCTGGGTCGAACGATGGCGAGTGGTCCACGAACTCGGGCCGTCCGAGGACACGGGTCCGCCGGCTCTGCGTGTCGTAGAGGTGGATGTTCGAGGTCGTGCGCGATGTCGCAGCACCAAATGCCAGCCACCGGCCGTCGGGCGACCATGCCACGCCGGCGATCCATGAATGCGGAGAGCGATGAACCAGGCGGGCCGAACGCCGGGTCAGGTCGATGACCCACAACTCGTGGCGATGGTTGCTGACCGCCAACCTGGAGCCACCGGCCGGAGCCGGGGCGATGCTGCGAATGCGGCCCAGCTCCCTGTCGACCACGACCGGTTCGCCGGCACCATCCGCCCGTTCGACCACGAGTCGCTCCTCCCCCGACGAATCGGAGACGCTCACGACCCGCTCGCCGTCCGGCAGCCAGCTGGTCAGACGCCGCCGATGCCGGGAGATCTCACCAAGACGTACCGGTGCCCCCTCCCAAAGAGGCGCCGCGAAAGCCGCCCCCCGTGCCACCAGTGCCAGTGAGTGCCCCTCAGGATGGAGATCCACCGATTCGAGACGCTTGGCGGCCGAGACGTGCCTGCGGTTCAAATGGGATCGGGCGGAAACGACCTCGATGTCGACGACCTGGTTCTCACCGGTCCGCGGGTCGAGCATCCAGATGTCGGCACCACAGTGGTACACGATGCGCCGTCCATCGGTCGATGGAAAGCGGGCGTAGAAGCCCTCGTGGGAGGTGTGGCGAGTCAGGCCGGCACCGGTGGGTGTGACCGAGTAGATGTTGCCGGTGCCCTCATGATCCGAGAGGAAGTAGATCCGGCGGCCGATCCACATCGGAGCGGCGAGATTGCCATCGAGGCCGACGAGCGGAGAGAATGTGCCCTCCCCTGTCCGGTCGACCCACAGGCTTCCGGCACGTCCGCCCCGATACCGTTTCCATCGGGCCGGATCGAACGCATTTCGCCCGAGCGCCATCGCACCTTTGGGCCCGAAGGTCATCGAGAAGGCGGGCCCAACACCGAGCTCCTCGGGTTGGGTGCCGTCGGCCGGCACCGCCCACAGGTGGGTCCACCCCGAGAACGGCTGGCGGTGATCCGAGGCGGCGATGACCGCTGAACCGTCGGGACCCCATCCGATGACCTGCGTCGTGGAACCCAGATGAGACAGCCGCCGGCTGGGACCACCGGTGGGATCCATCAGGTGGATCTCGGGCCGACCCTCGTCCCGGCTGATGAAGGCCAGATGCTCACCATCGGGCGAGAACCTCGGATGGGTGTGGCTACCAGGGTTCGCCGTCAACCTCGATGCGTTTCCGCCGGCGACGTCGACTCTCCACAGGTCGTCTTCCGAGACGAACACGATCACGTCGTCGTGGATGGTGGGATGTCGGTAGTAGCCACGCGTGGCCAATCAGGCTCCCTTCGGGGGGCGCTGGAGACTAATGCGTCGAGGCGCAGCGTCTGGCGCGCCTCGTCATCCGCTCCGGATGTCGGCGAGGAAGTCCAGCACGGCCATCTCGTACCTCGTCGGATCGACGTTCCACGCGAGATCTGCCGCGGCCCCTTCGATCTCGACCAGACGCACCAGGCCGGGGCGCATGTCGACGAGGACCCGGCTGTCCTCGATCGGGTGCAGAGTGTCAGCTCCGCCGTGCACGATGAGCACGGGAGCAACCAGCTGATCGGCGCGCGACAGATAATCCACCGTGTCCCAGGTGACCCCGTACCGAATCGAGGCCAGGACCGCGCCGGTGGCGGAGACGGTGCTCGGGAGGGCGCCGATGAGCCCGTCCTGGTTTTGCGCTGCCTGGTACCGCACCGATGACTCGGCGTCCAAGACCGGCGAGTCGAGGATCGCGCCTGCGATGTCGAGGTCGCGATACATCTCGGCGAGAACCATCGATGCCCCCGACCCATACCCGACGAGGAGGACGCGTGATGCTCCGGACTGCCTGGCGTCGGCGACGGCGGCGGCCAGATCGTCCCGCTCCTCGACGCCGAATGTGAATCGACCGTCAGGGCCGGCCGGCTGCCCAGGGTCATTTCGGTATGTGATCGACCGTTGTGACACGCTCTCGTCCGCCAAGATCGCCATCATCCGGAGAGCCTGTTCGGGACCGACGGTGTGATCGTGCACGTGGATCACCCACGTGTCCCCACTTCCGACATCCCACGTCTCCATGGAGCCGAGGGGCGACGCGTAGGTGGTCTCGCGCAACCCGAGTTCCGTTGCCAGCCTCGATGCCGGCTGCGCCGTGCGATCCACGTCCCCGAACGCGCCGAGCGCAGGCTGAGAACCCTCGAGGATCTCGAAGGTGCGAACCACATCATCGTCGGTGACGGCGATCACCTCGCCCAAGCGGAGGTAGGAACTGTCCGTCTGGAACCCGATGACCCCGGCGTCGGCAACGTCGTCGTCCGCTCCGGTGGCCGGTCGAAGCACGACGCGGTCGGACTCGACGCCGATCACCGCACCGTCGTCGACCTCGGGATCCGTCTCTGCCGACAGAACATCCGAGTCGATCCAGGACGACATCAGCCACCCGCCCACGGCGTGGACAGCGAGGAGCGCAATGACCGCAATGAGGACGGTCACACCGAAGAATCGCCTGAGAGGCGACTTTCTCGGCGCCTCCGTCGCATGGGGGTGCATGACGCTCATTGTGACCAACCACCAAGCCATGTCCACCCATCCGGCCGGAAAAGGTCCGTTCGGGCCCGTTCAGAGCGGGACCGGAAGCGCACCGACGAGCAGCCCATCGTCGTCGACCACCGGGATCGCCGCTCCGCTGAACCGGGGGGCGAGGACCATCGCCTCCTCCACGGCGGCTTGCATCTCGACCGAGACGGGCGCCTCCATGACCGACTGAACGGGCACCCCCGGATCGGCCACTTCGAGGGCACCCCTCCGAACGATCCCGATCAACTCGGCCCGGTCGACTACCGCCAGCACTTCCTCCGAATGGAGCCGAAGGACATCGATTGCCTCGCGATAGGGCCCCACGAAGACCGGGTCCTCCATCACCTGGAACACCTTGTCGGGTTGCCGCCGGACCACCACCGCTCCCGCAGCCGCCTCGGATCGCAGCTTGGCGCCAGCGCCGAGGAAGTTCCGCTGCAGCCAACCGCCTCCCGGTGCCCCTATCACCAGGATGGATCGTTCCGGCAATTGACGGACGAGGTCTGCCGCGTCGGTCGCCTGAGTGATCCGGTATTCGATGCGGGGCTCGTCCTCGTAGAGCCGCTCCACGGCCGCCACCGCCCTGCCCCTGTCGTCGTCTTCCTGGTAGGCGCTGGTCACGAGCCCGTCGAGACCAAGCCTCTCCGCCAGGCGGCGGGCCAATCGAACCGCCAACAACGAGTGAGGGCCGCCGGCGGCGGCCGCCACGACGGCGGCCGCCTGGTCGACCTCGAGCCCGATTGGTGACGCATTGTTCACGAGGTCGAACCCTGCTGCGATACGCCGGGAGACCAACAGCTCGGCGCGGTGTCGGATCACCGACTCGGTGACGTCGCCCGTTACCCGCACAGGCTCGATCTCAGACAGAATCTCGGCCAGCTCTCCGCAACCCTCGCCGCGCGTCCAGAGCACCGGACGCGCAACGGCAGAGTGCCCCCGATCGGTGATGCGCATCGGTGTCGGACCGTAGTCGACGCGGGGGGCAAGCACCTGTGTGGTGCATTCGATCGGCAGCGGAAGGCGGCGGTACTGTTGCCCTGTGCGCATTTCAGTTCCACGTCAAACCACCCCCGGCGAACGCCGTGTGGCACTCACCCCCGACGTCGTCGCCAAGCTGGTGCGGGCCGGACACTCGGTTGCGGTTGCCAGGGACGCAGGCGCCGGCGCCGGATATTCGGACGCCGACTACGAGTCCGCAGGTGCCGAGCTCATCGACGACTCCGAGGCCTGGTCGGCCGACCTCGTGGCAACAGTCGATCGCCCCCTCGAAGGAACACCGGTCAAGGGTGCGGTCATCGGTCTCCTGCGCCCCTTCGACGACCCCGAGGGCATCGCTTCCATGGCCTCGGACGGGGCTCTGGTGTTCGCCTTCGAAGCGGTGCCTCGCACCACGAGGGCCCAGGTGGTCGATGCGCTCTCGTCGCAGGCGACCGTGTCTGGCTATCAGGCAGTCCTCGAGGGTGCAGCCAGGAGCGATCGCCTCTTCCCGATGCTGACGACCGCCGCAGGCACGATCCGCCCGGCAAAGGTGCTGGTCCTCGGCGCCGGAGTCGCCGGACTCCAGGCCATCGCCACGGCACGGCGACTCGGCGCCATCGTCTCTGCGTTCGACGTGCGGTCGGCGGCGGCCGAGCAGGTCAAGAGCCTCGGTGCACAGTTCATCGAGGTCGAAGCTCCACCGCAGGACGCATCTGCCTCTGGCGGCTATGCCCGGGAGGTCGCCGAGGATCAACAGGCGAAGATCCTCGAGGGTTTGGCGCCGCACGTCGCTGCGGCCGACGTGGTCATCAGCACCGCTGCGATCCCGGGGAGGCCGGCTCCACTGCTCATCGACGAGGCGATGGTTGCGTCGATGCGCCCAGGAGCGGTCATCATCGACTTGGCGGCATCGACCGGGGGCAATTGCGCGGCGACGGAGCCGGGTACCACCGTGACGGTCGACGGAGTGACGATCGTCGGGGACACCGACATCGTGTCCCGGGTTGCACGCGACGCATCGTCCATGCTCGCACGGAACGTCGCTTCATTCATCGAGTTGGTGAGCGCAGAAGACGGGGCGTTCATCGCCAATTGGGATGACGACATCGTCGCCGAGTCATGCGTCGCGCAGGACGGCAAGTTGGCCCATCCCCGCATCGCCCCTGCGACCGAGGAGGAGACCCCGTGAGTGAGCTGTTGGTTCCGATCACCGTGTTCGTCCTGGCGGCGTTCGTCGGTCTCGAGGTCATCGCGAAGGTGCCTCCCACCCTGCACACACCGCTGATGTCGGGATCCAATGCGATCTCGGGCATCTCGATCATCGGTGCGATCGTTGCCGCCGGGCATGGTGAGGGTGGCGTGGCGACGGTGCTCGGATTCCTTGCGGTCACGCTGGCCACGATCAACGTGGTGGGCGGATTCCTGGTGACCGACCGCATGCTCAAGATGTTCAGGCGAGGCGATCGATGAACGTCACACTCGCCGGTTTCCTGTATCTGCTGGCGGCCACTCTCTTCATCCTGGGCTTGAAGCGGCTGTCTTCTCCGGCAACGGCCAAGGACGGAAACCGCATGGCGGCCCTCGGGATGCTGGTCGCGGTCATCGTCACCCTGCTCGACCAGCAGATCGTCAACTACTGGACGATCATCGCCGGGCTGGTGGTCGGCGCGGCCATCGGCGGTGTCCTCGCCCAACGCGTCGAGATGACGGCCATGCCCCAGCTGGTCGCCGCCTTCAACGGCTTCGGTGGTGGAGCATCGGCCTTGGTGGCGATGGCCGAGCTGATGCGTGGAGGTCCGGATCTCGTGGTGCGAACGCTGGTGTCGATCGGCCTGTCCGTGCTGATCGGATCCATCACGTTCTCGGGGAGCTTCGTGGCCTTCGGCAAGCTCCAGGGCATCCTCTCCGGCAAGCCAATCGTGCTTCCGCTCCAGAAGGCGATCGACGGGATCCTGGTGGTGGCGGCCGTCGCCGCCTTGGTCGCAATCTCGATCAACGGCGCCGTCGCAGCAGCATGGCTCCTGTTCGGGCTGGCCCTCATCCTGGGCGTCACCCGGACGATGCCGATCGGTGGCGCAGACATGCCTGTCGTGATCTCCTTCCTGAACTCGCTGTCGGGAGTGGCGGCTTCGGCTGCCGGTTTCGTCATCGACTCGAACGCACTGATCATCTCGGGCGCCCTCGTGGGAGCCTCCGGGCTCATCCTCACGAACATCATGGTGAAAGCGATGAACCGCACGCTTGGCAATGTGTTGTTCTCGGCTTTCGGGGGTGAGTCCGGCGGTGACGCACTGGAAGGAGACCGAGTGGCACGTCGTGGCAGCGCCGAAGACGTTGCCGTCACGCTTGCGTACGCCCAGCGAGTGATCGTCATCCCCGGGTACGGACTGGCGGTTGCACAGGCGCAGCACGTGATCCGGGAGCTAGCCGACCTGCTCGGCGAACGCAACGTCGACGTCCGGTATGCCATCCACCCTGTGGCTGGACGCATGCCCGGGCACATGAACGTGCTCCTGGCGGAGGCAGACGTGCCATACGACAAGCTCTACGACCTCGAGGACATCAACCCGGACTTCGCTCGCACCGACGTCGCACTGGTGGTCGGCGCCAACGACGTGGTCAACCCGCTCGCCCGCGAGACGAACTCGGCGATCAGCGGCATGCCGATCCTCGACGCCGACAAGGCCAGCACGGTGGTCGTGGTCAAGCGGAGTCTGTCGCCGGGATTCGCCGGCATCGACAACCCTCTTTTCTACCTCGACAACACGATGATGCTCTTCGCCGACGCGAAGCAGGGATTGGGCGACGTGGTGTCCGCGGTGAAGGACCTGTGACGGAGCCGCGCACTGCGGTGCGCGACCTCGCCTTCGGGATCACGGCTGCGGCGGTGCTCATAGGGTTGGCGTTCTTTGCGTCCTTCGGATTGGTCGAGGCGGCGACGCTGGCAGCCACTGTCATCGTCCTGATCTGGGTCGCGACGGTGGACGCAGCTCGGCTGGTCGACGAGCGCGGCCGGCCGGCGATCATGCTGTTCGGACTGGGAGCGGTGGGTGTTGCCCTCATCTTCACAGCGGCCACCCTGATCAGCACGGTCACCGAGTATCTCGCACTGGCCGTGGCGGTGTCCGCATACGTGGTGGGCCTGGTGCGTGCGATCCGGTTTGGATGGGCCACGTCGGAAGGAAGGTGAATGGAGTTCTCCGACGTCGTACGCCGACGCAAGATGGTCCGGCACCATCGGCCGGACCCGATCGACCGGGAAGTGCTCGACCGGATCCTCGAGGCCGGGATTTCAGCACCATCCGCCGGGTTCAGCCAAGGTCAGAGCTTCGTGGTCGTTTCGGACGCGTCGACGCGGCGGCGGATCGCATCGCTGGCCGGTGAGCCCGATCGCGTTGCCCGAGGGTTCGATCCATGGCTCTCCTCGGCTCCTGTCCACATCGTCGTGTGCGCTTCCGAGCAGCGGTATCTCGACCGATATGCGGAGCCCGACAAGGCATCGGCGTCCCCGGCAAGTGACTGGTCCATCCCCTATTGGTGGATCGACGCCGGGGCTTCCTTCATGGCAATCCTGCTCGCCGCCGTCGACGAAGGCCTCGCGGCAGGGTTTCTCGGGGCTCATGCTGTTCCTGGCCTCGACCAGTGCCTGGGTCTTCCACCCACCGAGCGAGCGGTCGGCGTGATCACTGTCGGACTCCCCGCGCCTGACCGTCCATCGGGCTCACTCGGACGTGGCCGACGACCGCGTGCGGACGTCCTTCATTGGAATCGGTGGGGCGGCGCAGAATCCGAAACGTGTAACACACCCCCAGCCGAAGCGACCTGACCTTTGAAGATGCGAGATCCATTCGACGACCTTCGTTCCTATGCGGCTCACCTCGAAGCCGAGGTACCGGTCGAGCGCGCCCGGGCCAGGGCACGAGCGGCGATCAACACCACGATCCCCCGCCGGCGTCGCATCGCCGTGGTCGCTTCCGCAGTGATCGGAATCATGGGCATCTCGAACGTCGCACTTGCCGCGGTGTCGAACCCGGCCATTCCGGGCGACGCTCTCTACGGCATCGACAGGGCATACGAGCGAATCGGCTCGTTGCTCGGGATTGGCGGAGCGCATCGTTTGGAGCGGTTGAACGAGGCCGCATCGGTGGTGGCACTGGGCGACGAGGAGACTGCGTTGTCGCTGGTCCAGGAGGCGCTCACCGGTCTGGTCGACCAGGATGTCGACACCGCCCGGGCGATGCTGTCCGAGCTGGAGCGCGGGGCCGACGTCGAAGCCCTGCATGAACAGATTCAGCAGATGATCGACATCGCTCGCACCACGGCTGATGCCGCAGGGTCCGACGAGATGCGGGACGCGGCCGAGCGTGCGGCTGCCTCCGGTCTCGACGTGGCAGAGGTCGCCCGCACCATCCGTGACACCATCGACCTTCCCGACGCCGCATCCCAGGATCACCCTGGTGATGCAGCAGACGGCCGCGGACCGCCGGAGGATGCCGGTCCACCCGATCATTCGAACGCTCCGGCGGACGCAGGGCCGCCAGCAGATGCAGGTCCGCCCGCCGATGCAGGTTCTTCTGCAGGGGGCGGACCGCCGGCGTCGTCACCTTCCGAGACCCGGCCTGCCAACAACGGAAACAACGGCTCCGCAGAGCCCACCCCGTAAGCTCGCTCGATGGGCTCAATCCGAGAAGGGGACGGACCACCTTCGCGCCCGGGATGGCCGCCGGACCCCATCCACATCGAAAACGCACGAGACGGCGACACAGATGCACTCGGCGACATCCTCGCAATCGGGTACCCCAAGCTCGTGGCGTTCTACCGGGGCATGGGGATTCGATGGGCGGATTCGGAGGAGCTCGCATCGGAGGCACTGGAGGGCATGGTCAAGGGAATCGGCCGCCTTCGCGAGCCGGCCGCATTCGAAGGCTGGTTCTGGACCATTGCCAGGAATCGCATGCGCTCCAAGTTCCGCCGGCAGCGCAGGGTCGAACGCGAGCTCGAGTACGGGCCCGTGGACGACCCAGCGGACCTCGCCACCAGGGTCGATGAGCACTCCGCAGTGCGGCAGGCCATGGCCCAGCTCGGTGAGCGCGACCGCGAGATCCTCTGGCTGCGCGAGGTCGAGGGCCTGAGCCACGAGGAGATCGGCGGTCGCTTGTCGATGGCCACCGGCGCCACGCGAGTTGCGGCGTTGCGCGCACGTCGCCGTTTGGAGGAGGCCTACGCTCGGCTCCACCCGGAGACAGATTGATCACCTCGACGCAGAACCCGATGATCAAGCGACTGGTGCGGCTGCGTGAACGCCGCCACCGCGACGAAAGCGGCCGATTCCTCATCGAAGGCTACCGAGAGCTCTGGCGCGCCGTCACCGCCGGCATTTCGATCGAGACGCTGTATGTCAGCCAGGAATTGTTCCTCGGCGACAACGAACACGCCCTGATCGACGCGTGTCGACGGGCCGGCGCCTCGATCATCGAGGTCACCGAACAGCCTTTTCGGAAAGTGTCGTATCGTGACCGCCCGGAGGGACTTCTGGCGGAAGCCGTGCAGTTCGATACCGCGATCGACCGGCTCGACCTGCGAGATTCACCCTTCCTGCTCGTGGTGGAGGGTATCGAGAAGCCCGGCAATCTCGGCACGATGCTCCGCACCGCCGATGCAGCCGGCTGCTCGGGCGTCGTCGTGTGTGATCCGGCCACAGATCCTTTCAACCCCAACGTGGTACGCGCCTCGCTCGGCACGCTGTTCACGGTCCCTCTCGCGATCTCGACGGCGGCCGGTGCGATCGCCGCCTTGGGGGCGGCAGGGGTCCGGACGGTGGCGACCACTCCCGACACGTCGGCAGAGCTGTACGACATCGATCTGACCGGCCCGCTGGCACTGGCGATCGGGGCCGAACAGTACGGGCTCTCGGACACCTGGCTGGGCCGAGCCGACGTGCGCGCCCGTATCCCGATGGCCGGCTCGGCCGACTCCCTGAACGCAGCCATGGCCGCCGGGATCGTTCTGTTCGAGGCGGTGCGACAGCGACGTCACCGCTGAGCCAGACCAAGCCGGTGGAGAAGGTACGATCGCCGGAACCGAGAGATCCACAGATGGAATCGACTGCAACCTACCGGTGCGCCCACTGTGGCAACCGAACCCGTTTCGACGTGGTCGATACGGTTCGTCGAAGGCGCTTCCTCCACTACACCTTGGGAGGCGACGCAGAGGTCGACGAAGAAGAGATCATGGAGGCGACGATCGAGAAGGTCGTCTGCCGATGGTGCGACCGATCCGACGGCATCGAGGTCAACCCGGCGCCGTCGCTGACACCGACGGACGGGTGATCGTTCGAGGGCACGCCTACGGAGCGCACCGGCGCGCTTCGAATCGGCTTCTGTCTCCGATCATTGAATCGAACACATGTTCGATCTATGGTGTGGACGATGGTCGCCAGTGCGCAACGCAGCTTCGACGAACTCGGCACGCCGCTGTTCGACGTCGAGTTCTGTGTGGTGGACCTGGAGACGACCGGCGGATCGCCGCGAGACTGCGGCATCACCGAGATCGGAGCCGTGAAGGTCCGGGGCGGCGAGGTCACCGGCACCTTCCAGACGCTCGTCAACCCCGGTCTGGCGATCCCCCCGTTCATCACCATCCTGACCGGCATCACGCAGGCGATGGTGATCGAAGCCCCACCGATCGAGGAGGCCCTTCCCAGCTTTCTCGAGTTCTGTCGTGACAGCGTCATCGTGGGCCACAACGTTCGGTTCGATCTGTCGTTTCTCAACACCGCCGCGGAGTCCCTCGGCTATCCACGCCTCTCCAATCGCTCCGTCGACACCGCAGCCCTCGCCCGCAGGCTGGTCCGGACGGAGGTTCGCAACCTCAAGCTCGGGACGCTGGCCGCCCACTTCCGCTCACCGGTCACCCCCAACCACCGGGCATTCGAGGACGCGACCGCAACCATGCACGTCCTCCACGGGCTCTTGGAACGAGTCGGGAACCTCGGTGTCACTGCACTCGACGACCTGCTCGTCCTGCCCACGGCGAAGGGGTCATCCGACTATCGGAAGATCGAGCTGGCCAAAGGTCTCCCCCGCTCACCCGGGGTGTACCTGTTCAAAGACCGCAACGGGCACGTCTTCTATGTGGGCAAGGCGAAGAATCTCAGAACCCGGGTGATGTCGTACTTCCACGGTGACGGCCGGAGATCGGTCACCACCATGCTGCGCGAGCTCGAAACGATCGAGCATGTTGCCTGTCCGACCGAACTGGAGGCGTCGATCACCGAACTCCGGCTGATCCACGCACACCATCCCCGGCACAACCGGGCATCGAGACCTGCGAAGGCCAATCACTGGGTGACCCTCACCAACGAGCCATTCCCTCGGCTGTCACTCGCCCGCACCCTCCACCCGGGCTCGTCGATGGTCCTCGGCCCCTTCCGGAATCGGCGGACCGCCGAACAGGTGATGTATGCCATCTGGGATGCGGTGCCGATTCGTAGATGCACCGGTCGGGCCGGGACACGTTCATCGACCTGCGCACCGGCCCAACTGGGTGTGTCCATGTGTCCGTGCGACGGCACCCTCGATCCCAACGTGTACCAGGTCGTGGTCGACCGGCTGGTGGCGGCCGTCGACCATGATCCTTCCCTCCTCTTGGTTCCGCTCGAGCAGCGGATGGTCGAGCATGCACGCCAGCAGCGCTTCGAGGAAGCCGGCTGGTTGCGGGACCGTCATCGAGCCCTGGCGCGCGCCATCGAGCGACGGCTTCGCTGGAACGCCCTCGCTGCGGCCGGACGGGTGGTGGTGGAGCGGTCGAACGGAGACACGGTGGTGATCGATCAAGGAAGGTACGTGAACGGTTGGAACACCGGAGCTCAGCACACGCTGCTGCCGCCTCCGGAATTGGCCGACCTCCCTCCTGTCCCTCCGTCGGTGGCCGTGGCGGCCGAAGCCGATTTGATCTGGAAATGGATCTCGGAGCCGGACTGTCGCATCGTGGACACCACGGCCGGTCTCACCCTGCCTGCGAAGCGGGTGGACGCGCTTCAGGCGGCCGTGTGATGGATTGGTTCGCTCCTCGACGCAGTGCGGTTGGCAGAACCTGCGACGGGGGTCCCGGGAGCCGAGCCCAGGATTCTGATGAAGATCACATCCGACCGCCTCGGCGTTCGGCTCACCCCTGACCGGTGGCGCCCTGGCGGACCGTCTGCGACACCTCGAATCGCAATTCGCCGGTGCCCTCATCGTGGGCGACGCCGGAGACGTCTCCGCCAACTAGGTGTGCCCGCTGATCGGCAAGGCCTGCGGGTCTGCAAGGTGAGTTCTTGTGACGGGCACGTGACAGCTGCCCACGCATTCGCGGACGAGGCCCGGCTCGGCGTGGTTCGGCGAAGTGTGCGTTCGTGTCCCCCGACTTCGCCGATCGGTGACGGGCGACGGCGTCGTCAGCAGTCGGCCATAGCGGCGAGCGTTCGGTAGATCTCCTGGCGTGAAACGGTGACGAGCCGACTCGTGAGGTCAGAAAGGTCCTGCGGATCGGCTGGAGATTGTCGAAGGACGCTGCGCAGGGTGTGTCGACACCGTGGTCTTGGTCGAGGGGAATCTCGGTCGGGATGCCCCGGATGGTTCGGGTGAGGGGGGCCACGAGGATCCAGTTGAGCACAGGGATGGCCTCCGACCGGGTCACCACCAGCACGGGCCGCTGCTTGTCTTCGGCTTCGGCCCACCAGATGTCGCTTGGCGGGGTGTCACCATGGTTCGTGTGCCGGTAGAGGTACCCAGGCGGCGGTGGGTGTCAGCACCGGTCACGGCAGAACCGCTTTCCCCGCAGTGGCGTCGGTCGGGGCGGTCCCTGAATCGGAGCCAGGTCTCGAGTCCACGCCCACCGTCGTCGTGAACGTCGCCGGCTGCCTCGTGGCCCGTCGGCGGACTTCGCAGCACCGACCCTTCCTCGGCTCACGACAGGAGGATGCCGATCCGCTCGATCTCGTCGGGGTTGCCGGGCACAGACGTCCAGGGCAGTCCTATGCGGTCCTTGCCGGGTTCGTCCTTGAACCGCGGGATGACGTGGATGTGGAAGTGGAACACGGTTTGAAAGGCGGCCTCGCCACTGCAGTTGAGGAGGTTGACGCCGTCCGCTCCGAGGCGGTCCTTGCTTCGTCCGGCGATCTCCTGAGCAAGGTGAGCGCACGCCGCCAGGTCGTCGGCGTCTATGTCGAACAGGTCGGTAGCGTGCGAGCGCGGGACCACGAGGGCGTGGCCAGGGGTCACCGGGTTGATGTCCAGGATCGCGATCGCCCTTTCGCTCTGAGCCATCGTGGTCGATGAGATCTCACCGGCAGCGATCCCACAGAAGATGCAGTCGGGTTCGGCACGCATCGAAGGGACCCTACCCTTTCGCGTTTCCCCTATTCCCGGACTCAGCCGGCGATCGCCTCCGCAGGCGGGAGGTAGTCGTAGCCGAGTGTTTCGGCGACGTGCGGCTCGGTCACGTGTCCGCCGATCACGTTGAGACCGGCAAGCAGGTGGGGATCGGCGGCCATCGCAGCCGCGGCGCCATGGTCCGCCAGCGCGAGCACAAAGGGAAGAGTGGCGTTGTTGAGGGCGTACGTCGAGGTCTTGGGGACGGCACCGGGCATGTTCGCCACGCAGTAGTGCACGACGCCTTCGACGACGTAGGTCGGATCCCCATGGGTCGTGGGCCTGGATGTCTCGAAGCAGCCACCCTGGTCGATGGCCACATCGACGAGCACAGCCCCGGGGCGCATGGCGCCGACCATTTCGATCGAAACCAGCTTTGGAGCCTTGGCCCCGGGAACCAGCACGGCACCGATCACGAGGTCGGCGCCGACGACCAACTCCGCCAACGCTGCACTCGTCGAATACACGGTCGTCAACGACGAGCCGAACCGGTGGGCGAGACGGTTCAACACGTCGACGCTCCTGTCGAGCACGGTGACGTCGCCTCCGAGGCCGACGGCCATCTCGATGGCGTTCTCACCGACGACTCCGCCACCGATGACCACCACCCTGGCCGGCGGCACCCCTGGGACACCGCCGATGAGCAGTCCGGCACCCCCCTGCGCCGCCTCCAGTGAGTGCGCACCTGCCTGAATCGACATCCGGCCCGCTACCTGGGACATGGGCGCCAGGAGCGGCAGACCACCGTTCGTCGAGGTCACGGTCTCGTATGCGATGCAGGTGGCCCCGGATTCCACAAGATCGCGGGTCTGGTCCGGATCGGGGGCGAGATGCAGATATGTGAACAGCACCTGGTGCTCCCCGAGCATCTTGCGCTCTGCCGCCTGAGGTTCCTTGACCTTGACGATCATGTCGGCCCGATCGAAGACGGCTTCGGCAGAGTCGAGAACCTCGGCGCCGGCGTCGACATATGCCTCGTCGACCGCACCGATGCCGATACCGGCGTCCCTTTCCACGACCACGCGATGCCCATGGACGACCAACTCGTGGACGCTGGACGGCGTCAATCCCACCCTCAGCTCGGCCTGTTTGACCTCTTTGGGGACACCGACGATCACCTTGTGTTCTCCTAGCGACGACAAACCGGGAATCTACCTGGTGGCGGCGACGCCGGAAGGGTCAGACTCGCCACCGCCGGCTGTCGGGCTCCGACGCCGCTTCTAGGATCACGACATGCGATTCACCGTTCGATCCGGATCGGACCCGGTCGCCCGCGCCGACGCGATTCTGCTCAAGGCGCTGGGCATGCCGGCCGGGGGCGCCGTGAAGGTCGGAAAGACCCACGTGCTGATCAAGGGCGGCGACATGACCGAGCCGACCGCCATTCGACTTGGGCCGATCGCAATGGGCAATGCCGGCGTGGCAGAAGGGCAGAGCGTCGAGGTGGAACGAGCCGTTCTGCCGCCTGCAGGACTCGTGGTGATCGCTGCAGACCAGCTCCCGGCCGAACCCCGCGACCTGGTGCGCGCGATGCAAGGGCGTCCGGTGAGTTCCGGAGACCGGATCGTCGTGGATGGGGCCTATCTAGGACGCGAAGAACCCGTCACACTCGCCATCGATCGCGTCGAGCCCCGTGGTGCCGGTTTGATCGGGCCCGCCACCCGGTTCGCTCCTGCGGGCTCGCCGGAGGCGGTGGAGCCAATTCCAGATGGCGGCGCTACCCAAGGAGTCACCACATCGGAAGCTCCGCCCGTCATTGCGACCCCGCCTCGAGGCCCGTCCACCTCCGAAGCACTGCTCGCCGGCCTCGATTCGGAGCTCGATCTCCTGTCTGGATGGTTGTCGCTGCTCACTTCACCCCGGGACCTTCCAGCTGCCTGGGGCTTGCCGAAGGTCGCCGGCATCTTGCTCGACGGCCCGCACGGATGCGGCAAGGCCGAGTTGGTTGCTGCGGCCGCCACCAACGCGGGCACCCGCGTGCACGAGGTGGACGTCGACCTCGTCTTCAAGCCGGATCGGTTGCTCGAAATGCTCGAGAAGGCCGTGAACGGACAAGCGACCCCGGTGGTCATCTTCGTGGACCGGATCGAAGCAGTCGCGGGCGACGAGGCTCTCAGCCCGTTCCGGACCCAGGTGGCGGCCATCATGCGGTGGTTTCTCGACGCCGTCGCCGACAAACCGGGCATGGCTTGTGTCATCGGGGTCGCGTCACGCAAGAGCCTCGACGAGGCGATCACCGCGTCGCCGCTTCTCCCTCGATCGATCGCGATTCCACCACCGGACCACACCCGGAGGAAACTCCTGTTCGAGGCTGCACTCGCCCGGGTGCCGAACGACGGCATCGACTTCGATCGACTGGCCAACCGATCGGCCGGGTTCTCGGGGGCCGATGTGCTGGCTGCGGTCGTGCACGCCTCGTCACGTGTGGCTCGCAACGAAGCGAAACTGACGACCGATGACCTGGTGACCGCGGTGGAGGAGACGCAACCTTCACTTGGATCGATGTCGCTCGGTGAAATGCCCTCGTACGGATTCGAGAAGGTCGCCAACCTGGTCGATGTCAAACAGCGCCTGACCGAGGCCGTCATATGGCCGGTCAGCGATCCCGATCGCTTCAAGGCGATGGGCGTCGAGCCCCCTCGCGGTGTACTCCTCTATGGACCGCCCGGCACGGGCAAGACCTTCGTGGTTCGCGCGCTCGCCCACGAGGCGGGTGCAGCGTTCTTCTCGGTCAAGGGAGCGGAGCTTCTCGACAAGTATGTGGGCGAATCCGAACGCGCCGTCCGCGAGGTGTTCGGCCGTGCCCGTGGAACCGCCCCGTCGATCATCTTCTTCGACGAGTTCGACGCCCTCGCCCCGGTCAGGGGACGCTCGACGAACTCCGTCACCGACTCGGTCGTGGCGGCGCTCCTCACCGAGATCGACGGCGTCGGCGCCCGAGGCGACGTCTCCGTGATCGCCGCCACCAATCGAAGAGACCTCATCGACCCCGCGCTTCTCCGTGCCGGTCGATTCGAGATCCAGGTCGAACTCGGGTTACCCGAGAAGGAATCCCGGATGGCATTGCTCCAGATCTCCGACGTCCCGTTCGGCGAGGACGTCCAGCTCGATCGGCTCGCCGAGATCACCGACGGAATGAGCTTCGCCGACATCACCGGTGTGCTGCGCGAGGCCGCGCTCGATGCGCTCCGTGCCGACCGCAATGCCACCACGGTGGCCTGGTCACAGATCAAGGGCGCCGTGGGCCGATGGCAACACACCCGGGGCTCGGACCCCGAGCCCACCTTCTGACCGACGGATCAGAGGGTTTGCCCGGCATCGATCATCTCCGCCGCCCGAACCGCCCGGCGATCCCGGGTTTCCTGTCGGCTCGCCCCGTCGACCCAGGCAGCGAACGCCCACCGATGTGAGAACGCGAGCGCATCGAAGCGAACTCGCACATCGGAGCGAACCTCGAGGATCGAGACCAGCTCGGCCGGGATTTCGAGTGTCCTGGGCGAGTCGTCGACGGTCAACGACACACGGACGGTGTCTCCGACGTTCTTCCCGATCGCAGCGCGCGGCGCGTTGTGGATGCCGAGGATGGCTCGTCCGCCCATCGAGACCACGTTGCCGGCCGCCACGTATGAGTCGTAGGTCGCGAGGACCCGTGTGGAACGAGCCGTGCCGAACTCGGTGCGCACGTCGAAAGGGCACGCGATGAAGGCTCCTCCACCACGGGCATCCTCGATGACGCTCTCGAACTCCAGACGATCTGCCAGCGACTCAGGACAGCCTGATCACCGGGGACTCGGTTCCTTGGGCAAGCCGAGGATCATCTCGCCGATGATGTTGCGCTGGATCTCGTTGGTGCCGGCGTAGATCGTCCCGGCCCGGGCGTTGAGAAACACCGTCTGCCACGAGGCTGTGGAGTTGGGGGCGTTGTAGTCGTCGCTCCTGAACGCCGACGACGGACGGCGCCCTTCGGCGACCAGACCTGCCGGGCCCAGAATGTCCATCGCCAACTCCGTGACCTCTTTGTGATAGTCGCTCCACCACACTTTGGTGATCGCCGCTTCAGGCCCGGGCTTCTGCCCCTGGGCGAATCGGGTGAGCGCCGAATACCCCATGAAGCGCATGATCTCGACTTTGGCGTAGGCCTTCGCCAGGCGGTCCCGGATTTCGGGATCGCCGGCAGCACCGGTTTCTCCCGCCAATTCGAACAACCGATCCAGCTCGTTGCGAAAGGCGATGCCCAACACGGCGGCGTCCTTGCCGCGCTCGAATCCGAGCAGGGCCATCGTCACGCGCCAGCCATCGTTCACCTGTCCGATCAGGTTGTCCCGGCGCGTACGCGCATCGGTGAAGAAGACCTCGTTGAATTCCGACTCCCCCGACAACATCTTGATGGGCCGGACCTCCACGCCGGGCTGGTCCATGGGCACCAGCAAGAACGTGATTCCCCGGTGCTTGGGCGCCTCGGGGTCGGTGCGAGCCACCACGAAGATCCAGTTGGCCAGGTGACCGGCCGACGTCCAGATCTTCTGCCCGTTGATGATCCATTCGTCGCCGTCGAGTACGGCACGCGTCTTGACGCCTGCCAGATCCGAACCGGCGTCCGGCTCCGAGTACCCCTGGCACCAGACATGCTCGCCCGACAGCAGCTTTGGGAGGAAGTGCCTCTTCTGCGCTTCGGTCCCGAGGGTGAGCATGGTGTTGCCGAGCATTCCGATCGAGAACGCATCGTTCATGCCCCCGGATGGGACGCCGGCTCTGGCGAGCTCCTCGTGGACGACCATGGCCTCGATCTCCGTCAGGCCCCGCCCGCCGTACTCGACCGGCCACTCGAGGCCGAGCCAGCCTCCCTCGTACAGCTTCGTCCGCCATTCGGTGCGGAACGCCTCCAGTGCCTCGAGGTCGAGGGTCCCGGTTCCGCCCCAGTCTCGAGGAAGGTTGTCGCCGAGCCAGGATTTCACCTCTGCCCGGATCTTCTCTGCAGAGTCTGGATAACTGAAGTCCATCGGATCCCTCGTGTCGATCAGCCTGTTTGATTCAGGGTACCTCGGGTGGAAGTCTCCAAAGCGGGGAGTGGTCGAGAGCGGTGGACGGTCTTGGTCCGCAATCACTCCTACCGTGATCGCACGAGATGAGAGGAGCTCAGATGGCCTACGACTTCCAGGTTGTGATCGACTGCGCCAACCCCCATGACCTCGCCGACTGGTGGGCCGATGCCATGGGTTGGAACGTCGAACCTCAGAACCCGAGCTTCATCGACGAGATGATCTCGAAAGGATTCGCCACCGAGGAGGACACGGCCGAGCACCGGGGATCGAAGGTTTGGAAGGACGGCGCTGCCATCCGGCACCCAGACCAGCCTGACGGAGCGGCCCCGCGCCGAATCCTCTTCCAGCTCGTCCCCGAGCCGAAGTCCACCAAGAACCGGCTCCACCTCGACCTCTGGGTCGGCGCCGAGAACGTGGAATCCGAACGGTCCCGACTCGAGTCGAAGGGAGCCCGCTTCCTCCACACCGGCCAGCAAGGCCCGCACACCTGGGTCACCATGGCCGATCCCGAAGGAAACGAGTTCTGCCTGTCGTGAGGCGGGCGGGAGCCCTCGGGTCCACCGGCCGCACGCGACCTACGGCACACAGCCGACAGCCGACGGCCTATTCACCGGCCGCCGATGCCGGGTCACGCCGGCGGCTCAGCCTTCGAGCGGCGGACGAGGTCGGAGAGCTGTTTCGTGATCCCCCGGCCGAACTCGAAGGCCGAAAGGTCGACTAGTCCCGATCGCTCCGTCGCGGTCCAACCGCGCCGAACCCAGATCGTCGCGCCGTCCGACGATGAAGCGAACCGTGTCCACGACGCGGGTCTTCCACTGATGCCGCCGCGGTCGGCTCGCTGGCCGGGCCCCACTCGAGTCGGAGCTCGGCGCGGTCGGCTGTGGGCCGTTGGCTGTCGGCCGGCCAAGCATGCCGGCGCGTTTCCGCCCCCAGCCGCCTACAGACCGACTGCCTCCGCGACCGTGAAGCGGCCCTCGTAGAGGGCCCGGCCGACGATCACGCCCTCGCAGCCGAGGTCGTCGACGGCGCGGATGTCATCGAGGGTGCCGACGCCGCCGCTGGCGATCACTGCGAAGCGCCCGTCGGCGAGCACGGTGCGGAGCAACTCGGTCTCGGGGCCTTCCATGGTCCCGTCGCGTCGGATCCCGGTGACCAGCATCCGCATGCACCCCGCCTCGGCGAGCCCGTCCAGGACGGCACCGAGATCACGTCCCTCGTCGAGCCATCCGGCGCCGGTCGCCTTCCCGCCTTTCACGTCGACGGCCGCCACGACCCGAGCAGGATCACCCACCTCGGACAGGATCTCGGGCTCCCACACGGCGGCCGTGCCCATGACCACTCGGGCCGCACCAGCGTCGAACGCCCGACGGGCCAGCTCGGCGGTGCGGATTCCACCGCCCACCTGGAATGGAACGCCGGCGGCCGCGAATGACTCCCAAAGCCCCGCATCGGGCTCGCCGGTCTTGGCACCCATCAGATCGACGACGTGCACCAGTGCTGCTCCACCGTCGATCCACTTCCGGGCCTGAGTGACCGGATCTGCTGCGTATACCGTGACCCGGTCGTAGTCGCCGTGCATCAAGCGCACCACCTCGCCGCCGAGCACGTCGACGGCAGGAATGATCTGGATCACTCGTCCATCCCCGTTTGTCTTCTTCCCGATTCACTGTGTTAACGTGCTAGAACGCTACCACGTTAGGACGACATGACCGACCGCGACTGGCGCAACCCCCACATGCAATCGCTGTTCGAGACGATCCTCGGCCTCGATGACAGCGACGACGCCGCCGATTTCTTCCGCGACCTGTGCACGTTGCGTGAACTCGAAGACATGAGCCAGCGATGGGCCGTCGTGCGTCTCCTCGACAAAGGGCACTCGTATCGCGAGGTGTCGGATCTCACCGGCGCCTCCACCGCAACGATCACCCGGATCAACCAGTGGCTCACACGCGGGACCGGAGGCTATCGACGCGCGCTCGACCGACTCGCCGCATCGACATGACGTTTGCCCTCGCCGTACCGAACAAGGGGCGCCTCAAGGAGCCGTCGTTGAAGCTCCTACGGGATGCCGGCCTCTCCTTCGAGGTCACCGAACGCGCCTTGTCGGTCCCTGTCCGCAACGTGGACATGGAGCTCCTGTTCGTCCGAACCGAGGACATCCCCGAGCTGGTCTCGGACGGAGTCGCGGACGTCGGTATCACCGGTGTCGATCTCGTCGCCGAACATGGCAACGGGCTTCGGAGCATCGTGGAGCTCGGCTACGGACACTGCCGGTTGGTCGCTGCGGTCCCCAATGCCTCACCGATCGAGAAGACCGATGAGTTCTCGGGTCTGCGGGTGGCCACCGCCCATCCGCATGCCACGTCGACCTACTTCGCAGAACGATCCATCGATGTCGATGTTGTGGCATTGCGGGGATCGGTGGAAGTGGCGACCAAAATCGGGGTGGCGGACGCGATCGTCGATCTGGTGTCGACCGGCTCGACGCTCAGGGTCAACGGCCTGCGAGCGGTCGGAACACTCATCGAGTCTCAGGCGATCTTGGTCAGCCGTGCTGCCGACGTCGACGACACCCGGGTGCAGCAGGTCGCCACCGCCCTCCGGGCAGTGACCGCCGGCCGCCGCAAGCGGTACCTCCTCCTCAACGCCCCCACCACCGCCCTCGACGCCATCATCGACCTCATTCCCGGCCTCGAGGCGCCGACGGTGGTCCCCCTCGCCGAGGAAGGATGGGTCGCCATCCACTCGGTCGTCGACGCCGAACACCTCTGGGAGCTCCTGCCCGAGCTCGAAGCCGCCGGAGGCAAAGGAATCCTGGTCCTCCCGATCGAGCAGCTGCTGTGATGTATAGGTCTCCAGTCTCCGGTCGCCAGTCTCCAGCCCGAGATCGTTCCAGGCGGTCACAATGAGGTTGCGCAGGATCGACCTCGATGCACTGTCGCTCGCCGA
Organism: uncultured bacterium; assembly: GCA_963785075.1. Classification (GTDB taxonomy): domain Bacteria; phylum Actinomycetota; class Acidimicrobiia; order Spongiisociales; family ZC4RG35; genus JAOUGY01. The sequence goes on from CAWATW010000008.1 coordinate 180,854, forward strand.
ACGGCGGGCCTTGCTGCGACGTTCCGCCGTCCCCGAGCGGGCGGTACGCGACGGCGCCGGCGCTGTCTGCGACGACGTCGCCGAGCGGGGCGACATCGCGATCGCCGAGTACGCCGACCGGTTCGGCGGGGGGTTCCGGCGTGTGAGTCCGGACGAGATCTCCCGGGCCGTCGTGCAGGCCGGACCCAAAGTGGTCGCCGCTCTGGAATCGGCAAAGGCGAACGTCGAGTCGTATCACCGGCAGCAGCTCCCTCGCGATCTGCAGGTCGAGACCGTGGAAGGAGTGGAGATCACCCGTCGTTGGACACCCCTCCACCGGATCGGCGCCTACGTGCCCGGCGGAAAGGCCTCGTATCCGTCATCGGTCATCATGACGGCGGTGCCGGCGAAGGTCGCCGGTGTCCAGGAGGTCGTCGTGGCCTCACCCGCCGCTCCCGACGGTTCGGTCAATCCGGCCACCCTCGCCGCCTGTGCCGTGGCGGGAGTCGACGAGGTGTGGATCATGGGCGGCGCCCAGGCGGTGGCAGCACTCGCCTACGGCACCGAAACCGTGGAACCGGTCGAGAAGATCGTCGGGCCCGGCAACGCCTGGGTCACGGCGGCGAAGCTCGCGGTCTTCGGCGTGTGTGCCATCGACCTCCCGGCGGGGCCGTCCGAGGTGCTCGTCCTCGCCGACGACACCGCCGACGCAACGCTGGTGGCCGTGGACATGCTCTGCCAGGCCGAACACGGCCCCGACTCCCCCGCCGTGCTCGTCACGAACGACCCCGGACTGCCCGAGCGGGTCGAGGCCGAGCTCGAGCGCCTGCTCCCGGAACTCGAACGCTCCGAGATCCTCGAACAGGCCCTGGCGGAGCACGGATGGTCGGTGGTGGTTCCCGACCGGGAATCAGGCATCGACTTCGCCAACGACTACGCCGGCGAGCACGTCACGATCATGACCGCCGATCCCGACGCCGATGCCAAGCAGATCACGGCGGCCGGGTCGGTGTACGTCGGGAAGTGGTCGCCGGAGTCGGCCGGCGACTACGCCACCGGCGCCAACCACGTCCTTCCCACCGGCGGGCTCGCCGCAGCCTGCGGACCACTGTCGGTCGACGACTTCGGCTCGTGGCGGCAGGAGCAGCGCATCACCCGGGCCGGGCTCGAGCGACTGGTCGACACGATCGCCACCCTCGCGACGGCCGAGGGACTCACCGCACACCGCCTTGCCGCACAGATCCGCCTCGAACAGGAGCAACGATGACCAGAACCGCCAAGGTGAACCGCGAGACGAAAGAGACGAACGTCGCCGTCGATCTCGATCTCGACGGCTCGGGACAGGTTTCGGTGACCACCGGGGTCGGGTTCTTCGACCACCTGCTCACCTCGTTCGGGCATCACGGGATGTTCGACCTCACGGTCGAGACGACCGGCGACATCCACGTCGACGATCACCACACGGTCGAGGACACAGCCCTGGTTCTGGGTGAGGCGTTCGCCGCCGCCCTCGGCGATCGCAGAGGGATCTCCCGATTCGGCGACGCCACCGTCCCGATGGACGAGGCCCGCGCCACCGCCGTGGTCGACATCTCCGGCAGGGCCTACTCGGTGTTCGAGCTCCCGTTCTCCCAGCCCATGCTGGGGAGCCTCTCGACCCAGAACATCCCCCACGCGCTCGAGGCGTTCACCCGCACGGCGGGCATCACGCTCCACATCACCGCCATCGGGGCGAACGACCATCACATCGCCGAGGCCGCCTTCAAGGCGCTGGCTCGCGCCATGCGGGCTGCGGTGGCCACCGACCCGCGGCGAGCCGGGATCGCCTCCACCAAAGGCGTGCTGTGACGGCGCGGATCGCAGTCGTCGATCACGGCGCCGGGAATCTGGTGTCGATCGCCCGGGGCCTGGAGCGGGCCGGCGCCGAAGTCGTCGTCGCCGCAGGACCGGAAGGCCTCGAAGGTGTGACAGGGGTCGTGCTGCCGGGAGTCGGGGCCACGCATTCGGTCATGGAGGGGATCCGCAACGCCGGGTTCGAGGACGCCCTTCACTCCCTCGACGCCCCCCTGTTCGGCATCTGCGTCGGAATGCAGGTGCTGTTCGAGACGAGCGAAGAGGACGGCGCCGAGTGCCTGGGTCTGATCGGTGGATCGGTCCGGCGACTGACGAACGCCCCCCGCCTGCCGCACATCGGGTGGAATCAGCTCCGTCTCGCCGATCACGATCCCCTCTTCGCCGGGCTCGGGGACGAACCGATCGTCTACTTCGTGCACTCGTACGCACCGGTGCCCGACGATCTGGCTGCGGCGATCGCCTGGACGTCGTATGACGATCCTTTCGTTGCCGCCGTCCGGAAGGGGCGCGTGAGCGGGACGCAGTTCCACCCCGAGCGCTCGGGGGATCCGGGCCTTCGTATGCTTGCCAACTTCGTGGCGGAATGCGCGGTTCCGGCGTCGGTCGGAGACGCGTCGTGACACTCCGCACCCGAGTCATCCCGTGTCTCGACGTGGCAGACGGCCGCGTCGTCAAAGGGGTCAACTTCGTCAACCTGACCGACGAGGGCGATCCCGTCGAACTGGCCGAGCGCTACGCCGAGGAGGGCGCGGATGAGATCTGCTACCTCGACATCTCGGCAGCGCCGGAGGGTCGCTCGACGCTGTTGAACGTGGTCCGCCGAACCGCCCAGAACGTGTTCGTGCCGCTGACCGTGGGAGGTGGCGTGCGGGAGCCAGACGACATGAAGGCGGCGCTCCGCGCCGGTGCCGACAAGGTGAGCGTCAACACCGCAGCAGTGAGCGACCCCGCCCTCATCGAACAGTGCGCTCGGCGGTTCGGACGGCAGTGCGTGGTGCTCGCCATCGACGCCAAGTCACGCGTTCGCTCCGACGGTTCCACCTGGTTCGAGGTGGTCGTGAAGGGCGGTCGCAAGCCGACAGGAATCGACGCCATCGATTGGGCACGAACGGGAACGAAGCTTGGCGCCGGGGAGATCCTATTGACCTCGATGGATCGTGACGGCACCAAGGACGGTTTCGACATCCCGCTCACCAGGGCCGTTTCGGACGCTGTCACCGTCCCCGTCATAGCCTCGGGCGGGGCGGGGGTCGAAGACCATCTCGTCGAGGCTGTGATCGAGGGCGGGGCGTCGGCGGTGCTCGCCGCTTCGATCTTCCACCGGCGTGAGATCGAGATCGACCGCGTCAAGGAGGTCATGCAATCGGCCGGAATCCCGGTGCGCCGATGACCTCCGGAGACATGATCCCTGCCATCGTCCAGGACGCCGACACGAGGCGAGTGCTGATGATGGCGTGGATGAATCCGGAGGCCCGCCGGCTCACCGAGGAGACCGGGTTCGTGCACTTCTGGTCGAGGTCCCGGCAGGAACTCTGGAAAAAGGGCGAGACGTCGGGCAACACCCTCTCGCTGGTCGAGATCCGCTCGGATTGTGACGACGACACGCTGCTCGTCATCGCCCGGCCGGCCGGCCCGGCGTGTCACACGGGCGCCGACACCTGCTGGGAACAGACCAACGACGCCGGTTTCGCCCGGCTGGAGCGTCTGTGGTCGGTGATCGACCAACGCGCCACCGAGCGCCCGGAGGGCTCATACACGACCAAGCTGATCGAGGAAGGCCCCGACCTCCCGGCCCGCAAGGTCACCGAGGAGGCCGTCGAGGTTCTGATGGCCGCCAAGGACCACGCCGCCGGTGCCGCCGACGACCACCGGTTGGCCGAGGAGATCGCCGACCTCATCTACCACCTGCTCGTGGTGATCAGAGAGCGAGGCCTCGATCCCGGCGTCGTGTTGGACGTTCTCGCCGACCGCGAACGCTGACCAACTCGGCGACGACCCAGACGGGTTTTCGCGCACAAAACATGCGCTATTCACGCCGTTTGTGCGCGAAAACGGGGCCTTGAGGCCATGGCACCCGGTTCACGGTCTCCATTCGAGGTCGGCCATGATCTCCGCCATCTTCAAACGCAGTGGCAGCACCGTGAACGACCGGGGCAGTCGCTTCCTCCGCCGCATCTCTCTCAATCGCATACGCATCACTCCCTCTCTGTCCGAAGGCCGCCTGCTTCCGTTGCAAGTTGCTACTCGCTATGGACATACTTATCGGACTCGGAGGTGAATTGCAAGTAGCAACTCACTATGATGTCGGCATGCCGAGAAAGAGCCTGGAACACCTCGAGTGCGCGGTCGCAAACACGATGGAGGTGATCGGCGACGCCTGGACCTTCCTCGTCCTTCGCGATGCCTTCCTCGGTGTGCGCCGCTTCGACGAGTTCGTCACCGACCTCGGGATCTCCCGGAACATCCTCACCGACCGCCTCAACGGGCTGATCGAGTCCGGGATGATGGAGGCCAAGCCGTACACCGACCGACCGGTTCGATACGAGTACCGGCTCACAGACAAGGGCAAAGACCTGTTCGACACGCTCATGGTGCTCTGGAGCTTCGGTGAGAAGTGGACTCCCCCGGCCGACCCCGAGCACCAGCGGGTGATCCACACCACCTGCGGGAACGAGGCCCTGGCTGTGGCCCACTGCAGCCACTGCGGCGAACGGCTGAACCGGCGCGAGGTGCGGATCGAACCTCCTCTCTCCGTGGTCGCTCGGCGCACCGCGCAGGCGAACACCTGAGGGGTTGGATGCCCGGGTCGCACTTCCACAGGGTGGCCGCACCGCTAGGTTGATGGCATGGACGTAGGAACGCGATGACCGGCGTTTATCTCTTCTTTGCGTTGGTGGGCGGCGTTCTCGCCGCCGTCATGACCGTCGGTGGCGGTGACATCGACGCCGATGCCGACCTCGATCTGGACCTCGATCTCGACGCCGATGCCGACCTCGATACCGGAGACCTGACGGAAGGTGCCGGATCTGCCCTGTCTTCGATCTTCTCGTTCCGGACGCTGGTGTTCGCGTCTGCCTTCTTCGGGATCACGGGTCTCATTCTGCCGCTCGTCGGCACCGGCAGCCTCGCGACGCTGGTTCTCGCCCTCCTGGTCGGAGGATTCGCCGGCTTCGTGAACGACCGCCTCCTCCGCTATCTGAAACGGAGCAGCGGCGACTCTCGGATTACCGATGAGGTGTTCACCGGGGCTCGGGCCCGGGTGTCGGTCCCGGTGGACGGTGGGCGGCGAGGCCGCGTCACGATCGACGTCGACGGACGGTCCGTCGCCATGGTCGCCGAGGCCTATCGCGACCTGCACGAGACATTCCAACAGAACGAGGACGTCGTCGTCATCGAAGTCAAGGACGGGGTAGCCAGGATCGCCCCCATGGACATCATCGAGTGAAGGGACGCTGATGGAGCTATTCATCACGCTTGCAGTGATCGTCATCGTGGCCGTGATGGTCGTGATCTTCGCCGTCAGGAGCCTGATCGTGATCTGTCCACCCAACCGGGTGTCCGTGATCTCCGGTCGAGGCAAGAAGACAGCCGAGGGAACCGTGGCCGGATACAGGGTGCTCCAGGGTGGCCGGACCATCCGCATCCCGCTGCTGGAGAAGGTCGATTGGATCGACCTCAACACAATCGCCATCGAGGTGTCCGTCCACAACGCCTACTCGAAAGGTGCGATCCCACTCGACGTCCAAGCCGTCGGAAACGTCAAGGTCTCCAGCAAGCCCGGGGTGCTCGAGAACTCCATCGAACGATTCTTGGGCCGCCCCACCGAATACATTCAGAAGCTCGCCAAGGAAACACTGGAGGCAAACCTTCGCGGCGTGCTGGCCACGCTGACGCCGGAAGAGGTCAACGAGGATCGGCTCAAGTTCGCACAGACGCTGATCGAAGAGGCCGACGACGACATGCGGACCCTCGGGCTCGACCTCGACGTGCTGAAGATCCAGAACGTCACCGACGAGGTCGACTACCTGGACAGCGTCGGTCGCCGCCGCACGGCGTCGGTGCTGATGGAGGCCCGAGTTGCAGAGGCGGAACGGACCGCCGAGGCAGAAGAGGCCGAGGCCGAGTCGAAGCGACGGGCAGAGGTGGCGCGGGTGACCGCGGAGTTGGCGATCGCCGAGAAGCGCAACGGGCTCCGGGTGCGACAGGCCGAACTCGACGCCGAGGCCCTCGCGCGAGAGGAAGAAGCCAAGGTGTCCGGTGACAAGGCACGGGCCGTCGCCGAGCAGTCGCTCCAGCAGGAGCGCATCGAACTCGAGAGACGGCGCTTGGAAGCCGATGTGGTGGCGCCCGCCCGAGCCAGGAAGGAAGCGGCGGAGCTCGAAGCCAAGGGCGAGGCGGCGAAGATCATCGAAGACGGCAACGCCTCCATCGAGGTCTTTCGTCGGCTTGTCGAGCAGTACCAAACGGCCGGGTCCGACGCCCAGCGGATCTTCGTTCTCAACATGCTGCCGGAGCTCGTCGACAAGATCGTGTCGACCGTCGACGGCGTGCAGATCGACAAGATCTCGGTGATCGACTCCGGTAACGGCCAGGGCGTCCCCAACGTCGTCTCACAGATGCCGGCAGCCGTGATCCGAATCGTGGAGCAGATCGAGAACGCCACGGGCGTCGACATCCTCAAGGGCCTGGCCGGGAACGGCCACGTCTCCGACTCGGGCGCCCCTGAGTGACGAGACACGCCTCGGGCTGAGCGGTCGGCTGAGCCGAGCTGCGGCCGTCCGGGCGACAACGGTCGAATCGGTTGTACCGTCAAGATCGATGCTCGCCTCGATTCCTTCCCCGTCCATCAACTCCGTACAGATTGGTCCGCTTCGCCTGACCTTCTACGGCGCCATCATCGCCGTGGGAGTGGCCTTGGCCTGGCGCCTCGCCACCCGCCGATACGAGTCCTTCGGTGGGGATCCCGCGGTGGCAGAACGGGTGCTCGCCAGGGTCGTCATCTTCGGCTTTCTGGGCGCACGGGCGGCCTACGTTTCCACGCACCTCTCCCGGTTCGAAGGCGAATGGTGGAAGGTGATCGCCATCTGGGAGGGCGGGCTTGCACTGTTCGGCGGGCTGACGGCGGGAGCAATCACTCTGGTCGTGCTGATGCGCCGGTGGAATGGCGATCTTCGCGCTTTTCTCGACGCGCTGGCCCCCGCCGTTCCGCTGGCCCAAGCCGTGGGACGGTGGGGCAACTACTTCAACCAGGAGCTCTTCGGCACACCGACCGACCTGCCTTGGGGCCTCGAGATCGACCCTGCGAACCGACCGACGGCGTATCCAGATGCCGCCACGTTCCATCCGACCTTCCTCTACGAGTCGCTGTGGAATCTGGCGCTCGCAGGGTTCATCATCTGGCTGGGTCGCCGGCATCCGCGGTTCAGGGGACGGCTGATCGCCGTGTACTTCGCCGGATACGGCGTCATCCGGTTCCTGATGGAGCTCATCCGAACAGACACGACATTCCGGTTCGCCGGGTTGAGCCGGAATGGCTGGGTGTCGATCGGAGTATTCGTTCTCGGCGTGGTTCTCGCACTGAGACCGGCAAAAGACCCTTCACAAGCGGCCGCCGATGCGTAGGGTCACCCATGGAGGCACTCATGACCCGGACGCGTCCCTGACATCTTCGATCCGCTCTGGCTGAGACGCAGCTTTCACGTATGTCTGTGGGACGGCCGTCGCCGCAAGGCGCACTCCGAGTTCTGCAGTGGTGGATGCGAGGAGGCTTTTGGCTCCTGGGTCGAGGCTCAGGAGCAGTACGACGACGACCACACGGAGGTGGTCTCCGAACCACGCAATGTGAAGAGACAGTGGGGCGCGTTCCAGATCGACACCCCACATCGCACCGTTGCTCCGAACGGACACGCTCGCAGCGCCGCGACCCGAACCCAGGGTTAACGTCCGACAAATTGGCGGACTACCGCCCACAGAACGATCCACTGGCGGCTAGAGAGAAGGAGCCCGCGGTACTTTGGGCCGTGGTCCGCCAGAATGGCGGTCTATAACCCTGGGTTCGTGGTTCACCCGGTCATGTCGTGTTTTGCGACCACCGTCTCCATCGTGAGTTTCACGAGCCATTCACCATCGACCGCGTTTCTGCGACCGAAGGCTTCCGCCTGATCCGCTCCCATGTAGCGCGCTCCGATCCGGGTGGCGTAGTGCAGGAGCTCAGCGGGATCCTCCGAGATCGTCACGGGACCGTCCACCATGACGAACGCATAAGGCGGTTCCTCGAGATCGACGGCGAGCGCTGCTCGGCCGTTGCGGTCCAGGTTCTTCGCCTTCGCCGAGGAGTGCCAGGTTGTGAACACGAGATCGTCGCCGTCGACGACGAACCAGATCGGGGCGACGTGGGGTCGCCCATCCGAGCGGATGGTCGCCAGCTTCCCGGTCCTGGTGCCGTGACCCAAGAACGATCGCACTTCGGATTCGGTCATGTCACGCATGAACGATCACGACCTGCGACCCATGCCGAAGAATTCCGCGTTCGGTTGGAGATCCATGAGGTGGGCGAGTCGGTTCGAGAGCGCAAAGAGCGCTGTCACCGAGCCGATGTCCCAGATGTCGTCGTCAGAGAACCCGTGCGAGTGCAGAGCCGTGAAGTCATGATCGTTCAGTTCCTCGGGTGAACGAGCGAGCTTCACCGCGAACGCCAGCATGGCCGATTGCCGTTCCGACACTGGCGCGGTTCGCCAGTTCGCTGCGATGCGATCGGAGATCTCGCTGTCCTTCGCCCGGATCCGGAGAATCGCCCCATGGGCGACCACGCAGTACAGACAGTCGTTGGCGGCGCTCGTCGCCACGACGATCATCTCCCGTTCCGCCTTCGTGAGACCGGAATCCCTCTCCATGAGAGCGTCGTGGTAGTCGAGGAAGGCCCGGAGCTCGTCGGGTCGATGGAGCATCCCGACGAACACATTTGGCAAGAATCCGCTCTTCTCCGCGATCGGCTCGATTCGGGAGCGGATGTCCTCTGGCAGATCGGCGAGGTCGCCGACCACAAAACGGCTGATGTCGGTCATGGACCCAAAGCTAATCGAGTGCCCATGGCAGAATGCCCGGGTGCGCAAAGCGATCGCCGCCCTCCTGATCCTCGTCGCCGCATGCGGAGGCGCAGACACCGCCACTCCCGCCGCAGGCGATCTCCCGTTGTTCGACGCCGATTCCTTCGAGCAGCGTCTGGACGGCTCGGAGAAGCCGGCGGTCGTGAACGTGTGGGCCTCGTGGTGTATCCCGTGCCGGACCGAGGCTCCGCTCCTGACGGCCGCTCACGAGCAGTACGGCGACCGGATCGATTTCATCGGCATCGACATTCAGGACACGCAGTCGGGGGCGGCGGAGTTCCTGGCCGAATACGACATCGGATACGAGAATCTCTTCGACGCGAACGCCGAGATCCGCACGATGATGGGCGGGTCGGGCGTTCCCATCACCTATTTCGTCGCACCCGGCGGGGCGCTCGTCGACACTCACTTCGGGATCATCGATGAGGGTCAGCTGGCACTGGCGATCGACGAATTGATCGCCGCCACCAGCGGCTGACCATGGAGTTCACCCTCCTGTTCGCGGTGCTGACTGCCGGTGCCGCGATGTACGTGACAGCCCGCGCAACACATCATCGTCTCGCGTCCGTGGAAGGACCGGTCGACACGCTCATGGGTGCCGCCGTGATCGGCCTCATCGCCGGAAGGGTCGCTGCGATGCTCGGTGACGGCGTGAACCCCCTCACCAACCCATTCGAGCTCATACTCGTTCGCGCGGGGGTGGAGACGGCGGTGGCTGCACCGGTGGCCGTCATGGCACTCGCCTGGCTGTGGCGACGCCACCTGCCCGATTGGGTGGACGCCGTGGCACCGGTCGCCGTGGCAGGCCTGGCGGGATGGCACGGAGGATGCGTGTGGCGTGGAACGTGTCTCGGCACGGCGTCGGAGCTTCCGTGGGCATTCGGGCTTCCCGGCTCGACGGTGTCCCGTCATCCGGTGGAGATCTACGCGGCCATCGGCCTGCTGCTCCTCGCCGTGGCGGTGAGCCGCCTGCCTGCGAGACCCTGGCTGGCCACCGGGGTGGCGATAACCGGCGCGGCAGCCGTGCGGCTTGCCACCGAGCCAATTCGACCCAGCCTGTTCGGTGGCCCGACGACCTTCTACGCGGTGGCAGTCGTGATCGGCGCAGTCATCGTGGTATTCGGTCCCCGAATCGGCAGATCCGCTGCCGGGACGCACGACAGACCGGCGGACGTCACAGATCGACCTTGACGCGCCCCCCCGGGCCATCTTCGATGGCGATCCGGCCACCATGGGCTTCGACGATTCCTCTGGCGATCGCGAGTCCGAGACCGGCGCCGCCGCCCGATCGTGCAGGGTCCGCCCGGCTGAAGCGGTCGAACGCCCGGTCCCGGAATTCGACTGGAAAGCCTGCGCCGTCGTCGACCACCCGGAACCCCCGGTCGAACACTTCGATACGCACGGCACCGCCCGTCGGGGTGTGCCGCACCGCGTTGTCGACCAGGTTCCGGAGCACCCGCCCCATCCCAGCCGGGTCGACTTCGACCGATCCGGCGACTTCGGTCGCCACCGTCAGGGCCACGCCTCTCGCATCGGCGATGGGCGAGCAGACCTCCACGGTTTCGTCGGCGAGCTCGCGGAGATCGACCATTTCGATGGTCGGCTCGTACCGGCCCGATTCGATACGCGCATAGGCGAACAGATCCTCGACGAGACGGCCCAGATGTTCGACGTCCTTTGCCATGCCGCTCAGATACGCGGACGGATCCGGCGCCACGCCGTCTTCGACCGCCTCGATCGCCGCCCGCAGCGAAGCCAGGGGGGTTCGAAGGTCGTGCCCGACCGAGGTGATGAGCAGCTTGCGTTCCTCCTCGGATGATTCGAGCTGGGCGATCATGTCGTCGACTGCGGCGGCGAGCGCACCGACCTCGTCACGGCGGTTGATCCGGGTTCTAACGGTCAGATCACCTTCTGCGACGGCGCGTGCGGCGGTGCTGACCCGCCGCAGGTCCTCGCCCACGGAGTCGCCGACGGCGAAGGCCAGCGCAACGGCGAGTCCCACGCCCATGGCCAGAGTGACGAGAACGACGTCCCGGTCGTGAGCGTTCACGACCATCGAACCTGCCGCCAAGACGATTGCCACCGCCGAAGCCACCACCGTTACGAAACCGACGGCGGCCACCGCAGTCGCCAGCCTGCGGGCTCGTGGCGCCGCCCACGCCACCGCCAGGTAGAGGAGCACCGTGACCGCCGCTGCCACGCCGTAGATGGTGTAGGTGACCGTCCGCTCCCGAGGCGACAGGTCCATCGCCAGCTCGGTTCCGAGAATGCCCACCAGGAGGACCGGTACCACGAGGAAGAGCAGACGCTTCATGGCTGGAACCGATATCCCACGCCCCAGGCCGTCTGTAGCCACCTCGGTTCGGTCGGATCGTGCTCGATCTTGTGCCGAACCCGCCTGACGTGGACGGTCACGGTGGCCGGATCCTGCCATTCGGGTGAGCTGTCCCAGACCTGCTCGAGCAGCTGGGCTCGGCTGAACACCTGCTTGGGGTTCGACGCCATGAATGCGAGCAGGTCGAATTCCTTCGCCGTCAGCTCGACGGGATCGCCGCCGACGAGCACCTCGCGCGAGCCGATGTCCACGGTGAGACCGTCGAACTCGAGCACCGTCGTGGGCAGACTCGGATTCACCCGTCGCAACACGGTCCGCACCCTGGCCACCAGCTCTCGTGGCGAGAACGGCTTGACCACGTAGTCGTCGGCTCCGAGCTCCAGCCCCAGCACCCTGTCGGCCTCCTCGGCACGAGCCGTCAGCAGGATGACGGGCATGTCGGAACGCCGTCGGATGTCGTGGAGAAGATCGAGGCCCGAGGCCCCGGGGAACATGATGTCGAGTATCACCAGGTCTGGCGCCGGACCGTCCAGGTGACGTCGGGCGGCATCGGCGTCGGCGGCTTCGGAGACCTTGAACCCTTCACGCTCGAGGTAGGCGGCCACCACCTCTCTGACTCTGGGTTCGTCGTCGATCACGAGTACGCGTTGGGTTCGCGGCATGTCCCGAGATGGTACGGAGATGGCCCGCACATGCACGACCTGGCCGACCCGGTTTTCCCGATTGTTCTGAATCATCACGTCGCACGTCATCGATCCGGCGGCCGGGTATGGTGCCCCCGTGGCGCCCAAGACCGATTGGAACCCGCTGCTCGCTGGTGAGCTGTCCAAGCCGTACTGGCGAGAGCTGATGACGTTCGTAGAGTCGGAACGGGCGAGAACCACGGTGTACCCGCCTCCCGACGAGGTTTTCGCGGCTCTGCATCTCACGCCGTACGCCAGCGTCAAGGTCCTGGTCCTGGGCCAAGACCCCTATCACGGGCCTCGGCAGGCGCACGGGCTGTGCTTCTCCGTTCGACCCGGCGTCGAGGTTCCGCCTTCACTTCGCAACATCCACCAGGAGCTGCACGACGATCTCGGCTGTCCCATCCCCGACCACGGGTCCTTGGAGCACTGGGCCCGACAGGGCGTGTTGCTCCTGAATGCGACACTGACCGTGCGGGCTCGCTCGGCGGCGAGCCATCAGAACAAGGGTTGGGAAGCCTTCACCGACGAGGTGATCCGCGTCGTCAACGCCAAACCGGACCGCGTCGTGTTCATGCTGTGGGGTTCCTCCGCCCGCAAGAAGAAGGCGTTCGTCGACACCAGCCGCCACGTCGTCATCGAGTCACCACATCCTTCGCCGCTCTCGGCGCATCGGGGGTTCTTCGGCTCGAAGCCCTTCAGCCGCTCCAACCGCGCCCTCGAGGCTGCGGGAAGGACGCCGGTCGACTGGTGTATCCCGCAGGAGCGTTGAACGTTGCATCTCGCCCCACGACCCCAGCCCTACACTTCCCGGCCATGGGCGAAGCACTCGTGGAGCTCGATCGCGTCAATGTGACGCTCGCATCGGTCCCGGTGCTGGTCGACGTGTCCTTCCGGGTGGATCCGGGGATGGTGGTCGGAGTGGCGGGTCCCAATGGCGCCGGGAAATCGACCCTTCTGGCAGTCCTGGCCACCTTCCAGCAGCCGACGAGCGGGACGGGAAGAGTCCTGGGCGCAACGATCGGAACCCCCGAGGTCTACCCGGTCCGTTCGAGAATCGGCTGGTCTGGGCATGATCCGGGCCTGTATCCGGAACTCACACTCCTCGAGAACATGGAGCTGTGGGCTGCCGTTCGTGGCATCGACCGCCTCGAGGCCCAACGCGTGCTGGAGGCGGTCGGTCTCGGCGCCGCCGCCGGTCGGCGCTCCGATCACTCGTCGAACGGGATGCAGCGCCGGGTCGACCTGGCCCGGTTGCTCATGACGGAACCGCAGCTGGTCCTGCTCGACGAAGCTCATGCCGGCCTGGACGACGACGCCGAGGTGATCATCGACGAGGTTCTACGCCGGACCAGGAACCGAGGCGGCGGCGCCGTGCTGGTCAGTCATGACGCCCGCCGATTGGGCGAGAGAACCGATCGAGTGGATCGGATCCTGCTCGGGACGGTGACGTCATGAGTTTCTGGCGTCAGATGACCACCGTGGCGCTTCGTGACCTTCGGATCGAAGGCCGGGCCGGCGAAGTCAGCGCTGTGGTGCTCCCGTTCGCAGCGGTGGCCGTGTTCGTGGTTCCTCTGGCGACGAACACCCTCGAGATCCGTCTGTCCGACCTGGCGTGGCCCGTCTACTGGCTCATTGCCCTCTTGTTCGGGATGCAGGTTGCCCTTCGTCAGACCGGAACCGAGTCCCAGACTCAGCGGAGACATCTGATCCTCCTGGGGATGGACCCCCTGGCACGGTTCGCGGGTCGTGCCTCGAGTGCCGCCCTTCTCACCCTGATCGTGATGCTCGTCACGGCACCCCTCGTCGTGCTGTTCTACGACCCGGACATCGTCCCACCGGTGCCGGCGGCAATCGGGATCCTGGTTCTCTTCGCTCCCGGTCTGGCGATGCTCGCCACCCTGGCCGGGGACGTGACCGTGGGGCTCCGGTCGAGGTCGGTGCTCGCCCCGCTGCTCGTGGCGCCGCTGTCCGTGCCGCTGGTCGTGGGCGCCTCGAGGGCCGTCGAATCGCTAGCCCGGGGAGACGGTACCCTTACCCCCACGATGCTGCTGATAGTGGCCGATCTCGCCTTGGCGGCCACTGCCACAGTCACCGCACGATCCTTGGAGTACGCCACCACATGAGCGAGAATCTGTCCCTCGAACCCGGCGCCCTGAGAGGCGGTCTGGTGAGAGCCCTCTGGGTCCTGACCGGGCTCGGTATGGCGGCTGGGTTGTGGACCGCCTTCACCTCGGCGCCCGACTCCGAGCAGGGCAACTTCGTACGCATCCTCTACGTCCATGTCCCCGGCGCCTGGCTGGCCTTCGTCGCATTCGGCGTGACCGCGCTCGGTTCCATCGGCTGGATGATCCGCAAGACGATGCGTTGGGATCGCCTGGCCGAGGCATCGGCGGAGCTCGGCGTGTTGTTCACCGCGGTCGCCCTGTTCACCGGATCGTTGTGGGGCAAGCCGGTGTGGGGAACCTACTGGGACTGGGGCGATGCTCGGATGGCCTCGACGGCGCTCATGTTCTTCGTGTATCTGGGATATCTGGCCCTCCGAAGGGCCACGCCCGACCCTGTGCAACGAGCTCGACGCTCCGCGCTGTTGGGCCTCGTGGCCGTGATCCAGGTACCCCTGGTCTATTTCTCTGTCACTCTGTGGCGGACGTTGCACCAGCCGATGACGGTCCGGCCCGATGGCATCCAGATGGACGGCTCCATGGTGGGAGCACTGTTGACCAACCTGGGGGTGTTCACGCTGCTTTACGTGGCGATGTTGACCACCCGCATCCGGGTCGGTCTGGCCGAGTCGGCGCAGCAGCTGCCGGCCGACTCGCCTGCTGGCTCTGCGATCACCCGACCCGACTTCGGACGGACGACATGAGCGACGGGTTCGTCTGGGCCGCCTACCTGGTCACATACGGATTGATCGGCGGGTACGTCGCATCGATCCTGGGTCGATCGCGCAGGACGCGGCGAGAACGCTGATGGCGCATCGTTGGTTCCTCATCGTGGCCGTCGTCGGCATCGCCACCGCCGGATTCTTCATGATCCGTTCTCTGGGAAGTGACCTCGTCTACTACCTCACCACCAGCGAAGCCGTGTCGAACCGTTCGGACTTCCCGGATGGCCGCTCGTTCAAGCTCTCGGGCCTCGTGGTGCCCGGCTCGATCGAAGAGCTCGGTGGCGGCGAATCACGTTTTCAGGTCACCGACGGGGCCGCCACCGTCGACATTCTCTTGACGCGCACGCCACCGCCTTTGTTCGACGATAACGTACCCGTCCTCCTGTCAGGCACCTGGGACGGAAGCGTGTTCAGGGCGGACGACGCGCTGATCCGCCACGACGAGGGCTACGAGGCACCGACTGACGGCACCTACGAGGACTCCGAAGCCGCCGCCGCGGGAACCGGGTGATGTTCGGTCTTCTGGGGACACTCGCCGTCGTGGTGGGGGTCGGCTCGGCGGCGTGGTTGGCGGTCGGAGGTCTGGCTCACGTCCGCTCGGCCGAGTCGAGCTTCGAGCTCGTTCTCCCCGCCCGAATCCTGTTCGGATCCTCCATTGCGGCAATGACGGCCCTCGAGCTCGCGATCGTGACCAACGACTTCTCGATGGTCTACGTCGCCAATCACCATTCGGTCACCACTCCATTCCCGTTCGACCTTGCGTCCGGATGGGCAGCCCTCGAGGGTTCGATCGTCTTGTGGGGCCTGGTCCTCGGAGTCTTCACGTGGCTGGTCGCTCGCGATCATCGCCGATCACGTGATCGGCTCTCGGGCGGGGCGTTGATGGTGATGGGGTTGGTCGCGTTGTTCTTCTTCGGCGTCATGGCGACCATCGCCAACCCCTTCGAGACGTGCGTGCAGGCGGCCGCCCGCAGCTGCGTGGACTCCAGCCCTATCCCCTTCCTCGGTGCCCAGGCGCCGGTCGACGGATCCGGCCCCAACGCGCTGCTCCAGAACCACATACTGATGGCAGTCCACCCGCCGGTGCTGTACGTGGGGTACGTGGGGTTGACCGTGCCGTTCGCCTACGCGATGTCGGCGCTGGCGATCGGCATGCCGGGCGCCGAGTGGCTTCGCCGCTCGAAGCGGTGGACCGCGGTGGCCTGGTCGTTTCTGTCGGTTGGCATCGTGCTCGGAGGTTGGTGGGCATACGAGGTGCTGAGTTGGGGCGGCTACTGGGCCTGGGACCCGGTGGAAAACGCCTCGTTCATGCCGTGGCTGCTGGCCACCGCGTTCCTGCACTCGGCCCTGGTGCAGGAGCGCCGCGGGATGCTGCAGAGCTGGAACTTCGTGCTCGTGATCGGCGCGTTCGCGCTGACGATCCTCGGTACGTTCCTGACGCGGTCGGGCACGGTCCAGTCGGTGCACGCCTTCACCCAGGGTCCGATCGGGCCTGCACTCCTCGGCTTCCTGGTGGTGATTCTCGTGGGCAGCTTCTCGTTGTTCGGAGCGAGAGCCCACCTCGTCGCCCAGCCATCAAGGCTCGAGTCGCTCTCGAGTCGTGAGGGATCATTCCTTGTCAACAACCTGCTGCTGACCGTGTACGCGGCCGTGGTGGTGATCGGGACCCTGTACCCCATCATCCTCGAGGCGTTCACCGGCGACCGGGTGCAGGTGGGCGCGCCGTTCTTCAATCGGCTCGCCGTCCCCTTGAGTTTCGCCCTCCTGCTGGCGATGGGCGTCGGACCGGTGATGCCGTGGCGCGTGGCCAAACCCGAGCTCGTCTGGCGCCGGATCCACGGTCCCCTCCAGGTCGCCCTGGCGGCCGCAACGCTCACGGTGATCTGGGTGTCTCGGACCGGGTGGGTGGTGCTCGCCGTGGTCCTGTCCACCTTCCTCGTTGCCGTGGTGCTCCGGCATGCCTGGGTGCAGGCCCGGGGCGCTGCGGCGAAGCGGCAGACATCGACAACCACCGAGCTCCGACGTATGTTCGCAAGCGATCCCGGATACTGGGGAGGGCAGATCAGCCACGTGGGTGTCGCCGTCCTCGCGTTCGGTCTGGCCTTCGCCGGGAACCTCTCGGTGCACACCGAACAGGTGCTGAGCCCGGGAGACACGATCGCCTTCGATGGTTACGAGCTCACCTATGAAGCGCCCTTCACCTATTCGGAGCCGAACCGGCAGGTGATCGGGGCGACGATCACGGTTGAACGCGGCGGTGACCTCGTCACAACCCTCGAGCCGCGTTTGAATCAGTTCGCCAACGCCTCTTCGCTCATCGGCACGCCCGCCGTGTACACCACCCCGGGTGGTGATCTGTATCTGACGCTTCGTAGTCTTCCCGCCCCCGAGATCACGCTCAGCCTCGACTCCTCCCCGATGATGTGGACCGTCTGGCTCGGTGGCCTCCTCATAGGCGCAGGTGGGTTCGTGGCCGCGCGCGGCCGCCGACGCCGTCGGTCCGCGCAGGAGCTGTCGAATGCGTGAACGTACCGTGCGGGTGATCCGACTTCTGGTCACGGTGGCGCTGGCCGTATTCGTGGTCGTGTCGGTGGCGACGGCACCGCCCGCAGAGGAAGACCGTGCGGAGGCGATCGGGAGCCTCATCCGGTGTCCGGTGTGCGCAGGGGAGGCCATCGCCGACTCTCCTTCCGCCCTGGCTCAGGACATGATGTCGTTGGTGCGCGAGGGCGTGGCCGGCGGCCTCACCGACCAGCAGATCATCGATTCCGTCGTCGGCGCGTACGGCACCGACGCCCAGGTGCTCGATCCGCCGTTCGATCCATCGACCCTGGCGCTGTGGCTTGTGCCGGCATTGGTGCTCGCTGCCGGCACCGGGCTCATCGTTTCTCGCCGGAGTGGGAGACGCCGCTCCGAGACGCTGACGGTCACCTCCGGGAACGAAGCCCCATGATCGGCGCTCGACATCGTCTCGAAGAGGTCGCCGAACAGGCACGCCGCGACCTGGACGAGTTGGAGCAGCAGGTCGAAGTCGGGGAGATCGACGAGCAGACCGCTTCCGAGCTACGTGCCGGCTATCTGGCCGAGCTCCAATCCGCCACCGATGAGCTGGCCCGGCTCGACACCGCGGTACCCGACGAGCCGGCCGAGGCGCCGACCAACCGCCGCACCATCGTCGGCGCCTCCATGTTGATCCTCGCAGTGGCCGTCGCCATCGGCCTCGCCGCCACCATGGCCCAGGATCGGACCGACGGTCCTCTCGAAGGCGTTGCCGCCGGAGCAGAAATGGACCTCGACTCCATTCCGAACGAGGCCATGGAGGCGGTTCTCGAATCGTCGCGAGACGACCCGGCTGTCGCCGACCAGATCCCCTACATGGAGTTTCGACTGGCGGAACGCTACTTCGAGGACCAGGACTACCTGAAGGCGTTCGACCACTACCAGACGATCATCGGAAACGACCCGCCTGCGGACCTCTTCGTGCAGTCCATGACACGGATCGGTTGGCTGGTGTGGGTCCTGAACGGCGAGGGTGAGCTTGCGCTGCGGACCCTCGATCGAGCGCTGGAGGTCGAGCCGACCAATCCGCTACCCCTGTATGTCAAGGGCCAGATCCTCTGGTGCGACGCCGGCGACACCGAAGCCGCGTTGGCACTGTTCCGAAAGGTTTTGTCCACCGACGGCCTCGAGGCCGAGGTCGTCGCGCAGGTGGAGGACGACATAGCCATCGCCGAAGCGGGCGGAGCCTGTTCGGGATGAAACGCGGATCTGGAGTGAAGATCGCAGCTTGGGTGGTCGTGGTTGCCAGCGCAGTCTTGGCGGTGGCGTTCTCGACCCGCTTCGGCAGCGATCCGAGCCTCAGCGCATCCCCCCTGATCGGCAAGCAGGCACCCGAGGTCGTCGTGTCCACCCTGGACGGGAGCGGCGAGCTGGCGCTTTCCGAGGTCGACGGTGAGGTGATTGTCGTGAATTTCTTCGCCTCCTGGTGTCTCGAATGCCGCACGGAACACGCCGATCTCGTTGCCACCGCCAACGCCTGGTCGTCACGCGACGTTCGATTCATCCAGATCGCGTACGACGATCGCCCCGCCGACACGGTGGCGTTCCTCGACGAGCTCGGCCGCTCGCCAGAGACCGTGTACCTCACGGACCTGGAGAGCCGTGCTGCAATCGCCTTCGGTGTCAGAGGCGTGCCCGAGACGTTCTTCATCGACGCCGCCGGTGTCGTGCGGGGAAAGATCAGCGGCGAGTCCAACGCCTTGCTGCTCTCGGAGACCATCGACACCATGCTGTCCGGTGGCACTCCTGGCGACCAGACCGTGGGCGAGGTCCAGACCCGGGATTGACGCCTGCCACGCCGAATTGCGGATGCGAACCTCGGGCACGCCGCCCCCTCAGCGGATGAGCTCCAGCTCCACTTCGGGGGGCGGCGGCTGGTCCAGCACCGACCCGCCGACACCGAGCAGAAACCGCTCGAAAAAGGCGACGACGTACGAGTCGACGATGGGCATCACCCGGTTCGCATCGATGGGGCCTTTCCAGCCGAGTTGGCCGGCGAACGGCGAGAGCAGCGGCGCCATCACGAAGTCGTTGTGTCCGGCTCCGTCGATTCCGATCCAGTATGAGAGCATGGGGGAACGTTCCGCCATACCCCGGAGGCGTCGGTCGTTCGGCGTGTCTCGCCACCCGTCCGAGCGCAACATGAGGCTCGGTACCTGGAACTCCCGTGCAACGGTTCGATCAGGGATCGGCTCGACCCAAGGATCGGCGCCAAGCACGGCATCGCACCGATCGTCGACGAGGCAAAGCCTCGATGCCGCACCACCTCCCGTCCCGTGGCCGTACACACCGATGTGCTCGAGATCGGCGTGGTCGACGATCTCGGCGAAATCACCTTCCGGACCTGCCTCGAGCCGGTCGAGGATGAGGATCAGATCATCGGCCATCACCTCCACCAGGTCTACGGCCGATTCCAGGTACGCCTCGGGGTCGGTCTCCTCATCCTCGGGTGGGAGAATCCGCTCGTCCAGCAGCGCAATCGATTCGTCGTCGGGGAACCGGACTCCCAACGATGCATACGTGTGATCGGGAACGAGCACGACAAATCCATGACTCGCCAGGGACTCGACATGATCGACGGAGTCGGTGCGGAAGCCGGCCCAATCGTGTGACCAGAGAACGACAGGGAACACACCGTCGAGCGGAAGCGCATCGCTGCGGGCATGGGCGACCGCACCTGCTGTGTGATCGAGTGCGAAGCCGGGCAGACCGAGGCGCCCAGCGATCTCCGGCCCGAGGATGTCGATGTCCGGGTTCCAGCGGACGGGCTCCTCCTCGCTTGCCATCGCCGGGTACCAGACCTGGACGACGATTCGCCGCTGCTCCCCAGGAGCCTCTTCCCCGGAATCGGCCTGGTCCTCGTCTGCGGCCTCCGGGTCGGGTTCGGGAAGCCCATACAGCTCCGTCCGCTCGGCGTCTTCGAGCACCACAGTGGTCGTTCCTACATCGAACGCACCGCTTGGTGCCGGAATGGCGGGCACCGGCATGACGGTGGGAAGGATCGCGACCATCGCGGTCCCGAGAATCCCCAAGGCCCCTCGCCGGAGTCGCCTGAGCCCCCGAAAGCGCCTGTCTTCCCACAACGCGTCACCTGCGGCCAGCAGCAGCGTTCCGATCTCGAGGGGGAGGAGTTGCCAGCGGTACCGCTCGACCACGAGCTGCGCCACCATCGATCCGATCAGGGCGACCGCCATCCGGCCCCGACGCAACCGTCGCCCAAAGATGACGGGCACGGCGATGGCGCACACCAACACGCCGAATTGGATCGTTTCGAGAAGCCGCATCAATGCGCCACGCTACCCGGCGGTCAGGCGCGGTAACTCCGTGGGTCGAAGCCTGCCGGCAACTCGAGACGATTCGCCGCCATGACTTCCGGATCCCCCAACACCGTCTCGATCGGACCGTCGGCGACGATGGTCCCGGCGTTCATCACCACAGCACGACGACAGACCTGGAGCGCATACGGGAGGTCGTGGGTCACCAGCAGGATGGTGGTCTCGAGCCGCTCGAGCACCTCGGCCAGCTCACGGCGCCCGGCAGGATCGAGGTTGGACGAGGGCTCGTCGAGCACGAGGATCTCGGGTCGACAGGCGAGAACGGTCGCCACCGCCACCCGTCTCCGCTCGCCACCGGACAGGTGATGTGGTGCCCGATGCTCGGACCCTTCCATGCCCACCGCCCTCAGCGCCGCTGCCACGCGTTCGTCCATCTCGCCACGAGCGACGCCGAAGTTGGCCGGCCCGAACGCGACGTCCTCGTAGACGGTCGGCATGAACAGCTGGTCGTCGGGGTCCTGGAAGACCAATCCGACCCGGCGTCGGATCTCGTGGAGCGAGTCATCGCCGAGACGGGTCCCGGCAACGGAGATCGAGCCTTCACCTCCGCCGAGGATGCCGATCAGGTGGAGCAGCAAGGTGGTCTTTCCGGCGCCGTTGGGTCCGAGCAGCGCGACCCGCTCGCCGGGCGCCATCGAGAAATCGACGCCGTCGAGCACCTTGGTGCCGTCCGGGTACGAGAAGCGGAGACCTGAGACGCGCAGGGCGGGTGTCACAGCAGCGCCACCCAGGTGATCGCCCACGCCGACAGCGGGATGCTGAGGCCCATCGTCCATTGCACCGCCGAGATCTGGGGCTCGTCGATCCGTGGCATCACGCCGGTGAAGCCTCTGGCGAGCATCGCCTGATGGACTCGCTCGCCGCGTTCGTAGCTGCGGATGAACAAGGCGCCTCCCGCGGTAGCCAGCGCTCGCGTCTGACCGATCCACGACGGTGCGTAGCCACGAGCCGCCATCGCAGTCCGCATGCGTTTCAGCTCTCCCGCTATCACATCGAGATACCGCACCATGAAGCCGGCGATCGACACGATGACCGCCGGCACCTTGAGCTCGCCCAGCCCACGGAGGATCGCCGGGATCTCCGTGGTGCTGACCAGCACCACCGAGGCCGCGACCCCGAGGCTGCCTTTGGCGACGATGTTCCAGGCGCCCCACAGTCCCTCCTGGGAGAGCGAGAGGCCGAGGACGTCCACCCGTGGGCTCGCTCCCAGGAACGGCAGGAACACGGCGAACAGGAGGAACGGGATCTCCACCGTCATCCGCTTCAACACGTGGCCGAACGGGATCTCCGCCAGCGTGATGACCGCCATCACCAACAAGGCATGCACGGCGAACGCCCACATCTGTTCACGGGGGGTGGCCACCACCGCGATGACGAACGACAGCATCGCCACCAGTTTGACCCGGGCTGGGATCCGGTGAACGGCACTGTGCCCGTGCGCCATCAAGGCATGCGTGTGTGGACCACTCACGTCGGCGCCCGTTCACGACCGGTGACTCGACGACGGGCGGCGCCAACCATCACGATGCCGGCTGCGAATGTCACAACGAGCCCGACGACGCCTGCCGCCACCGTTCCCTGCACATCGCTGTCCAGGCCCGACACCGCGTAGTCGGCCAGCGGGCCGCCGAGCGGATGATCGGCAGCCTGTTCCGCAAAACCGGTGTCGGCGGCCACCCGCTCCAGCCCGTCGGGATCGGAGCTGGCGAGCGGTGCCACGAAGATCACCAGCGCCAATGCGGCCGCGACCCCTCCACCCACGAAACCGGCTGTCGTTCGCCGACTCGGCGCAGTTCGTTGCTCACCGAGTTGATACCGGGCGAGTCCCGTGACGAGGTCGGGGCGCACGGCCAGCACCGCACCCACCACGGTGGCGGTGATCAGACCTTCGCCGATGCCGATGAGTGCATGGACGCCGACCATCGCCCCGAACACCGTTCCAGGGTCGATGCCTCCCTGGCCACCGAGTGAGTACTCGAACACGAAGCCCGTCGCCGACGCAACCACGGACGCCCAGGCTGCGATCATCACCGCCACCACGACAACCCCGGTCCGCTTCGGAAGAACGGCCATCACAGCTCGGAAGACGAGCCACCCGGCCGCAGCCGTGAGAACGGCCATGTTTACGACGTTGAGCCCGAGGGCAGAGAGTCCGCCATCGGCGAACAGAAGCGCTTGGACGATCACGACGACCGACACCACGGTGATTCCGAGCGTCGGCCCGAGAAGGATCGCCGCAAGTGCGCCACCGAGGAGGTGGCCCGAGGTCCCGGCAGCCACCGGGAAGTTGATCATCTGGAGAGCGAACACGAATGCGGCCGTCAAGCCCGCCAGTGGAATCTGCCTCTCCCGCAGATTGAGAGCGCTCGCCCGCAACGAAACGCCCAGGCTCCCTGCCGCGGCAAGCGCGGCACCGGCTGAGGTCGTTCCGTTGATGAACCCATCGGGGATGTGCACGCCGCGCTCCAATTGCGAACTGGTCGCAACTGTATCAGGAGGGCGCAGATACAGGTATCTGGTTTCTGTGAGGCGCTCAGCCGGCGACGAGTGTGTCGAGCTTGGAGCGGATTTCCTCTTCGGAGAGCGCCCCGGGCCAGGCATCGACGATCGTCTTGTCGGCGCCGATCATCACGGTGACGGGTTGATAGGGAACACCGAACGCCTGGAACACGCTTTCGTCGGCATCGAGTCCCCACATCACGTTTCCGGTCGACAGCAGCTGGGATGCCCGCTCGGCCGTATCGTCGAAGGTGCCCTTCCAGGCAGCCGCGACGAACGCCACCTCATCGGCGTAGTCGGTCGAGATTTCGTCCACAACGGGCAACTCCCGTTGACAGGTTCCTCACCACTCCGCCCAGAAGACCAGATAGACCGGCTTTGTCTCGGCGGAAAGGACGAACTCACCCCCTTCACCGAGTTCGAGGGTGAAGTCGGGGGCGAGCACCGCGTTCGGGTCGGGTTCGGAGGCCGGCTCGGTCGCCGTCGTTTCACCGGATGTCGTCGCTTCGCTCGACGAAGCGCTCGTCGTCCCAGGCGTCTCGGCGGCCGCGCTCGTGTCCGGGTTGGCGTCTCCGTTGGTCGGCGTTGCCGCTTCCCCCCCACCGCAGGCGACAATCACCAGCGCCAATGCGGTGATCGGGAGGAGCGAACGAAGACGTCGCAGACCGGCGGTGGATGTGTTTCCCTGGCGAGTCATCGATGGGCAGTGTACGTGGTGGCTTCGGTTACGCCATCTCGGCCGGGACGAGTTCACGGGGAGTTTCTCGACGCCGACCGCGAACAGCTCCTACAACGCCCGACCATCGCAAAATGCACCCCGCCGGCAGTGAACCCGTACGCGGCCTCGAGGTGGGAGATCAGTCCGGCGAGCTCGTTGAGTGGGATGTCCTCAGTGTGCCCGCAGTTCTCACACACGAGATGTTGGTGTGCGGCGTGTTCGCTCAGATGAAGCACGGCCGGTCCATGACCCAGGTGCACATGATGAATACGCCCGACCGACTCGAGTGTCTCGATGGTGCGATACACGGTCGAGGGCGCGATCCGGTTATCGGCGAGCTCTTCGGCCATCTCGTGGAGTTGGGCAGCGGTCAGGTGCTCGTCGTGATGCGTCGCCATCACCTCACAGATCGCTCGCCGGGGGGCGGTGATCCGAAGGCCCGCACGTCGGAGCTCGTCTACCAGCTCCGACGCCTCGACAGCCGGCACGACTCAGCGACCGGCCAGCTCGTGGGATCGTTCGATCACCCGTTCGAGCACCTCGCGGGCTCGACCCGAGTCGATCGCCTCGTTCGCCATGTCGACCGCCTCGACGAACCCTCCGGCCAGACCCGCGGCAACGATCGCAGGTGCCGCGTTGATGACTGACGCGTCCCGCTTGGGGCCCGGGCGACCCGCCAGTATGTCGGTCGTGATCCGGACGTTCACGTCGACGGTTCCGCCGATCAGGTTCTCGAGCGGCGCACGGGCCACGCCGAAGTCCTCGGGTGTGAACTCGGCATGGGTGATCTCGCCGTTCTTGAGCCGGTGGATGAAGGTCGGGCCGGTGAGGGTGACCTCATCGAGCCCGTCCTCGCCATGAACCACGAACGCATACTCCGAACCGAGGTGGGCGAGCACGCCGATCATCCGATCGGCCATCTTCTGGTCGGACACGCCGATCGACTGCCGCCGTGCCCCGGCCGGGTTGGCGAGAGGTCCGAGGAAGTTGAAGACGGTAGGGATCCCCAATTCTTTGCGGACGGGTCCCGCATGCCGCATCGCCGGGTGATAGCGGGGAGCGAAGAAGAACCCGAAGCCGGCCTCGTCGATCAGCGTCACCACCTGGTGGGGCTCCAGGTCGAGCACCAGTCCGAGGCCTTCAAGGACGTCCGCCGACCCGCACATGGACGACGCCGATCGATTTCCGTGCTTGGCGACCACCGCACCGGCACCGGCAGCGATGAACGACGCAGTGGTCGAGATGTTGAAGGTTCCGTGGCGGTCGCCGCCGGTGCCCACGATGTCGACGATGTCACGGTCGATGTCAACGGTGACTGCGGCGTCGCGCATGGCCTCCACGAGCCCTGTCATCTCCTCGACGGTCTCGCCTTTGATCCGCAACGACACGATGAGCGCTGCGATCTGCGCAGGCGTCGCCCGCCCTTGCATGATCTCGGCCATCGCCGATCGCGCTTCGTCTCTGCTCAGATCGGCGCCCGCCGCCAGCTGCCCGAGAACGTGAGGCCATTCCATGGGCGGGAGTGTAGGAGTCTGACCAGACCACGGACGGAAGGTGGGATCCGGACCCTCAGGTGGCCTCCCTAACATCGGCCGAAGGAGGCCCCGTGCTTGCAACCCTTCGTATTCCTGCTCTTCTGCTCGGGCTTGGCGCCGGTGCTCTCGCCGCCACCCTCGTTTCGTTGATCGCCGAGTTCGCGTATCAGGCCATTGTCGACTCCGGTGAGTCAGGCGCCGGTCTCGTGCCCGGGATCGTCGTCGGATTCCTCGTCGGCGGCTACGTGGCCGGTCATCTCGCCATCGTCGCCAATCGGTTCCATGGCTCGGTGACCGGCCTGGCGCTCTCGGGGTTGGTCGTCTTCATCGCTCGAGGCGGGGGAAGCCCTGCCACGCTCGGGCCAGTTCTCTTCCTGGCCGTGATCGGAATGATCCTCGGCGGAGTTGCCGGCTCGGTGGCGGGGCGAAGGCGCGCTCGAGGGCGCAAGACTTCACATAGTGGATGATTCGTGGCAACTTGTAGGTGTGTGGCCTCTCATCCTCGTCGTCATCGTTGGCATCGGGCTCTGGCGTTCGATGCAGATGTACCGGGGCGAGACCGAAAATGCCCCTCGTATTCCCACCGGATCGATGATGCTCCAGACGGCTCGTAGCAAGCGGATCGCCAAGCGCCTCGGCATCGTGGTGGCGACTTGGGCGGCGGTGACCGGCCTCGTGGCGTTCTACCGGATCGACCTGGCGTTGTTCGCCGGAATGATCGTGGTGGTGGTAGGCGCCATCTGGATCTGGAAGACCGCCGACCCCATGCGCATCGACATGGACGAGCTCGACCGCGAACTCATGCGCCTTCTCGAAGACGAAACCTGAGCCTCGACAAGCCTTCGATCGCTCGCCGGGTAGGCTTGGGCATGCGAGTTCGCCGGGTGATCGCGGCGCCATCCGGCGCCGAGGAAAGTCCGGACTCCACAGGGCAGGGTGCTGGCTAACGGCCAGGCGGAGCAATCCGACGGACAGTGCAACAGAGAGCAGACCGCCGATGGCGCTTCATTCGGCACAGCCGAATGAAGTTCGGGATTTCGCCTCACGGCGAGCCCGGTCTCGGATGACGGGGCGAACAGGCAAGGGTGAAACGGTGAGGTAAGAGCTCACCAGCGTCCCGGGTGACCGGGCGGCTGGCAAACCCCACCCGGAGCAAGGCCAGACAGGGACGACGGCAGCCCGTCGATCAAGTCCCGGGTAGGCCGCACCGAGGTCGATGGCAACATCGGCCCCAGATGGATGATCACCGCGCCTGGCGGCGTCACAGCCTCCAGGTGGCACAGAATCCGGCTTACAGGCGAACTCGCAACGTGTGGAGGCTCCTTCGGGGGCCTCCACTCTCGTTGGCGTCATACGGCCTGCGAGGGCGGCCTCCATGGCTCACCCAGCATCCGGTCGCCCTCCCCGCCAACCACGTCGCACGCGACCTCGGAGCGATCTGTCAACTGATGTCCCCGGAGCACGGGTGGCCCCGTGACCTGTCTCTTGACCGGTTCTTGACACCGCCGACGGATGATGGGCGCCGCCGACGGACGGCGACAATCTGAGGAAAGGGAACGGCCATGAAACACCGACACACATGTTCAGTGGCCGCACTCTTGGCCGTCTCGACGGTCGGATGCGGGGCCGGAGAGGCAACCGCTGGAGCTGGGGCCGAGTCCGACGATCCGGATGTGGCGATCGCCTACCAGTTCCTCCAGGACTACAACGACGGCAACGTGGAGAAGGTTCTCGGGCGTTTGCTCGAGACCGTTGACTACGTCAACGAGGTCGAACCGGGCGACTGGCCCTACGACGTGTCCGGGTACGAGGATGTGGCCGAGTTCGTCGCCTGGACCGTGGCGGCAGGAACCAAGCTGATCGAACCCAC
The DNA here is from genome assembly GCA_963785075.1 of uncultured bacterium. Lineage (GTDB taxonomy): Bacteria > Actinomycetota > Acidimicrobiia > Spongiisociales > ZC4RG35 > JAOUGY01. Next base: position 208,217 of record CAWATW010000008.1, read on the forward strand.
CTGCGCGAGGGACCGCGATCGGCTGACACGGACGATCGACTGCAGCTTCCTGTGGGACAACCCGCTGCGACGGGCGCTCGGCGAGGTTCCGTTGCCGGGCGGGATCGTCATGACCTTGAACGAGGACGACAAGATCATCGAGTTCGCGGCGTTGACCGTGCCTCGGGCCGGTCGTTCGTTCAACGACTTCGCCGAGTGGCTGAAGCGGGAACACCCCGAGGATTTCGAGACGGCGGTCCGGGTCACATGGGATTCGATCGAGCAGGCAGTCGAAACCGGTGAGCTTCGGAGGAGTCATCACGACGAGTGGGCGGCCAGCCTCCCATCGTGACAAGGCGTCCGTAGCACAGCCTCGAGCGGGTCGGCCCTCCCCCCAGGATTCGAGGTCTCGGAACCCGCGTCGCAGCGGCGGTTCCCACGACTCTCTGCTGTATACGATTCATCGGTACGATCGAGGTCGAGCCGGGCACCCGATCCGATGGCTTCACGCGACACAGCCGGCGTTCCTCGGCTGCGCTCTTCGCCGGCGGAGCCCTCGCAGGCCCCACGCCTGAGCGATAAGCTCGACCGGTTCCCGAGTCGAGGAGAGCGGTCGTGCACTCCACCAGTTCTTTGCGCGAGTACCAACTCCGGATCGACGCTTTCAGCCAGATCGCCACCGAGAAGCCCTACTCGGAAGGCGAAAACGTGGTCGACTGAGGTAGGAGGCCAGACTCACTGTGGCAGACAACGACCACGTCGATCTGTTGTTCGAAGCACCGCTCGACGAGTTCATCGGGCGGCGCGACGAGCTCGCGAAGCGCCTGAAGGCCGAGGGAGATCTCGACGCCTGGAACATGGTCAAGGCATTGCGGAAACCGGCGCTGTCCGCCTGGGTCGTCAACCAGCTTGCGCGATCCCACTCCGACGACATACGGGCGCTGGTCGCGGCGGGCGAGGAGATCGAGGAAGCCCAGCGCCGTACCCTCTCCGGCGAGCGAGTCGGGTTCGACTCGGCGCGCAGCGACGAGAACGCCGCCCTCCAACGGTTGCGGGTCGCCGCAGCCGAGGTCATGCCTTCGATCACCTCCACAACCGTCGAGCGTGTGACCAACAGCCTCATGGCCGGAGCACGGTCGACCGAAGGCCGGGCTTTGTTGGTCGCAGGCCGGTTGACGAACGATGTCGAACCGCAGGGCTTCGGAGCATTCGCCGGCTTCGTGGTGGCCACGGCGAATGCCGTCGGGCCGGACGAAACTCCCGAGGTCTCACCCCCGGCGGATGCTGGGCCAGAGCTCCCCGCCGACGAAGCGGGCACTCTCGAGTCGGCTCGCCAGGATCTGGCCTATGCGGTCCGAGCTGCCATCGACAGCGCCAAGGACACCGAGGCGAAGGCAACAGACGCAGAGCAGGGGGCAGCAAAGGCCGAGAAGAAGGCGAAGGACGCCGACGCCAAGGCGAAGGAAGCCGACGCCAAGGCGAAGGAAGCCGTCGCAAAGGCGAAAGACGCCCGGGTCAAGGCCGTGGAGACCGACCGGCGAGCTCGAATGTCGAGGAAGGAGGCGACCGCACTTCGGCGGGAGGCGAGTGCGGCCGCCGAGGCGCTGCATGCGGCAGAAGAGGCGCTCGCCGCCCTGGCAGATGTTGACTGACAACCGGGACGAGAGGCCCAGATCCCAAAAGCGGGTCAGCTGCTCACGCGCTTGCGCATGATCCGTTCGTACCGTTTTGGTGCGACCCTCGACAGCGCGTACGCCAACTTGGCCGTCCTCGACGGCAGGACCATCCTCGCCCGCTTTCGGAGGCCCTCCACGGTCGCAGCGGCCACTTGCTCCGGAGTGAGGAGCCTCCCGGTGGTCGACCAATCCCCCGTTTGGTCCTCGCCCCGGCGCACGGCCCGATGTTGGATGCCGGTCGCGGCGAAGCTCGGACAGATCATCGTCACCGTGACCCCGGTATCCACCAGCTCGGAGCGCAGGCTCTCGAAGAGGCCGTGAAGGGCGTGCTTGGAGGCGGCGTATGCAGTGCGATGAACGAGAGGTGCGAACCCGGCGACACTCGACATCACCCCGATTCGACCGTGCGACGCCAGCAGTGCCGGGAGCGCCGAGCGCGTGCAGTTCGCCGCCCCGGTCAGATTGACGCCCATCACCCGGTCGAACGAGGACGGGTCGATGTCGGAGAAGCGCCCGAGCGCGGTGACCCCGGCGTTGTTGACGAGCACGTCGATCCGGCCGATCTCGTCGAAGACCTGTTCGACGGAGTCGACATCGGTGATGTCCACACGATGAGCCGCGTCGAGTTGAGTGCTCGCAGCCAGATTGCCGAGCGACTCGGAGTCGTTGTCGAGTGCGACGATCCGGGCGCCTTCAGCCACGAATGCGTCACAGAGCGCGATCCCAAACCCGCCGGCGGCACCCGTCAGCACGACCACCCGTCCGGTGAACTCACCCGCCACGGGATTCCATCCATCCTCGAAACGCCTCGATCGATGTCCGCGTCGGGACGTAGCCGAACTCCTCCTTGAGCCGGCGATTCGCCAGTACCGGTCGGTAGCGCAAGAAGTCGACCTGCTCGGGTCCGAGCGCGGTCAGATGCAGACTTCGGAGCCCCGAAAGGATCGACTTGACCAGCCAGGCGGGAAGCGGCACATACGGCTTGCCCAACTCTGCTGCGATCTGACGAAGCGGCACGACACCATCGCCGGCCAGGTTGTACGCGCCTTGCTGCTCATTGAGTGTTCCCTGCACGATCACATCGACGACATCGGCATCCCAGATGAAGACGAACGGGGTAGGCGATCCGGCGATACCCAACACCACCGGACGCTCGAACAGGGCCGTGATCTGATTGTCGACCGTCGGCCCGAGGATGGTGCCCGGCCGCAGGACGAGCTGGGCGAGCTCGGGTCGTACCCGTCCGGTCTCGGCCATCAACTCCTCCACCATCCGTTTGTGGTCGGAGTAGGCGAACTCAGGATTGCCTCTCAACTCGTCGTGTTCGTCGATCCACTCGGGGTTGTCCGGGTGGTAGCCGTACGCCGCTCCGCTCGACATGACGGTCAGATGCCGCGCCCCGCCCGCCGCTGTGGCCTTGATCACGTTGAATGTGCCTCCGACGTCGACGGAGTGCAGGAACTGTCTCGTGTGGTGGCGCTTTGGAGTCACCACGGCGGCGAGATGAACGACCCGCTCGATCTCCTCGTTGAGGATCACATCGGCGAGACTTGGATCGCGTACGTCCATGGCCAACGACTCGAGCACGCCACCCTGGGGGCCCGGCCGGAGGTCGACCGAGATCACCCGTTCTACGTTGGGGAGCGACGCCAGCCGGTTGACCACCTGATGGCCGATGTACCCATTGCCGCCGGTGACGAGGATTCGGGCGTTCATGCCGCTTGGGGTACGGGCACGGTTCGCCTCGACCACCACGTCGAGATGGTCAGACCGCTGATCAGGTGCCATACGCCCCACCAGGCGGCGATGATCGCCATGCCGCCGAGTCCGTCGAAGAACCCAAACACGAGTACCAGAGCCAGCGCAGAGTTCTGGATTCCGACCTCGATCGATATCGCCCTCGCGTCGTAGCGGGGCGACCGCATCGCCCTGGCCGACCAGTATCCGATGGCCAGCGCCACCGCGTTGTGGAGGGCCACGATCAGTGCCACAGCTCCCACATGATCGAGGAACTGCTGCCAGTTGGCCGCCAATGCACCGACCACGAACAGTCCGAACGCCCCCAGCGAGAACACCCGCATGGGCTTGCGCAGCCGTTGGGCGACCTCGGGATATCGGGCTGCGACGAACATCCCTATGGCCAGCGGGATGCCGAGGATGACGAGGATGGTGACGAACAGGTCGACCGGGTCCAGACTGACATCACGGAGGATGGCGGCGGTGCCCTCGGAGCGGCGTCCCCAGAACGCCAGGTTGAAGGGAGTCATGACGATCGCCAGTGCCGTGGATATGGCAGTCATGGAGACCGACAGCGCGGCGTTTGCCTTGGCGTTGGCCGCCAGGAAGTTGGAGAAGTTCCCTCCCGGGCAGGCCGCCACGAGGATCATGCCGAGCGCCATCGACGGAACCGGGTCGATGAGCACGATCAGCACGAAGGTGAACGCAGGCAACAGCATGAACTGGGCGACGAGCCCGATGATCGGTCCCCGGGGGTCCCGTACGACACGGCGGAAGTCGTCGATGCGTATGTCGAGCGCCACTCCGAACATGATCAGTCCAATGAGGACGTTGAGCAGCAGCAGGCTCGACTCGTTGAAGTTCAGTTGAACCTGGTCGATCGGGCTCATGCTCGGGCCCTTCGCACGGTCACGACATCTGCGGTCATCCGGCCGGTTCCTGATGCATGTCTTTGAACGCTCTCAGCTTCGGCGCCCACATGTGTGTGACCGGGTCCACGTCGACGTGGATCACCGAGGGAAGGCCCGACGCCCGGGCCCGTTCCAGGGCCGGGGCCAGTTCGGCCTCCTTCGAGGCCCGCTCCCCGTGCGCTCCCATCGAGCGGGCGAGATCGTCGAACCGTATCTCTGAGAAGTCGGCGTTGATGGTCTCGTCATCGTCGAGTTTCTTGCGCACGATCGTCTTGAACGGTCTGAGCGCGAACTGCTGGTTCATCTTCACCATGCCCCATTGGAGGTCGACGAACACCACGTACAGGACGGGCAAACCCACGCGGACCGCCGTTTCGACCTCCTGGGGGTGAAAGCCCATGGCACCGTCTCCGATGAGACACGCCACAACTCGGTCGGGGTGCGCAATCTGGGCTCCCAGCGCCTGAGCGACTCCGGCGCCGAGCATCCCGAACTTGAACGTCGCCAGCAGGGAGTTCGGCTCGGTCACCTCGTGGAAGAACTGAGCCCACACGGTGGTATTGCCGCCGTCGAACACCCAGATGGTGTCGGAGGGCAGCGTCTCCTGGGCGATCCGGGCCGCCCGGCCCGGATTGAGCCCGGCCTCCCGGGAGTCGTCGAGTCGTCCATCCAATTTGGCCCGCTCTCGCGTTCGATCCTCGACCCAGGTGACCCGGTTCGGTTCGAAGGCCGGGCCTGACTCGAGTTCGGCTGCGAGCTGGTCGAGGAATCGTCTGGCATCGGCGAGCACCGCCAAGCTGACCGGTTTGTTCACGCCGAGCCAATGATCGTCGACGTCCACCTGGATGACCGTCTGCTCCGAGCTCGCTCCCCAGTAGGGAGACTTGCCCCACCAGTCGGTCTCACCGAGTCGGGAACCCAACACCAGGATCACGTCGGCCTCGGTGCGCAGCTTCTTGTACAGGTCGAGGTGGGTCATCGGGATGACCTGCTCGTGGGTCTCGAGCAGCGCCCCACGACCACCCCAACTCGTGGTCACCGGAGCTCCGAGCAGCTCTGCGACGCGCTGCAGGGACCCCGAGGCTCCGGCGTGGATGACCCCTGTGCCGGCATGGATGAGCGGATTCGAAGCCGATCGGAGGAGTCCCGCAGCTTCTGTGACCGCATCGGCGTCGGCGGACAGCGGCTCCGTGCGCCGATACGTCGACGGTGGGCGAACCTGGTCGAGGTCGGACGTGTCCTTGCCGTTGATGATGGACTCCGGGATGTCGACGTGTACGACGCCGGGTCGACCCGTCCACGCCGTCCGGAAGGCACGTCGCATGAACTCGGGGATGCGCGATCGATCGGGGACCGCGCCCGACCACTTCGTCATGGGAGCCGTCACCGCCGTCTGGTCGAAGTACTGGAACGTGCCGCCGCGGTCGGGATAGGCGATGCCCACCCGTCGGGACGAGGTGATCAGCAGCACCCGATGACCCTCACCCGACTCCACTGCCACCCCGGGGAGCGCATTGGCCACGCCGGGTCCGTTGGAGGCGATCGCAACGCCGAGCTTGCCGGTGAGGCGGGCGTACGCCCCGGCCATGTGCAGAGCGGAGGTCTCGTGCCGTGGCGACACGAGACGGATGCCGTGGCGCTCGAAGCTCGAATACAAGCCGAAGTAGGTCCCGTCGATGATCCCGAAGACGGTGTCGACGCCCTCGGCGGCGAGCATGGCCGCCACCAGTTCGCCACCCGTCACGTTCGCCACAGCTCTCCTCGACTCGACCCCGGCGAGACTAACGGCCGCACCCGATGCGACGCCGCCCTCATCCTCCCGGCGCCCCGAACAAGTCCGGATAGTCGGTTCGGGCGGTGGCGAGCGCCTTGCGAAGGGCATCGTCGAGCTGTTGGGTGCTCGTCCTCGATAGCACCCATCCCAACGGTGCCGACGGACCGGGCGCAACCTGCGGAGCGATCCGCAGGTAGGTCGGGCGGCAATCGGCGAATCGAAGGGCTTCGGGGCACGCCTGAGACATCTCGAAGGCCGCCGTCTGCTCCAACGACTCGGGAGTGATGCGCCCTGCGGCTCCGAAAGCCACCAGGGGGGCAACGAGCTCACGCGGTCGGTCGGGGGTGGGGATGGCGGCAGTGGACCGGTAGTGGTTGTCGAGCAGCACGATCCAGGGCTGCACTTCGAACGAACCGGGCCCGGCGTTGTGGGCTCGCACATGGGGTTCGAGCTGCTCCCAGATCTGGAGCAGGGTGAGCAGCCCGGTGTTCTCGGCATACCCACCATCGACGACGTAGCTGGACACGGGTTCGACCGCTCCCGGAAGACATCGGTAATAGGCGGCCGAAGGAGTCACGAATGGGAACCGTGCCGAGGTCAGAGCTCCGGTGACTGCAGCCACCGTTTTGGCCTCGGCGGCCATGTCCGAGCACGACCCGTGGGTCCTCTCGACCAACCCGGCGTACAGCCCGAACGCCGCCGGGAACTGTGGGGAGGTGGTGTCACCCGGATCGGGGACGTCGAGACAATTGCCCGTGGGGGTGGTGAAGAGCGCCAGATTCGACAGGAGTGTCCGACAGCCATCGTTGACGGACGTGCCGTTGAGCACGACGATCGGTTGCCAGCCTGGTCGGCGCCCGAGCTGCGACAGCGCCAACTCATCGCCGTCGATCGTGAATCGTCCGTCCTCCGACCAGGCCCGCTCGATCAGTTCTGCACGGTCGGCCCAGGTGTCGGTGAGCCCGGTGACCGTCTGCAGAACGTCACGAAACAACAGCCCTGAGATCGCCTGGGCCAGAGCAGCGTCCTTGCTCATCTCTGCGATCGTCGAGCTGGCGTTGGCCACGCCATCGGGATCGGGATCGGTGTGCGCGAACCAGGTGGCCGCTCCGACGCTGCCCCCGGACACGCCGCTCACGGCGAACGGACCGAGCTCCCCACAGGTCAAACCGCCGGCCTCCGAGGTGAAGAGCTGATCGAGGCCGGTGGTTGTCCAGTACGCCGCCCGGATTCCACCGCCCGGGGCGGCGACCAGGTACAGAGGTCGGGGGCCATCACCGGTGTCACATTCGCTGGATCGGAGCAGCCACCGCCGGAATTGGGTACCGACCGCGTCGGCTGCCAGTTCGGTGTCGGTCTCATCGACATCGGTTCCGAATCGAGGCGGGTCGATGAGGCGGGCATCGTTGTACCCGCCCGCAGAGTCCAGCATGCCGGCCGTCACCCACATCGCAACGAGCACGAGGAACCACGGAGTCCTGGACCCGAACCCGAGGCTCTTCGTCACGTCCCACCGCCACACTCGGTTCCCGACCCAGGCCAGGCCGGCCACGATCACCGAGAACGCGGCGATCGCAATGGCCAGGACCCCCGTGGACCCGATCGCAGGAGCGACCGTGGGCCGGATCGCCAAGACGACCGCCAGCACCACCGAGACGAGACCGATACGGAAAGCGACTGGCACGAGCATGTCGCCTGCCCAGGCGTAGACCCGTTGGACGGCGAGTTGCGTCGCACGACCCGAGGTGATGGCCAGCAGCGCACCGATCAGCGCGCCCGCTATCCACCAGGTGGGTGAGGAGGCATATAGCGCCGGGAGCAGCGTCGCCCGCACCAGGCCCAACGACACGGCAGTCGCAACGACGCCGGCCATCGATCCGATCCACGCCACCATCCGCAACCGGTCGGCGTCCTTCTCGATCGACACGACCTCGTCGAGCGTCGGACGTTGCGGGCCTCCGAAAGCCTCGCGGGCGGCCTCTGCAACCTCCCTCAACACTCGCCGCCACCACGGATCGTCCGCTGCCGTACGCGGGGACACCGAGGCGACCGAGATCGATCGCGCTCGATCCACCAGCCAGGCGATGACGGTCGCCCCCACAGTGACCACAACCGGGGCCCACGGCACGAACCTCCAGTTGCCCTCGAAAAGGCCACCCAGGAGGAACCAGAACATCGAGACCCCTGTCGACCACGCCACGACGACCCATCGCCGGACCGGTGTCGGCGGTCTGGAGTGAGATGCGACCGAGATGAAGCCGGCGGAGATGACGGCCGCCACGGAGAATCCGCCCAACGCGATGGCGGCGATGAACACCCACCGGAATCCGCCGTCCGGAGGGTCGATCTGGCTTCGCAGGACGTCCGGTATCTGTTCGAGCGGTCCGCCCGCCGGCAGTGCCACGAGCAGGACGAACAACGCAACGACGACGCCGATCCCCGAAAGAGCGGTCCACGGCTCCTGGGCCGCCCCACGCCGAACGTTGCCCGCTCGGCCCGCCAGCTCCCGCACGGCCCGATTGCCGCCGCCATCGGCGTCCGCATTGTCCGACCGCAGCACGTAGATGCCACCGATCACCGCTGCGATCGCGACGGCGCCCCACTTCACGAGCCCGGCCAGCTGAGTCAGGAACGCAAAGATCACAGACCACGAACCGGCTGGAACGAGCAGACCCACGCCCACGAAGGATCGGACACTGGTCGGTGTCCCGGCCGTGAAATCGAGCCCCACCAGCGCCAGCCACGCCGAAAGGTTCTCGACTTGGTCGGCGGCAAGCATGATGAATCCGAGCTCGAAGGCAAGCGTCCGGCTCACACCGAGCTTCCGGAGCCCCAGAACCACGAACATCGGGTACACGAGCGCGAAAGCCAGATCGGCGACCACATGCACGGTGATCAACGCATTTGCTGGAAGACCTCCTGAGGCCTCCCCCTCCTCCGGCTCCGAAGCAAGGTCCCACGCCTCCTCTGCCGCGAGGAGCTCCGAGGTGTCCCACACATCAGGGTGCAGACCGGTGAACACCGTCTCGTCGTAGGCGAGCCCACCGGACTCCAGCCGACCGAGCTGAGACCCGACGTCGTTCATCACGACCAGAGCAAGCGCTGTGATACCCACCATCACCCAGAGAGACGTGGTGCGATCCCACGTGAATCTTCCGACATGCCACCGATGCTCTGGGCGCCTGCCGGCCCGAACGATGCGACCGAACGCCCGTTCCATCCACGATGTTGCGGGTGGGCTCGCGGCAGCGGACACGATGTTCGAAGTGGAGGCCATACGAGTTGGAACCTATCTCACGCGTCGGGATGCCCGCTGCCCCGGACGGGAGTTTCTCCGACAAACATCGGCCCGGACCGTCGTCGTCGGGAGATACCCTTCAAAGGTGCTTGACCTCGCCCCAGGGGCATGCCCCAAGCTCGACCCATGAGCAACGGAGACGAACCGACGATGACCTCGGGTGCGTTTGCACGCAGGTCCCGACTGTCGCCCAAGGCGCTCCGGCTCTACGACGACATGGGGCTGCTGCGTCCGGCGTGGGTCGATCCGTCCAACGGATACCGGTACTACGACGAGAGCCAGATCGAGCCGGCACGGCTCATCGGGTTGCTCAGGACGCTCGGAATGCCCCTGGCAACGATCAGCGAGGTGGTCCTCCTGGATGCACCGGACGCCATCACGGCGATCGGCACGTTCTGGGAGGGCGTCGAAGCCCAACACACCGGACAAAAAAAATGACTGGTCCGGCACCTCGCCCAACTCCTCTCGGGGAAAGGACACGACATGTATCGAGTGGAACAGCGGGACGTGCCGGCACAGCGAGTGGCGAGCATCGAGGAGCGGGTCCTGGCCGGCGAGCTGCCGGCCTTCATCGACAGGAGCATGCGCTCACTGTGTGGGCACCTCGAGCAGTCCGCGGCGACAATGGGGATTCCGTTCGTGGCGTATCACGGCGAGGTCAACCTCGATTCCGATGGACCGGTCGAGGTCTGCATCCCCTACGACGGGACGCTGGAACCCATCGACCAGCTGCGTCTGCGGCTCGAACCCGCTCACCGAGAGGCGTTCACCCGGATCACGAAACAGCAGGTGGAGTTCCCGGTCATCCTCGAGGCATATGAGGCGGTCGAGTCATGGGTTCGGAGCAACGGCCACGCGGTGTCCGGCTCACCACGGGAGGTGTACTTCGTCGACTTCGACGCCGCTGCAGACCACGAACCTGCTTGCGACATCGCGTTCCCCTACGACTGACGGCAGAACCGGCCAGGAGCCGGCCTGGGTTCATGAGAAAAGTTGCACAAAGTTCCCGATCGGGTAGCTTGCTCGTGATCAGGGCGACCCGGTTCTGGCGTCGCCACTTCTCTCACACCCCACCCAGGAGGATCTGCTGTGCCCCCAGCACCCACCTATTCGCGCCGCGCCATGCTCAAGCTGGCGGCGAGCGCAGCGCTCTTGCCCGCACTCCGACCTGTGGCCGCACTGGCAGCGCCACCAGCGCTCGACATCGTGTTCCCGCAGGATCCGTTGGTGACCGAATTCGTGGACAGCTTCGGATTCGCCCGTTCAGGAGGACGCCGCCACCAGGGCAACGACTTGATCGCCCCCAAGATGACACCGGTGTACTCGGCTGCCGCCGGAGTGGTCAACTCGGTCGGTGACGGCGGAATCGCAGGGAGACGTGTGATCATCGACCACGTCGGAGGTTGGCAGTCCTGGTATCTCCATCTCAACAACGACACGCCCGGGTCCGATGACGGTCGCGCCGAATGGTCAGACACGGTTGCGGCAGGGGTGGCCGAGGGATCTCTCGTAACTGCCGGTCAACAGATCGGATGGGTCGGCGACTCGGGGAACGCCGAGTGGGTCGGACCTCACACCCACTTCGAGCTGCACTGGCATGGCGAAGTGATCGATCCGTTCCCCTACCTCGAGCCGGCCTTCGAGCAAGCCCTCACCGAGGCACGCCCACTCGTCCAGAATCTCGTGAAATGACTGCCTGACGGCGCTCGACGGACCGATCTCAGGAGCCGTCGGGGTGTGACGCAAGCTTGGCCAGCATCAGACGGCGAAGCCGTGGAGGCGCCGAGTGCAGGCCGAGTTCGATCGCGAATCCGCCGTCGTCATTCGTGTCGAGGTGACCCCACGCTCCGTTGATCGCCAGGTCGAATCCGACGTCGCGGCCTCGAACCTCGACGTCTTCGAAGTCCCACTCCCCCACGGCGCGACCGTCCGACGTCATGGACACGCTCTCGTCATCGAGATCTATCACCACGTCGACCGGACGATCAACCACACCCGGAACCGAGATCCTGCCCGTGTACTTCGACATCATCCACCTCCCGTCTTCGCTCCGTGACACCAAGGTACGTCGAAGAGCAGGATCCGCCAGGGTGGTTTCAGACTCGCAGCCCAGGGCTAGTCCTCAGATGGCGTAGACGGTTCCGAATCGGTTCGCCCGCTGTGGAGCAGGGCCGGCGGCGGGAGCTGAGGCGACACGAGCCGGGCCCGAGACGGGTGCCGCCACGGGGGAGGAGACCTCCACGGCCTGGACTTCGAGCACGGCATCACCGAGACCATCTACGACGCAGTTGGGCGAGCCAACGAAGCGGACGAGCAGGTCGTCGGTCCCTGCGATCGGGACCGTGCCTTCGGACGCACCAGGGAGCGTTACCGCTGCTGAGATGGTGGCGTCTCCGATGGTGCTCGGAGCGGTCTCCATGTGCACGTATTCGAGTGATGCGCCGTCGACGGTGGTCCAGGCCAAACCCGAATCTGTGGGGGCGGACGTCACCAAGGCGCCGGTCGTACCCTCCCATGAACCAGAGATGCGTCGAGCCTCCTGAGTGGTCGGCTCGCACACGGAAGCCGACGCCGGTGCAACGGTCGCAAAGACCATGCCAAGGCTCACGGCCGCAGTAGCCATCAACGTATTCACCGACGCTCCCCTTCTTGCGTGGCTCCTGTCAATGGATCAACCTAGGGTTTCGCGAATACATCTGAAGGTCCACTATCTATTCCGTCGAAAGAACTAGTCCTCATGGGGGTCTAAAGACCTATGTGCGGTAGATACGTGCTCGGTGGTGATGCCGCCGACTACGCCGAGTATTTCGGCGTCGATCGGGTGGTGACCGAAGCCCTGGCGCCCTCGTACAACGTCGCCCCCACCGACGAGGTGTACACCGTGGCCGAATGGGATGGGGAAAGGCTGCTCGGAACGATGCGATGGGGTTTCGTTCCGCACTGGGCGAAGGACCGCAAGGCCATCCAGATCAACGCCCGCGCCGAGAGCCTCTGCACGAAACCCATGTTCCGAGACTCGGCGAGCCGAAAACGGTGCATCATCCCGGCGGACGGTTTCTACGAGTGGGAACCGAAGGACAAGGGCCGGACACCACACTGGGTGTTCCGGGCGGATGGGTTTCCGATGGGGTTCGCCGGCCTCTGGTCGACCTGGCGCAACCCGGAGACCGAGGAGTTGATCCGCACCTGCGCCATCGTCACCACCGCGGCGGAAGGTCCTATCACCGCCATTCACGATCGCATGCCGGTCGCCCTCGATCCGGCCGTGTGGGACACCTGGCTCGACCGCGACATCACGGATGCCGACGAGGTCGAGTCGCTGATCCAACCGATACCCGCCGACCTCATCATGGAACACGAGGTCTCGCCCGCTGTGAACAGCGTGCGAAACAACGAGCGCAACCTCACCGACCCCGCGGGCCCGCTGCGGCTCGTGTGAAGTCCAACCGGCGTCGATCCGATCGCCGGGGTCGAGTTGATTCCGGTTTGATTGTGATCTCGGTACCCTCGGCTGCAATGTCGCGAGTTCTCTTGATCAGGCACGCCCCGACCCCCGAGACCGGCAAGAAGCTCACGGGCCGGCTCCCAGGTATCTCCCTCGATGAGCAAGGGCGGTCCAGGGCCCGGCGTACTGCCGAGCATCTGGCCGGCCTTCGCGTCGCTGCCGTGTACGCGTCCCCCATCGAGCGCACATGGGAGACGGCCCAACTCGTGGCCGAGCCGCACCGGTTGAACCCCATCGCCGAGGATGGCCTTCTGGAGGTCGACTACGGCGCCTGGTCGGGCCGGACTCTGGCGTCCCTGTACAAGTTGAAGGCTTGGCGGACGGTCCAACAGACTCCGTCTCGCGTTGTGTTTCCCGATGGCGAGAGTCTCCTCGATGCCCAGACCCGGGCCGTTCGGACGGTGGCCCGGCTTGCCCGCGAACATCGGAAACAGACGATCGCTCTGGTATCACACGCGGACATCATCAAGGCTGTTCTCGCTCACCACCTCGGTCAGCCACTCGACCTCTTCCAGCGCATCGGCGTCTCCCCTGCTTCGGTGTCGGTGCTCGACATTCCCGACGCCGGCCATCCGAGTGTGGTGGCCGTGAACACGACCGGGGACCCATCGTCATGGACATAGAGAATCTCGGACCGGCAGAACGTTTCGCCGCCGGCGCCATCGGCCTGCCCGGCGCCCGCCGTTTCTATCTCCAAGTCACGGCGGGCGGCGAAGCGCACTCGATGCTGGCGGAGAAGCAACAGATCCACGCACTGGCATCCC